>JAAERP010000056.1 GCA_024230215.1 Fuerstiella sp. | reverse complement strand
CCGTGTCGCCCGCGGCGAGCGGGCCGTCGGAGGTGTACGCCCAGTTGCTGATCGCCACCGACCAGTCGTTCGCGTCGGTGATGTTCCAGTCGAGTTGGATCCAACCGTAGGTGAACGCTCCGCCATCCTCAATGAGGAAATTGAGGTACTTCGTGCCGGTGGCGTCGGGGTTCGTCCACGTGTCAATGTTGGAACTGGGATTCCAGTACGTAAAGAAAATCTGACTTTGCACACTCGAGTACATGGAAGCGGTATTCCCGTTCCAGACCTGGCCGGCACCCACCTGCTGAGCAACAAACACCGAGGTGCTGCTAATAGAGGTGAAGATTGTTTCAGTCTTCACGACAAATTGAGCATTGGCGTTTGTGCTGGAAACATTCATCGAGAATCGAGCGTCCGCAATATCGGTACGCTGATTCGCAGTCATCTGCAGGTGCAAGTCGCCCATGGCGATACTCGACAATGTGGCAGTTGCCCCGTTGTTGGAATTAAAGCCATTGAAGAAGTTGGTCCCACTGGTTCGGCCGAAGGAGATGGAAAAGCTGCCGGATGTCACATCGGCATGGACGGTGAGGTCCGCCATGCCGGTCGCCGCT
>JAAERP010000055.1 GCA_024230215.1 Fuerstiella sp. | reverse complement strand
CAGGCGCCATTCGAGGTCAACTTTCTGGTGTCCGACAAATCCGGCAGCAGCAAATTCTTCGATCTGATCATCGAAGGCATTTCTTTGCGCCTGTCTGAAAAAGCCGAAATCGGCGCGATGCTCGACAAAAACAAAGGCGACATCAACGGCCTCATCGCTGACCTGAAGAAATCCGGCTGACAAAAAGTCCTCAAAATTTTGATGCGCTTGCGGGATTGCCCGCAGGTCGGGTGATCAATCGCTTGTGTATTGTTATATTATAACATAACACAAACGAAATCTTAACAGCGGCGCCGCCACCCAAACAAGGAATCGTCCATGACTGACACCCGCCTTCCCGTCACCGTTCTTTCTGGCTTTCTTGGTGCTGGTAAGACCACGCTTCTCAATCGGGTGCTGAACAACCGGGAAGGCCGCCGCGTGGCTGTAATCGTGAATGACATGTCCGAGGTCAACATCGATGCCGACCTGGTTCGCGCCGACACCGAACTCTCCCGCACCGAAGAAACGTTGGTCGAAATGTCCAACGGCTGCATTTGCTGTACGCTGCGTGACGACTTGCTGGTTGAGGTCCGCCGCCTCGCTGAAGACGGCCGTTTTGACTATCTTCTGATCGAGTCCACAGGCATCGCCGAACCCCTGCCCGTGGCCGCCACCTTCGAGTTTCGCGATGAATTCGGCAACAGCCTCGCCGACACCGCCCGTCTGGACACCATGGTCACTGTGGTCGACGCTGTGAACCTACTTCAGGATTACGCCAGTCACGATTTCCTGCACGACCGCGGAGAAGTCATGGGCGAAGACGACGACCGTACCCTTGTGCACCTGCTGACCGACCAGATCGAATTTGCCGACGTTGTGGTCCTTAACAAAGTCGACGATGCCGGACCGGATCGGACTGACGCTGCGCGCAAAATCATCCGTAGCCTCAACGCAGACGCCCGTATCATCGAAACCAATCACTCCAACGCTCGCGCCGATGCCATTCTTGACACAGGCCTCTTTGACTTCGACAAAGCCCATGAACACCCAATGTGGGCCAAAGAACTCTACGGGTTTGCCGAATACGTCCCTGAAACAGACGAATACGGCGTCACCAGTTTCGTGTTCCGCGCCCGTCAGCCGTTCATACCAGAGAAAATTCTTGATGTTCTGAACGGCGACCTACCGGGAGTGATCCGCGCCAAAGGGCACTTCTGGATCACCTCCCGCCCCGATTGGGTCGCCGAATTCTCGCTCGCCGGAGCTCTGTCCTCCGTGCAACCGCTGGGCACT
>JAAERP010000054.1 GCA_024230215.1 Fuerstiella sp. | reverse complement strand
TTCTTCCGAAACGCGATAACGAAAAAGCTTAATCCGAGCCGCAATTTCGGGATGAGTCTCGGACGCAGCCTGCATAGCAGCCATCGTTTTGCCTTCGTTATTATTTCGATACCAATGCTTGCCATCGCTGAAGGGGTTGTAGATGTATCCGTACTCTCCAGTTTGTACGCTGCGCATCGGGACCGCGTCACCTCCCGCCTTGGAATCGATCTGAGTAAAAACGTAGCCGCGATCCACCTGTGGCTGTTGCCTGAGTAGCGGCACGAAGGAACGACCGTCCAGCCCCTCGGGCCCCGTAACACCGCTGACTTCCATAAACGTGGGGAACAGGTCGACTGTGGAAACGAAGTCACCGTCATTCGTGATGCCCGCATCTGCCTTGCCAGGCCAGCGCACCAGCATTGGCGTCCGCGAACTATGAAACCAGGCGTTGCATTTAGCGAAGGGCACGGCGATACCATTGTCGGAAATAAACACAACAAGCGTATTGTCAGCAAAACCGGATTCGCCAAGCGCCTGCATGACTTTCCCAAACGTATCATCCAGACGTCGGGTAGAATTCAGATACTCAGCCAGTTCGGCACGCACGCCAGGCAGGTCCGGCAGGAATCCGGGGACGGAAACTTCTGCAGGATCATAGGTGCGCGAGGGCATGGCGGCCCCCTTCGTCAGCTTCTGGGGGTTGCAATAGGGACGATGCGGGTCATGCGAATTCACCATGAAGTAGAATGGCTTCCCCTCAGTTTGGCATTGCTCAAGGAAAGTTCTGCTGCGCTGGTAGTAGATTTCGGGGTTGCGGCCGTTCCCCAGTTCCTTCTGGTCGAAATGGTAGTCCCACGTCATCGACGTCTTTGGCGTTGAATGACCATATTTTCCCAGAATGCCGGCGTGATAGCCGGCGTTCTGCAGCGTTGTCACGATGTCCGGAACATCTTCTCTGGCCTTCATGAACCCCATCGCACCGGAACGATGGCTGTAGCGGCCGGTAGCAATGATCGCTCGACATGGCGCGCAAATGGCCGCGTTGACGTGGGCGCGATTGAACTTCATTGCGGTTGCCGCGAAGGCATCCAGGTGCGGCGTCAGATCGCCCGGTCGACCACCGTAGACGCCCAATGATTCCGCGTGCAGATCGTCGGCGGTGAACAGCAGGATATTCGGTCGAGCCTTTGCCATGGCGGTCCCAGTGACCATGGTCATAAGACATGACACTGCGATGTGGCGAAGTACGGGCAGATCTGGCATCCAGGAACTTTCTGGCATTCGTCTTAGTCCGCGACGCGGGCGATCTGAGGCTACTGTTGAAACTGTGATTTGAGGGGAAATTGTACGGTGAAACAACGGCTTCGTTCCACCAGGAAAGTGGGCGCGGGGGTTTGAAGGTCAAAGATCCTTCAGGAAAAACTGAAACACATCCCGGCGTTTTGCGCTGAGGGTTATTGCGGCAGGTCAAGAGACCCTCTGCCAACAAACACCTTCAGGACTCGGAAATGGTGGCGATATGAAAACTTCAACAAATTACGTGCTTATTCGACTTGCTGCGTGTGCGATGACGGTCGCGTGTCTGGCCGGAAACACATTCGCGGACAGTGAAATCTACAACAAAACGCTGAATTCCACGGCATGGGTCCTGGCCAAAACCGGCGGCGCGACGTCCAGCGGAACAGGAGTTCTGGTCAACGCTCAGAAGAAACTTCTGATCACAAACTTTCATGTCGTTGGCGACGCTCGGTCGACGGTGGTCTTCTTCCCGGAAACAAAGGACGGAAAGCCCATTGTTGAACGCTCACATTACCTGAAGAATGTCAAACAAATTGGCATCCGCGGACGAGTATTGGGGGTCGACCGCAAACGAGACCTCGCATTGGTGGAGCTGGATCGACTGCCAGAGAACGCCGTTGCCATTCCCCTTGCCGAAGGCAGTATCGGACCTGGTGAAGACGTTCAGTCGATCGGAAACCCAGGCTCAACCGACGCGTTGTGGGTCTTCACTTCCGGCACGGTCCGCTCCGTCTATCAGAAGCAGTTTCGAACGGGAGCTGGCGAACACGACTTCAGAGTTGTGGAAACGCAGTCTCCCATTAACTCCGGTGACAGCGGTGGTCCCGTGGTGAACAACGATGGCGAACTGGTTGCGATCTCTCAGGCGATTTCTCCCAAAGCACGGCTGGTCAGCTACTGCGTTGATGTTTCTGAACTGAAGGGTTTTCTGGAGAGCCCCTGGAAACCCGCTCCACTGCCCGTCATCGATGTTCTGGAAAGGACGGAACTGAAATTCACGAAGCACGAGAGTGGTCACTTTGAGGTGTCGATTCATCAGACGGACAACGACAGACAATCTGTGTTTGTGACGAAGGAAGTCGAGTACTTCGAACGAGCCGACGTTCGTAAGGTCTGGGCATTGGCGGCGACATTGAAGGAAGCTCCTGGTCTGGAGACGATGATGAAGCTGCTGCAGCAAAGTGCCCGCACCAAGATAGGGGCATGGACGGTTGAAAAGTCTGAAAATGGCGACTACCTCGTGATCTACTGCTGCAAGGTGGACGCCACGGCGACTCCGGACGCTCTGAAGAGCACAATGGAATATGTCGCCAAACTGACCAGCATCACGAAGAAGGATTTGACTCCTGCAACAAATACCAAGAATGCTGCTGACACGCTGGAATCATGGTTGGGCAGCTAACGAAATCGGCTCGGCAGGAAAGGGGTCGGGAACCAATAGCCGGAACGGCCCTTCGGGTGCTTCGCACTATTGGTTCCCGACCCCTTTCCCAACGCCGATCAACGGTTAGAACACATGACCGTCATCGCCATTTAATCACTGTGCCGGCATTGAAGCGGTGAATCATCTGACCGTCGTCGATGACAAGACAACCGGATTCGTCGACGCCGCGGCACAGGCCGCTCGTTGTTGCCTGACCGATCTGAATTGTCACTTTCAGACCGTTGAGAAGACTGTGAGCATTCAATTCCGACAACAACGCCGGTTGACGATCACGAAGGCCTCTGATCGTTTCGTGAATTTCAGGCAGTAGTGCGATCAGAATGTCCGTCAGGTCATGATGCCCGTTTCGCAGGTCAAAAACGCTGGTTGCTCGCTGACGGACATCTTCGGGCGCAGGGGCCAGTGAGTTGTTCACATTGATGCCAACGCCAATGACAAGTGCCGACCTTCCTTCTACCGTGTGTTGCTCCGTCAGAATGCCGCACACCTTTGCGCCACCGACCAAAACGTCATTAGGCCATTTAATGAAGACAGAGTGGCCAGGCACCAGGTCGGCGACCGCGTTCCGCACGGCCAGTCCCGTCGCCAGCGAAACCAGTGGCAATCGATCCGGCAACATCTGAAGATCAGCCACATCCAGTACTAACGAAAACGTGAGTGCACCGGATGTCGCCCACCACGAATTGGAGCCACGGCCACGACCGGCCGTCTGATTGGCCGTCAACACCAGGGACGGACACAGCGGAAGCAGATCAGACAGCACTTCGCGGGCCAGTTTGTTCGTGGATTCCAGCGATTCGTGATACTCAACGTGTTGCACGTCGGTTTCACAGGTAATTCGACTCAGATCAAAGCTTGTCATGCGTTTGTGGAAAAGTGCTGACGGGAAGTTAAGATGCACGAAACGTTTAACCGCCGGATTCTACTGCGGTTTATGCCGGGCTGAAACACCCTGCCGCAACCGCGGTGTTGCGGTGACAGCCACTTTGAATTGCGGCCATGCCGCGCAAACAATGGAGTCACTCATGTTGTTCAGGAAATTAGTATTCACGCTCTGCGGTCTGTGCGCCGTCCTTGTGACCGCATCCGCCGGTCAGGCCGCAGAAAAATCGCCCGAATCCTACAAGGCTGAATTCGAAACCAGCAAAGGCAATTTCACCGTTGAGGTCACTCGCAAGTGGGCCCCGAACGGAGCCGACCAATTCTACGAACTTGTGAAGAAGGACTTCTACAAAGACTGTCGCTTCTTTCGAGTGGTTCCCGGTTTCATGGTGCAGTGGGGCATCAATGGAGATCCCAAGGTGCAGGCCGGTTGGCGCGAAAAAAAGATCGATGACGATCCGTTGGTCGCTTCCAACAGTCGCGGATTTATTACGTATGCGATGGCCGGCCCCAATACTCGAACGTCACAGTTGTTCATCAACTTCAAGGACAATTCGTTTCTGGACAATCAGGGTTTTCCACCGTTTGGTCGCGTGATCAAAGGCATGGACGTTGTGGACCGGATTAACGCCGAATACCGTGAACAACCCAACCAGGGAGCCATTCAGGCCGAAGGCAATGAATACCTGAAAAGCAATTTTCCGAATCTGGACTACATCAAATCTGTGAAGCTTGTGAAGTAGGAAAGCCACGGCGAAGCGGAGCTTCGCGGACATGCGGCCTCAAACCGTGGTTTGAGGCCGAGACATCAGCCAGGTAGAAAGGTCAAACCCGGAACAATGTCGATAACCATTGCCACCATTGATGACGTCCGTGCTGCCGAAGCCGTTGTTCGCCGGCACATGTCTCCCGCACCGTTGCTTCGCTCACACGCCCTGGAAAGGGAGCTTGATTTTCCCGAAGGTCGTCAGGTCTGGCTGAAGGATTACGGCTGGACTCCCGTGGGTTCATTCAAGGTGATGGGGGCCCTGAATTGGATGGACCGAAATGCCGACGAAATCGGTGATCGCCCCGTCGCTGCGCATTCCTCGGGTAACTTTGCGTGCGGGATTTCGTTTGCGGGGAAGGCGTACAACAAGCGAATCCTGATCGTCATGCCGGATTCGGCACCGCAGGTCAAGTTTGATATGGCTCGATCGTTTGGCGCGGAGATTCGGACGTACAACGTGGCCACGGATCACGTAACGGGTGACCGCGACCGCATTACCAAAGAAATCGCAGAGCAGGAAAATGCTGTCCAGGCATCTCCGTACGACGACAACGATGTGATTGCCGGAAACGGAGTCGGCGGTCTGGAAATCGTTCGGGAACTGCAGCAACACGGTCGCCATGTATCGCAGTTTTTGTGTCAGGTCAGCGGTGGCGGATTAATGGCCGGCCACGCGCTGGCGATCGCCGACGGATTTCCCGGCGCAAAGATCATCGGTGTGGAACCGGACGGAGCCGATGATTTTCGACAATCGCTGGCAGCCGGAGAACGCATCACCCTGCCACGTCCCGAAAGCATCTGCGACGGTCTGTTGTCGTACAGCGTCGGCGAATACAACTGGCCGATTCTGCAAACACATGTCGCCGAATCTGTTGCTGTCCCTGACATCGAGACTCGCCAGGCGATGAAATGGCTGTACGACCGGCACGGACTGAGGACCGAGCCGTCCGGTGCCATCGCCACAGCAGCAGTCCTGCAGGGACGAGTTTTCCCGGATGGTGACGGCGACCTGGTGATTGTGATCAGCGGGCGTAATCTGGACGAAACACAGTTTCGTGAATGGATTGCATGATTGAGCGAAAATATAACCACAGCATTGCCAGTTCATCGTACGTCATTGGACGATACGGTCAGTTCCTTTGATTCTGATGGCCTCGGTCACCGCACCGCTGCCGAGATAAACTTCAGCCGTGACATTCGACCGATTCTTTCTGACGTTTGTTTCAAATGCCACGGCCCGGATGAACAACAACGAGTCAGCGACTTTCGGCTGGGCACAAGAAACCGGACCTTCTGACGCGGGAATCATCGCGTGCTGCCCGCTTGACCAGCGTAACTTCCGCCGATAAATTCCCACAGCCGTCGGTCTATCGCGCCGACGGCTTTTTTCGTTGTCGGAGTCAATCGCAGGCTGCATCGCACCGCGACCGGCGCGCCGGAACTCGTTCGTCAGGTTGCATTTATGACGAACGACGGCGGCCCGTCAACTCCCCACTTTCAACTAGAGGATAAACCACCGATGGCTCAGCGAGCTCTCGTCAGCGTCAGTGATAAACAGGGGCTTGATACTTTTGTGAAGGGTCTGGTGGACCTGGGCTTTGAGATCCTGTCAACCGGTGGTACTCGACGGTTTCTGGAAGAGTCCGGTATACCGGTCATTGACGTCACGACCTACACCGAGTTTCCCGAAATCATGGACGGTCGTGTCAAGACCCTGCATCCCAAAGTACACGGTGCGATCCTGGGGCGGCCGACTCTGGAATCAGACGCAGTGGCCATTGCGGAACACGGCATCGTTCCGTTTCAGCTGGTCGTCTGCAATCTGTATCCGTTTCAGGAAACCATAGCCAAACCGGACGTGTCGATTCCGCAGGCCATTGAACAGATTGATATCGGCGGCCCGTCGATGGTACGGTCCGCCGCCAAGAATCATGCTCACGTGGCCATTGTGACGTCGCCGGAACAGTACGCTGACGTGTTGCAGAAAGTGACCGATGGCAGCATGGACGATACCTTCCGCCGCAAACTCGCAGCCGCAGCATTTGAAGTGACGGCGACCTACGACCGGGCGATCGCCGACTACATGGCAGAGATTACGTCCGAATCAGACGACAAAAGCTCGGCCTTCGGACAGCAGCTAACATTGTCATTTCGATTGCAGGAATCTCTGCGCTACGGCGAGAACCCTCACCAGAAAGCTGCGTTCTATGTCGAACACGACGCCCCCGCAACATCGCTCGCCCGAGCGAAACAACGCAACGGCAAAGAACTGTCGTACAACAATCTGATGGACCTCGACTCGGCCAAAGCGATCGTGGCGGAATTCAGTCAGCCGGCGGCCTGCGTCATCAAACACAGCAATCCCTGTGGCTGCGCCGTTTCGGATTCCCTTGCAGTCGCCTTCGACAATGCTCACGCTGGCGATCCTGTCAGCGCATTTGGGTCAATCATTGGCCTGAATCGACAGGTGGACGTTGCCACCGCAGAGCGGCTGTGCGAACCGGGTCGTTTTATCGAAGCCATTATCGCGCCGGGTTACGATGCAGATGCGTTTGAGGTGCTGACAACGAAACCGAAATGGAAGAAGAACGTTCGTTTGATGGAGGCTGAGTTTTCAGACGAAGGGAAAGGCGCGGCGGAGTATCGTCGCGTTTCCGGAGGACTGCTGGTCCAGGACCGCGACGATCTGCCACAGCCAGAAGACGACTGGAAGATTGTGACCGATCGCCAGCCAAACGATGAGGAAATGGCAGATCTGCGATTCGCATGGAAGGTCTGCCGACACGTGAAGTCAAACGCGATTGTCTTTGCCAAGGGAGGCATGCTGCTGGGGGCAGGAGCGGGGCAGATGAGTCGTCTGGACAGTTCCTTCATTGCTGGCATGAAATCCGGAGACCGCAGCAACGGCGGAGTGGTCGCGAGTGACGCGTTCTTCCCATTCCGTGACGGCATCGACGAAGCGGCCAAAGCGGGCATCAAAGCCGTGATTCAGCCGGGAGGATCTCGAAACGACGAAGATGTCATCGCTGCCTGCAACGAATACGGCATGGCCATGGTCGTCACCGGCCGACGACATTTCCGCCACTAGAGCTGAGCGGAATCCGCTCGCATGACGCGCGGCGATTGGTTTGACGACGAAGGCTTTGGCCCGCGCGACCACGTCTGTTCAGCGCTCCATGAGAAATCTGCTGAGGTCTGTGCTCAGCCGACGTCGTTCGTGCTCCACATCTTCTGCGCTCTGTTTATTCCCTGACTGGAACCCAAAGTTTCGGGAATTCGCTGGTTCCGTCCGGCGTTCCCAGATTCCCTGCACTTTTATTGCAACATCTGCGTTCGACAGGCGACTGCCCCACCGATAGCCGTGATTTGCTGTAAATTGCGAGGTTTCAGGTTTACCGGACGTCCATTGTCCGGCGTTTGGGAGTGACGATCATGTTACGCTGGATCAAATATGGAGTGGGGGCAGTCGTTCTTGTCGGAGTTGCCGGATGGACGTTGCTGGGGTCGAATTTTCTCAGCTATCTCCACACGACCACCAATGCGGCTCAGCGAGCTGCCAGACATGCCGTGCCTGTGGAATTCGAGTTACAGCGCGCAAGCGACATGATCGAAGCCATTCTGCCCGATCTGCAGTCTCAGGTCAGGATGATCGCTCAGGAAGAAGTCGAAGTAGCGGCGCTGACGTCGGACATTGCCGAATCTCAGCAGCGACTGAAAAGCGAACAAAAAACGCTGGCCATGTTGCGGAACACGATGCGAACTCAGAAGGTGTCCTATCAGGTCAACGGCCGCAACGTCGAACGGGGACTTCTGACCGATCAGTTGCATCAGCGGTTCGAGCGTTTTAAGCAGGGTGAACTGGCGTTTGCCAGCAAGAAGAAGCTGTTGGAAAAGCGGCACGCCGGCTTGAATGCGGCTCTGGCGATGCTGGACAAAATGCGACACCGAAAGGCAGAACTCGAACAGAAGGTGGAATCTCTGGCGGCACAGCATCGGCTTGTCCAGGCGTCCGCCATTGAATCGGGTAAGTTGATTGACGGAAGTCGTCTGTCGGAAGCAGACCAACTGCTCAGTCAGATTGAGACTCGACTGGCGGTAGCTCAGCGAGTGCTCGCTCACGAACAGGATATTTTTGCAGTTTCCGAAGCAGAGGAATTCGTTGACGAAGAACAGTTGTTGACGGAGCTTGACGAATACTTCGGTGATGGCACGTCCGACGAAAACAAGACTGCCGTTGCTGGCCTGAGCAGGGACGTTGAGCTGTCAATCGACGTCGATTGAATCGAGGCGGGGGGGGGCGGCTGTGCAGATGAAGGCGGCGGACATAAGGCGTATTCACTCAGCCAGCTGACTCAAGATCCTGTCGAATCCGGCTACACGAGCTGTGTAGTCGGGCAGATCCTGACCCGTGTCTTCAACATCCAGTATACTTGTTCGTTTTGCGGTAACTTTCCAAAGAAAGAAGATCCGTTGTTCTTCCTCGATCTAAAACGAGCTGAAGTGGCGATCAAGAGTGGGCGACTGGACGAAGCGTTTCAGGTTCTGCACACTTCGTCCGAACGAAAACATCGAGACGGGCAGCGATTGGTTGATCGCCTGGTCGCTGCTTTTGTGGCTCGAGCAACAGAGCATCTCGCGGGAAACCGGATCGATGATGCTCGGCATGATGCTGACAACGCTCGACAGCTGGGTGGGCGGACACCGGCCGTTTCAGAATTGTAGCAGAAAATCTCCGCCGCTGATACACAGCGGCGACAACGTCAGCAACGCCACAAAGAGGTGCTGGCGTCGGCAAATCACCACGTGCTGGCAGGCGCCTACTCCGTCGGAGGGAAATTACTGGGAGAACTCGATGCAGATCAGTCCGCAGCCGGAGCAGCATCGCACGAACGCCTGGCGCAATCGATCGAAGCGAAACGCGTGATTGTTGACGATGCAGCTGTGAAAATTCAGGCGGCGATGGATGCAGGCCAGCACGAATCTGCTGTGGCGTTGATCAATGGACTGCAGCCGGATCAGCGAACGCACGCGAAGATTGCCGTCCTGATTCAACAGGCGGTGGGGCCTCTGGTGACACGAGGCTTCTCGGAACTCAGGTCCGGTCGCCTTGATCGAGCAGCGGCGATTGACGACATGCTTCGTCCATTGCAAAGTGCTTCGCCCAGTGTGGGTGAACTCCAGCAGTGCCTGACGATTTGTCGTTCTGCTCGAGAACACATGCAGATGCATCAGTATGCCCAGGCAGAAGCTCAGTTGGCGGTGCTGGCACAAATGGTCGACGGCAAAACATGGATCGTTGCCGCAAGAAGTGCCATCGCTGATGCGATTCGGGATTTGAATTCCGTGTCGGCGGGCGCACTGGGTTTGCTGGGCGATGTATTGAACCAACAGCGAACCTCGGCCGTGACGGCTTCGCCGGCCCCACCGCGAACGGCTGGAGCGAAGCCCTTCAGCAGAGAAGGACTGCCCATTCGCAGCGTGTTGCAGGTTGACGGAGTAGGTGGATTGCTGCTGCTGAGCAGAGACGTCATCACGATCGGAACGTCGTCTTCATCCTCCAGGCTTGATGTGCCGCTTGTGACCGAAGGAGCCGCGGCATTCATCAGCATTCGACGCGATGGTGATGACTACTTTGCCGAATCGGCCGAACCATTCCATGTGAACGGACGGCCGGAAACCCGCAAATTGCTGACGTCGGGCGATTCGATTGCCGTCGGTACGCGAGGTCGCCTGAGATTCCTGAAACCTGTTGCGGCCAGCGGTTCGGCTGTTCTGCAGATCACAGGGTCTCGACTGGCTCGACGAGACATTCGCAGCGTCGTGCTGATGTCGGATTCTCTGTTGTTCGGACCTGCGGGCAGCCACTTCCGACTGTCAGACGCAGAAAATCCAATCGTGCTGCATGGCGGCCGCGATGGCTACGCATTGCGAGAATCCGTGTCGCGTGCGTCCACACCGCAGCCTGCCGTGCGGACAGCCCCGGCGGCAATAAATATTGGAGAATCCGTGGTGATGAAGGACATTCGTTTCGTGTTGATGGATGGATGACCATGAGCGTCAACAGGAAAAAGAAAACCCGTCCGCGGTCGTCCGAATTCCATCAAACACCGTTACATGTCACTTCCTTAGAACGACAGGTCTGATGGCGGCATATCATTATCAACAAGGCGATCGCCCGCTGGATGGATACACCATCCGGTATGCACTGGGACGTGGTGGGTTCGGTGAAGTCTATTTTGCGGTCAGTGATTCCGGTCGCGAAGTGGCGTTGAAAGCCGTGCAGAACTTCGAAGAAGTCGAGCTGCGCGGAATCGGTCACTGCATGAATCTGAAGTCACCTCACCTGGTGATGATCTTTGACATCAAGCATGCTGCTGACGGTAAGCCCTGGGTGATCATGGAATACGTGTCCGGTCCATCGCTGCGAGAAGTGCTGGACGAATCACCGGACGGGCTGGGAATCGATCAGGCGAAGTTCTTTCTGCGAGAACTCGCGAAGGGCCTGAGCTACCTGCATGAAGCCGGAGTCGTGCATCGCGACCTGAAACCGCACAACGTGTTTTTTGAAGACGGCATTGTCAAAATTGGTGATTACAGCCTGAGTAAAGTCATTACCGCCAGTCACCGCAGCGGCAACACGATGACCGTCGGCAGCGTGCACTATATGGCTCCGGAAATCAGTCTTGGGCGGTACGACAGGACGGTCGACATTTATGCATTGGGAATAATGCTGTACGAAATGCTGGCTGGTCAGCCGCCGTACGTTGGTGAAAGCATGGGGGAAGTCCTCATGAAGCACCTCAGCAGCGATCCGGATGTCAGTCAGCTGCCCGAACCGTTCGCCGGTGTGATAGTGAAGGCCATGCAGAGGGACCCGGCCAATCGTTTCCAGACGGCTCAGGAAATGGTCGAAGCCGTTGAAGGCGCAGCGCCCCTCAATCTGCTGCATGACAGCTTTAATCCGACGACGCTGTCGCTGGTGGGCGAGCGTGCCCGAAACGCGAAGGCCCGGCAGGCCGCTGTGCAGGCGTCTGTTCCTGAAGTGGCCGTCGACATCGCTCCGCCTCTGTCGCATTCGACAGCTCCGACGGCCGTGCAGGATACCGGTCCTTATGCGAGGGCCGGCAACACGGCGTCTGAGGTGGTGCCGGAAATCATGAAACCTCCGCTCCCGCACCGCGTGGGATTGGCGTATTCTCCGCCTCAACGGCAGCACGATATTCCTGATGCGACGCTATTGGTTCCACGCCTGTTTCTGGCAGCGCTGGCAACGATGATTCTGATTTTCTTAAGCCTGAAGACAGTCAACGACTACTGGTCGGGACGCGTCATGCTTGGCGTTGCGTCCCTGACGTTCGTGTTGTCCGCTGCAACCGCAACGATTGCCCGTCGATTCCCCTTGCTCCACGTCAGTATCGGGGGAAGCGTGCTGTCGAGAATCGGCTGGTCGCTGCCGGTTGTGCTGGCATGGATTGTCGTCCTGAACCTGGTGCGCGTTGATGACGAATTGTGTGGTCCTTTGGCGTGCAGCGTCATGATCTGCACGCTGCTGTTCGACTGGCGATGTCTGATTACCGTTCACCGTCATCCTCGAGTATCCCTGTTGCCAGTGTTCTGCATTGGCGTCGTGGCTGCTGCGTCGCACTTGATGATGTCCAACTACACAGGCTGGACACCATTCGCCGGTGCATTGGCGATGGCCGCAGCAATCACGGTACAGCTGGTAGCTCCAGTACGTCGAGCCTCAACCGATGCTCCGGCGATCAAACGCCCACAAAAAGCGAAGAAACCTCGTCTGCTGTACGACAGGACAGCCATGCTGCTGGAGCTGATCATTGGAGCTGCCGTTGCAGTCATCGTTAGCTTGATGGTTAATGGCGACGACGACGGAGGGCTGATCGCCGTTGGAGTGATCGCGGGATTCGTGGGCATCTTTGCTCTGCGATTCCGGTTGCACCGTCGATCATGGAGCGACGAAGGTCCGGCGACGGCATTGGCTGCCGGCAGCCCCAGCGCACTGACCGCTCGTCACCCGGGTGTTGTAGCGGACCATGCCGACGGCACTCTTAGCTTCGACAGGGCCACAATAGCGATGGAGATGATGGTAGGTGCTGCAGCAGCGGTCATCATTGGCCTATTCATAAATGGCGACGACGAAGGTCCATTTATCGTTCTCGGTGTAATCGCCGCCTTCATCGGCACCTTCGCTCTGCGATTCAGAATACAACGTCGTGTGTGGTCCAACGAACGGCCAGGCCTGGCACCGGGTGTTCGAGGGGCAGATGCCATCACACAGCAACAGCAAGGCGACTTTGACGGCGGCGACGTTAAGGTGGTGACGATCGACAAATTGTCCATCTTTTTGGAGGTGTTGTTCCTGGCGTCGGCCACTTTGGTCGGTGGACTGATGTTCAACGGTGATGATGACCTGTTTCCTCTGGGCGCAGCGGCAGCGATCGTCGGTTTACTGGCTCTAAGATTCCGATTTCGCAGGCACCGTTTCATTCAGCGACGTGAGGCCGTGTCAGGACTTCGACTCAGCTTCGACAAGACGTCCGTTTTCCAGGAACTGCTGATCGGCGTTTTTGCAGTTGTCGCCGCTGCCGTGTTGTTTGAAGGCGACGACGATTTGTTCGGGCTGGCCGCCGCCGCCGTCGTTGTGGCTGTTGTGACAATTCGCTTCCGGCTGTCACGCCTCATTAGCCACGAACGCCCCGACGCCAGAAATTCAGGCCAGCGGCCGGACAACCACATGACAAGACAAGACGAAGAAATGCGGGAGATTCGCTGATGACCTGGATAGTTTGTCTACTCGCACTACTGGCATTTTGCCTGACCGTGGCGGTTGTGACCATGATTGTTCGCCAAATGTCGAAGCGGAACGGCGGCGCTGCAACGGCCATTGGCGTCTTAGCCACTATTTGTTTTCTACTGATGCCCGGGATGCTGGTTCTGTGGCTTGTTCTGACAACCTCTCCCGCACCCAGGATCGGACAGAATGACCAACTTGCAACGCGTGTAAATGCCGTCGTCTCTTCGGTACAGGAAATACAACAAGACGTTTCCCGGATGGCCCCGTTTCCCCCCAGGGCCCCGTTCGCGCCCGAGGGCCATATTTCGCCATTCGAGTCACCACCGACCGTGCCGGCACCTCTGCCTGACTTACCACGGGTAGCTTTGAATCTGGAAGGAATGGAGGCCAATGCCCATTCGATGCTGGAGCACGCGAAACTGACAGTATGGGCTAATACCGATCTGCAACAATTCACCGCGAATGCGTATCCGGGAGTTCTGGAGGCTGTTAAGCCACTGGCTCGGAAAGTTCGTGACACGATAGATGCGAACCAATTGCTGGCCGAAGCAAACGACGACGAAAGTGTCCCCATTGCAGGTATTGATATTAATGGCGACGTTGAAGTCCATCCAGAGGTCGCGCCTGCCGAATCCACCGAATCTATATCGGCTGCTGAAGTCCCCGAGACCGCCGCAGCGATAGTGGTCGCCGAAGCTGAAGACACGGCACCACTTCAAGTGATCGTGGCCGGGCAACAGCTTCCGGAAAGATATCGAGACAGTGTATTGCAGCGGTTTACCGAACAAATTCGTTTCGAATTCCGGGACGGAAAAGTGAGCATATCCGATGGAACCGAAAGTAAGCTCGAAGACGGCACTGTAATTCTCACGCTGAGCCTTGAAGACGAACGCAGCGAAAAAGCTCCCTGGGATTACAGCGTTCAACAACTGAGCGGTCGGCACCGTTGCGACATCGTCACGTCGAAGGGAACGGCCACAGCTACCTCCAGCTACATTCAGAAACCCTGGGTGGAAGCTCTTGACGTCTTCATTTCTGTCCGCCCCGAACGTCAGTTCGTCGTGGGCTATTCACAGGAATTCGTGTCGTCGGCAGTTGCCGCCCGGCACCTTGCGATGAAGGATGCCCGATCGAAATCACGTGTCGCCGTGGGCGGCGGCGCCTTTGCGACCGCAGACGAATCACATGTCATCGACCGGTTTGCTCAGAAATTATCCCGGCCCTACGGTGACGTATGGCGAGAAGCCGTGCTGCTGGACGTATCTGGCGGTCGCATGGCTCAGGCCATCGCAGTGGCACGCAGGAAAACGGTGTACGTCGAGGAACGTCAGGTGTCTGTCGCCGTAAGTCTGCTGGTTCTGTTCGGTGTGACGATGGTTCTGTGTGTGATCCTGAATCTGCTGACGCAGGGATACTATCGCAAGCGGCTGTTGATGACGGGCGGCATCGCAGTAGGTATCATGTTGTTGCTCTTTCTTGGCGCAGCCTGGTGAGTGTAAATGCAGACGTCGTCTTTCATGGTGCGGGCTGTCGGCCCGCGTTAATGAATCAACAAGGAAGTGAAAGACGCATGAACCAGGTCGCATGGACGGGCCAGCACCTTCTTCACTGTCCCGTGCACGAGAATCAGATCCGCCACAGACTTACATGAGCGAAGCAGATCAGCACCTTCTGCAACTGATTCGAGCCGGCGATCATGACGGCTGGAGCCAGTTTGTTGCGCGGTTTCAACGGCGTCTCACTGCCTATGCCACGCGGCAGGTCGGCCAGATGGCCACAGCTGAAGATCTTGTTCAGGAAACACTTGTTGCCTTTCTGAAAGGCATGGCCGACTTCCGCGAAGAGTGCGAACTGGAATCGTTTCTATTTCAGATTCTGCGCCGCCGCATTGTCGATCATTACCGCCGACAGGGAAGGAACAAAGAAGTCCCCGCCTGCAGCTTCAACGCCGCAGCGTCGACTGAATTCGCCGCGGATCCCCTGCAACAGGCGGCCGCTCAGGACATGCACGCCAGCTGGTACGCGCGCCGCAACGAAGCACGCGATAGCAACCAACAGATTCTCGCCACCGCGGTCCGCGCCCTGGCAGCGAAACTGCATGCGGGTGAGAAATTTCGAGACCTCAAGATCGCCGAAGGTCTGTTCTACGCCGGCCGTCGTAACCGAGAGCTGTCCGAAGTGCTGGGGACGTCGGAAAACGAAATCAGCCAGGTGAAGCACCGTCTGGTGAAACGTCTTACTCAGCTGGTGAATGAGGCCGGTGGTTCTGCTGCGGACGAAGCCTTCAACGATGAATCATCCGGTCACCTGCTGACAGCCGTTTGGGAATCTCAGCGGCCCAGTTGCCCCAAGCGAACAACTCTCGGAAAATTCACACTTGGCATCCTTCCACGTGACTGGGACGAATTCGTCGATTTCCACGTCAACATTCTGGGCTGCACATTCTGCAACGCAAACCTTGCCGAACTGCAAACCCCGACCGATACGAACCCCGTCAATGACCGACTGTTCAGTTCCACGGTCGGTTTTCTGCAATCTTAAGACACCTACTTGTTCTCATGAACCGTTCGGGTTTGGGGGCAGGCCGCTTTCTTAGGCCGAAATCACGTCTTTCGCGGCCTCGAGCCAGCGTAGAACGCCGTAGTTCTGACGGAGAATGTGATTCGCCCAAACGAATCACGTCAGACTTTACGCTCGAGCACTGCCAAAAACACTGGTACGCAGCCGGACGCCGTCGCCGTGAGCCATCAAGACGACTCCTGAATTGATGGCGTGATGACTCTGAATCGGATGGTTCGCTTTCGCGGAATTGCCGAATTCGCCTCGAGAGCAGTTCATCCCGCACAAATCACGAGTTTCTAGCGAGTTGTCTTCCAGGGCAACCGTGGGTCGCCAAAAACACTGTCTTCCGAATCCCGACACAGGTATCGTTGCGTTACAACCACACGCAAACCCAGCCTTTTGAGATTGCTTCTGGGCTCCATGAAGGACTGTTGCGCGAAGACAGTTCAGACGTCCTGGTTTTCCTCGGTCCCAAACTCCAGTTTACGCCCCCTTTTCCACGAAGCTCTGCTTCGCCGCATATGAATGGCAACCCATGTTTTTCGGCGAAGTAGATCTTCGAAGACAAGTGCTCCCGAGCCTGGGAGCAAGACGCTGGCATCGAGCCATTCAGTGTTTTTGACGCCGCAACACTGCCGCATTGTTCAGTGAAAAACGGACGACTGTGTTCTTGTTCTGTGAATCACTCAAGACCTGCTTCCGTCGCATGCGACGACGAAAGGCCGCCATGCGCCGACTGCGAAGATTCGCATTTGGCAGGTCGGGGATTCAGCACCTGGAAGTGCGAATGCTGCTGTCGGCGACCACTGCAGAAACGTCCGGCACATTTGCAGCCGTTGACGCCGAGTACACAACGTATCTTGTGCTGCTTGACGAACCTGACACCGCGTTGAGATCAAGGGATCCCGCTCAGTTGGCCGAACAGCATTCCGCATTCGCTGCGCACTTGGATCACGTCTTCGAACATTCCGTCCACGTGCCGTTTGACTACACGAATGTGTTTAATGGAGTGGCGTTGTTACTGACAGATCAGCAGGCTCAGCAGGTTGCAGAGATGCCGACAGTGACAATGGTCCTGCCCGACGCATCATCGGAACTGCAGGGAAACAGTGCCGAACTCACCGGGGCTGCCAACGTGTGGAACGGCTCGGCGACCGGAGGTGTAGGCGGGACCTTCGGTGAAGGCGTCTTAATTGGCATCATCGATTCGGGTATCGACTTCGACAACGCGTCGTTTGCAGCAGTCGGCCCGAACGATGGCTACGTTCACGTTAATCCATTTGGCGACGGCGTTTACATTGGCATGGGTAATCCTTCAGATCCGAAATATGACGCATCGCTGCCGTTCAATAACAAGATTGTCGGTGCGTGGAACTTCAGTAGTGATGCTATCGATTCGCCCGGCGACGCCGATCACGGAGCCAGTGTCGCGGGCATCGCGGCCGGGAACTTTGTCACGGTTGATGTGCCCGCAACGAATCAAACAGCGGAGATTTCGGGCGTTGCTCCTCATGCCAACATCATTTCCTACGACGTTTGCACAACGCTGGACGATTGTTCAAATTCGGCCATCATGGCGGCCGTCGACCGAGCCATTTCTGACGGTGGCGACGTGATCAATCTTTCGATTGGCGGCAGCACCGAAGCTCCGTGGGATGCCGTGATGTCAACGGCCCTGCTGAACGCTCGCGCTGCCGGAATCTTTGTCGCCGTTTCCGCTGGCAATGAAGGACCGGGCCCAGCAACGCTCAACTCTCCGGCAGATGCACCGTGGGTGACGGCTGTTGCCTCTGTCGGCATTGACGATACTGCCACGAATTCTGTAAGTGTTGTCGGTGCAAATGTCCCTGAAAATGTTGCACGGATTGCAACGACGCCCGGTGAGAACATCACGATCTCTGAAACGATTAGCACGAATTCCGTCATTCATGCAGCAGATGTTTCGCCCGGTGATCCGCTGGGGTCCTCTGCATATCCGACGAATACATTTGCGAACAGCATAGCGTTGATTGATCGAGGCGATTCGCTGTTCCAGACGAAGGTGCAAAACGCCTACGACGCTGGTGCAAACGCCGTTATCGTCATCAACAACGTAGCCGGCCCTGGCGTTACGATGGCTGGTGTTGACGTTGTCCCGATACCGTCCGTCTTGATTTCTCAGGAAGACGGCACGGCACTACGAGAGTGGCTTCGCGAAAACCCCAATGCCACAGTCCAGCTAAACGCAGAACAGACGCAGCATCTGACCGTTGTCTCAGGATTCAGTTCGCGAGGTAAGAATTTGCAGGCAGACACGCTGGCGCCCGTGATTGCTGCCCCTGGCGCCGCTAATCTGATTCTGGCACCGGTGGCGACCTCCGGAAATGACAGCTGGCAATACTTCAGCGGTACGTCGGCCGCAGCTCCCCATATTGCCGGAGCAGCTGCATTGCTGGTTGCACTGCATCCCGACTGGAGTCCGGCCGAAATTCAGTCGGCATTACAAACCACAGCCATCAGTCGTTCTGAAATCGCCAGGGATCTCAGCCTGGCGGATGCCAACCCGTTCGACGTCGGCTCGGGGCTGGTTGATGTATCCCTTGCGGCTCAGGCGGGCTTTGTCCTGGACGAAACGACAGACAACTTCATCTCGGCGGAGCCTTCGCGCGGTGGAGAACCCGACGAATTGAATCTGGCCAGTTTCGTCGACAGCAACGTCAGCCATTCAACGTCCTGGACACGATCTCTGACCAGTACTCAGACGTCAACCGTCGTGTGGACACCGTCATTTGTCACAGACAACGGCCTGACACTAAGGCTGAATGTTGCATCGATCACTATCGGTGCCGGGGCCACCAGCAGTTTTTCTCTGACGGCCGATGTGGAATCAACGACACAGGATTGGTTGTTTGGTGAGATGACGTTGACGCCAGATATCGATCTTCCAATCGCTCGTTTTCCTGTCGCCGTCGCACCAACGCCGTCAGCAGGAGTGACCATCACTGAGTCAGGGAGCGGAACGGACGTGTCTGAAACCGGAGCTGTCGACATCTACGATATCAGTCTCAACACAGCACCGTCGCTGGCTGTGACGGTACAGGTGCACGCGCCAGCCGACATCGAAATCAGCAACGACGGCATGACCTTCTCATCAACGTTGATGCTGACATTTCTCAATCAGAATCCGCAGACGATCACCATTCGAGCGGCTGATGATGCCGTGGCCGAAGGGTGGCGTACAGCCACGCTCACGCATTCCGTGACGGGTGCCGGTGTTGAGTATACGACAAACACGAACATTGCAGATCTGACAGTTCGTGTATTCGACAATGATGTTGGACTGAACGGCCAGCTTACTGCTCCGATTCTGACGGGCCCGTTCGGGCTCATCGGCAGCCAGCGGCCCACCTTCGAATGGGCAGGCGTCCACGGAGCTCAGTCCTATGAAATCTGGGTGAATCCCGATGGACATTCCCATGTCGCGATCCTGAATACGATCGTTTCTGACACGACATTCACTCCGGACGTTGATCTGGGCATCGGGCGATATCAGTATTGGGTCCGCGCGATCTACCCAGGCGGCGTAGGGTCTTCATGGGTGTCTTCATTGTTTCAGATCAATCGTCCGACCGTGATTGATCCCCTGCCGCATTCCGGGAACAACACAACGCTGTTGATCAACTGGGCTCCAGTGTCGGGAGCAGCGTCCTATGAGATTTACATCTCGAACGTGACCACCCGGCAGAATCGACTGTTTAACGAGCAGAACCTGACGGCCACGTCGTATACTCCGCCCTCCGCCCTGGGATTTGGCCTGCACCGAATCTGGGTCAGGGCAATCGCCGCCGACGGTTTTGCGTCGGCGTGGTCGCAAGCTGTCGAACACTACGTCGGTTCAACCCTGCTGGGACCGGTAACACCAATTTTCGACAACCGTCCCACATTCAGGTGGACAGAACCAGCGGGCGCTGCAGTCTACCAATTCTACCTGCGAGCCCCGAACGGTAGTGTTGTGAATCTCAACGGACTCACGGGTGGATCGTATTCGCCCGGCGAAGATCTGCAGCAAGGAAGACACCTCTGGTGGGTGCGGCCATTCACAGATAGTGGACAAGCCGGTTTGTGGAGTGAACGGGGAGAGACATGGATTGGTGGACGTCCGACGGTGCTGGCTCCCCTGGCAACTGCAACAGATGCTGCTCCAACGTTTACATGGACCAGCATCGACGGTGCAGGATCATACGAAGTGTTTCTAAATCGCACCGACGTCGCAGAGCACATTCTCCGTACGTCCGATATTCCGGCAGCTACTTTCAAACCGCCGATTCTGAAACCGGGCGAGTATGTACTGTGGGTGCGAGGCAAAGATGCATCCGGAAACTACGGACCGTGGAGTGCAAATCACACCTTCAGTGTGACGGCGGCGCCGTCCGGCGTGACCGCGACGCCAGCACAGACTCGACTGATTTCTCTCAGCCCGACCCCCATTCTGTCCTGGCAGGCATCGGCCGGCGCCGTTTCATACGATGTCTATCTGTTCAACGGCCGTAGATCGGTCGAACAAACGGGACTGACTGCGACGTTCTGGCAGACGCCGGATCTCAGTGCAGATGAATGGCAGTGGTGGATTCGATCGGTTGATGCGGCTGGCAATGCCGGGCCCTGGAGTGATGCTGCAACAATCGACACGTTCGGGCGAGCAATTGGGTTGTCTCCCCTGGCAACGGCCAGTTCAACACCAACATTCATCTGGACAGAAGTGTATGGGGCCGACCGCTACATTCTGCAGGTCAACAATACTACGACAGGCACCTCGCAGGTCATCAGAAAAGACGTACTCGGCACAGTATCCTACACGCCAGGCACCACGTTAGCTGCAGGAAGTTACCGATTCTGGGTTAAGGCACTCAGCAACACCAATCCCATTGCCGGCTTCTGGAGCACCGGAGTCGACTTCACGATTGCCTGACTGGACAGCGTCAATTTCTGTAAAACCGTACGATTCTCAGATCCCATCACCAGTCTTTAAAGTAACGTATTTTGATAACTCTTCCGCGGGGGGCATTGCGCCACACATCTGAGTTGCGTAGGTCAGGACAACAGGTCCTGACGCTTCGTTTTTGTCAGGACAACAGGTCCTGACCTACGGAAAAAGAACAGGAGGCACAGAGGAAACAGAGAAGCTATGATTCGTGAACTCTGTTCTCTCTTTTGCCTCCTGTTCAAAATGTGCCCAGTGATCCTGGGGACAGGGAACTCTCTTGCCACAAAAAGCACGAAAAGACGCAAAAAAGGACGCCACTTAAACCGACTCAGATGTGTGGTACGGACAGGGGAGTCCGGCTGTTATTTTACTGCCGCCTTTGGCTTCTTCTTTCTGCCTCTTCGCTTTTTGATAACGGGCGGTTCCAGCCCATCATCCGGCTGATTCCACAGACGATAGGGATCATCGAGCCTTCGCATTTCAGCCAGCAACAGGTCTTCCATTTCGGCCAGCTTGTCCTTGTACGCCGGGTCCTCAGCGAGATCTGTCAACTTCGGATCGTTCTTGCCGTGTTCAGCGATGAATTCGTGTGGGTTGTCGGCGAGATTGAATAGCTGCGTTTCCTGAACTCTGCCATCCATCACATCGTATTTGATCAGTTTCCAGTCACCTTGTTTCACGCAACGCATGCCCGGCTTGGTACCACCGTTGTAGACGCCGAACAAGACGTCTCGGACCGTCTCTTTTTTTTCCTGCAGCACCGACTTGAAACTGATTCCTTCTGTGCTTTCCGGAGCCTTTATACCGGCCAGGTCACAGACTGTGACCAGTGAATCCAGCAGGTAGATGTTGCCCGTGGATCGTGTGCCCGCTTTGATACCAGGGCCCTTTACGATGTAGGGAACTCGCCATGTGTGCTGGTACAGGTTCTGTTTTCCCTGAAGACCGTGACGTCCGATCGCCATGCCGTGGTCGGCCGTGTAGACGATGTAGGTGTTGTCCAGCTCTCCCATCCGTTCGAGCTTCTTCAGCACCTTGCCAATCTGAATGTCAATATTCTCGTTACAGGCAAATTCCCGGCCAAGTTCATTCTGAATGGTCTGTGGATCTCGTTTTTCCCAGACACCGCTCACGGACACTTCGTCGCGAAGTCCGGGGTGTCCGTGATGAAAAGGATGTTTGCCCAGGTAGTTGACCGGCAATACAGGTTGCCTGGGATTCGCGGCGGGAAGGTTGTTCTTGTCTGTATGATTGACTGCTCCATACTTTGCCAGCAGTTCCGGCGTGCCGTCGCGCGTGTCGTGCGGATGTGAGAATCCAAAATAGATCAGAAACGGATCATCGTCTTTGCTGCTCTCACGTTGATCCAGATATTCAAGGACCTGTTTGCCGTGCCATGCGCTACCGGATTCTTCTGTGCCGCCACGTTTTGTGGCATCTTTGACAACGCTGAACTGACTGTTGGCTGCGGCGTAGCTGTTGCCTTTCTTGCATGTTCGCATCGTATCGTAGCCGGCATCGTTAAAGACGGCGGCCATTGAGTACTGTTCGTAATTGGGCGGACACGTTTTTGCCCCCGGCCCTATCGGCAGGTGCCAGACAGTGCGTCCGGTCATCACCATATGCCGTGACGGAGTGCAGACGGCTCCGCTGAACGAACCCATGTGATATGCCGCGTCCAGCGTGATGCCTTCCGCCGCCAGTCGATCAATGTTGGGCGTGTCGAGCTTTGAATCCGGATTGTAGAGCCTCAGGTCAAATGGCGACTGGTCATCAACAATGATGAACAGAACGTTGGGGCGTTTCTGGCCCGTTTCGGCAGCCCTGGCAACACCCGTGAGAGAGCAGACGACCAGAATGGCGACCATAGACGAAGTGTGCAGCAGCTTTGACATAGCTTTTTTTTCAGCGGGATATTGAATCGAAATGTGGCACCCAGTATGAACACGAACATCAACTGTCCACAAGTTTTCTGTTACCGTTAATTAGAGCATCTTTGGCACGGATGTGCACCTGTATCGCCGGCAGCAGCGGTCCGACGCAGCATGCTGAGGCTGTCGGCGGAGAGCCCGTTGCGATTTGCGAGGAGACCGCCGAAGCAGCGATTCACCAATATTTTGTTCTCTGCCCGCGTGTCTGACCTATTCAATTCATCGCAGACGCCTTGATCGAGACGATAACCCGTCGATAGCTGGTCAACGGCGGCTGTCCTTCGTCTGAGACGGAAAGGACGACGTGCACAGACCTCGGCTCCACGACGTCAGGAGCTTGAAACGATGCAATTGCGGAATTGACATTCGCAATGCTGACCATGCAGTCCGGTGAACCGGCTTCGACGTATTGCCACCAGCGATAGTTCAGGGTGTCGTTGTCCGGATCCCTACTGCCGGTGGCGTCGAGCTGAATCCACTGTCCGGCAACAACTTCGCGGTAGAGAATATCGCGCGTCGTGTTTCCGTCCACAACCGTGATTGGATGATGATTCGCGTCCTGGTAGTCCAGCACGCACCAGTCCATTCGGGCGGCAAGGTCGTTGCTGCTTGCCGAGTTCCATCGCCCAACTGCCCACCGCATTTGGCGATCCGGCTCCTGCGACGAAGGGTGCACGTCTGCAGCATCAACGTAGAATCGGTGCTCGTCGTCCAGTCGCTCAAACCGTCCTCCCCACCCACCCCATTCCGGACGTTCCGGTCTGCTTAGACCGCGCGCCAGCAGGTGCAGGAACGAGGGTGTGTCGCCTTCCTTAATGCCCTTGATATTTGCCTCCGGATAACCTGCACCAAGCACCCCGTGATCCTGCCGAATGTGTTCGTTCACCCATTGCGTGCTTCTCATTTCGGGGGCCCCCTCGGCGTAGATACCACGGAGCGCCTGCCGGTTATGAATCAGGAACAGTTGCGGGAAATTATTCCAGATCCACACAACGCCGGTATCCTGCCAACTGATCTGATACACGCGTAGCCGGCTGACGAATTTGCGAACTTCTTCACGCGTTCGATCGTTGCGAATCCTCCACAGCGCCTGTGCCAGATCCATCGCGCCGCCCCAGATAGTCACCCACACGGGGCGGCAGTCATCACGATCCACCACCCGAATGATGTGTTGTGAAGCGGGCGTATCCCTGTCCGGACCAATCCACTGATCCGCCGGCTCGCATGCTCTTGTGTCGCGCGTAGCCAACGGAAACGGCACAGCAAAACCTCTGTTTCGGCCAACGAACTTTCGCTTAACCGGAGCACCGGACCGGACCACCTGGCGAAGTTCTTCAGGAGATGGAAACGTGTTTCCATCCCGGCCGTGAGTGCTGAGGTTCTCATACACAGCTGCATAATCATCGATCTGCGCCAGAATCCATTCCGGATGAACGGCGCCATCACCATAGGCCAGCGAAGTCGCGATCACCCCCTCGATCTCAAACTCATTGGCACAGGTCAGCAGGCGAATCATCGACTGCTTGTCATCGGGATCCTTGTAGAAATCAGTCAACACAATCAATCGCGGCCGGTCCTGTGCTTCGCAAACGCGAGGCGTGACCTGGCTGGCAAGAATGGTCACCACCAACAACAGCACAGGACGTATGAGCGTGTTCGCCATCGGATCTGTTTTCCCTGCCGGGTGCATTCTGGTGGAAGTTCGTCACTTGCAGTCAATCAGGGCCTGGCTCTCCTCAGTTTCGGTAGTCCTCGCGGACCGGGTGAAATACATCGACGACTCTACAGTCTGTAATTGCCCGGCCTGAATGAATCGCGTTTCCCGGAATGATCGCGACGGTCCCGGGCGTCACACGTTGTGTCTGGCCATCAATCGTCAGCTCGAACTCGCCTTCCAGAACGTTGGCAACCTGTTCGTGAGGATGCGCGTGTTCCGGAAGAAGAGATCCCGCTTTGATGTTCCAGAAAGCAAAGGTCATGTTCTCTGAATGCACGAAGCGAACGTCAAATCCGGGAAGCAGATTCTGCTGCAATTTAACATCAGTCAGAGGAATAAATGGCATCGTTAGTCCTTGTCGTCAGTGCTGTCAGCATTCTGTTGCAGTGTACATCGTGCGGCCAGCACTATGTTTGTCTCGTGAGTGGGCCGTGAAACCCATGAGTTTCTCCACCTCCAGGTGATGTCGAACGCCGGACGCAGCTGGAAATTCGGTCACGGCTCGAATGTGCCCGGCGTTGGTGTACAATCCTGTATGGTCGTGGAGTCTATCAGGCGCATTGTAATCCCTCACACATACTCGAATCCATCCAGACTATGCACATCATTCGATACCTCATCGCTGCCTCTGTGTTTGTCTTTGCCGGTTTCCTGGAATCTGCCGAGCCGGACCAGGACTGGCCTCGCTGGCGGGGGCCACAGGACAATGGCAGTATTGATGCTGGCAGTTATCCCGTGAACTTCGACGCCGACAACGAATTGTGGCGCACTCCGTTGCCGGGCAAGGGCTGTTCAACTCCCATCATCCTGCAGCAGACCATATTTCTAACGGCGCCCGTCAAAGGCAACGATGCCGTGCTGGCATATGACTGGTCGGGAAAGCAGCTGTGGCAGGCAACGTTTGGTCAGGAAAACGCCGGCAGGCACCGTAATGGTTCCGGCTGCAATGCCTCGCCGATGTCCGACGGTGACAGTTTGTTTGTGTATTTCAAGAGTGGCACGCTGGCTGCGTTGGACCTTGATGGATCGATCCGATGGAAGTCGAATCTGGTGGAGCAATTCGGGCCGGACACACTGTATTGGGATCACGGTACGTCTCCGGTCGTCACGGAACAGTATGTGGTGATGGCTCGCATGCACCATGGGGAATCGTGGCTGGCCGCGTTTGACAGGAACAGCGGCGAAATGGCGTGGAAGGTTGCTCGCAACTACGAAACGCCCCAGGAAGGAGATCACGGCTACGCCACGCCGTTGGTCATTCAGCACGCAGGCAGAGAGGCTCTGTTGGTCTGGGGATCGCAACACCTGACGATTCATGATGTCGTCGACGGTAAGGCTGTCTGGTCGTGTGGGAACTTCAACCCGGAATCAAAAAAACTATGGCCCTCGGTGTCCACGCCGGTGGTCGTTGGTGACATGGCGGTCATCGCCTTTGGACGCAACGATCGCGGCATACCACGGCTGCATGGAATCCGCCTGTCAGGCAACGGCGACGTCACCGAAACGAACCATGTTTGGCAACGGGATGACATTGGTACATTCGTGCCAAGCCCTGCGGCTTACCAGGGGCGGGTGTACCTCGTCCGCGACCGCGGCGAAGTCGAGTGCCTCGATCCTGCAACCGGCAGGACGATCTGGAACGCCACATTTCCAAAACACAGAGCCAACTATTACGCGTCACCATTGATCGCGGGCGGACATCTGTACGCTCCGCGTGAGGACGGCGTTGTCTTTGTGGCCAACGTAGCTGACAGCGAGTTCAAACTACTGTCGGAAAATAACATGGGCGAGCCGGTCATTGGGTCCCCCGTACCCGCTTCGAATCGCATTTTTATTCGTGGCGAGAAACATCTATTCTGCCTGACCTCGTCACCGTAGCCGGCGACATCGCAACTTCTCAATAGAACAATTGCCCGACAGCGGCAGGAATTATGACGGTTCTGATGTGCGCAACTTGTACTTCTGTACCTTGCCGGTCGCTGTGCGCGGCAGGATGTCGCAGAACCTGACCATTGTCGGGCACTTGAAGTGCGCCAGCCGTTCACGTGCGAAGTCGATCAGATCGCGCTCTGTCGCTTCAGCGTCAGAGTTCAGGACGACGACTGCGACAACGGTTTCTCCCCACTTCTCATGAGGAAGTGCGATTACGGCGACTTCGGCAACCGCCGGATGAGAGAACAAAGTATCTTCCACTTCGATCGATGAGACATTCTCACCACCCGTTATGATCACGTCCTTTCTGCGATCCGCGATCATCAGGAATCCGCTTTCATCGACGCGTCCGCTGTCACCGGTGTAGAACCATCCGTCGCGAATCGCCTTGTCGGTCGCCTGAGCATCGTCCCAGTATCGATCCAGAACAACGCTGCCCTGAGCCAGCACTTCATCTTCATCATCCGTCCGGAGTGACACGCCCAGGTTTGGAGCACCGGCACGGCCCAGGCGTTTAGCGCGGTCAAAGGAGGACAGCAAGTCATCTTCCGACGACGCGCGATTGACCGTCAGCATTGGCGAAGTCTCTGTGAGTCCGTAGGCTTGAATAAACTCCCAGCCCAGGTCGGTCTCCACCCGTTCAATCAGTTTCGTCGGAGGTGGTGCACCAGCCACAACGATTCGCGTACGATCACGTCCCGGGATCGAGCCATCCCAGTGTTTCGCCGCATCCAGAATTGCCGCGACAACGGTCGGCGCCCCACACAACAACGTCACACCGTGTTGTTCGACCCGTCTGAGAATCTCCGCCCCATCCACATTTCGCAGCACGATCTGCGTGGCCCCCATTCCGGCCAGCAGGTACGGCATACCCCAGCCGTTGCAGTGAAACATCGGCAGCGTATGCAGATAGACGTCCCGTGCTGTGACCGCAAGATGCAGACCAAACACCGTTGCGTTGATCCAGAGATTGCGGTGTGTCAGGCAGACTCCCTTGGGACGAGCTGTCGTGCCGCTTGTGTAATTGATCGAGGCGAGGGTATCTTCACTGCCCTCCCATGTCTGCGGTTCTGCCGTCGATTGAAATAGCTGCTGATCACCGTCCTTATCCAGAATAATTCGACGTGGGCCAATCCCCTCCAGTGATTCCGCCAGTTCGGCATCCACCAGCAGTAGCGTCGCCCCGCTATGCTCAAGGATATAGCTGATCTCGCTGCGATTCAGTCGAAAGTTGATCGGCACCAGCACGCGTCCGAACCCGCTGACTCCAAAAAAGGAGACCAGCATTCGGGCCGAGTTCTTTGACACAATCGCCACTCGCTCACCGGCCCCGATACCCATCGCGTCCAGTGTCGCTGCCTGAGCCCGGGCCAGTCGTACAACGTCGCCATAGGTTAACTCACCGAGTGAAGCACTCAGTTCACCGGGATCGTCAACAACGCCAATGCGTCGACTGTAGACAGTACCGGCACGATCAAGAAAGTCGCTGATTGTAAGAGGTCTGTGCATGTTGCAAACTATGGATTAAAGGAGTTCGAAAGATTCAGGATTTCGACGATGTGCCCGACCACTCGCATGACGCTCCGAGCCCGGTTGTTAAAAGGTAACGAGTTTCGTGCGACTGTCCTAACGTAGCCAGCTGCTTCAAAGACGAATTCAGATCATTCCGTCGGCTGCCACTGGCTCCGCCAGTGCTGTTTCAGACAGCATTTTGTCAGTGACTTGAAACTCACGAAGCCGGTGGCACACAAACACGCACAGATCGTTGGGAGTGACGCGGATGTCAGGTTGTGCAGCAGTAATATTCGGGCAGTGCATCAGGACATTGAACTCCGGAGCGAATCGATAGCGCGTTGCTTTGAGCAGCGATCAAACACCCAATCCCATGGATCAGCGTGACGGACAGGACTGACACCAGACTTTCAAGCCAGAATTGTCCTGAGTTTTTCCGAAGAAAGGTTGCCGCCGCTGAGGACAATCACCGTTTTTCGCTGCGACAGACGATCTTTCAACTTCAAGGCGGCCGCCAGCGCTACAGCGCCAGCTCCTTCGGCCAGATTGTGAGTGTGTTCCAGCATCTGCCGGATGGCGGACTTGATTTCTTCATCATCTACCAGGACAAAATCGTCCAGATATTTCCGCATGATGCGTTGTGTATTCTCAAAGGGGACGCGCGTGGCGACTCCTTCAGCAAATGTGTCCATCGATGCTGTGACCGGCTTCCCGGCAGCCCAGCTCAGCTGCATCGTCGGTGCCTGTGCTGATTGAGCAGCGATCACTTCAATCCTGGGGTTGACGCTCTTGGCGACGATACACACACCACATGCACCGCTACCGGCGCCAACCGGGACAATGATCGTCTCAACGTCAGGTAGTGTTTCCACGATTTCAAGAGCATAGGTTCCAACGCCGCAGATCAGGGACTCGTCTGTGGGACTCACAAAGTAGCCTCCTTCTTCAGCCGCCCTTGCGGAAACCCACTGTCGAGCCGCATCGAAATCGGCGCCATGGAAGATGACGTTAGCCCCCAGCCCACGCATGGCAGCCACCTTGCCGGGATTCGATCGTTCGGGTACGGCGATCGTTGCTCTTGCTCTGAACTCACGAGCCGCATAAGCGATGCTCTGGCCATGGTTTCCCGTCGAAGCGGTAAATAACCCGGCAGACCTCTGCTCAGTTGTCAGCTCTGCCAGCAGATTGATACCGCCGCGTACCTTGAACGCTCCTACCGGCAGGTGGTTTTCGTGTTTTACCCAAACATCCGTTCCGACCAGATCGCAGAGACCGGAATACCGATAGAGTGGTGTCGGTTGCAGAAAGCGATAGACATGCGTTTGTGCTGACACGATGTCCTGAACAGTTGGGTCGGAATATTCCTTCACGATGTTGTTCCAGGAAGCGATGGAATCACAGCCGGATCACGCTTCCAGTCGGTGGCGTCAATGCTGAAGAATTCGAAAGAAATCAAGACCCCAGTCTTCCGGCATGCTGTGTTGGCGATCGTCGTCACGACGTGTATTCTACTATACGAGTAGTGCGGGGTTCATTCTTTTACCAGTACGTCAACTCACGATGCTCCGGCAGATAAAACGCTGACAGCAGGCGGTCCACGCGCAGCAAGCCCTGCCTGGTCAACGTGATGGCGTCATCGCTGACGGACAGCCATTCTGCATCTGAAAATCGTTGCAGCGGCTGCGCGAAACGTTCGGCGACGTTCACGCCGAACTTGGTCTGAAAATAGGCCGTCTTGACCGTGCCGAGCTTCATCTGCAGGATGAATTCCCGCACCATGCGTTCCTCGTCACTGAGCACGTATCCTCGGTGGTAAGGCAGACGACCGGCGGTGACCATCTCCTGATACGTCCGCAGGACAGCGACGTTCTGGTAGTGGACGCCTGCCAGATATGAAAACGATGCCAGGCCGGTTCCCAGTAGATCACAGCCGTGATACTGCATGTCCTGATACAGAAATCTGTGTCTGGAAGAATCTTTCACAACAGCGTAAGCACTGCGCAGTGAATAGCCATCACCTTCCAGCAGATCATATGCTCTCGACAGACGCGATCGTTTCTCATCCCAGTTGGCCAGAGATTCAATCTGCCCGTCGTGCACCGCGCGAAACAGCGGAGTGTTAGCGGGAATCTCAAGCTGATAAAACGTAATACTGTCAGGCGCCATTAAGACGACATCACGGAGGCTGTCAAAGAAGGACTGCTCGGTCTCACCAACCAGTCCTGCTATCAGGTCAAGATTGAGAACGTCAAAATCATTCCGACGAATCTCGTCGTAGGCCCTTGCTACGTCATCCACCAGATGAACGCGACCACTTTGCTGAAGCACGCTGTCGTTCATCTGCTGTACACCCATGCTTATTCGCGTCACTCCGGCCTCTCGCAGTACCTCCAGCCGGTCGCGCGTTGCGGTCTTGGGAGAACATTCGAAGGTGACTTCCTGAATGTCAGTCCATGGGAAAACTGACTGAATCCCCCCAAACAGACGTTTCATTTGATGCGGAGACAGCAGTGCCGGAGTTCCGCCACCGAAATAGGCAAAAGACGGTCTGCGACCGGTCAGCGCCGGTGATTCACCGTATAGACGGAATTCTTCAAGCACGGCGTCGACATACGATTCGAGCGTTTCAGTCGTTGGATTGGCAATCGAACGGTAGTAACAGAACTGGCACCGCTGTAAACAAAACGGAGTGTGGACATACAGCCCCAGCGGCACATCATGTCCATGCTGCGGAGGGGTCAGCAGGACCTTTTCCAGACGGGACAGACGACCGGATTTCCATGACGAAAACGGTGGATAAGCCGATACAAACAGATTTCCGTCCGATGGTTCCGGAAGTTCACATTCCAGTTGAGACTCAACAGGGCTGTCAGTATTCATAATTCCATCCCTTCACCAGTCGGACTTTCGTCCTGAAGCACTAGTGCTTTGTCACAGGCAAAAAGTGGGGTTGAATCGTTCGCCGGAAAAGGAGGTCAGGTACCAAAAATGCGAAGCACCCTTCGGGCCGTTCCGGTTTTCGGTGCCTGACCCCGTCTTCCTTGCCAACCCTGAAACCTGGTTCTGACAAAGCGCTAGGCGAGTATTTCTTTCACAACCCGGGGGCCATCGGCAGGGCCAATCAGACGAGCTTCGAGTCCCTGGAATTTCTGATTTAATCGATACGGATCCAGTCCCGTCAGATGCAGAATGGTGGCCTGCAGGTCGCGAACCGTCATTTTGTTTTCTGCGGCGAAGTAGCCCAGATCGTCGGTGGAGCCGTGGGCAACGCCCGGCTTGATGCCGCCGCCCGCCATCCACATCGTGAAGGCGTGAGGATGGTGGTCCCGACCGAGAAAATTTGAACCGTTGCGTTTTTCGTTCATCGACGTACGACCGAATTCACCGCCCCACACGATGAGTGTTTCGTCCAGCATGCCGCGTTGTTTCAGATCCGTAATCAGGGCGGCCAGCGGCTGATCCGTCTCTCGGCACTTCTTCGGAAGCTGGTGCATGATGTCGTCGTGCGGGCCGGTGCCGTGGGCATCCCACCCCCAGTCATATAGCTGTACGAAACGAACACCCTGCTCAACAAGACGTCGGGCCAGCAGGCAATTGTTGGCAAACGAGGGCTGGCCCGGCGCCGCGCCGTACAGGTCAAGCGTCTGCTTCGTTTCTTTGGATATGTCCATCACTTCCGGAACGGCAACCTGCATGCGGTAAGCAAGTTCGTATTGCGCGATGCGTGTATCAGTCTCCGGATCGCCGAATTCCTTCGCCTGGATCTGATTCAGATCGCGAATGGCATCAAGGCTCCGCCGCCGCCCGGCCCGATTCATCCCGTCGGGGTTGGACACATAGAGAACCGGATCGCCCTGCGTCCGACACTGCACTCCCTGATAGACGGTCGGCAGGAACCCGCTGCCCCAAACCGTTTTTCCGGCGCTGGGAGCCTTGTTGCCGGACACAAAGACGACAAAGCCAGGCAGGTCCCGGTTCTCACTTCCCAGACCATAGGTAATCCATGACCCCATCGACGGCCAGCCGATTCGCTGCATGCCGGTGTGAATGTACAGCTGCGCTGGCGCGTGATTGAACTGGTTGGTATTCATCGAACGGACAATGGCAAGTTCATCGACGACACCCGACAGATGTGGCAGAAGATTGCTCATCCACTGTCCGGCTTCTCCGTGTTGGCGAAATCGGTGCGGCGTTCCCAGAAGCTGCGGATGTCCTTTAATGAATGCGAATCGCTGCCCGTCCAGGTATTCCTGGGGGCACGGTTTTTCGTGGTTCCTGACCAGCAGCGGCTTGTAGTCAAACAGATCCAGTTGAGACGGCGAACCGGCCATGTGCACGTAGATCACGCTTTTGGCTTTGGGTTCATGATGCGTCCGAGCCGCATAGGGTCGGTTCCCCGACGTTGACTGATCTGCCGCAGCATTCTGCTGCTGCATTGAGGCCAGCGCCATGCTTCCCAGGCCCACCTGGCAGCCGTTGAGGAAGTGACGGCGAGTCAGGTCCTGGACCTGCTGGTGCGCGAAGTTCATCAATCAGTCCTTCGTCAGTGTTTCATCGAGATTCAGAAGCACGTTCCCGACGACCGTCCAGGCGGCCAGCCGGGAAATATCCAGTCCCTCGGGGGCTGGACCAAGAACACTGGTGGCCATCTGCTGTGCCTGGTCGGGATTCTCCAGATAGTATTTGTGTTCGTCATCAACCAACGCCTCCAGCCGAGCTGCTTCCTGTTGTGTCGGTGGACGCGACAAGACTCGCAGAAAAGCGTGACGCACTCGTTCTTCTTTTGAGCTGCCACCATCCAGCATCACCTTCCGACTCAGAGCTTGCGCCGCTTCCACATATACCGGATCGTTCAATGTCACGAGCGCCGCCAGAGGAGTGTTGGTTAGCACACGGCGAATCGTACAGACTTCGCGGCTGGTGGCATCCAGTGTAATCATCGACGGATAGGGGCTGGTTCGACGCAGAAACGTGTAGAGCCCTCGTCGGTACTGATTCCCGCCGCCGCTGGTCTCCCAGTGGTCTCCGCTGTATACCACCTGCCAGATGCCGTCGGGCTGACGTGGCATGACGCTGGGACCATACATGGTCTTATTCAATAATCCGGCCGTCGCCAGCGCCTGGTCACGAATCATCTCGGCCTCAAGTCGAAACCGTGGGCCACGTGAAAGCAGTCGATTCCCGGGATCTTTTTGCAGCGCTTCAGCTGTGATCTTTGATGATTGCTGATACGTGGCCGACATGACGATCAGCTTGCACAGTTTCTTCATGGACCAGCCCTGGTCCATGAATTCCACGGCAAGCCAGTCGAGCAGTGGTTGATTGCTCGGAAGAAGCCCCTGTGAGCCAAAGTCTTCACTGGTCTGAACAATGCCTGTTCCAAAAAATGTTTCCCAGTAGCGGTTGACTGCCACACGGGCCGTCAGTGGATTCTCCCGGCTGACCAGCCATCGCGCCACAGCCAGCCGGTCCGGAGAAACGTCATCCGGAAGTTTCCCAAAAACCGCAGGCACACCGGGAAAGACCTCTTTGCCGGGACTCAGGTAGCTTCCGCCATTGTGATACCAGGTCTGCCGCCGCACGTCTGAAGCCACTTCTCTCATGACCGGCAACTTCGCGGGCTTGATGCCGCTGAGCTGTTTACTGAGGTCCTCGATCCTGCTGTTCTTCTGTTCGAACTCCTCACTCGCTTTTTCCAGCGTGGGCAGTTGTTCACGCAGCGCTCCAATTTCTGCCTGACATCTGTCACGTTCCGCCAGCTGCTCATTGGTGAATAGGTCGATCGTGGGACGATTGTCCGGCTGGTCGTTGTCGGCCGTCTGGTTGAAGACAGCGAACATTTCGTAGTATTCGGACTGCGTGATCGCATCGAATTTGTGGGAATGACACTGACAGCAACTGAATGTCTGCCCCATCCACACCTGCATCGTGGTATTGATTCGATCCATCACGGCGGCGTCACGAAATTCCTCGTCGTCTGTCCCTCCCTCGGTGTTTGTCATCGTGTTGCGATGAAAGGCCGTCGCAATCAACTGGTCCTGACTGGGGTTGGGCAACAGGTCACCGGCGATTTGTTCGATCGTGAATTCGTCAAACGGCAGGTCACGGTTGAACGCCCTGATCGTCCAGTCACGATATGGCCAGACAGTGCGACGACTGTCTTTCTCATATCCGTTGGTGTCCGCAAAGCGCGCCAGATCAAGCCACACACGTGCCCAGCGTTCCCCATAGCCCGGGGACTCAAGCAGCCGATCGACCGTGGCTTCCAGAGCTTCTGCTCGATCGTCGGTGACAAACGTTTCAATCTCTTCAATCGTGGGCGGCAATCCGGTCAGGTCGAGCGACAACCGGCGCAGAAGTTTATAACGGTCGGCCCGAGGCATCGGTTTGAGCTCTGCTTTCTCCAGTCCAGCCAGCACAAACAGGTCGAGATCATTGGCGGCCCATTGTTCGTCTTTGACTTCAGGCAGGGCTGGACGCTCGATGCGATTGTAAGACCAGTGCTGCATCCAGACCGCGCCCTGATCGATCCACCGCCGCAGAAGCTCGACTTCCTTCGGGGAGAGTGGATTCTCTTCGTCTTCCGGCGGCATAATCAGATCACTGTCGTCGGTTGCCACACGAGCGATCAAGGCGCTGCCTCCGCTGTCACCGGGGATCACCGCGGTGTCGCCACTGTCCAGTGGCGACGTGGCACCGTCCGAAATATCAAGTCGAAGACCGGCCTCACGAGCCTTCTCATCGGTGCCGTGACAGGCAAAGCAGCGTGCGGAAAGAATCGGTCGAATATCGCGATTGAAGTCGACCGGCTGATCAGCGTGAAGCAACCCGGGGGTGAGAACGATCATCGCCAGTGCTGGCAAAATCAACCGAATCATAACGCGGTGCTCGTATTCTCTGGTGATCGATGCATCTTCAATCATCGCCCCGGGTCTACTGTTCCAGCAGGCCCCGTCGCCCAATAAGCAGATATGTGGATATAGCAGATATGTGGATATGAACGTCCGGTTTATACTAACGTGGCATTTTGCCTGTGGCTATTCCATTCTCAAATCTCTCTCAGATTCCACCTCCCGAATTCCCGAACCGTCGATCAGCAGAATCTTCTTTATTAGTGAGTTGCGTTGTCCGCTGTGGAAATTATCCTCCGCCCGGTTCCCGAAGGTGATAAAGCTCTGTTCACACATGTGCCGGTGGAAGAACTCGTGAAACGCATTTTTCTGACACTCGCTGTGGTCACGGTCCTCTGCTTTGCGGTGGCCATCACTCTGGGACTCAGCATTGGCGACGCCAGTAGTCTGTCCCCGCAAACGCAGACGGGAATCAGCACCCACATGCTGGTCGGCATGGGAACCCTCAGCTTTGCCATGCTGGTCCATGCCATCACCCTGACATATTTCATGGGCACAGGTCGCTGGATTGAAGAAACCAGCAACGCCTATTCACTGGATGAGTCGTTCTATACCAGGAATCAGCGAATCAAGTACGGCGTTGTGTGGGGCATGACGCTGTGCTTTGTTCTTCTTATCACGACAGGCGCCCTTGGAGCGCTGGCCGACCCGGCCACACCGATGTCCCTGGACGGCACCCTGGGATTGAAGGGATCGCAATTCCATTTCTTCACGGCGATCACCACCATCATTGTCAATCTGCTTACGTATTTTTCTGAGTTCATTGCGATCTCAAAAAACACGACAATCGTCGAATCGGTCCTCGCCGAGGTTCGCCGTATTCGGACAGAACGCGGGTTACCAACCTGACGCGGTCCGCATGCCATTCCGTACGTCAGGATTGCTGCCGTGGTCTGCATCGCAGGACAGTTTAACATTCGTTCGGACAGTGTGCTCCGGGCATTTACGACAGGAATATCAGGGTACAGCCAGGTTCCGTGAGAGGCTCCCTGTCCGTTCGCCCAACGCGGATGCTTGCCACAAAGGCGCGTGCACATCAGAATCGTGGAAGAATGCTGTGACAGAACGCAAAGTAAACAGACAAGGAACCAACCACGATGGCATCAGACTCACCGCAAGACGCAGCGGCTCAGCCTGGTACACTGACTCAGATGCGAACATCAGAAGACTGGTGGGCGATCTGGTGCGGCACGCTGCTGATCGTGGTGGCGTTTCTGGCTGTTTGGTGTAATCGGCCAGACGATTTCACACAGAAAATCACGGGGGGCGAGGCCGTCGAAGTCTCCAGCCCTCTCAAACCATGGCTCGCCAAACCGAATAAATGGGACAACAGCCCGCTTGACTCGTTCTACAAACCGGCGACGGCCGTTGCCTCGGGCGTGAACACAATACAGGGAATACTCGGTGTTTTCTGCGTAATCGCCGTGCTGTTTACGATCGCAACTCAGATTCGTGGCCTGTCCGGCGCGAAATTCCTGAAGGCGTTTCCTGTCGTTTTTCTGCTCGCGACGCTGGCCTATGTCATGGCTGCGCAGAGCGTCGTCAAGGCGTATAACCTGGAATATGCACTGTGGGCTCTGATGGTCGGTCTGATCATCAGCAACACGGTGCGAACTCCGGAATTCCTCAAACCGGCGGTGGTGACAGAATTCTATATCAAGACCGGACTAGTCCTGTTGGGTGCAGAAGTTCTGATGACACGGTTGCTGGCCCTGGGAGCTCCGGGCGTCATGGTGGCCTGGGTTGTCACACCGGTCGTTCTGATCAGTACCTACATTTTCGGACAGAAGGTCCTGAAGATGGAGTCCCGCTCACTCAATATGGTGATCTCTGCGGACATGTCCGTCTGCGGCGTGTCGGCTGCGATCGCCACTGCATCGGCCTGCAAAGCGAAAAAGGAAGAACTCTCACTGGCCATCGGAATGTCGCTGTCCTTCACGGTCATGATGATGATCGTACTGCCTGCGATCATCAAAGCTGTGGGCATGGGTGAAATCCTCGGAGGAGCATGGCTTGGAGGGACAATTGATTCAACGGGAGCCGTCGCTGCGGCGGGCGCCGTTCTGAGCGACCGCGCCATGGAAGTTGCTGCCACAGTGAAAATGATTCAGAATATTCTCATCGGAGTTACTGCGTTCTGCGTCGCAACATACTGGACCACCGTCGTTGAGCGCGATCCGTCTGCCGATCGCCCGCGCCTGATGGAGATCTGGAATCGTTTTCCAAAGTTTGTCATTGGTTTCGTTCTGGCGTCCATCATTTTTTCCATCCTCCACGGAACGCTCGCCGGAGGGCCGGAACTGGTTGACGCCACGATCAAGGGGTCGACCAAGACGCTTCGTGGCTGGTTCTTCTGTCTGGCATTCGTCAGCATCGGTCTGGACACAAACTTTCGCGAACTGTTACCACAAATGCGTGGCGGTAAACCACTGATTCTCTACGTGTGCGGGCAGTCGCTCAACCTCTGCCTGACGCTACTGATGGCATGGCTGGCGTTTCATGTCGTCTTCAGAGACCTTGTCGAACAGACGGCACGGTAATGCGAAGTTCCTCATCCGAAGCCATGGACGACATATCCACCCACCGATCAGCTGCTCAGCGGAACCGCGGCGGTGTGCGGCTTGGACTGTCGCTGGGCGTAATCGCTGTGGTCTGGTGCGTTGTTCTGCCGTGGATCGCGCGGCGACCCGTGATGGAAGAACATCTGAACTGGCTGGACGACCGTGGAATTGATCCCAGCGCGATGTACTACACGGAACTGGAAATGATGGATCCCATCCTTCAACGGCTGGAACGTCAACGACGGTTCGGTGACAGTGTCGCTGTTACCGGTCCCGTCGCGGTAAAGACAACTGTACGACTGTTCGAGTCTGCGGAATAAGCTGTCTGAGCAACCTCGCTGCCCGCTCAAAGACGCGCTGGCAATCGGACGCAGACCAGCCCCATCGATACGACAGATGTTTACTCCTAAACGACGGTCGAGCTCTTTTTGATTATCTGATGGGACTGACCCGCATTCACATCATTCACTGCGGTTTGAGTGTCAGACTGTCTTTCCCATCTGTCAGCCATTCCACATTAAACCGCGAGCAGACAACTTTCTGTTGCTCGAAACCAGTTCCCGTGGCCCACAGCAGAAGAATGGTCTTGTCCTCCAGCACAGCCAGGTCGCAGTAATTCGCCCAATCCCTGTTAAGCAATTTCCGAACGGGCCACGTTTGGGCTTCGTCGAAACTCATGAATACAGTCATGCTGTTTCGATAGGTGTGGGTCTGGCCTTTCGGTCGCTCGAAGAAGTCGTTGCTCTTGGCCCAAAGGATGCGGCTCTTTTGATGTGTCGATGAATCGGTCAGCCTGATCATGCCCGCATCCACCGTTGTCGATTTAGGTATACCGTTTTCCATTTTTGGCGTGGTCCATTTGTCCAGCGTGCTGTCCAAGGACGTGGAAACCACCCTGTAAGCCAGGCCTCCCGTGGCCCAGCGTGCGTTGACGTAGAAGCAGCCGTCTTCGAGTTCCACGATCCGCGATTCGTTCATTCCGGCCTGGCCGTCGTCGACGAAGCCGCCGAACTTCCATGTCGCGCCGTGATCGTCGCTGTAGATAACCGTTACACCATACAGTCTGTTATCGCGGTGATTTCGCACAGACGTTCTGTTCCAAAACTGAAGGATCAGGCGTCCGTCAGAAGCCTGTATCCCGTGGCCAGGACCAGGCATGTGCATGGCTCTGCCCAAATAGTCACAAGGAAATCCATTCCCATTCAATATCCAGTTTCCATTGGCGTCCTTATTGGGTGTGCCGTCCTTCCTGGCATTGAGGATGCCTGTGACGTCTACTCGGTCCGACCAGGTCAGCCCATCATCGACACTCTTCTTATAAAAGACTCGAGTCACCCTCTGGCCTGCTTCTTTATCCGGATCGTTTAACGCATAGAAGTAGAAGATGTTTCCCGTCACTCTATCGACCACGGGAGCACAGTTGGTCCAGGTCTCTTTCACGCCCGGATGGCCGTTCGCGTTCCAGTAGGTGCCGTCTTTTCTTTCGATGACGATTTCGGTGCCCCACGTGCGGCCGCCGTCTGTGCTGCGTTTCAGCAATTGGTCCTTCGGACCGGCGTCGTCCTTCGCCTTTTCCCGGCCCTCACTAAAAGCCAGGACGGTCCCCTCTCTTGTCACGGCAAAGCCGTACACATGATGGGTGTCGTAGCCGCCTTCCTTGAAATCCCAGACCAGAGCTTCTTCGATGAATGGTTCATCTGCCATGGTTAGGCAGGGAAGTAGAAGCACTACCAGACAGAAAACGCTTCGCATCTAACTATCTTTCCTTGCGGATTGGACCACTCTGGAAACAAATTCCTGAAGGTCACTTGCAGCGGTGGACGATTCAGTTTGATCCTGGCAGGCCATCCTGAACGACCCCGCCGCCCAATGCCAGGTTGGCCTGCTGTTGGATGCATCTGGCGGTGAAACCGTCGCTCAATGAGGGTGTTCCGGCCACAGATTCACCATCGGGCCCCGCTGATCAAGATCAGCATCGTAAGTGGGATTCAGCTTGGGGAAGTAGTGTGCTTTGACGTTCTTTCGAAGCCAGGCCTGAAGCTGACCGAGTAGCCGTTCTGTGAGGTTGGGCTGGCTTCTGGCGAGGTCGTTCTGCTCGAACGGATCGGCGGGGATGTCGTACAACTCAACCTTTCCGTGCCAGTCCCAGATCAGCTTGTGATCTCCGACGCGGATTGCGGAGTGTGGCGTAAGCGGAAATCCATTGTCCGGATGTTTGACTTTGACGTTGAACGGGTAATGCCAATAAAACGTGCGCGGAGGAGTTTCTGCGTGAGGTTGCTCCAGTAAGCTTATCAACGATTGTCCATCGACACCGTCGGGAGTGCTGTTTCCGGTTAGATCCGCGAAGGTGGGCAAAAAGTCAATGCAATTGACCGGGGTATCGCACCAGACGCCCTGATCGTACTTGCCACTTTGGTAGACGACCAGCGGGACACGCACACCACCCTCATGCAGACATGCTTTCCCGCCCTTGAAAGGGAAGTTGTCGGTCGCCGGGGGGCTGGTGTATTCAACGCCTCCGTTATCGGACGAGAAGACGATGATGGTGTTCTTCTCCAGGCCTGTCTGTTTGAGCGTCGCCATGACCGATCCAACCGAGTCGTCCAGGTGTTTGACCATGGCCGCGTAGATCGCGTTGTTCTGACCGCCCGCACCCTTCTGGGGGCGGCCCGCGAAGTAGTCGATGGCATCCTGCTGAGCCTGCAGCGGCGTATGCACGGAGAAGTGTGCGAAGTACAGGAAGAAGGGTTGGTCGGGAGTCCTGGCTCGTTGCTTCAAATAGCGGTTGGCCTGAATCGTAAGATCCTCGGTCAAGTACTCTTTGCCCGAGGAATTGCCGGATGTCCCGATCATCAATTCATCCTGCGGCATCGTGAGATAGTGAGGTTTCCTTTGATCCCACAGCCGACGCCAATTGAAGTAGGGGGAGCCTCCGGCATCAAAGTAGGCGATCTCAGTGAAACCGTGATCACGCGGTTGCTGCCCCTTGGCGCCGTGCCCGCCCAGGTGCCATTTGCCCATGAAGGCGCAGTCATGAGTTGCCAACACTTTTGGCAGCGTTGGCAACTCAGGTGAAACCGCCGTGTTACTGTGTGCGTTTCCCCACGCAAGCTGTCCCTTGATCGCATCTTTGTGGCCAAATGCGTCGTGCGGACTGTACCCGCTGGGCGTCTCGATTCCCTGGTTGTAATACGTCTTCGTTCGCGGGGTCGCGGTGGTCACGCCAAGTCTCGACGCGTACTGGCCTGTCAGGATCGCAGCACGCGTTGGAGAGCACAGTTGATTGGCATACGCCTGCGAAAAGGCGATTCCTTTTTCGGTCAGCGCGTCGATGTGCGGCGTTTCGTAGAAACGATCTTTGAGTTTGGCTTCGCTGAGATGCGTCGCGAAGGCTCCAACATCCATGATGCCCAGATCATCCGCGAGAATGAACACAATGTTCGGAGGTTGTTTTGCGGTCACCCCGTCGGTGGCATGAATCACAAGCATCCCGAACGCTATCCACCGCAACGAACTGCAAATTTTGTGCGAAGTATTCACGGACTCTCTCTTTGTGAATTAACGTGCGAGGAAACGCGGTCAAATTTCGTAGGCCATGACCTGTCATGGCAAGACCGTAGGTCAGGACCTGTCCTGACAATAACGAAGCGCCAGGACAACAGGACCTGGCCTACGACGACACAAGACGATCATGCAGCGCCCATGCTGCCCTCCGAATCAAAACAAGGGCTCGCTCATTTCGCCATTCATCTTGTCCCAGATGGCCACCAATTCGGCCAGGCGTTCGGGGTTTGAAGCCGCTAGATTCGTTTCTTCGGAAAGATCCTTCGAGAGGTCGAAGAGTTCCCACTTCGCTTTGCCGGGCGCCTTCCGCCCTCCCATGCGAACTGCTTTCCAATCGCCGTGACGCAGACCGGCCTTGCCACCCTGGCGCCAGAAGAGCGTTTCGTGTGGAACGCCCGCGTCTCTTCCGGTGAGGAAGGGAACCAGATCAACGCCTTCGACCTGCGTCGGTGCGGTCACGCCGTCACTGTTCGCTGCGGCGGTGGCATAGATGTCGAACGAACTGACCGGTTTGTGGTAGACCTGACCGGAAGGAATCGTTCCTTTCCATTGCACCATGAACGGGATACGTACGCCGCCCTCGTACAGCGTGCCTTTGCCTCCGCGAAGGGGCAGGTTGGAGGACGTGAGTTCCCGTGTCGGACCGCCATTGTCGCTCAGGAAAAAGACGATCGTATTCTCTTCCAGTCCTGAATCCCGCAACTGCTTCATCACCGCCCCGACACTGTCATCAAGGTTGGACAGCATGGCGGCAAAAATACGCCGGTGGATGTCTTCGATGTGAGAGAATTTCTTCATGTAGGCGTCCGCTCCCTGCAGCGGACTGTGAACCGCATTGTAGGCCAGATACAGAAAGAACGGTTTGTCATCGTGGCGATCGATGAAGTCGACCGCTTCGCGGGTGAGAGCGTCGGTCAGGTATTCTGTTTCGACCACGGGCTGACCGCCGCGAGTGATCGGATTGTCCGCGTCGTAGTCCGGCTCATTGCTGCCCATGTGATCGGTATAGATGAGTCCCTTGTTTCCGACCCAGCGGCCCGCCAAGCCACCGGGCAGCGTCTTGCGACGCAACATCGTGGTCACTCCGTTGTAGGGTGGCGGCACAAAGTAGTGGCCCTCGTGCAGGAAGCCAAAGAACTCATCAAAGCCATGCCGAAACGGGTGATAGTCGGCCGTGCCACCCTGATGCCATTTGCCGATCAGACCGGTTGTGTATCCGGAATTCTGTAGAGTTTCGGCAATCGTGACTTCCTTCACCGGCAGGCCGAAGCCCGGTTGTTCATTGAGCGGCCCGGTCGGATTGAATTCATAACCGAAGCGTGTCGGAATTCGCCCGGTCAGCATTCCCGCGCGGGAAGGACTGCAATTGGGACCAGCGACATAGCCGTCCGTGAATTTGACACCATTCTTCGCGATCAAATCGATATGCGGCGTGGGGATTTCAGGGTTACCCTGACAGCTGAGCTCCCCGTAACCGAGGTCATCCGCAAACAGCAGGATGATGTTGGGCTGATCAGCTGCCGAGGCAGAAACGGCAGTCGTGGCTGTCAGCAGCAGGGCAATCAGCGGCGTCGATCGAGAAAATTTCATAATGGTTTCCTATCTTCAGATCGCAGGGTCTCGGCGATTCTTGTTTCCGTAGGTCAGGACCTGTTGTGACAAAACTGTTCTAATACGTAGGCCATGACCTGTCATGGCGAAACCGGACGCGTCAGGACAGGTCCTGACCTACAATGCTGACATGACCGATGCGTCAGGACAACAGGTCCTGACCTACCTGACCTACATTGGCCGACGCCACATGAACATCCTGGCCACGCGGTCAATCGGGAATCGCCTCGTTCGGATCGATGTCTTCCCCCTCCCAGTTGGCGACTCCATTTTCATAAATGAGTATCCGCCTGGCACTGCCTGGCACCGGTTCTCTGTTGATTTTTGGAAGCTGTTTTCTGAGAGTCAGTTTTTCGGCAGAGTATCGAGGGTGACCCGCCAGATTGGTGAATTCGTTGGGATCTTTGACCATGTCATAGAGTTCCTCTGATCCGTCCGCATATTGAATGTAGCGCCATTGCTCGGTGCGCACACCGTGGTTGTCGTGATTGTCTGTTGTAATGGCGGGCCGCGTTCTGGACGCAGTTGCGTCGTTCAGTTGAGGAACCAGGCTGAGTCCTTCCAGATGATCCGGAATCTCCAGCCCACACAACTCACTTAAGGTGGGATACATGTCCAATAGCTCTGCTGGGCGGCTGGACTTTTTCCCTTCCGTTACGCCAGGTCCAGCGAAGACTAAAGGCACTCGAGCGGAGCGATCCCAAAGCGTGTTCTTTCCCGTGATCTGCTTTTCGCCCAGGTGATAGCCGTGATCGGACCACAGAACGACAATGGTATCATCTGCCAGATCGTTTCGCTCCAACGCATTCAGTACTCGCCCCACCTGACTGTCGACAAAACTCACACTGGCCAGATAGGCCTGCACAATCTTTATCTGTTCACCTTCCTGCAGCAGGAACTTCTGCCGCGGTTCCGGCAACTTCCAATGCAGGTACCAACTGAATCGAGGCGTGTCTCTACGATCATCCAGAAGCATGCGAGGCAAAATGACTTCATCCTCCGGATACAAGTCAAACCACTTCTGCGTGGCCAACAACGGCACGTGAGGCAGAGCAAAACCCACCGCCATAAAGAACGGGTCTTTCGGCCCTCTATCCAGCTGCTCCACCGCCCAGCTGGCTGTCTTCCAGTCTTTGTGATCCGATTCTTTGTAGGGATAAACAGCCCAATCCATTCCGCGGCCACCACGAGGAGTCGTTACCCGCTTTTCTTTCGGGCTTAATCCGGGATCTGTCTCTCCGACAACATCAAACTCTTTCACCCCCTGGCTGTTCCAATTTCGGCCGTGGTAAATCTTTCCCACCGTATAGGTCTGATACCCTGCATTCGAAAAATGCTGTGGCAACGTCACCAGATCCTTCCACTCATCCACCGTCCGAAACCACGGAGCCAGGCCATACACTCCCGTCGTGGAGGGCCGTAGCCCGGTCATCACACTCGTCCGGGACGGATTGCAGATCGGAGCTTGACAATGAGCGTTGGTGAATAATGTTCCCCGCGCCGCCAACGCGTCGATATTCGGAGTCTTCACCTGCGGATGGCTGTCCAGACAGCCCACCCAGTCATTCAGATCGTCGATCGCTATGAACAGCACGCTCGGAGGGTCGCCCTTGTTGGTGCTCGTGTAGGTCAGGACCTGTCCTGACGATGCTGGGGGGCGCAAGGACAGGTCCTGGCCTGTTACGTGGCTCGAAAGGAACAAAGACAGCGCCAGCAGAATATGTTTCATGTGTTTCACCGGGGCGATTTGAAATCCAGCGCTCACGAGGCTTCCTGACATGTTCAATGTTAGGCGTCCGGTTCCAGGTTCATGTAGGTCAGGACCTGTCCTGACAAAACCGAAGCGTCAGGTCGGGACCTGACCTACCTTGGCGCGCCAGGACAGGTTGTCGTGGCCTACATGCTTACTTCTTTTTGGGACGGGCCCGCGGTTTACGGCCGGCCACCTTTTCTGCATCCGTCGGGATCGGTGCGTCCGTGAGTGACAGCACACCACCCGCGGGCAAACGCTTCAGTTCGACATCCTTCACCTGAACTCGCATGGCGGGGCCACGGTGTACCTGAAGTGCGACAATTCCCTTCATCAAGCGTCCGCCTTCGTGATGATCGATGATCTGTGCGGAAACCTTGCCGTTGAGTTTGTGGACCAGCTTGTTGCCTGTCGCGATGATTTCGAATGTGTTCCATTCCTCCAGTTTGATTTCCTGCACAGGACCGGTCGTCCCCGTGATCCACTTTTCGCCCGCGTTATCCACGATCACTTTCTGACCGTGCTTCGCCACAATTCCGCGTCCTCGTTCGTGGTACAGCATGCCGTTGTTTTCTGCTTTGGGATGAATATCACACTGATATCCGCCGACCACATACTCGCCCTCGTCCTTCAGGTGTTTCGAACGATACTGAATCCCTGAGTTGCTGTTGCCGATCAATCGCACCTTCGCGCGTAGGTGAAAGTTCTCGACCTCGCCGTCCCAGATCAGGAACTTGTTGTACGCCAGCGGTTCTTCGTCCGTCGTCACACCCGTAATCGCGTCGTCCTGCACGGACCACAGTTTCGGATCTCCCGACCAGCCCTGCAGAGTCTCGCCGTCGAAGATTCGCTCAAAGCCAGGTTCAGCGGCGGTCAGTCCGCTGCCAGCCGAGCCGATCAGGAAACTCGCAATCACAATGAAATGGTAATGACGCATCTTGGTTATCTCCGGTTAGTTCGTATCGATGTTGGGCCGGTTCGTACCGGCCGATTCAATCACAGGTTCATGCGGTCGGTGGGAATGACCCTACTCACTGATCATTCTTTTCAGGTTGCTCAGTTTATCAGCAGGAAATGCAAGCGAGAGAGTGAGTCGCATTTATCCAGGGAATTCAATCGCTTGCGTTGCTTTTTACGGCTTCAATATTCGCAGGGGGCCGGCGTTCTTTTTCCCCAGGACAGGACCTGCCTTGACAAAACCGACGAACAGGGACCTGCTCTGAAGACATTGATGCGTCCGGGCAGGTCCTGACCTACAAAACTGACCGAAGAACCTGTAGAAACACAACTCAGGGAACCGAATCAACTGCGGTCCCGCATGGAAAGAAACTCATGGCTTCCGTTTCCGTTTCCCGCGATGCACTTTGGGGAGTACCGAAATCCCAATAACCGTAGGCCAGAACCTGTTGTCCTGACGCGTTAATCGATGTCAGGACAGGTCCTGACCTACATAAGTGAACACGCCGTCCGGAGAGCACGGAAATCCCGTTAACCGTAGGCCAGAACCTGTTCCTGGCGCGTTCATCGTTGTCAGGACAGGTCCTGACCTACATAAGTGAACACGCCGTCTGGAGAGCACGGAAGTCCCGTTAACCGTAGGCCAGGACCTGTTCCTGGCGCGTTCATCGTTGTCAGGACAGGTCCTGACCTACATAATCATCCAATCAATAGTAGTTTTGTGTCCACTTTTTTGGAGAGCACACTATGAACGCCAGCAACCGACGTGATTTCTTAAAGACGACGGCGATCGCCGCCAGCACTGCGTTCGCGGCTCCGATGGTTGTGCCGGCATCCGCTCTGGGACGCGGCGGTGCTGTGGCTCCCAGTGAACGGATTGTCCTGGGCGGCCTGGGCATCGGACCACGCGGGACCACCGACCTGAAGTGTTTTCTGGCCAACCCCGACGTGCAGTTTGTCGCGATTGCTGATCTGCAAAAGTCACGACGCGAGGCCGTCAAGACGCTGGTCGATGGCACGTACGAAAACAAAGACTGCGTCCTGTATCAGGATATGTTCGACATTCTTGCACGGGACGACATCGATTCACTGCTGATCGCGACTGGTGATCGCTGGCACACGATGGCCTCCATTCTGGCTGCTAAAGCCGGCAAGGACGTGTACTGCGAAAAGCCGTGTTCGCTGACCATCGCCCAAAGCCGCGCTCTGGCCGACGCGTATCGCAAGTACAACCGTGTTTATCAGGCGGGAACCCAACGACGCACGATTGGCAACTTTGAATTTGCCAAAAACCTTGTGCAGGATGGCAGACTCGGCAAGCTGCATACCATTCACGCCAACACACGACCGCCCGGCACCAGTCATCATTGGCTGCCGGCGGAACCGGAACCGGCGAAAGACGTTTGCGACTGGGATCGTTGGCTCGGTGCATGTCCGTGGCGGCCTTATAATTCTGCATATGTACGCGGTCGCTGGCGCGGGCACTTCGATTTTCATGGCGGTGGAATTCTGGAGTGGGGTTCGCACACGGTCGACCTGTGTCAGTGGGCAGCCGGCAGAGATGACACTGCTCCGGTCGAATATGTTCCCAATGCCGACGGCGTGGAGTGTTATTACGCCGACGGTCTGAAACTGGTGATGCGCAGCGAAGGCTGGATGGGCATGGGCACATGCAGCGTGCGTTATGAAGGCGACGAAGGCTGGATCGAAACCGGGGACTCCGGGAACTTCATTCTGGAACCGGAACCACTGCGGACTCAGCAATCGGTCTTCCATCGTGCGGGTACGGATCCGACAACCCACATTCGTAATTTTCTGGACTGCGTGAAGACGCGAGCTTTGACGAACGCGAACGCTTCAGTCGTGGCGCAGTCGCACGTCGTGTGTCACGCCGCTTACATCTCATGGCAACTGGGCCGAAAACTGACATTCGACCCGGTGAAGGAAGAATTCGCCAACGACGAAGAAGCCAATCGCATGCGTTCGCGTGCCATGCGTGAACCGTGGCACGTTTGATCTCGGGTGGCAATTGAAAAAGGTAAATTGAGAATTGGAAAAGGCAAATTGGAGAGTTGGGAAGATTTGCTGTTCGGGGGTCAACCAACGCCGGTGAATTCTGGAGTTGATCGTTATGGATCGAAGAGGTGAAGACCTTGAAGATCGACTACTGGACTTCGCCGTTCGTGTGGGGAAAGTCGTGGACGCATTGCCCGACACTCGAGTGGCACGACATATTGCCGGACAATTGGTTCGCAGCGGAACATCGCCAGCTCCCAATTATGCTGAGGCTTGTGCAGCGGAGAGCAAGCGGGATTTTATTCACAAATTGGCAATCGCGCTAAAGGAACTTCGTGAGTCGCGATCATGGATCAAGTTGATTGTCAAAGCCGAACTCTTGCCCGCAGGTCGCATCTCACCGTTGCACGATGAAGTTCAACAGCTTTGTAATATCGTCGGCAAATCAATCGTCACCGCGAAAGCAAATCAACAGAAGCCAAAGTCAACCACTTCCACAAGCAACGCTTCGCACGACTAACATTTTTGCATTTTGCAGTTCCCATTTCAACTTTTTCAATTGTCTTCGCGCCGCTCAGTAACCTACACCCGAACTCATCCCCCCGCAGGAACGACAAGACCAATGAACATTCTTCGCTCCCGTTATGCCCTCGCCGCACTCATGATGTCGCTGGCCTTGCCGTCTGTGGCACTGGCGCAGCAGCCGCTGCCCGCGGAAGGTGACGAATCGCAATTGCTGGCCGTCCTGAATTCCGATGCCGAATTATTTGACAAAGCCAAAGCCTGCCAGCGGCTGGCGATCATCGGCACGTCAAAGTCGGTTCCCATGGTGGCGAAGTTACTGGCCGAACCAAACCTGTCGCACTACGCGCGCTTCGCTTTGGAATCGAATCCCAGTTCCGAAGTTGATCAGGCATTTCGTGACGCCCTGGTCGCATTGAAGGGCCGGCAGCTTGTCGGTGTGATCAATTCCATCGCCGTCCGTAAAGACACAAAGGCCGTCGACGCGTTGGTTGGTGTGGCGGGCAATGAAAATGACGAGGTTGCAGCGGCTGCGATTTCCGCGTTGGGTGCGCTGGCCACGTCCGAATCTATCTCGGCCGTTCAGCAGGCGTTAGGTGGCAAGCCATCATTGCGCGTGGCAGCGGCAGACGCCTGCCTGACAGCCGCGGACAGGTTGCTGACGGAAGGAAAGAATGCGGATGCCCTGAAGGTTCTGGCAGCCCTGCGGTCGGCCGACTTACCGAAGTTTATCAACGTGGCGTCTCGCTTTGGCGAGATCCGTTCCGGATCGCAAAACGTGAACGAACTGATGAATTCCTATCTGGATGATGATGATCCAGCACTGTTTCGTATCGGACTGGAACTCGCGCACAATCTGACTGACGCCGACACAACCGGACAACTGGTACAACAACTCGATTCACTGTCGCCGGTCCGCCGCATTCTGGTGATACATGTGCTTGGCAATCGTGGTGATGCATCGGCGTTGCCAACGGTGATCAAGGCGGCCAGTTCGGACGATGCTGGTATGAAGATCGCCGCCGTTCGAGTTCTGGGTGCGTTGGGCGATAGTTCCGTGGTGTCCATCCTGCTGCAGGCAGCTGTGTCCGACGACGAAGCTCTGGCGACAACCGCGCGCGAAAGTCTGGCGTTGCTGGGTGGTGATGATGTTGATGCCCAGTTGGCTGAGCGGCTGGAAAACGGCGATGGACAGGAACGTCTGGTGCTGGTGGATGTTGCCGGTCGACGCGGAATTACCCGAGTAATCCCATTGCTGCTGAAATACGTTTCGGCCGACGATCCGGAACTGCGGGACTCCGCCATCGATGGCCTGGGCATGACCGTTGGACTGAAAGACTATCCGCAGTTAGTCGACAGGATGCTGGCGATGGGGGATTCCGCTTCCGCCGGGCCCATGAAGGAAGCTCTGCGCAAAGCCAGTCAGCGTATGGGCAACCGTGGTGCCGCATCCAAAGTTCTGCTGGATCGAACGGCCGGCGCATCGGCTGCTGACCAAATTGAATTGATGGGGCTGCTGGTCTACGTGGGTGGCGAACAGGCACTGGCCGGTGTTCAGGCCGCTGCGGAGGGCAACAATGATTCCGCTGCCGATGCCGCCACACAGACGCTCGGAAAATGGCTGACTCCGGATGCCGCCCCAGTGCTGCTGGAGCTGGCGAAGACGGGCAACGCAAAATACCGCGTTCGTTGTCTGCGTGGCTACATCCGTATCATTCGGCAGTTCGGCTTGAAGGCCGGTCAGCGTCTGAAAATGAGCAAGTTGGCCTTTGCCGCCGCGACCCGGGACGAGGAACGCAAACTGGTGCTGGACACCGTCACGCGGTTCCCTTTGGTACAGGGCCTGAGAATGATCACACCGCACCTGAAGACTCCGGCGCTTCGTGAAGACGCCTGCAAGGCAGCCGTGACGATAGGGGAACGGATCGTCGGTAGCGATCCGAAGGCGGTGGCGGACGCAATGGCGAAAGTTGTGGCCGTGACAAAGGATGTGGAAATCGCCAACCGCGCGAAAGGGCTGATCGCGCGGTCAAAGTAGAAGTTGTCGCGGGAAACATCACCGAGTTTTACGGCGTGAAACGCTGCAGGTTGGAACGTACCGTCCCGCTTGATGTCGATGCCGGATTCAGACTGCCAATGGAGTGTGACACCCCCAATAGTCCTGATGAAAAGGTTCTGCGCAGCTGTTTTCCGGACACGAACGCGGTCTGCGCGCGTTCATTCGGTTGATGGGGCTGGATTGGTTCGCTGTGGATGACGTCATACAGACGGTCAGCCTTGTGATGTCGCGGAAGTGGGTCGAGTTCGCGACGTGCCCTGCACACGTTCTACTGCCGTCGCGACAAAGCCCAACAACAGTACCAGAAGGTGCTCATCGACAGGGAATTGCTGAGAAAGTTGGCGTCTGAACTACGAAACCTGCTAGCGCTTGATGATCCCGAAAACGACTGAGTCAGCAGGAATGTGACCACCACGAGCGGCTTTATGAAGTAATCGTGCGAGAGTGCAGTCGACCGCGTAATCATTTATGATAAGAGAATCATGCAAAAGCTATTCATAACATTCACCGTAATCGTCGCAGCAGCCACGCCCGGCATGGAATCGTATGCCCAGGAGTCGACCACGGAGGAATCCGAAATTCTGTTCGTGCGTCGCATTGGACCATTGCTGCGCGAAAAGTGTCTGGGCTGTCATGGAAATGATCCCGAAGAAATCGAAGGGGCGCTGGACGTCCGATCGATGGCCGGATTGCTGAAAGGTGGAGAAAGTGGCGATCCTTCCGTTGTCTCGGGCAAGCCTGACCAGAGTCCGCTGTATCTGACCACAACACGCCAGGGCGAAGATTGGTCCGAGATGCCTCCGAAGGAAGTGGATCAGCTATCCGTTAAACAGGTGACGTGGCTGCGGCAGTGGATCACTTCCGGCGCAGTCTGGCCTGATGTTGAACGCCGAAGAGAGATCGAAACAGAGTACCAGAGCAAGTGGTCGGCTGAGGACGGGATTACCGTCAGAACTTCGGGTGGTCTGGGTCATGACTGGACAAATCGCAAATATGATCCGGCCGGGTTGTGGGCTTACCAGCCGGTCGCCCGAATGAAAGTCGAAGGAAAGCGGAATCCGATTGACACGTTGATTCTTCAGGCGTCGCCCGAGGGGTTGGCGGTTGCTCCGCGTGCTGATCGCAGCACATTGATTCGAAGGGCAACGTTCGATTTGACAGGCTTGCCGCCGACACCGGCGGAAGTGGAAGCGTTTGTAAGAGATGGCCGGCCGGATCGCGCGGCCTTCGCAGAAGTAGTCGAGCGACTGTTGGCATCACCGCATTACGGCGAGCGGATGGCACAACACTGGCTGGACGTGGTCCGTTACGCCGACTCGTCCGGCTTTGCCAATGACTTTGAACGGGGCAATGCCTGGCGATATCGAGACTATGTGGTTCGATCGTTCAACGAAGACAAGCCCTACGATCAATTCGTTCGCGAACAAATTGCTGGTGATGAGCTCGCGCCGAATGATTCCGAAATGATCGTCGCCACGGGATTCCTGCGGATGGGCCCATGGGAGCTTACCGGAATGGAGGTCGCCAGGGTTGCGCGGCAACGATTCCTTGACGACGTCACGAACAGCGTTGGCGAGACATTTCTTGCGCATTCGCTGCAGTGTGCTCGCTGCCACGACCACAAATTCGATCCGGTTCCCACAAAGGATTATTACTCCATTCAGGCAGTCTTCAGCGCGACACAGCTGGCCGAACGCAAGGCGGACTTCCTGAAAGACGAGAATACGTCCGGCTTCGGGGAGCAGTCATATCTCAGGAAGATTCGGCAGGCACACCAGCAAACGCTGGTCGAACTTGATCAGGTGCTGTTACTGAACGCGCAGCGCTGGCACCGAGAGAAGGATGTTTCGCCTGCAAAGTGGGACGAAGCGATCGAAAAACTCAAAGCCGCCGGCCGGAGCACCGGACTCTTCAATGCGGCCAGGTCCGCACTAGCTAGAGCCGGAGTTGAAGAAGACGCATACCCGCCGAAACTGTTCGCGTTCACGCCCGAACAGTTCGGACGCGAGCGTGTTGCCCGCAAAGGCCTGCAACGACTGGGCTGGGAGTTTGATCGTTACCAGCCTTATGCGCTGGCGGTCTACAACGGTCGGACAACGAGTGTGAAAAGTGTCACCACTCCCACGCGAATTCCCGGCGACCGATTGAAGCGAGGCGAGCTGGAACAGACGGCGATTCTTACCGGCGGCGATCCCTTCTCAGCGGGTCAGCAGGTTTCGCCTGGAATTCTGAGTGTGATCAATGACCAGGTTAAGGCCTCGATCCCCGTGACAATCGAAGGCCGCCGCGCTGGTTTCGCCAACTGGGTCGCTGACTCAAAAAACCCGCTGACCACGCGAGCGATTGTGAATCGCCTCTGGCTTTGGCACTTTGATGAACCGATTGCCGGAAACCCCAACAACTTCGGATCCACGGGCAGACGACCGACCCATCTGCCGCTGCTCGACTGGCTTGCCGCGACATTCGTTGACGACGGGTGGTCGATCAAAACGATGCATCAACACATCATGACATCCGATGCGTACTGCCGCTCAGGTCGCCACCCTGACACAAAGTCGCTTCGCAAACTGGATCCGGAAGGCATCAGCTACGCCGTTTTCAAACCGCGACGCCTGACTGCCGAAGAATTGCGAGATGCGATGCTGGCGGTCACAGGAGAACTTAACCCGACAACTGGCGGCATTCCCTGTCGCCCTGAGATTAACCAGGAAGTCGCCCTTCAGCCGCGACAGGTGATGGGGACCTTTGCGGCCGCGTGGACGGCAAACCCACTTCCCGAACAACGACACCGACGTTCGATCTATGTGCTGAAGCTGCGGGGACTGACCAACCCGCTTCTGGAAGTATTCAATACGCCGGCCCCTGATTTTTCCTGCGAAAAGCGAGACGCATCGACCGTCACGCCGCAGGTCTTCAGCCTGTTTAACGGGCAGAACACGCACACACGCGCGTTGACTCTGGCTGAACGGGCAAGCCGGGAAACCGAGAGCGACCGAGCCGCACTTGTACGCTGCTATCAGCTGGCGCTTTCGCGAGAGCCTTCACCGCGAGAACTGGAAGAGTTGCTTGCGCACTGGCACGAAACGGAAACCGCACTGCCTGAAGAAGCACCTGCCGGAACCACACCACCGCTGGAAGTCGTCCGCAAAGCAGTCGAAGAAAACACGGGCGAAAAATTCAGCTTTGCCGAGCGGCTCTATTCAAACGCTGACTTTGTTCCCGATCTGCAACCCGCCAGTGTCGATCGTCACACACGAGCGTTGTCCGACGTTTGTCTGGTGATCATGAATTCCAATGAGTTCGTTTATGTGTACTAGAGCTTTGTTACAGCCTGATTTTGGGGTTGGCGAGGAAAACGGGGTCAGGTACCAAAAACCGGAACGGCCCGAAGGGTGCTGTGCATTTTTGGTACCTGACCCCCTTTTCCGCGGAATGCTCCCACCCTGACTTTTGCCTGTGACAAAGCACTAGAGCAGTTTTCGAAAAGATGTGGTCGTTCGAGCTCGTGGGAAGCACCCATACCTGACCCCGTTTTCCTCGCTCACCGCCTGAGTAGTCGTTTGCACAAATCAATTTCACACGATGTCGAGATCGAAAAATGAATAACCGTCGAGAAGCCCTGTATACCTTTGGCGCGTCGTTGGGCAGTATTGCGCTCTCGTCGCTGCTTGCCGAGGATGCCGATGCAAACGCGAAAAAGAGCCCGCTCGCACCACGCGATGGACATCTGCCTGCCAAAGCAAAGAACTGCATTTTCCTGATGATGGAAGGTGGACCGTCACATATCGACACCTTCGATCCGAAACCGGCGTTGAACGATGTGCATCTCAAAGAGTTCGTTCGCGAGGGCAGACAGAAATCCGCAATGGAAAGCGGCAAACGGTATTTTGTGAAGAGTCCGTTTAAGTTCCGTAAGCACGGACAAAGCGGGGCTGATATGGCAGAAAACTGGGTTCATCTTCCGAAGGTCGCTGACGATCTGTGCTTCTTCCGCGGCTGTCAGGTGGACAGTGTCAATCATCCCACAGCGATGTACCAGATGAACTGCGGCAATCGCTTTGGGGGTGACCCAGGCATCGGCGCATGGGTCACGTATGGACTGGGGTCAGTCAATCAGGATCTGCCTGGATTTCTTGTGCTGCCGGAAGTGTCATATCCGCAGGGCGGAGCAGCCAACTGGAGCAATGGCTATCTGCCAGCTTTCTTCCAGGGAACGCCGCTGCGACCCACTGGTTCTCCCATTCTTGATCTGCAGCCTCCCGCCGGTGTATCGACGGACCGTCAGAAACGAAACCTGGATTTATTGAGTCGCATGAACAGACAGCATGCCGCACAACATCCGGATCACCAGGAACTGTCGGCGCGGTTGGAAAGTTACGAGCTGGCCTACCGCATGCAGACGGAAGTTCCCGGCGCGATCGATCTGTCAGGTGAGGACCGGAAGACGCTGTCGATGTACGGTATCGGCAATGATGCAACCGACGCCTTCGGACGCAAGTGTCTGCTGGCGCGGAAGATGGTCGAAAAGGGTGTCCGCTTCGTTCAGCTCTACAACGGCACATGGGACAGCCACGATTACATTGAACGCGCCCATGGCAATCTGGTTCGGGGAGTCGACCAGCCGATCGCCGCACTCATCGCCGACCTGAAGCAGCGGGGCCTCCTGGAGAGCACGCTCGTTGTGTGTTGCGGGGAGTTTGGTCGTTCGCCCGACAACGGAGTTCGAGGCGGCACAGCGTACGGGCGGGACCATAATGCCAATGCCATGACCATGTGGCTGGCAGGAGGTGGCTGCAACGCCGGCCACACAATCGGAGCAACGGATGAAGTCGGTATGACGGCCGTCGAAGAAGTTCATCATGTCCGCAACTTCCACGTCACGCTTCTGCGATTATTGGGACTCGATGACAACAAACTGACGTATTACCACGCCGGCCGTTTCAAGCTCCTCAGCCAGTTTGGCGGCAAGGTGATCGACAAGTTGATCGCATGACAGATTCGCACGCTCTGGATAACTAGTGGTTTGTCACAGCCAGGTTTTAGGGTTGGCGAGGAAAACGGGGTCAGGTACCAAAAACCGGAACGGCCCGAAGGGTGCTTTGCATTTTTGGTACCTGCCCCCCTTTTCCGGCGAATGCT
>JAAERP010000053.1 GCA_024230215.1 Fuerstiella sp. | reverse complement strand
GCCTCGTTGAGTATTAGCCGCTGTGGCAAACGAAGATCGCTATAATCTTCGGCACTCCTCACGCCAGTTCCTCACGAGCATCACTGGCCGGAGAGACTTTCGGGACACCCACTAGCTATAACAGCTCCTCACAGCCCCCGATAGTTTTGCCGTCTCGCTTGACGACCGGAATGGTTCGACCTGCGTTGTTCTCGTCGAGAATGACAATGTCTTCCTGATCGCTCCACTGGATGGTCAGCTCTGTACCACTGGCATTCCAACTTGTGGAAGGGGCCGGGCTGTGACCGGTTGCTTCCCGCTCTTGCCATAGGCTACACTGATCCAACGCAGGCTTTGCTTCGAATGGAATTCGTATTAGCGCCATTCACGCGAAGTCGGCTTCGTTCAGCGCCGGATCTATCCTGCCTGTCCCCGTCGACATCAATCGACCACCGCAGTCACCACTCGCGGGAACTGGCAGCATAGATCGCTATTCGTTATCAACGACACAAAGGAGACAAGCCATGATACGTTCCCCTCGAAAAAGTCTACTCCTTCTTTTGGGCGTCGCCCTTGCATCTGGCAGCTTTTCCAATTCTTCAGCAGCCGATCAAGAAGAACCCGTAATTGAAGTACGTGTTTACAAAGTGGCTGAGGGAAAAATGGATGAATGGGAACGATTCTTTCACGACAAACTGGTCAAGCCCCAGGAAAAAGCCGGGATAAAGATCCTCAGTGCCTACCGAACTCTGGAAGACGAGAACTTGTTTGTATGGAGCCGTCAGTTTTCCAGCAAAGCCAACATGGCGAAAGAACGGGCCGCCTTTTATCAAAGCGACGACTGGAAGAAAGTCCTCCTCCCGGAGCTGAAACAAAGAGCCCTTATCGAAAAGGTGGAGATCGTCTACACGGTGAGACCAAGCAAATAGCGAGTGCAATGCGGTTGTGTCCCAATAACGCCAGCATCACCGGCGGGAGACACTGCAGAGCTCAACGCTGATACACGCTCGGATCAATCACCAGAGAGTTTGCCGACCTGCACTTCCTGATACGAGCTGTTCTCCCGGATAGCGGTGACAGGATGGACTTGCCAGATGAGCCAGCGATAGGTACCCAGGGAACGGTCGCCGGCGGTACGGATGCGGGTGGCGCGGAACTTCCCCTCTGACTGTGACGACGGATGCACCACCGCGATGGGATCGAAATTGCTCCGATCGTCAACCTGCCAACCCGGATCTGTCGCGGAGTTACTGCCGAACAGCGTGTAACTCTGTCGACCCCGAGTTCCGTTCTGGTTGAATGACCAGGTGTTGATAACGGACAGACTCCGTGATTCGCCCAGGTCAATCCGGTAGCGGCCCGTTGTGACTCCATTGGGGAACACCGGTCCATAGTTTTCAGCCAGCTCTCCATCCAGAAGAGCGGACAGCGGCTGATTCACAGTGGCAGGGCGGCTCTCGATCGACCCGGGAGAAGAGATGCGCGAGCCTTCAGAAAGAGGCACCAATTTGAAGCTGCCACTCTCCGACGATTCGTTTTGAACGAATGTGTAGCGATCAACGGACAGGGTCTGTTTTTGTTGGGAACGGACCAGCGAGATGACCAGTGGCTTCCCGGCGGCCGCGTCCCGTACCTGATACAGATCGGCGATCGTCTTTGTTGGTTTCCCATCAACGACCTGGACCACATCGTTTGACTTGAAACCCAGCCGGCTCGCTTCGGAGTCGCGTGGAACGCTGGCTAGCCGGACGCCGCCGGAATCCTTGTCGACACCGAAGGCGGAGAACTCTTCACCGACCAGAGTCCGCACCGTCGCCTGCAACCAGTAGTATGTCATCTGCATGGGTGCGGCGACTGGCGTTAGCTTGTTCTGCCCTGACGGTAACTTAGGCGTTCGGGCGATCGATTTCAGTTCAGGTTTCCGGACGCCGAATCGATCCATCGGAAAATTCTCGAAGCCCAGCTTCAGCGCTGGCGATCCTTCTTTGACCCGATAGTCGCCCGATTCTGGATCGACGAACATGGCATCGGCAATGATCGAATGTTGGTCGCGTCCCGATTGTCCCTGTAAATGAGTTGCCGGGCGGGGAACTGAGACGTCGGGTTGATGCCAGAAGTTGTGGTCGACCAACTTGCCCCACGGTTTGGGCACGCGAATCGGCTTGTACTCGGTAAATACAATATTGTTCCGAACGATATCCTGACTGTTCGGATACCAGACATGGGGATGAAAGGAATTGCCGACCATGATGTTGTTTTCGGCGACTCGATTGAATCCTTCGCGAAACTTCAAACCACCGTTGAGCAGAAGATTGTTGTAGACGCGATAGTTGCTGGAACCATCGTCGAGATCGATATCCCAGCCATGGTCGCAGCGCCAACGGCTGTTGCGAATGATGTTCGTCTCCGCGTCCAGCTTCGCCAGTTCCGGCAGTTGATCTTCGGGAGCATCGCCCAGATACCAGAAACGGTCCCGGCCCCAGGAGTTAAAACTGCCGTGGTCCCCGGTCTCGCGAACGGTATCAAAGACGTCGCAATATTCGATCAGATGACCGCCAAAAGTGCCTTCGCTGATATTGATCCCCGCTCGGCCGATATCGTAAATAGAACAATGTCGAACTGTGACTCCGTGCGACATCGATATCTGTATGCCAGCGGCCTGTTTCTCAACGACGCTGACCGTATGGATCAGGCAGTCTTCGACAAGGCAGTCATCTGGATAATTATCAGTCCTGGGGCCGGGCGTCTTGTCGATGTCAGCGAAGTTCTGCCTTTGACCATATTCAAAAAGGGGATCGCGAACCGCGTCGGGGTCGCCTACGAAACAGACGCCACTGGCACCAGCGCCATGAATGTGAGTCCCACGCACCGTGATGCGGCGGTTATAGTTATCTACAAAGACTGCATTGCCGCCCACCTGATCAAATTCGCAATCGGTAATCGAGCAATCCTCCGCACCGCTGATCACGACTGCGCCGCCGCGATAGATCGTCCAGTCACTTCGCAGCAGCGGTTCCCTGGTCTCCATGAAGGTTCGTTCTACATGGCGAAAGATAAGGCCTTGCAGGGTGAGATGAGCGACCGGTTTGGCCTGACTTCCACGCAGTTCGACAAGATGCCTCAAACGTGCAACCTCGAAGACAGCGGTCTTCATGTCCACGTCCGCAGCCGGATAGTAGTACAGCGTCCCGGTCTTCGCGTTATGAAACCACTCGCCAGGCGCGTCGAGCTCCTCGAAGATATTCTCCACGAAGCGGTGTTGCTTATGCATCCCCAGCTGGCGGTTGTTCTGCCAGCCGCCTTCGTAAGTCACTGTGTTGTCGGCGTTCTTCCCGGTGATGCGATAATGGTAGCCGCCCCAATGATGTGCGTGCATGGCGTGAATGAAGCCGCCGGCAGGGTCGGCCCAGCGCGCCGCTCGCTGCGGGCTGAATGCATCGGCTGAGGCACCGTTGTAGTATTTTGCTTCAGGGTCGTAATTGGGATAACGAGCCATCGGCTGGCGGTTGCCGCTGACGAACAGTTGGTCAATCCAGGTCCCGGGGGGAGTCTCTGCCTGGAGAATCCTGCCTTGATGTGGCTTCCATGCGAGATTCAACTTCAGCCCGCCACTAACCACGGGCTTGCTTCCTTTGGCCGCACGGTAGATCACCGGCGCCACCTTAGTGCCAGAGTCGCGGGAGGTCATGACCAGCGTCTTTTCCAGGTAATAGACGCCGTCATGCAGTACGACTGTGACCGGTTCCCTGCCGGTGACCATCCGAGCCATCGCCTGCGCCGCGGCAAGGGTACGCAAAGGGCTCGTCGTTGTCCCGATGTTCGAATCTTCTCCACGTGGCGAAACATGCAATTCCCTCGCTCGTCCCGTAACCGGCCCTGAGAGCAGACTGACCAGCATGACCGCGGAAATGAAAAGACTCCTTAATCGGAGCGTTCGAGTAGCTCCGTTGCACGAACAAATACGCGAGGGCAGGCAAGGCATGGATGATCGGGTCCGTTCCGAAAGGGTTGGATCGATTCGGCAGACAGTCGATGTGAGCTGGCCTGTCGGTCTGGTGACTCAGGGGCTTGAAAGTTCAGCAATGCCCGGACCTTATCCTTATGCGAGTCGATGCAGTAAGAGATTGCCGGTGTATCCGACTCTACCACTGGCATGGTGCAAAGACCAGTGCTATCCAGTTAGACTGATGGCCCGCAGATTCACAGCCAACGGTTCGATGTCGCGATGGCGCGTGCGTTCCAGGCAAGACTCGCAATGTTCTCCCAGGGAGTTGTCTTCCATGAACCGTATCCTGATTGTGCTTACCGCCCTCGTTTCCTTCGTGGTTGTGCAATTTCCAGTCAGCCAGTTGCAAGCGGTCGACGCCAGACCCAACGTGGTACTGATTTACACCGACGACCAGGGCAGCCTTGATTTGAATTGTTACGGGTCCAAGGACCTTCACACGCCTAACCTCGACAAACTGGCTGGCCAGGGTGTGCGATTCACGCAGATGTATTCGCCCTCTGCGATCTGCTCCGCCTCGCGAGCCGGTTTGATGACCGGTCGGTTTCCGGCACGAGCGGGTGTGCCTGGCAATGTGTCGTCGACAAAGGGTGTGGCTGGAATGCCGTCGACGGAAATCACGATCGCCGAGATGCTGAAGTCAGTCGGATACAGCACCGGGCATGTCGGTAAATGGCACCTTGGCTACACGCCCGAAACGATGCCCAATGGCCAGGGCTTTGACAGTTCGTTCGGGCACATGGGTGGCTGCATTGATAACTACTCGCACTTCTTCTACTGGGTCGGCCCAAATCGTCACGATCTGTGGCGCGATGGCAAAGAGATCCACATGGATGGTCAGTTCTTTCTGGATCTCATGGTGGCCGAAGGCAACAGGTTCATCGAAGCCAACCGCGACGACCCGTTCTGTCTATACTGGGCGATCAACGCGCCACACTATCCGATGCAGGGCACAGCAAAATGGCGAGAGCTTTACGAGAAACTGCCATCGCCACGTCGACAATACGCTGAATTTGTCTCGACAGTAGACGAAAAAGTCGGTGAACTCATCGCAACACTTGATCGCTTAGGGATCCGCGACAACACGCTGGTCGTCTTCCAATCCGATCATGGTCACTCGACCGAAGAACGAGCCTTTTGGGGTGGTGGAAACGCGGGTCCCTACCGGGGTGCGAAAGCGTGTCTGTTTGAGGGCGGTATCCGCATTCCTTCGATCGCTTCGATGCCCGGAAGAATCCCACAAGGCGAAGTCCGAGACCAGCTGGCAACCGGCTGCGATTGGTTCCCGACGATCGCCGAATTGTGCGGAGCTGATCTGCCCGATCGCCATTACGACGGAAGAAGTCTGTGGCCGGTTCTGGAATCGGCTGACGCGAAAAGTCAGCATGATCATTTCTTCTGGCTTTTAGGGAAAGGCAGGAACGCTCAATGGGCCGTCCGCAAAGGCGACTGGAAACTACTTGGCAATGCGACTGATAAATCGGATCGCCGCGAGTCAGTACAAGTCGACGATTTATTTCTCGCCAACTTGAAGGATGACATCGGTGAACAGACGAATGTCGCCAGGGAACATGCAGGGATCGTGGACGAACTGCAGGAAGTGATGCGAGGTCACGTCGCTAATATCGCGGGAGAGTAGATCACGTGTCATAGATCGCCGTTGGCCTCACCGTGATGTTGTCCTTTGCAGGTCGCCAGACGTCCCAGTCGGTGGCACAAGGCGCCGCGGTCGTCGCCGATCAGTCTGGTGAAATGCGAGGACGCGAACTTCCCCAATAGCAATCCACCTGATGATTGAAGGCGTGCTTAATTTCTGGATACAATAAGTCTCTGCCAATCTCCCAAACTCGAACCTGCCAAAGCCAGAAGACAACAATTCTCTGATTCAAAACCGACTTGTTCTATGATAGAAGGCTCAAACAGCAAGCCGACGAGAGTCGGTATTTCACGCCGCCGATTCATGAGAAACGTCGGCCTCCCCGCAGGAGCGGTGACGCTGTGGCCTTTGGTGAACCTGACGGCTACCGAAACGTATGGGCCATGGATCTCACTGTTCAATGGCAGGGATCTGACTGGTTGGGAAGGTGTCAACGGGACCTCTACGAACTGGAAGGTCGAGAACGGCGTACTGATCAACACTGGCCGTAAGGAAGGAAACGCAACCTGGATCGCACACCAGCGCGTGTTCGCTGACTTTGAGGTGGAGGTGGAATTTCGATTCGAAGCCGGTTGCAACAGCGGCGTCTTCTTTCGCACACCACTTGTGAAAAAGAGCCCTGCCTACATGGGCAACGAGATCCAGATTGCCGACATGTCCGATTCGCAACTCCAGGAGAAGCTTACACCCGACCGTCACATGGGTGCACTTTATAACGTCTCCCCTCCATCACGCGACGCAACCAGGAAGCCTGGTGAGTGGCATCGAATGAGTATTCACTGCGTCCGTGAACGCTGTCGTGTAACCGTCAAAGACCGGGTCGTTCAGGACGTCGATCTAACTCGGTTTTCCGACGAGGTGAAAGAGGAGCACCCCGGACTGCTACGCACAGACGGCCATATCGGTTTGCAAAGCAAGGAAACTCGGATCGAGTTCCGCAAAGTACGTATCCGGAAGATCCTTTGACCACAAATAGCGGGCACTAAAATGGTCCACTGACTTGTGGCGTTGCAGGACTGCCCCCTGGTATGTTCTTCGAAGCAAGTTGCTGGTTTTGCAGCTATACTGCAGGGCATTCGGTTTCATTGGTTCAAAGCGGTTAGCGATAACCGCTCATCAGGTCTCAGCACATGAACGGTCGCGAACGAGTTTTGGCAATCTTAAATGGCGAGGAAGTGGATCGTCTGCCGCTGATGCCGGTCGTCATGATGTTCTGCGCCGACCAGATCGGCGTCAGGTATGGCGAATACGTCAAGGACTTTCGCGTTCTGGCCGAGGCGCAGATTCACACTGCCGAGCAATTCGATTTCGACATTGTTTGCAACATGTCCGATCCAGCGCGAGAAGCTTGTGACTGCGGGGCGCATGTTGAATTCTACGACGATCAGCCGGCGGCGATTATCGAAAGCGATGCCCTGCTGACCGACAAAGCGAAGCTGGCCGAATTGGATGTTCCCGATCCCCTGGGTGGCGGCCGGATGCATGCCGCCGTCAAATCCCTTGAGTTGATGAAGGCTCGCGTTGGTCACGAGAAAGCGATTATGGGTTGGGTGGAAGGTCCGTGTGCCGAAGGAGCGGACCTGCGCGGGATCAACACGTTGATGCTCGATTTCTACGATGACCCCGCCTTCATTCACGAATTATTTGACTTCACTTTGAGAATGGCGCTGCCGTATGCACAAGCTCAGGTCGACGCCGGTGCGGACATCATCGGCGTCGGAGATGCCGCTGCGTCTTTGATTGGCCCACAGCTCTACGAGGAGTTTGTCTGGCCCTATGAAAAGAGACTCGTGGACGGGATTCGGGCAATGGGAGCCTGTGTGCGATTGCACATCTGTGGCAGAACAAGCTCGATCGTTGACGGCATGGGCCGTTTGGGCTGCGAGATCGTTGACCTGGACTATTTCACACCCGTTGACCTGGCACGCGAAGCCATGGGGCCAGAACAGATCCTGCTGGGCAACATCGATCCCGTTCGAGCGCTGCGCAATGCGACGCCCGAGTCGGTGACCGAATCGATCGCAGCGTGTCATCGCCAGGCCGGCAACCGGTACATCGTCGGAGCCGGCTGCGAGGTCCCGCGAGATACTCCGATCGAGAACGTGCGGGCGTTGACCGCGTACGCGTGTTCGCACAATTGATCGCGAGTTTCGCGCTGATCGGACTCAGGCTCGACCGGACTCAGGCTCGAATGGGGTAGTCACCGTACTTCGCCACGGTTTCAATCATGGCTATGTAGTTGTCGTACGGCACATATTCGGGCACGGAGTTGGACGAGCCGCAGCAGAAGCCGCCTCCCGGGCCGACGGTACGGATGCGCATCCTGACTTCCTCTTCCACTTCTTCGGGCGTTCCCAGCGTGAGTGTGGAATCGAGGTCGATGTTGCCACACAGGCACAGCCGTCCCCCGTACTTGCTTTTGACCTTGTCGATGTCTGTCGAGGCACGTTCGCACGGATGAAGCGCGTCGAAGCCACATTCAATCAAGTCGTCGATCACTTCGTAGACGCGTCCGTCAGAGTGACAAAGGTAGGGCAGGTCGCGGGCGTGGACCAAATCGCCAATCTGCTTGTTCCACGGAAAGACGAGCTCCCGCAGAGTCCTGGGGTTGATCATGTAGCTCGTTGTATAGCCCAGGTCGTCCGGCATGCTGATGGCACCGACGCAATCGAGCTGCAGCAGGTTTTCGACGACGCGCATCTGAATCTCGCCGACCTTGCGGATCAGTCGCGGAGCCAGTTCATTCCCATCGGCCAGTGCGATGCAGAAGGATTCCAGGCCCATGAACATCCACGACGCGGTGAAGATGGCACCGACGCTGACGATGACCCTGGCCTCCGCCGGTAACAATTTGCCCATGTACTCAACCGAGCTATAGTCGAATCCATCCGGATCAGGCCAGTCATAGTTCTCAAAGGAAGCAGCGTCCTGAATGATCCCTTCCCCTTCCTCGGCCCACATCCGCGTGCTCTCTTCCTCCTGAAACGGATTGTACTGCGCCTGGGCAGGCTTAAGCACGCCGGTTTGCACCGGCTTCGATCCCATGATTCCGCTCTTTTCGCCGCGGGTCGTCTGCCGGATGCCGATCGTCATCGGAACGAAATCGTAGCCCGCCTTCATGAAGAATTCGGCTTCCGCGTCCAGAGTGTTCGCGGGTTTGCCAAGAAACTGTCGTTTGATGACTTCGTCGACTGAGAACTCAAACGAGGGAACTCGCTTCGGTTCGCCCTGGCACAGCAGCGTTTTCCTCAAGTTGTCAAAATCGGGCATGATGCTCTCCGTGCGTTGCGTTGTTAGTCCCAGCCGCTCACATAGTTGGTCTCACGCAGTTGTATGCTCATCGAACCCACCGGTCGTCCTGTAGAGTCCGTCGTGGCACGATGGAATGCGCTGTGAACCGCGATCATCCATGGTACCAGTTTCGGTGGGGCCGTCCAGATGCACTGAGTCTTCGGTGGCGTGTCGTCAAATCTGATTGAGTGTCTGGGTAAGGCGCATGCACGAGGATGGAAGAACTTCCCCGTTCGTCCCTCGCTGACACTTCGGGTTACCAGGCAGGCATAGAAGCCCCTCACCGCACGAAACCACAATTCCTGACGACACCCAGCGGTGAGCGATTCATGACAGCGGTTGTTTATTGTCAGTGGAACAGGTTAGAGTACAATACATGTTTGTTCGGCGATGATTGCCCCTGGCGTCGGGTCGTTGATGGGACCACAGCGACAGTAGTGCTTTGTCAGAACCATGTTCCAGGGTTGGCGAGGAAAACGGGGTCAGGTACCCAAAACCGGAACGGCCCAAAGGGTGCTTCGCATTTTTGGTACCTGACCCCCTTTTCCGGAGAACGATTCAACCCCGTTTTTTGGCTGTGACAAAGCCCTTGGTTCGTTGGCTGAAGGGGCTTGTCTTCGTCAATCGCAGTGGCGTGTACGGAACGCAGACTCGCAGGGAGGTTTCGGGATTTCGAAGCCAACGCGTGGCGGGAGCGCGAGCAGCGTTTGCCTTATCAGTTCTGCTTCGTAAAGGACGGTCCGAGCAATGCGAACACACAGACGTTGGGCAATCCAGTTGTGGCTCCTGTTTGTGATGGCGCCTTCGGCGTGGGCGACAGAGCCTTCAGAGTTCACCATCGAAGCGCACGACTTCGATTCGAGCAATCTTCGCGTGAGTCAACGAGGCGATTCGTACGCGAACCTTCATCCGTGCATCTGGAACCGAGGCGAGTATCCCAACCGGGCGGATTACGAAATCGATTTTCCCGTTGAGGCGGACTTTGACCTTTCCATCTTATATACCGCCGCTGACTCACGGCCGGTCACGATTTTGCTTGATGGCAGGCAGGTCCATGTCGGGGTCGCCACGGTGACAGGGAGTTGGCAGACCGATCACGCTAAGTGGGAGAAGCAGTGCACGGTTCACATCACCAGGGGCAAGCACACGCTTACGCTACGACGACAGGATTGCATGCCACACATCTGCGCCATTCGCATGGCGTCATCGGTCCCGTTCCCCGCGGGATGGCGTTTGACTCGACCGAGTCTGGATGAACGAAGAGCGCGGGAAGCTGGTCGGGTTCGTCTTCAAGCGGGCCACGCTGCTCTCGAGTTGGTCAACGTTATGGCCCTGCGCCGTGCTGTTGAGGATCTCACCGGGCAGTTTCCGGAAGAGTACATTCAGAAAGATGATGCTGTCGCTCGTCTTGACGAAATCGAGCAACTCAGCAGTGAGCTTCGCAAGGCTTTGGACGGGGGCGACGAGACGGCCCTACAACGATTGCCAAGGCTTCAGGCTCTGCAACGCGAGCTGTTGCTGGCCAGTCCACTACTCGACTTCGATCAGTTGCTCGTGGTCAAACGCAGCATCCGTTCACCCCACCTGGGTCTGCCTCAGAACTGGCAGGGCAATAGCGCGTTACCGCGTAGCGGGTATGATGACTCGATCGCCCGTTTGCATTTGCGTCTTCCCGAGGCCGATCTGACGAAACTCCATAAGCCTGAACAACCTGTTTTTGTGGGCGACGTCGATCTGCATTTCGATGGAGACAGAATGCTCTTCTCGTCCATCGGCACGCACGACCGATGGCAGATCTTCGAGATGGGGATCGATGGAACGGGACTCCGCCAGGTGACGGACGGCGAATACAATGACGTCGACAATTACGACGCCTGCTACTTGCCGGACGGTCGGATCATCTTCAGCTCGACTCGCAGTTTTGCCAGCGTGCCGTGTGTCAACGGCAGCACAGCCGTGGCGAACCTGTACAGCATGACATCTGACGGTGCTCATGTGCGGCAACTCTGCTTCGATCAGGAGCACAACTGGTGTCCGACTGTCACCAACGATGGCCGTCTGCTTTATACGCGATGGGAGTACACGGATACTCCGCATACGCACAGCCGTTTGCTGTTTCAGATGAATCCCGATGGCACTCAGCAGGCGTCCGTCTACGGCAGCAACTCGTATTGGCCCAATGCCATGTACTACACGCGGCCGATTCCCGGAGAAGCGAACAAGGTCATCACGATTGTCAGCGGCCATCACGGCGTACGTCGCATGGGAGAGTTGGTTGTCCTTGATCCGGCACAGGGCCAGCACGAGGCGAGCGGAGTCGTTCAACGCATTCCGGGCTATGGAAAGACGGTCGAACCTCGCATCGATGACCAACTTGTGGACGCATCGTGGCCGAAATTTCTGCATCCGTATCCGCTGAGCGACAAGTACTTTCTTACGGCTTGCCAACCCTCGGCGTCCTCCCTTTGGGGCATCTATCTGGTCGATGTTTTCGACAACATCGTGTTGATCAAAGAACAGCCAGGCAGTGCACTGCTTGAACCCATTCCGATTCGCAGGAGTGCGAAGCCACCGGTTCGACCGGACAGTGTGGATCTGGCTCGGGATGACAGTGTTGTGTTTCTTGCTGACGTCTATCGAGGGCCTGGGCTGGCCGGGATTCCTCGTGGAGCGGTGAAGACGCTGCGGCTGTTTACTTATTCCTACGACTATCCGGGAATGGGGGGGCCGCAGGGAGTGGTTGGCCTGGAAGGACCGTGGGACGTGCGCCGCATCCTGGGAACTGTCCCGGTCGAAGACGACGGTTCCGCATCGTTCCGAGTGCCTGCCAATACCCCCATCTCCGTGCAGCCGCTCGATGAACGGGGACAGGCTCTGCAGGTCATGCGAAGTTGGTTTACGGGCATGCCTGGCGAAGTGCTGTCCTGCGTCGGATGTCACGAGCATCAGAACGCGGCGACGCCCAACCTTCTTACTCGAGCCACCATCGACAAGCCTCGCGAGATTACACCGTGGTATGGGCCAGCGCGGGGGTTCAGCTTTCAGCGCGAAGTGCAACCACTGATCGACAAACATTGTGTTCAGTGCCATCAGGGCCAGCCACTGGCAGACGGCCAGATGACACTCGACCTTCGCGGCACGCAGTTCATCGACGATTATGACAGCCGCTACCATCATGGCGGGCGAGACGCGGGGAAGTTCTCGGTGGCCTACGCGAACCTGCAGCGATTCGTACGGCGACCGGGTCTGGAGAGCGATTACCATCTTTTGACACCGATGGAGTTTCATGCCAGCACAACGCAGCTCGTTCAGCTACTTGAAAAGGGGCATCATGGCGTCCAGCTGGACGAAGAATCCCGGGACCGTCTTGTCACCTGGATCGATCTCAACGCTCCGTACCATGGCTCCTGGCTGACAATCGCGGGCAGGGAACGCGTGGAACCTCTTGCTCGACGGCGAAGAACCATGCTCAAACGATACGCCCACGTCGACGTCGATTTGGAGTGGACTGGTCCGGAGACTCGTGAGAAGATTATTCCCGTTTCCTACAAGGCCATCGAACGCACCTCACCTTCACCGCCAAAGATTGCCGGCTGGCCGCTCGACTCAGATCGCGCAAAGCAGAGGCAAAACGCGACCGAATCGCCGACGCGGCACAGCATCGAACTCGGTGACGACATCACGCTGAATCTGGTGCTTGTTCCGGCGGGCGAGTTTGTGATGGGGAGCGAAGGTGGTTACGCCGACGAGTCACCTCAACGTCGCGCAGCGGTGGACGCTTTTTGGATGGGCCAGTTCGAGATTTCGAATCAGCAGTATGCACAGTTTGACTCGCAGCATGATAGCCGGCACGAGGTTCGCCACGCGATGCAGTTCGGCGTGCAGGGGTGGCCACTCAACCAACCGCAGCAGCCGGTTGTCCGCGTATCGTGGCACCAAAGCGTCGCCTTCTGCGAGTGGTTGAGCAAACGGACTGGCTGCGAATTCTCGCTGCCGAGCGAAACGCAGTGGGAGTATGCCTGCCGAGCCGGGACGGCCACAGCGTTCCATTTTGGCGATCTGGAATCGGACTTCTCTGCCTTCGCCAACCTGGCAGATCAGAAACTACGTGACGCAGTCAGTCATCCGTATCAGAAGGAGAACGTGCCACTGGGGACGCCCACGAAGTACGACGACTGGATTCCACGTTCAGATCGATTCCACGACGGGCAGTTGGTCTCCGCCGCAATCGGGAGCTTCCAACCCAATGCGTGGGGCCTGCACGATATGCATGGAAACGTCTGGGAGTGGACTTCTTCCTCTCCCTCTTCTGCTGCTGACGCAAGGCAACACGTCGATGGCGACGACGCGGGCGGCAACCGAATGTCGGAGCACGCACTGCGAATGGTCCGTGGTGGCTCGTGGCGAGATCGTCCTCTGCGAGCTCGATCGTCCATGCGGTTACCTTATCGCCCCTATCAACGCGTCTACAACGTCGGTTTTCGAGTCGCGTGTCCGGCGACACTCGTTACTCAACGAAACCTGTTTGGCGAAACGGAGTCGAAGTAGCAACCGCGTTTGAGGGGGCACGCTGCGAGTGGACCTGCGGAGGAACGAAGATGTCTGGCAAGACTCGGATCTGCTTCAGTGCCATCTCGGTGCTCATGATTCTGACGACGTTTCAAACGCAGGCCGCGCCGCCGAATGATGACGTCGCGCGGCGAGATTGGTACTTCCGCGAGTCGCTCAGCGCCATCGATGATTGGGAGGCGATACTCGCGCATCGGGAAGCCAACTCGCCGAAAGACGCCTCACGCACACCGGTTCTGCCCGTCCCGACTGATGGACAGATTGTCGAGTGGCCGAACCCAATCCCATTGGCCCTGCTGCCGCTCAAGGATCACTCCGCAGTCGTGCAGTTGCGGGTTCAGGGGACCAACGTGGAATGGCGGCGATTGCGAAGCGACGACCGCCAGGACAAGCAGGACCGATTCCTGTCCGTCGATCAAATCGTGGCAGGCTACAAACATCCGGGCGGCGGTGGCCGCAATCAGTGGTACCACAGCTACGAACGAAAATTTGATTCGTTGACGACGCTGCACCCCGAACCAGCGCCATTCGCGATGCAGTTTGAAAGGCCCTGGACTTCGCGAAAAGGCGAGAATCCGATCGCAATCTCGCTGCGGAACGTCCGGGACAAACCGCTTGATTGTGAAGTTCGATTGCAGTTGTTCTGGCGAGAATCATCCGGTGCCGTCGCGGAGAAGAATGTTGCGCAAAGGAAGATCTCGCTGGCGACGGCTGTCGGTGAGTCGCTCTTGTTTGATGTGGATCTCGCCGTTCCCGGTGGCGGTCTGCTGGTGGTGTCGATCGACGTCCAGGGGCAGTCGTATTGGATGCCGTTGCTGACTTATGTGGAAGACGTCCCTGCCGTGCTGAGGGGTGTCGAACAGATACTCGCAGACGATCCGGATGAGGACGCTGCCGAGCGGCTTACGCAGCTACGCAACCGCGTGGCCCGTTCCGGTTCCGTTAATCCGCAGGCACTCGGGGAAGCCTGGCGGCAGCTTTTCGTCGAAGCCAGCGAGTTGCGCGATGAGCTGTTGCTGAGCCGCATTGATTTTGAACGGATGCTGTTGGTTAAGCGAAAACCGTTCTTCTCTGAGCAGCCCTTCATGGATGCACACCATTGCTACAATCGCCCGGGCGGCGGCATCTATAGTCTTTCTCCCGTGCGTCCGGACGGCTTGCTGACGCCCATTGTCGACTCACTTGCAGAGGGCGTCTATCGCGACGTGTGCCTGAATTGGGATGCATCGCGGCTCGTGTTTTCTTTTGGCAACGGCTCAGACAGAGCGAAGCCTCTTCCCGGCGAGACTCTGGGCCGGGTTGACGCGACGCAGAATTACAACCTCTACGAAGTCACTGTGCACGGGGATGGCCTTTCGCAGCTCACATCCAGTCCCAATAACGATTGCGAGCCCTTCTATGTTCCCAATGGTCAGATCGGCTTTACCTCGGACCGGGCCGACCAGATCGTCATGTGCGGCAGCAATATCCACGTCGCCAGTCTGTTCACGATGGGGGCCGATGGATCGGGGATCCGGCAGCTTGGCTTTAATGTGTTTAACGAGTTCAATCCGTCGGTTCTGCCCGACGGCCGCATCATCTACAACCGTTGGGAGTATAACGAGCGAAGCGTGACGTCGCTGCACGACCTGTTCACGATCCATCCGGATGGAACGCATGCCGCGCCCTACTATGGGAACGCGACGATTCGGCCCAATGTTGTTATGTTCCCCCGAGCGGTCCCGGGCTCGAACAAGATCATGGCTTTGTTTACCGGACATCACGGCCAGACTCACGGTCCGCTGGGACTGATCGATGTGGCTCGTGGCCTGGACGGTCCTTCGCCGGTTACTGTGTTGACGCCAGGCGTTCCCATCATTGGCGAGAAGATTGAGGACAGCCGTCGCGGCTGGTTCAGCGACCCGCGACCACTCTCGGAGACCGCGTTCCTCTGCTCGCACACTCCGACGGTGCTGCCCTGGCTGGAAAACAGTTGGGCGATCTATGTCGGCGATCAGCACGGCAACCTGGCACTCGTTTACCGTGATCCGGAGATCTCGTGCGCCGAACCCATCCCGCTTGTTCCGCGTCCTCGCCCCGCTGTTTTGGCACCGTCCCCAGGCGGCTCGGATACCATCCAGGCCGATGCAACGCTCATGTTGCTGGATGTCTATCGTGGTTTGACGGATGTGCCGCGAGGAACGGCGAAGTACCTGCGCATCCTGGAAGATGTCCCGCGAATAGGTGTTCCCACCGGCGGCGTTATCTGTACTTCGGGGACAGGCATCTACACGATCAAGCGGGTTTTCGGGACCGTCCCGATCGAATCGGACGGCTCTGCGCACTTCACCGTGCCGGCCAATCGCAATCTGTACTTCGAGGTGCTGGATGAGGGCCAGCGAGAGATCCAACGGATGCGGAGCGTGGTCTGTCTGAAGCCGAATGAACAGCGCACATGCATTGGCTGTCACGAGTCTCGCGTGCAAGCGCCGCCCAACCGGTCGGCGACAGCGTCTCTCCGCTCGCCAAGCCATCCCGCTCCGCCTCCGTGGGGAACCAGGACGATCAGCTATTTGCGTGACGTGCAGCCCTTGTTGAATGACAAATGCATCCGCTGCCACTCTCACGATCGAACAAGCAACCACGTGATTCTCACGGACGATCTGACCGACCAATTCGCCATCAGCTATGAGGAGTTGTTGCCCTTTCTAAGTGTCGCTAACGCGATGCGTTGGGATCATCCAGACGATGTTCTCCCCCAGGCCCCGTACACCTACGGATCGAACCGATCGCAACTCATGAAGCTCCTGTTGGCGGGGCACCATGGCGTTTCGTTGAGCGATCAGCAATGGCAGACACTCGCGATCTGGATTGACACCAATGCCGTCTATTACGATCGATACGAAACCTACACGAACAACCGCAGGATCTTCACGGGTACGATCGACCAGAAGCTCCGTTCGGTTTACGCCAAACGGTGCGTCACATGTCATGCCGATCACGACGGTCGTCTGGGTACGTGGTGGCGCACGATGAACCGTCATGATGTCAGGATGAGCCGTGCATTGAAGGCTCCGCTTGCGCGGTCGGCTGGTGGATGGCAGCGGTGCGGGCAGATCGTCTTTGCCGATGAGAGTGATCCGGATTTTCAACGAATGTTGGTGGCGCTCACGGAACTTCGCGACGCAATGTCGAGGCGCCCGCGCGCCGACCTTCTTTCCCTGCGAGGCACTCCCGCAGAACGCCAACAGGTCAAGCTCCCCGAGCCGCCCGAGCCGAGCGGTGACCAGGGGCTTCGCGACTGGGATTATCTGAGTGACCTGCGTTGGAGTTCGGCACGGGCTGGTTGGACACACAATCAAGATGGGCTGCCGCGTCGCAATCGAGATGTTCAGAACAACGCGCTGCGCGCGGGGCCTCGTGCGTGGCCAAGAGGGATCGGAACACATGCGCCGTCAGAAATTGTCTATTCGTTGGACGGGCGCTATCAGCGCTGCGCGGCAACACTTTACGGCGCCGAAGCCAATGGCACGGTCGTCTTCAAGCTGTTTGGCGATGACAAACTGCTTTATGAAAGCGGCGTGATGCACGGTCTGCGTGAAGTGAAAAAACTGGATGTGTCCATCAAGGGTGTGCGCCGTCTGAAACTTGTCGTTACAGACGCAGGGGATGGCTATATCAGCGACATGGCGAACTGGGCCGATGCCAGGCTGTTTCGGTCGCCAGCGAAATCACCGGATGAACCGGAATGATGCGGTCTGTCGATTGGCTGACCCCTGGTATGTTCCCCACGAAGAACTACTTGCCTCCACCCTCCATCAGCGTTTTTTGGATCGCGTAATAGGCGGGCTTGGCGCTGAAATCATCGTACAGGATGCAGCCTTTGTACGCCGCCATCTGCGACCATGAATCGCCATCGCTGATGTTCCAGACATTCCAGGTGACGACGCCGGTGGTGGATTTTTCCACGAGTGTTTTGACGATGGCTCCGAAAGTTCTGGCCTGGGCGTCGTAGTCTTTTTCTTTATCTTTAAGCCACACGTTGTTTTCGGTGATGTGGAAAGTTAAATCGTTCGCGTGTGCCCAGTCGATGAGCTGGCCGAGATGCCTGAGGTTGTCGCTCTTATTCTCCCAGCCGACGTCGATGTGTGCCTGCCAGCCGAGCCCGTCGACGCGTAAACCTGCGGCTCGCAGATAGAGGATGGTGGCTTTGATTTTGTCCCACATGGGTTGTTCCATGGAGCCGTGCTGGTTGAGGACGAGTTCAGTGTTGGGTGCGTGCCTGGTTGCGATTTCAAACGCCATCTTGATGTAGAGGGGAACGCCGAGTTCGCTGTTGATGTCGAAGCCGATGATCGTCCAGGGATTTTCCCACCGGGAGGTTCCTGAGCGTGGGCCGTGCCATTCACCTTTTGTGGTGACGGTTTCGTTGACGACATCCAGCCATTTGACGCGCGGCTTGCCATCGTAGCGTTTGCATATCGCGGTCATGTATTCGGTTAGATTCCGGCTTAGTTCCCCAGCGGTGCGATCATCCGCCATCGCCCACCTGGAACATTGGGGCCCAATCGGCGCATGCATGCGAAGCACCTGCCCACGCTCTGCGCACCGCGCCACCCATGCATCGGTACGTTCCCAATTCCAACGATCAGGTGTTGGATGAACGCCGCTTTGTTTGAAATCATTCTCGGGTGTGACGTAGCCGAATTCGCGGTCGAGTACAACGCCTGATCCGCGGGCCAGTTTTCCCCAGTTGGTGGTGCCGCCGATGTAGACATTGCCGCCTGGATAATGTGTCGCGACGATATCCCTGAGCCGCTCACCGCGCGGCGTGGGAATGGCGGAAGGGTCGGCGGCGAAAGCGAGCGAGCAATATAATAAGCCCATCAAGAGGGGTATTGATTTCACGGGTTTCTCCGAGGTGCATGCGCGCGATTGAAATGGATGATTGTATCCTCAATTCAGACAAAATAGAAACGGGGCTGCGCACAGCAACGATGCATATCGTCTGTGCAGAATAGCCCTTGCCGGCTACAGCGTTTCACACTGACTTGTGGCCGCGACGAACACTCTTCGATTGTAGTTTCGGTGCTCCCACAAGCCAGTACCGTCTGCAACAATAAGGAAACTGCTCTAAGCAGTCCGGCGCAAGACTGTGGGTGTCAGCGCCCTTCGGCTTCCCATTTCTTCATGGCCTGACCCCGTTGATGTTCTCGCCATCTTTTTCGGCGTTCGGTAGTGGGTACCGCTGCTGAACGATCACAGGCCCAGCCCAACCGTATCCGTCGTTTTCTTCGTAGTCCGCAAATGGAAGAATCTCAAGCCCTTGTCGGTTGCCATCGCAGTCCATCGCGCCGATTACTCCGTCGGCCGTATCGCACCCCGCCCATCCCGCGGTCGGGATGAAATGATTCCAGAACTCGTCGCCCTGCTGTGCATCAGGCGGATCGAAAGCCGCTGCGGGAGCATCGACTCCCTCAAGCGGCCCACTGAACGAATTGGCGTCGAAACCGAACTGTGCCTGCCATTTATCCAGATGGAGATTTGTGGTGTCCACACGGAATCGCGAAGCCGCCTGCCCACCAGGATATCCAAACCAATTGTAATCCATCTTCTGCAGGAGATTGCCTGGCTGATCGCCCGTGAGAACTACGGCATGAGTAACGAGTGGGTAAACCAGATTGCAAACAATCACTCCGTCGCGCATCGTCGAGCTGATTCGCAGGCCCACACCTTCCGATTGAATCAGTGTGTTGTTGCGAAACCTAAGCCCGCGAGTTCCGAGCGAGACCGGTCGAACGTTGTTAAACAGGATATTTCCTGAAATCATGGCACGCCTGCCTGTGGACTGAATCGCCCCCGCACCTCGCTGCCCGCATTGGGAGATGATGTTGCCGATGATCCACACATGGCGTCCGTCGTGGCCCGACACCACCCCCGCCAACTTCGCTCCGGTGATACGATTGCCCATGATCTTCACATCTTCACCAGCTGGAAAAGCTCCAATTTGGTTCGTTGCGAAATCGATGGCATCTTCGTGGTAATTCCCAGGAAACATGTTGTCGATCACCCAATGATGCGATCCGACCGGGCGGGGATCCTCGCCCCAATTGACGTCGTGAATACTTACCCCGTCATTCGCGTGGATATCCCAGACGCGATTGTCCACGGTCGCCGTGTGATGGACCATCGCGTGGTAGGCGATCCCATTGCTGTTGCAATCATGCACGTCGTTATTTATGACCTGCAGATAGCTGCTAAAGCTTGCGTTTACACAAGCTCCGCCCGTTGAGCCATGAATCTCCAGGTCCCGCAGGACGATATGACTTGCCTGCTCAATCGTCACCTTTCCCTCGATCGAGGGCTTAGGATTCTCTTCTGGCCCATACGCCCCAAACACGATCTCCTTTCCTGGTTTGCCATCCACCTTTTCGATTGTCAGTTTCCCTGACCACGAATCTCCACGTTGGAACAGCACGGCGTCGCCGGGCCTCATCGAGCCGATCTTCTGATTCACCTTTGCCAGCGTCTTCCATGGCGCGCGTTGCGACCCCGCATTCCGATCATTTCCTCGATCGCCATCCACATGGTACGTCGCCGCACGGGGGCTTGCGCCCAACCCTGGCGAATTGTTCTTTCCGTTGGCCTTTGATCTGGTCGCCTTGCGATCAGACTCGCGTTCCAGGGCCAGTTTCTTTGACGCTATGTATTCTTGATCCGGCCTGCTCAGACGAGCAATTGGCACTTCGAAGACTTTCCCATCCGCCTTCTTCAGTAGTGCGAGATTTCCCCTGATTCCCGGCAGTGTTGCCTCGACCGAGACTTTTCCGCTTGCGTCAGTGAACTTCCTCGCATACACCGATGGAGCAATGGACAGCAGTAGGGTTATCCACACAAGACTGACCAATGGAGAGAAACGCATGACAATAGCGCTCGCGTAGGGACAGGACAAACGATCGTGCCCGACAATCATCGTGTGAACACAGAGCGACGGCAAGTGAACTGGCCTGATCAAAGAGGGTCAGGGGTCAGTCCCGAATGGCACTGTCATACTGGCCTGACCCCGTTGATGTTCCCTGCCGCGCGGCGCGCCGGAGAGACGACGCGGAAGCCGACAGTGTAGACGAAGCGACTCATCGCCGAAGTTTGCGAACGACGAATGAACCCCAGCTTATCTACAGCGTTTCACACTGACTTGTGGCCGCGACGAACACTTTTTGATTGCAGTCTCGTTGCTCCCACAAGCCAGTACCGTCTGTAACAATAAGTAAACTGCTCTAGTCCATGACCCGGGCCGTGATGATCGAACCGGCTCGATCGGGATCATGCCATCGCCAGACGATCCTGCCATGCCCGTCGAATTCGATCAGTTGTGGGCCTCGGTGGCTGTCGAGGGCGCCGTGACCGTTCCACGAACAGACCATCGTATTGCCGTTGTCCAACACTTCGAAGCAGGTAAAGGCTGTCCATTTCCGGGATGATGCTTGTGGTGTTCTGACGCCGCCCAAGAGAGAGACCTGGTTTCCCTGTGGGTCGACCTCGGCCACGCTGACCGCGTAACAGGAACTGGCAAGGTAGTTGCCATTGGGTTTCCTGACGACCATGTACCCCGAGCGTTTGTTAGGTGTTGTTGCCGATCCGACCTTGAACGGGATGGAACGGAGTATTTCTCCAGCCAAGTTCATTTCTACGATCCGACTGTCACTGCAAAAGAGCAGGTCTTCATCGGGAGTAAGCCGAAGTACCCGAGCATAATCCAGCGGCATTCTTACCGTTCGCAGGATACTACCGTCCTGATCAACCTCGTACAGAAAACCACTATCTCTTCCCAGCATCACAATGTTTCCGCTTTTCAGTTGACGCAAACCGATGATACGATCGTCCTTAATACAATTCACGATCCGTACGATTTCACGTCTCTTCGTGTCGCACTCAATAAAGCCGTTGGTGTCAGCGATGAGAACACGACTTTTTCCGATCGCCTGGAAATCTTTGGGGGCAGAGTCGGCAGGCAACGCCAGTGTCCAGTCGTTTCCGGGATTTGTTTCGTCCACATAAAGGAGCTGTTTTCTCGACTCGTCCAACGCCAGAAAACGGTGGCGGATCGGGCGGACCTGCGTTTTCGCCTCGTCCAGTTTCGGTTGATTGCAAACCGGCCGAAACCCAACGTTGTGAACCGGTTGCCACGACGGATAGCTATATCGGGCTCCCGAGCGACAGAGAGTGGGCCGATCCAGGAACGATCCACCTCGTGCCACTTTCTCTCCCCTGGTACCTTCTTCCGATTCAGAACGAGTTGAATCTGAATACGGACCGTAGTTTGAGAGTGTCCATTCTGCGGCGTTTCCATGCATGTCGTGGAGTCCGAAAGCGTTCGCCCGGTATTGGCCCACTTTGGCCGTCATGCACGATTTGTCGTCGAACCGCCGATCGGCGAAATCGACTCCCTCGGCAACAAGTAGATCGACTTCAAAGCCGATCTGAAAGTCGTTGGTGAGTGTCTTCCCTTTATACCCAATCGTGGCGAATGCTTTGTCCGCCATGTTCGCATGCAGACCGAAGTCGGAATCAACTTTGCCATAACTAAAGGGAGTGTCTGCACCCGCACGGCAAGTGTATTCCCACTGTGCTTCCGTTGGCAGCGAGACTTCGACTCCCGTCCGCCGGGAAAGCCACTGACAGAAAGCCATTGCCTTGTCCCAGGAGACACGCAGCGCTGGTTGTTTCGCGCCATTGAGCGCCATCCCTTTGTCATCGCCCCGGATCAAGTGTCGCTTGACATACACACCGCTGTCATGCGACGGATCGAAACGGCGAAACTGTTCATTAGTGATCTCGTATTTGCTCATCCAGAACGGCTGACCGATTTTGGTCACGCGCTGGGGTAGTTCATCCGTATGTCCATTCCGACTACCCATGACAAACCGCCCGTCGGCAACCTGTATCATCGTAATGTTCACACCATCGCCAAGGTCAAAGGTCCGTTCCAGCGGACCACCTAATGATGCTCGCCTGGCCGCACCGTCAAAGGGCCAGTCCTCGACCGCGACGGGTGGCGGTACGATAGCCGGTTTCGCTTCAATCGGTGTCTGGTCGTAGCTACGTGCATGATGGATTGTTCCCGGATTGAAGGTGGGACCACCGTAGAGCTTGTGCAACTGTTGCCGCTTCTTGTCAGCCTGGAACGGAAGCGAAGTGGGAAAGACCTCTGCCCAGGTTCCGTGGCACGGACCGTTGAGATCGATCCAGGTGATTAGTCGACTCCAGCTCTCCTGGTCCAGTTTGACCCCTTGATGTTCTTTCTGCAGCATTCGAATAAGTTCGCTTGTGTCTGCGTGGTAGAAGCCGGGGACGAGCATGGAGACATCGTCTCCCACGTTGATTCGGCGGATGTAGGGGAGTAACGCTTCATAAGCCGGAGTGTAACGGACATTCCCGCCGTACATCGATTTGTGCCTGGCGTTCATCCGCACAAAATCCAGGCGTCCAGGTCGGCGGCCCCGATAGTCCTTAACCAGTTCCTCGGCCCGAAGATCGGGAATCGCATCCTTTTCTCCGTCGTGACACTGGATGCAGTACCTGTTAAGCACTGGCTGTACCTCTCGAGCAAAATCAAAACCACGGGCTGGACCATACCATGGGTCAAGATCACGCGGAGGCAGAGCAGAGGCGAGTGCCGGTTTTACCGGCGGTGTTATCCCTCGGTCCTCGTGACAGCCGATACAGGATACGCTCTCGCCAGGCATGGTCGTGAACCAGGATCGCATCAGTTGCACCGCTTTGCCTTCGGCGTCGAGCGCTTGTAGCGCCATCGGAGTGTTGGCCGGAACGCGGAAGATGGCCGAACCGTCCGACTCCACAGGCGTCGTGCCAAGGATACTCGTCGCGTCCCATGGACCACTCAGGCCAATCTTGTCAGAGCCAGCCAGTCCTTCATAGCCGAAGTCATAGGAGATCACTCGCAAACTCCTGATAGTCCCGCGCGGAACTTCCTTCAGACCGGGACCCTGGTAGACATCCTGAAGAAAGACCACCGCTTCCGTTTCTTCCAGATCGACTTGATCTGAAATGACTCGTGGCAGGGGACGTTTTTTCAACGGGATAGGCTCCAGAAGTGCGCTGTTGCTCACTTGATAAAGCATCTGCAGGTTGTCAAATGCATCGGCTAAGTAGATCCCAATTGCCTTCTGGTTTTCGTTCATCCAGCCACTGACCAGGAAGTACTTGTCAGAGATTGGCGTGCAGGTAAGGAATTTTGGCCATATGTCTTCCGCATACCGGTCCATGATCTCGACCTCGAGCGGTAGTCCCCGGCCCGAAATGCGTTTCACAATTCCTTCGGCTTCCTGGCGTCCCTGACCTGGATCAAGCAGCACCAAATGTCCTGTATCACCAGGGCCGTGATAACCGGCGACAATGGAGATGAATTTACCGGGACGGCCCGGTAATTCCTGCATCGAATAGAGACCGTTTGGAAACCAGGAGTTGCTGCCGTAAAAGGCACGTTGGTTGGTGCCGTCGGGATTCATTTCAAATAACGGTCGGACAAAACCTCGATTCATCCCCGTGTATTCCCACCGGTTATAGATGACCTGACCGCTGGCGGCGATGGTTGGGTGCATGTTGTGGTCCTGGTCAAATGTAAGCCGGCGCATGTCGCTGCCATCCGTGTTCATAATGAACAGGTTGGCCACCGGTTTGTTTTCGGTCCCGTGCCAGCACGGAACGCACTGGCCGGTCCCACTCGATCCTGAAATGATTCGGTCATCCGGCAAGTAGCAAGCATCAAAGCAGTGGACATTGGCCGGCGTTTTGGAGACCTGACGCAGTTCCGGTTGGTCCTCCCCGGAGTAAGGAAGATCCATTTCCCACAGAGACCACTGCGCATTGTTCGATTGGGTGAGCAGCACTCGATCTGCGTTCCAGTGCAGGTCGAGGTAGCCGACCCAGCCCTCGTTTCCGGGGCGGTACAACGTCTTCCATGAATTCTGCGGCCTGTCAACGTGGAAGATGCCAATCTCGTTGTCGTAGCCTGTGGTCGGCAGGCTCGCTTGACACTCGTGATTGCTTGAGATCCCAAGTGGATCCAGTTTGCTTTTGCTGATCTTGTTGGACCACGCCCGCTTCACGCACAGGATTTCCATGTCTTGTAGCAGAGGATTCGAAAGCAACGCCTCGCGTTTGAACTTGTACATCTCGTTTACAAGTATCTGCAACCTGCCCATCGACCAGGGGCGTTCGTCGCGAACTGCCTGTCGAGCGGCAACGATCCTTTTTTCCAGTGCGGAGAGGCGTTGGAACATGACTGGGCCGACAGTGTCTTTTTTCCCGTAAGTCAGCTCAAAATCATCCAGTGCCATTTTCACGGTCATGCCGTTGAACGAGCTTAGTTGGCGCATCAGTTTCTGGCTGGAAACCGCAGCAGCTTTCTGGTCCTTCTTTAAGACCTTGGTTCTCTCCGCAGCCCCTAGCGAATTCAATGCTCCAAGAACCATCAGCCCAATGATAAGTCGTCTCATTTGTCTCTCTCATAATCAGGATGATGATATCTTGATTGGATCATGGGCAGGTGCCGTATCGGCGGCACGCGAAGACACGATCTGGCTGGAATCGACCTTGCCTTGCATCAAGTCGATACGCCGCACGCGCCTCAGGGAGCCGTCGCACTCCCTTCTCATGACGCATCTCCCTTTCGCCTGTCACGCGGATTCGTGTTCTGCCGATTCCATCTGTTTTTGGTGAATTTCGAGCATCGCCTTAGCTCCGGCCAGGTGGTTTGCCATGGCCGCGGAGGCGGCCTGAGCATCCTCCCTGCGAATCGCCTTGTAGATCCTCGCGTGGTAGCGATGACGCGATTCGGGACGCTTCTCGTTCTGCAGTGTGGCGACGATCTCGTCGCGCAGAAGTGGCAGGATCGTATCCACGATCAGGCACAACACGCGATTGTGGGTCGCTGCAGCGATCGCCACGTGGAACTTCAGGTCGGCGTCGATGTATTGCTCGTTGGTCGTGTCAGCAGCCTGCATTGCATCGAGCGCCTGTTTGATCCTCTCCAGGTCTTCGCGCGTTGCACGCTGGGCGGCCAGTGCGGCCGCCTGCACTTCATAGATGGTGCGAACTTCCAGCAGTTCTTCGTGAGAAACGGAGCCGCGGCGCAAAGACAACTGCATCAAATCCGTGGTTGCTTTCGCGCTGCGATCAACGACCTCGACACCTCGACCCCGGACGCGTCGTACTAACCCCTGCCATTCCAGCACCTTGGTTGCCTCGCGCAGGGTGCTTCGTCCCACGCCCAGCCTATCGCACAGTTCGTGCTCCGGAGGTAAACGCCAACCCGCGTCCGGTCCAGCCTGCAGAACGAATTCCGTCAGACGCTCCATCGCCTGATCAGTCAACGATGCCTTCTCAACCGACGTGCACTCGACCGATTCCTTTTCGCCCTTTTTCGATGTCGACATAGCCATCACAAACTGCATTCGGTTTTGGAATCCAGGTACTCGGCAAGACGCTCCTGATCAATCTCGATGCCCAGTCCGGGACCCTGTGGCACGAGGACACAATCGCCATCCAGCTGAAACGGTTCGACCAACACTTCGTCGCGAAGCGGGTTTGTGCTCTGGTCGAACTCGAGCATTGGTTCATTCAGCGGTGACCTGGGGAACGCTGTGTGCGGCGTTGGAGCCAGCGTGGCGTTCAGGTGCAGGGCGGCGGCCAATGCCACGGCGCTGCCCCATACGTGCGGAATCATCTGGATGTGATGTGCTGTCGCCAACGCTTCGATCCGCTTCAGCTCTGTGATGCCACCGGCGCAACAGAGATCCGGTTGAGCAATGTCCAGACAGCCGCGACGGAAACATTCCAGGAAGCCGTACCGAGTGTACTCGTCTTCACCGCCCGCGATGGCGATGTCCAGCGACGAACGCAACATCGCGTAGCCCTCCAGATCCTCGGGCACAACAGGCTCTTCCATGAACCACACGCCCAAAGATTCCAGGATCCTGCCCATCCGCCTGGCAACCCCCGCGTTATAGGCGTGATTGCAGTCCATCATCAGCAGCGTATCGGGCCCCACAGCCTGCCGAATGACCCGCACGCGTTCTTCGTCTTCCTCCAGCGACAACAGACCGATCTTGCCCTTGATCGCCGAGAACCCGGAATTGACGATGCTCGTTGCCTCTGCGTCCAGGGCGGACAGGGCCGCCTTCCTGTCGCGAAAGTCCTCCTCCTTGTAGTAGCAGCCGGTTGCGTATGCCCGAATTCGATCGCGAAAGGCGCCTCCCATCAGCCGGTGGATCGGCTGCTTGTAGAATTGTCCCTTGAGGTCCCACAAGGCTATATCCAGGCCGCTGATCGCTTCAATCCCCGTGCCCTTCCTGGCGTAATCGCGGATTGCACAGTACATGTCTTCCCACAGTACGGACGTGTCGATCGGATCTCTGCCCAACAGTCGCGGCGCCAGCACCGCGTGGACAAATGCCGCAACCGGCTCGCCGGGGCCATACTGCCCACACTCGCCCCAACCCTGGAGACCAGCATCCGTGTCAACCCGCACCAGCAACGATTTCCGTTCCGGAAACGCGCACTGCGACGAGTAGAACCGCTTCTCGGCAAGCGGCGTCTTCAGCAGCAGGGTGGTAACTTTCGTGATCTTCACAAGACGTATCCGAACAGGGCGTTGAACCGAACTGACAACATCAGCAGCGCCAATTGTCTGATGACTTTGTTTGGCGTTCTAGATTACCCGGTTTGCTTACGATGTCAAGGCCTGTGCCAAATCCGACCTGACTCCAGTCCGACGTGTGGTCGATAAAGGTTACGGCACGGATAATGTTCGCCTGTCGTTTCGCTCGGGGCTGCTCGCCGGCCTACTCGTCTGCCAGAACTGAGGCCACACGGAAGCGCTAAAACCCGGCGACGTCCCATCCGTCGCGGTAGGTGCGCCGCAGAAGTTTGTGCGCTGTGCGATTGTTGGTGACAGTCAGGTTCTCGGCGTCCCAGGACAGTGTCTCTCCGGGCGTCCGGATGGCGACAGTTCCGAGCAGGATCGCCTCGGTCATTGGGCCGGTTTGCTGGAAGTGCGATTCGTTTTTGGCGGTGCCATGGATGGCGTCGAGAAAGTGATGGTAGTGGTTACGCGGTTCGAGCGTGGGTTTTTCTACGAGTTTGAATTTCTCCTGCGGCAGTAGCAGGGGTTCGGATCCATTGGGCACGAGGATGGCGCCCTCGGTGCCGACCATCATGGCCGACTCTGGCGGGTATGGTTTGCCCGGGAAGAGATTCCGGATTTCCTCCGGCGGATAGATCAGGCCGTCGAACCATTCGACGGTGATCTCGTCGCCCTCGGTCATCTTCGTGCCAGGAAACTTCCAGGTGATGTGGTCGCTCTGCGGCCAGGTGTCGCCGCGGCGTGGGGGCGAGTTCTTCCACGATTCCTGCACTGCAGCGACCACTGTCTTCGGTGCGGTCAAACCAAGGGCTTTCCAGGTGGCGTCGAACACGTGGCAGCCGATGTCGCCCAACCAGCCAGTGCCGAAGTCCTGCCAGGCGCGCCACTTGTGCGGATCGTAGATATCGGCCGCATAGGGACGCATCGGCGCCGAACCGATCCATAGGTCCCAGTTGAGTGCGGCGGGTGGCGACTGCGTTTCCTTTGGGCGAGGGCCGACAAGCCGGTAGCTTTCGATGGCGCCTGGCCGGTTTGAACAGAGGTACACGTGTTTGATCTTGCCGATCAGCCCCTGCCTGACGTAATGCACGGCCATGCGGTCGCCAAAGCCGGAGGCCGCCTGGGTGCCCAACTGCGTCTTCACGCCCGCCTTGCTTGCGGCCTCGCTCAACGCGCGAACCTCGGCGACGTCGTGGCACAACGGCTTCTGGCAGTAGACGTGTTTGCCCGCCTGCACCGCTGACATGGTGATCGGGAAATGCATATGGTCGGGCACGGTAGCGTTGAGCGAGTCGATCCTGTCGCCCTCCTTGTCGAGCATCTCGCGCCAGTCGCGATACTTGCGCGCGTTCGGTGCTGACTTGGTGGCGTGCTCAAGCCGATCTGCGTGGACATCGCACAGTGCGACAACTTCGGTGCCCTTGTGGGAAAGGAAGTTATTGAGGTCATTGTGTCCCATCATGCCGCCGACGCCGATACAGGCGTGCTGGATCCTGCTGTTGAGATTGGCGCCTCGCACAATGGCGGGTGCCACTGAGGTCATGGCGGCGGTGCCAGCCGTAGTCTGGAGGAACGAGCGGCGAGTGATTGTTGTCTTGTTGGTGGGATTCATCATTCGTTTTCGTTTAACAGTTGAGAGGCATTTTGAAGCCCGTCTTGATGCATCTTGACGCGACCGTGTCATGATATCCTCCGCCGTCAGGTGACCGCAAGGATGGCTGCAATAATCGCCCTGGTCAGCCGACATTACCAGGTCCCGCCGGCTGGCAGAGCCGCAACAGAAGCCGTTGCACTACATCCAGATGGTACGCGCACGCCTTCAGGTCTATTCACTCGCAACAATGTTCCGCCAGTTTGTGGCTTTTTCCGGCGTGGCGAGTTGCCCCGAATGGGTGGCATCCTTCCTGAGGAAGATCGTAAGTTTCTGTTTAAGGGAATTCATCAGGTCCTGATTGGAACTCCGAATGTCCTGAGACTGATCCTCGTCGTCCGTTAACAGGTAGAGCTCATCCACCGTGGTGTTCTTGAAGTCTCTCGAATATTTCGACTTGCTCATGACGGCATTCAGGATTTTCCCATTGTGATCATAGGAATAGAATGACCAGCCCATTCTTTTTCTTCTGCTCGCCGTTGCTGAGTCGGCCAGATTCGGGGCTTGAACAGCCAGCAACTTCCTCACTGGACCGTGCGATTGTTTCAAGGGAGCAGTAAGAAAGCGTGAATAGTCAAAGCCGTGTTCACTTACTCCGTCATTAAACTTTTTGCTTAAATCGGCTTCGCTGAAACTTTGAACGACTTCGCCGTCGGCGTTCCTGAAAATGCCCCCGAGATGCACTTTGCCGAAAAAGGCAGTGTGGTACCCGTTTTCCTGCAGCCGATTCCCCAGGGTTTCCTGCCCCTTGAGGATTTGGCTGGGGAGATCGGGTGACCAGGTCCCATTCGCAAGACGCCCACGATATACGTGGTTGCCGGTCAGGAGCGCGTACCTGGTTGGCGCGCAAACGGCGGCGGGAGAGTGGGCGTGATGAAAGGACACGCCGGCCTTTATCAGCTCATCAATGTTGGGTGTGATGCTCTCTCGCTTCTGTGGATTGAGGGCGTGAATATCACCGGAGCCGATATCGTCGGCCATAAATATCAGGATATTGGGTCTGTCCGTTTTCTTTACTTCCGCTGCAATACAGGTTCTTGAAAAGAGCAGCCCAACGCAGCAGCACGCCAGACACAACAACACTGGTAGTTTGCTTAAGATTCTTATTTCCATGTTCCAACTCCAACGACCGGAATTCAGCGGGTATCAGTTTTCCTCGCCAACCCCAAAAACCTGGTTCTGACAAAGCACTGGATTTCCTGGTAGAAAACAGCAACGATAACACGATCCCACCGCGATGCGATCGTCCCACCCGCAGATCCTCCCACCTGGAGCAGACCCGTCAAACCTACAACCCCATTCGTGCTGATCTTTGTCGTAATCCTGTGCTGTCAGTTTCCCGTTGCCCTGTTGGGGCAGCAGCCGGAGCTGCAGTGGCGAGAAGATTTCAAACATCAGAACATCACCCAGCGTCCTGCATTAGAAGTGAATTATTCCGATGCTGTTCGCACTGCGTTTCGAGTTCTTGGCGAGCGGTATCGGGTGACTGGAGAATTGCGCAAGCCGCACCGGCTTGTCGACGACAGCGGTCGGCCCTGGCTGTGGATGGAGATGGAAGATAAAGACGGGCAGATCTACTCAACTCGGCATTCCGAGAAACCGTCGCGAATTAATCTGTATCGGCGAGGTCCCTACTTCTGCGAGGTTCACTGGCTCGACCTGCAACTGGCAACGAAAGATGGACGGTCAGCACCGATCAGAGGCGACTTGGCGCTGTACTGTTACCCGGAGAAGATCCTGGCCGAGATCACCTGGCACGGTACCGCTGCATTTGACGCCCGTCGGATGTCCGTCCAGGGAATTGCCCCGAAGAAGTTTACCTGTTCGCCGTTCACTTCGGGGACCCGGCAGGCGTTCTCCTTTCCTTTGTTCGGAGAGGAAGAGCCTTTGCCTGATAGTGCTTTCACCTTGCTCGAAGGAAAGGCGCCGGTTCGGTACGACGCGCGCAAAGGGTGTTACGTGGTCGGGACGGTTACGTCCGGCAGTTTTCAGAAGGAATTCTATGAAACTCCCAACCGTTACGAGACGGCGACGTTCAGTCTGAGAAACGACGCCAAACCTCGTAAAATATATGTTTGCCACGAATCGGTCATCGGCGGAGCAATTGTCGAGGGCGGTGTGGTGCTCGACAAGGACGGAAGACCAATGCCCCTGGTCGTACAGGTTTCAAAGAACTTTGCTGGCGAGAAGGAGGAGAAGTTCTACAACCCTCGTGACACTCCTTTCAGTGAGACGTTCTTCCCGCTTTACCTGCGACCTGAGGAACAAGCCACGCTGACATCCCTGCATCTGTACCAGAACTGGGGTCGGCACATGACCAAGCACTGGTCTTCGCTGGGAGCCTGGATGGACTATTTTCATTCATCAACCGGCGTGACGGAAACCACCTGTTATGTTCCGTTCAAGTTTGCCGGAATCGGCGGTGTTTCCATTGCCGATTTTCGAGCCATGAGCCAGGAGACGTTCTGGAGCGGGCAGCCACAGCACGACAATCTGGCTGGCCATAGTTTTCTGAGTTTTCACGACGGAAAGAACTGGCAGCACTCCAGGTACGAAAGCACCGTCTACCGTAGTACGGGGCCCAATTGGTACGACATCCGTCTGAACTACCTCAGCACGGACGGAGCCATCAAGGTGATCGCAGATGTTTGGGAAACCCCTCAAGAGGACGAATTGCGCAGTTTCTTCAATGTTCGATACGAGGTTCAGAAACCGCTTCGAATTGAAAACGCGCAGGCCAATTTTCGCTTTCTCAGCATGACCTCGAGCATACAAGGATTGCGTTTCACTCGTCTTGCCGCCAGCGGAACAGACGACTTGCCAATTGACTTTTCCAAAGCCCCGTTTCCGGTTCGAGGCCTGGCCCTGCCAAAGCAGAACGCTTATCTGGCAATCTACGGTGATCATGTCCGAAACCGTGGTTCCAATGCGATTGTCATTCGAGAGTTTACCGGACCTCGACGCATTGGTCCTGCAGCCACGCTGCAAACAGGCCCCTACCAAAGTCGTTTTGCGCGTGACGGCAGGAAAGACACGCGACTGTTGTTGGTTCCTGATGTCGACGAACTTGAACTCAAGACTGGTGACGTGTTCGAGATTAATGGTTACTGGCTTCCCTACGGCAGTCGGGACGACGCCGAAACGCCTCGGCGGGAAACAGTCACCTACGGTATCGATTCGCCTAAAGTGACTTCCTGCAAACAGGGCACGGTCCTCTCCAGCTTGCCTGTGAGGATCAAAGCCCATGAAGACCGAGCCGAGTTCAGCATCGCAGGCGGCAGCGACCTGATTCCAGTGGTCGTAACCGGGTTGTCTGACTGGAAACATCCCCGCATTTGGCGAAAGGAAAAAGACCGTTGGCGGCTGCTTGACCATGCTCGCAACACAGACCAGGACGGCTACCAGGTCTTCTGCGAAGGGGAAAGCACGTTTGGGGCCGTGTTCCTTGTCGGGTCCGATGGAAACGAACAGACCTTGAAAGTGAGTGTGGGAGAGATTGTGGGCCAGGGCGACAGGATCGGCGCCGAAGTGGACGACGCAGTGGATGCCGGAACGGTTCCGCCAGCGGTTACACTGCTCGACCCCAAAGCCGCTGGCCGACTGCGGCTGATTTACCCCGGAGTTGATTCGTCCAGGGGCAACGGCGTGAAATGGAAATCAAGCGAAGGGGGGTCTCTTTGGTTTGAAGCGGCCGAAGGCAACCGAACCTCGGGCGGTCGTATCACGCCTAATCAGGAAGACGTTGACCTGGAATACTGGTGGCAGGACGACGCGAAAGGCGTAAGCCCAACATTCCTGATTGATCTGAAGGGGACGGCTTTCGAAGACCCAACCGGAGAGCGGACGCGCGTTCTGACTGCCGAAGGATGGCGAAAGATAGATGCAACCAACGGGCGAGTGGCCGATACGGGAGTCGTTGCCGTAACGTCGACCGATGGCAGTCAGATTCTATGTATGGCCTGGCCTAAGGCCAGCGGCGTTGTTGCCGGAACCGATCTACAAATAGGTGTCGCGCTTCAGCCGGTTCGTTTCCCAGCGGGCAGGAGATACCACATTCGGGGCAAGATCTACCTGATCGACGCCGACTTAGAGATCCTGAACGACAGAATCAGAAAGGAGACAGGTATCTTCTGATTCCGAGGTTAGCGAGTTCAATACGATTTCAGCAACTCGTCAATCTTTTCTATTCGTTGCTGCAGGGCTTCCCGCTCAGATTTCAAGGCATCGAAAAAACTGGCTGCTTTCGGTACTGCCTTGCTCTTTTTAGGAACGGGCTTCTTCTTCTTAGTCGTAGTTCCGAACTTATGGCCACAATCACAAGTTGACTTTCGAACGTGAACATGGCCACTACACTTGGGACACTGTTTCTGAGGCGCCTTCTTAGCTGTTTTCTTCTTAGCCATCGGTTCGAGCCCTTCTGGTGAATTATGGCGGCGTAGGTAAAATGAATACTTGTAACCAGTGCTTTGTCACAGCCAGGTTTTAGGGTTGGCGAGGAAAACGGGCCGTTTTCCGGAGAATGATTCAACCCCACATTTAGGCTGTGACAGAGCACTGGAACTGATTTTGGAACCAGCACAAGAGTGAAATAGCGTTTGATCTTATGTTTACAGTTATATTCTCACTAGTTGTTTGCCAGGACGAACATTAAACCAGGTGGGACTCACAACAAGCACATAAACCAGAAATCACGGCTTTCAATATCAAGACTGATGCCGCCCCTGGCGCAGTGTTTCGTACCATACATGGCGATTCTTGCCGGGTCCTGATGATCCACAATCCACGGCGCTGAGCTATAAACAGCCTTGTCGTTGACCTTAAGTCAGTGACCGACAACAGTGAGGTTTTTGATCAATTGAGCGGGGATTCCTCCCAGACCGTCAGGCCTCACATTCAACAGGAACTTACCTAAGCCGTTACCGATGCGGTGGGTGATCAAACTTTCCGAGTTGGCATTATAGACAGTTTTATAGACGGCCATGCTATGCCTGGGCGGAATATGAAATGGCCGCGTCAAACCAGATCTGTGAGAGATCATATCCCGCCGACAATTCACGTACCTGCGGCAGGGATTTATTCATCAAAGGTCGCCGGTGCCAGGTCCCATGTATTGGGCATGGGCCCACGTCCTGGTTTGATGCCGGGGCCGTGATCTTTCGTACCGCAATCGCCGCCGTCACGCCAGTCCAGCGAATTGGAATAATAAATGCCAAATAGCAGTTCTGTATAGAACGCGTCGAACGGCTACGGGTTGGTTAGCCCGGATGATCCATGAAGACCCTGCTACTGGTGTGCCGCCCGGCCGAGCGACTTCAGATACTCCTGGCCGGTGGCGAGTGATCGGCGCTGGAATCCCGTCAGGTCCAGCTTTGGCTCATGGGAAAGTGAGTGGCAATAGTGGACCAGGTCGACCAATTGACTTTCGGACAACAACGGGCTGGACGGGTGCGGAGTGCCTGGCATTCCCAGCCGGATTCTCAAAGCGATCGAAATCCGCCCGTGTCCGCCCTTGAATGGTTCGTGTTGCAGATCGCGCGCTCGCGTTGGCCGGCGGCTTTCGTCGTAGAGGTACACCTTGGATCTTCCGACTCCATCATCGCCGTGGCAGGATGGACAACCGCTTTGAAGATACAAAGCTCGACCGCGTCGAATCGAATCGGCGGTGGAGTCACCGAATTCCGGTAGCGTCGCTCGGCCCGAGGGAGTCGTCCGCCAGTCAACGATTCGCTGGACTACGGAGTCGTCAATGTTCTCCTGTTCAGTCCGCGCCTGTTCAATGATCGTCTCCCGCAATCCCGCTCGCTGCAATTCGAGAACGTGTTTTGCCAGTGCGATTCGTTCGTTTTGGCTCAGTGTGTCAAAGGCCTTCATCGACGTGCCGGGCATCCCGCGTCGGATGACAGTTTCGACATCCTCCACTGACGGAATCTGGTTTTTCGTGCTGACCAGTCGAAAACTCTCCCGGCGGAAATTGCGGGCTTTGGGCCAGAGGCTACGCGAACCCGGCCCCTCGCCGTTGCCATTTTCGCCGTGGCAGGCACCGCAGTGCTTTGCATGCAGTGCTTTGGCATCGGCGACCGTCGTTTTCGGCGCAACCGTACCTGGAGTCGGCGGCTTTCCACACCCGGCGCCGGCCAGATAGGCAACTGAAATGCCGACAAATATCGTCTTTGATAGGCTTCGAGACCGTTTCATTCGTCAACCGTGCTTTCTGACTCTCCTCTTTTGATCCTACCGGCGGCGTATTGAATTCGGTAGAATTGTGCTATGACAGTCACCGCCCATCATTTCGGTTTGTAGCTCGTACAATAACGTCCCACTCCAATATCATGTCGGCGGTTACGAGCTCTTTTCTGAACGCCGTTTGATTGACATCCCGGACCGCGACTTTTTCCTTAATCGACCGGGCTGCCGCAATGTCGGCGGCCTCTCCCATGGTTATATAGGTGCGTTCCATGCGGATCGACGCCAGAGCCGTATGAGAAGCCGACATACATACCGAAACCAGCAGATTGTTTACAATCAAACCCTGACAGAGTGCATTCCAACACAAGTCCGATCGCGACGATACAACCGTTTCGAGACGACCTGCTATCGGAGGACGGATACCCATGAAGGTTGATTCGCTGATCAAATCGTTCTGCTTTATGCTCCCGTTAATGAGCTGGTCCGCGCAGTACGTCTGCGCTGAAGATTGGCCCCAGTTTCGACATGATGCAAACCGCTCGGCGGCCACTTCTGAGCAGTTGTCTGAAACGCTCCATTTGCAATGGGTGCACGAATTTCCCACTCCCCGGCCTGCGTTTCCAACCGAAGTTCGACTCCGTTTTGATGCTGGCTACGAACCGGTTGTAATGGGCGATTTGATGTATGTACCATCGATGGTGACCGACACGGTGACGGCATTGGATACGAAGACGGGCGAACAGCGTTGGCAATTCTTTGCCGAAGGTCCCGTTCGATTCGCGCCGCTCGCGTGGGAGGACAAAGTCTACGTGATCAGTGACGATGGGTACCTCTACTGTCTCAGTGGTGCTGACGGAAAACTCATTTGGAAGTTTCGCGGGGCTCCGAGAGACCGGCGCGATCGAAGACTTCTAGGCAACAAGCGGTTGATCTCAGTCTGGCCCGCCAGGGGTGGACCTGTCCTGGCTGATGGCGTCGTGTACTTTGCCGCCGGCATCTGGCCCGATGATGGTGTCTTTGTTCATGCCGTCAACGCAATCAGTGGCGCCGCGGTCTGGTCGAACACCAACAGCCACCAGATCCCCAGGGCCAATATGGACCACGGCATTGCCCAGTATGCCGGGCTGGCACCACAAGGTTATCTGGCGATCATCAATCAGAAACTCGTTCTACCCTGCGGGGCTCAATTGGCCGCTTTTCTCGATTTGAAAACCGGAGCCCTCGGCGACTACACGATGGGTTGGGGAGGTCGCGTCGGCCTGCCGAAGGGATCATGGTTCGTTGCAGGGGCTGGGAAGTATCTCAGTCACAGCGGCGATCTCTATGACACCACACGCCCCAACGACGAAAAGTTCGACGATAGTACGAGAAAAGAATTCAAGAACATGCTCTACCCGGGTGGCCTTACTCGGTTGCAAATTGACCCCTCCAATCAAAGACCGCTTGGTGCGTTCCGGCAACCCGTCATGACTCCTGATGGGATCTACTACAACGATCACGAAACCGGTATCGTAGGGTACGATCTCGCTGGGATTACCGTCGACGAACGGAGCAGTTCCCCTCCTCAGCCGCATCGCAGCAACGATAAGTTTCCCGACAAGTGGCGGGGCAGGTTGTCACTGCTCTGGACGTTGCCTTCCACGCTGGATGTGCATATTCGGGCAGGCAAGCGACTCTATGCTGGTGGGCCGGATGAAGTAGAAGCGATCGATCTTCCTATTGAAGGGGGTCGACCGAAAATATCGTGGCGAGCCAAAGTTGAGGGAACGCCGCATCGTATGTTGGCTGCCAACGGCCGCCTGTTTGTTCTGACATTAGAAGGCCGCATTTACGCATTCGGCGCCGATGTTCACAACATTTCACCCATCCATCAACAAGCGAAGCTCGTCGCGACAAAGAGGGACGCCTGGACCGAACGAACTACGAAAATTCTCAACGAAACAAATGCCCGCGAAGGTTACGCGGTCGTTCTCGGGCTCAATGATGGACGATTGGTTGAGGAATTGCTGCACCAATCGAAACTGTCAGTAATCGCAGTCGATCAGGACGAAAGCAAGGTGGCAGCTCTGCGTCGCAAGCTTCATGACGCCGGCCTCTACGGGGTGCGAGCCGCCGTCTGTGTTGGCGATCCACTCGACTATCCGCTTCCTCCGTATCTGGCGAATCTTGTTGTCTCGGAGGATATGTCCGCGCTCCGTGATACTCGAGACGGGCAGTTCGCTGAGGCGATCTATCATTCTCTTCGCCCCTATGGCGGTACCGCGTGTTTGGAGCTTACATCGGAACAACAGGGTGACTTGCTCGGCAAGTCAGTTATTGCGAAGTTGCCCAGGTCGGCCGTTCAACGGACGAACGAGTTTGTGTTGCTGAGTCGTCAGGGGCCGCTGCCCGATGCAGCCGATTGGTCGCACGAAGGTGGCAACGCGGCAAACGCGGGTGCGTCACAGGATCGTTTCCTGAAGGCACCGTTGAGTTTACTCTGGTTCGACGGCTCCATTCGCTGGAATCGAAAACCAGGTTCGGCCTTCGTCCGCGTTGCGGGTGGACGCATTATCGTCAAAGCCGATCGCCTGCTTGCGGTCGATGTCTACACGGGGCGAGTTCTCTGGGAGCGTCCTCTTCCGGCAGGCGATCGAAACAAGGTCCAACTTGTTGCGGTCGATGACGGAATCTACGTTTCGGCGGGTGATTCATGCCTGGTGATCGATCCAGCGACCGGTGAGCAATCGGGAGCCATTCAGGCACCGGCTAACGGCGACTGGGCAAACGTTCGCGTCTGGGACAATTACTTCGTCGCCAGCGTCGGCAATAAGGTCGTCTGTGTTCATCGCGACTCAGGCAAGACGGCCTGGACCTATGAATGCGGACGCAATACCCTGAGCCTGGCGGTGGGCAACGGAAGAGTGTTCTGTACCGAATTGATCAATGAACGCCGTGGAGAGACGGTGGAGTCAGCGAATCTCAAGACCCGCAGCCTCGACATCAGGAACGGCGAAGTCAATTGGGAGATCGCCAACGGATCGCCAATCCGCTATGGTGAATCGCACGATCTGCTGGTCACTTCCAGTGGAACTTTTCGAGGGGCAGACGGCCGACGCCTGCGTGGCGGCATCGCGTCGGCTCAGATCGTGGGCCAGCACGTCGTCAGCGGGACGGGCAGCAGCTTCAACGTATTCGACTTGCAAACCGGCGACAAGCAGGGTGATGAATTGAATTGGGTCCGTCGTGGATGTACGGATTTGCGTTCGAGTTGTTATCTTGTGACGACTCGGTTCAAGGGCAATGCCGCTTACGTCGACCTGGAATCTCGCGACATAACTTCGCTCTGGAACATTCGGAGTGCATGTAATAACAACCTGTTCCCTGCAAACGGGATTCTCAACGTGCCGAATCTGTCGGGCGGTTGCGAATGTAATTACACACCAACCTCCAAAGCGTTCGCTCCGCTTGCGGTGATCGAGCGAAACCAGGAGGCTGTTCGGTCCCCTGAACCAGTGATCCGCAAGGCGCGAACCGCGGGTGAAAAACTGCCAACAACCGGCGGCTAGTGCTTTGTCACAGCCAGGTTTTAGGGTTGGCGAGGAAAACGGGGTCAGGTACCAAAAACCCGAACGGCCCGAAGGGTGCTTTGCATTTTTGGTACCTGCCCCCTTTTCCGGGGAATGCTTCCACCCTGACTTTTGCCTGTGACAAAGCACTAGCGCCGTACCGCTCACAAGAACCGACGTATCCGGACAGCCTGCCAGGCCGAT
>JAAERP010000052.1 GCA_024230215.1 Fuerstiella sp. | reverse complement strand
AGCAGCAGGTACAACGGAACGATTGAACAGAGGTCATTCGACACTGCGAACCGCCAGCTCTACAACATGCGGACTGATCCGGACGAGACAACCAATCTGATCGAGATACGTCCTGACGTCGTCAGTGAATTGACCGCTCTCGCGGGTGAATATGTCAGGCAAGGACGCAGTACACCGGGGCCTCACCTGAAGACCGACTTACAGAACTGGCCTCAAATTGACTGGTTGTCACCGCATGCAATGCCAGCGGCGTCAGGTCATACGTCAGACGAAAATAAAACTACGGGTAAGCCCAAAACAAAATAAGAAGAGAACACATACCATGAAATCTATCCTCACATTTTTCTTATGCTTCTCGATGCTCGCTGCGTTTGCTTCAGCTGAAGAAAAGCAATCCAAGCCCAACGTAGTCATTCTGCTGGCTGATGATCTTGGATCAAAGGATCTCGGCTGTTATGGCGGGCCAGTCAAAACACCAGTGCTCGACAACCTGGCAGCGCGTGGGGTCAAGTTCACCGACTTTCACGCCGGGGCAGCAGTCTGCTCGCCATCGCGGGCGACTCTCCTTACCGGAAGGCAGAATCTCCGCACTGGTATTTACAGCGTTCTGCAGGATCACATGCACGACATGCATCTGCTGGAACGCGAAGTGACGATCGCAGAAGTGTTGCAACAGGCTGGTTATGGAACGGCCCACTTCGGCAAGTGGCACGTCGGGATGACCTCAGGCAAACGAAAAAAACCTACGCTTCAGCAGCACGGTTTTGACTACTGGTT
>JAAERP010000051.1 GCA_024230215.1 Fuerstiella sp. | reverse complement strand
TGGAGAGGACTCGAACCTCCACGGGGTTACCCCCACATGCCCCTCAAGCATGCGTGTCTACCAATTCCACCACCAGAGCGATGATTCACTCCCGTTGTTCTCATGAACTGACTCAACGAAAACAAGCTCTCACAAGGCCGTCGTCCGATCGTAACTTCTGTCATTCACAGCGGGACCTGCAATTACGATGGCATGTAGTTCCCATGTGAGGTGGCAACATAGCAGCCCGACCGGGCGGTCTTCAAGCATTTCGGCGTCGCGATTGATCGTCAGAGGAAATTGAGACACGACATCCGGTATTGACGGTCAAAGTGGCAAATTGCTTCACGGATATCGCTAGAGGTTGCCACGTTGATCAGGGAGAACTCTCGTTTTTCGGAGCCTTCCAGTCGTGCAGTTGCAGCTGCACGCTCTCATAACCTCGGTAGGAATTGATCTGAGGCGCGAAGCTGATCGCCAATGGACCATTGACCGCCGCGATTTCTTCTGCCCATTCGCCACGGCCGAACGCGACTGCCCTGAGGTTTGTTCGATGTTGTCGAAGCTTCAGGGACAGGTGACGGTTGCCTTCTCCCATTGTCTTTGGGGCTTCGGCCAGGTCGACATGGTTTGTGGCAAATCGAGGCTTCGGATTTGCTGCGCCGAACGGACCGAGATGTTGTAATTCCATGACGGCTCGTCGAGTCACTTCGGAAAGATGCACTTCCGCGTCCACGCGCAGAGCGATGTCATCTTCCGTCGGTGCAAAATTGTTGGCCGCCCAGTTGCACAGTGACGTCCGGAATTCCTCAACTCGTTTGCTGTCAATCTGCAGTCCGGCAGCTGCCTTATGACCTCCACAACCCAGCAAAGAATCCCTACAGGCGTTCAGTCCGGCGTACATATCGAAGCCGGCAAACGAACGAGCACTACCCTGGCCGGTACCGTCGTCTTTCAGAGAGATCATGACGGTTGGCTTTTCAAACGTCTCCCCGATGCGACTGGCGACAATGCCAATAACGCCGGGGTGCCAGTCGTGGTGAGCCAGGACCAGGACCGGCTGTGACTCCCATTCCGGATTGGCTTCAATCTGTTCTTTGGCCTCCTTGAGTATCCGTCGTTCCACTGTTTTGCGGTTGTTGTTCAACTCGTCGACATACGCAGCCAATGACACAGCTCGTTCGGCATTGTCAGTGGTAAGAAGTTCGACGGCCAGCCGGGCCTGCCCGAGGCGGCCGGCGGCATTGATTCTGGGAGCAATGCCGAAGGCAGCGTCTTCGGCCGTCAGTTGAGCTTTGTCGTGCAGACCTGCCACCTTGAGCAGTGCCTGTAATCCCAGTGACGGATTCTCGCGCAGACTGTGCATGCCGTAGCGGACAATTATGCGGTTCTCGTCCACCAGAGGCACGACATCTGCCACAGTCCCAATCGCCGTCAGTCCGACGGCCGATTTCAGAAACTCACGCATCCGTGGACTGGCCTTCCTGCCATCGCCAAGTATCTGACAGATCGCCCATGCCAGTTTGAATGCCACGCCGACACCGCAAAGTTCGCCAAACGGGTAGTCGGTGTCGGGCAGTCGTGGATGAACCAGCACGGCCGCATCGGGAAGCTGTTCGCCGATCGTGTGATGGTCTGTGATGATGAGTTCCAGGCCGATTGCGCGGGCAACGGCCGCCTCGTGAACGCTGGCGATGCCGCAGTCTACAGAAACAAGCAGGCGTTCCGGGTCCTCCTCGTGTAGTTGCCGCAGAGCCGCTTCATTCAGTCCGTAGCCCTCTTCCAGGCGACACGGGATGTAATAGTCGACGTTGGCATTGCAGAGTTTCAGGCAATGCCAAAGCAGGGCCGTCGATGTCACACCATCCACATCGTAGTCGCCATAGATGGTGACGCGTCGACCATCACGGTGAGCGGTGACGATACGTTCTGCAGCTTCAGGGACGCCCGGTAGCAGAGTTGGCTCGTGCAGATCGCTTAGCTTGGGTTCGAGATAGTGTTTTGCGGCTTCCGCAGTCGTATAGCCTCTGGAAATCAGAACCTGAGCGACCAGTGGAGTGACGTTTAATTGCCCGCTGAGGCGATTGATTGCTGATTCATCGTGCGGATGATACGACCATTTCCGTGGCATAATGAGGAATCCGGGGCGACTGTTGTTTTTGATTCGACTCGCGAAACACGTTGGCAGGGTTTCGGGTTAAACTGAGGACCATCGCCAGGGTCAAAGTAACGCACGATAACACTGTCGGCGCCCGGAACCACCGACCAGGTAGGAAATTTGCTGAGCTTTGCGTACCATCTCGCTATCTGTCAACGGAATGGATTCGCCCGAAGCTGTGCCGATGGCCTGACCTACATGACCAACACATACACCGGGCCGATTCTCACAGAACTCGAACTGTGAGCATTTCCCCTCGGCCCGTATGGTACTACGCCAACCAGCCGCCGCCACAGAGCTGCTGGCCAGCTCTCCTGGGCCGCGAAAACTCTGACTCAGCCGCATAATCTGAATCGACGTCGCTAATGTCCTCATCATCATTGAAAATCATCGTCCTGACGGGAAGCGATCGCCCGGAGGTGCTGGACACCTGGTCGCAGCTCGTGCCTCAACTACGGGCCACCGACGGCGTGGAAGTCGTGGGCGTCTATTCTCGTGAACAGCAGGTTGCAGACAATATCGACGCTGATCTGGTTGTCGTGCTCGGTGGTGACGGTTCGATCCTGCGAGGTTGTCGGCAACTGGGGGCTTCGCAAAAGCCGATCGTCGGTATTAATCTTGGTCGACTGGGATTTCTGGCAGACCTCACAACTGAGGAGTTCAGTCGCAATCTGGAACAGTTAAAGAATGGACAATACGATGTCGTTGAACATCTAATGTTTGAATGTCAGCACCGCATGGACGATGGGTCGATCAACACGGACCTCGGGCTGAACGAGGTCACGATCACATCCGGCAGCTCACTGAAGATGCTGGACATCAAGCTCGAAATCGATTTCGATCCGGTGACCACGTTTAGTTGCGATGGATTAATCATCAGTACGCCCGTCGGTTCGACGGCACACAATCTGTCGGCCGGCGGTCCGATTCTGCGACAGGATCTGCAGGCGTTCTGCATCACGCCCATCTGTCCGCATACGCTGACCGTCAGGCCCATTGTCGATTCTGCTGAGCGAACTTATGGGCTGACCGTGCCGGAAGCTCCCGAGGGCGTCATGCTGATCATTGACGGACAGATCCGGCGGAGCTTCGGTCCGCGTGACCGTGTGATCGTCAAGCGCGCCGCGGCCACCTTCAAATTGGTTCGCTTTCCAGGCCATAGCTATTACGCCACGCTGCATCGAAAACTTGGATGGCGAGGTCAACTTGATTATCGCGAACGCAAAGGGCTTTGATTTCGACCGCATCTCCTGGCCACGAATCGCATTGTCCATCCGCCGTGAATTCAATTCGTGGTCGCGGGCTCCTCCAAGCGGTCCACCTCAGAACATTACTCTACGGCACAGAAGAACGTCGGGCGTTTGGTAACAATGCCGAGCTCCCGGGTGAGAGCGGAAGCCCAAGCCGCACGGGGGCGCAGAAAAACAGCCCTTGGTGTTGAGTGTGGGGGAATGGCCGAAGAGGTATTTGGGGATTCGATAGGTGGCTGGGTGACAACCTAACGGAGAACCTTCGTCCAACACAATTCAACAACCAAAGGGCTGGCTGGGTGCAATGGTCTTCAGCAATCACTGTGCCAAACATTGAAACTCTTCAAGATGTTGCAACATCGAATAATATCGGTAGTTGGGGAGGCACAGGAGGGATTCTAACAGCGCCGAAAGCGCCGAAACAGGTGTCAGCTAATTGAATTTTCGGCGCTGAGACGGTAGTCTTGGTGTCGAGTTTTTCGGCGCCGACCGCTAATCACAGGCAAAACCGGCTTGAATTTCAACAACAAGTCCATCAACACTCAGCGCATTTGGCTCGCTTCTGCAGCGATTGCTTCAATCACGTATTGCCTAATGGTTATCTGGTATGTTGCCACGTTTCCGGACATTGGCATCCGTTGTCTACTGCCCGAAGATGCCCCCAGTCATCATCTTGAGATCGTTCAGTTTGTTCATTCAGAAGACGACTGCCTGTCTCATCCGCTTTCGGCTGGACAACAATTGCTGCGGGTGGGCCGAAAGCGGGCGGATAATTTTCTCCTGTTTGTGCATTCTCTGGCAGAACTTCGTTCAGCACCGATTCCCATTCAGCTTTCCCCCGGCTCGGATCCGTCAGAACGTTCCGCAGAGTCATCGGAGGCTCTGGTCGAGATTCTGGGAGACGACGAGATCCCATCTCGTCGGGTAGTGGAAGTCATTGTACGAGAATCGACGTCTGATCAGGCAAAGTCAGACGACGCCAGTTCTGAACGTCGTACGTACGTGGCCATCAAGTCGCTTAGGTTGCGTGATTTTCTGTTAACGATTTTTTGGTTTCTGTCCCAGTTGATCATCCTGTCGGTCGCACTGACCGCATGGTGGCAACGTCCTGGTGACCGTGTTGCCCGCGTATTTTGCTTGATGTGCTGCGTGTCGATGCCAGCTTTTGTGGGTGGGTTTCACTGGTGGATGTTGGCTGCCAGTCCGCTTCTGAATCTGCCATTCATTTGTGCCGCCTGTCTGTTGCCCGCCGTGACACTGCATTTCTTTCTGAGTTTTCCCCGAGAAAGCCAGGTGCTGCAGGATCATCGTCGTCTTTCATTGTGGCTCATTTATTCTCCTCTGTTTACAGTCGCTGTCTTTGTGGCGTTTACGTACTGGGCCGCCTACGTGCTAAGCGGCGCGGCGGCCGGAGCTGAGGAATTCACTGTCTTCCAGAAACTGGCCGCCGTGGCGACCATACTTTCGGACAGCGGTTCGCTGACATTCACCAGTGCAGCGGTCTGCGGGCAGCTGCTTTATCTGCTTCGCACTCTGGTGTATTCGGCGATCGTAATCAGCTCCGTCTATTTCGGGCTGACGGTTGTGTCGTTGGCCCTGAGTCTGATCCGTACGCAGAACCCTGTTGAGCATCGACAGACGTCCAATATTCTGATTGCTTCAGTGGTCTCGACAATACCGATCCTCTACACGCTGTACCTGGCTTTTTACCGACGAACTGAGTTCGCCCTGGGCCAGGCCCAGATTCCGATGTTTGTTGCCAGTGCGCTGTTCATGGCAGCCTACGCCCACGGCATGCTGCGACACCGACTGATCCTGGCTGACGATAATGTGCTACGGGGCCGACAATACTTTTTGACGTCCGGGCTGGTGACCCTGATGTGTGCGGTGCTGCTGGCTGTGGGAGCGGTGGCCACTCGGATTTACGCAGTGCCGAAGGATTCGTCTCTGCCGCTGCATCTCTCTTTGTTTCTGATCATTGTCGTCGCCATTGGATTGGTTCTTTGGGCGCGGGACAGAATTCAATCCGTTGTCGACCAGCGGTTCTTTTCCGAAAAATATCAATTGGATAAGACGTTGCAGCAGTTAAACCAGGCAGCCGGATACCTGACGGACCCCGTCGCGCTGGCACGGATCACCCTGACCACATGCCGTGACGTCATGGATGCGTCCACAGCCGCAATGTTCGTTCGCGAATCGACCGGTGTCCTTCGCCTGATCGGTGCGGACCAACTGCCTAATGCGCCGGCCAGCCTGTCCGCCGAAGTTCTTCACGGGACGGACGAAAACCAGCATGTGCTGCGTCGCCAGCCGTCTGTCAATTACGACGAAGCATCACCGCTTCAAAGATTGCTGGACGATCTGTCTGCTGAGGTTGTCTGTTTTCTGCGGAGCGACCAGGGGATCGACGGTCTGATTTTCCTTGGAACCCGCACCAGTGAAGTTGCCTACTCTGTAGAAGACTTCGCCTTTCTTCAGGCAATCAGCCAGATGACGGTCTTGGCGCTGCACAGTTCCCGAGCCAACCAGAGTCTGGCTCGGCTGGATTCTGAGTTGCAGGTGAAAGTTGACCGGATCGCCGAACAGCAGCGCCAGCTTTCGTTGTTGCGGGCAGAATTGACGTCACTGCACGAAGACGATGGTGATGAACACCGCCCCAATGCGATTGCCGGTCTGGATCGCGGCGAGATTCGCGGCCATAGCGGTGCCATTTTGAATGTGCTGGAGACCGTCAGGAAGGCGGCCACCAGCACTGCGACCGTATTAATCCGCGGCGAGAGTGGTACGGGAAAGGAATTGCTGGCTCGTGTTGTCCAACGCAACAGTGAACGGGCGGGGAAGCCATTAATCGCTGTAAACTGCGCGGCCCTGGCTCCATCACTTCTGGAGAGCGAACTGTTTGGGCATGTGCGGGGGGCATTTACGGGAGCCAGCTCAGACAAAGACGGACGGTTTCAGGCGGCGGACGGTGGCACGCTGTTCCTGGATGAGATCGGCGACATTCCGATGGAAACGCAGGTTAAGCTTTTACGTGTATTGCAGGAGCGATGTTTTGAGCCGGTGGGCAGTAGTTCGACGGTGAACGTCGACGTACGATTGATCGCGGCCACGAACCGAGATCTGGAGGCGATGATCGCAGACGGCAGTTTTCGCGAAGATCTTTTTTATAGACTGAATGTTGTCAGCGTCACGTTGCCGCCACTTCGTGAACGTCGTGAAGATCTGATCGAACTGCTGTTTTTCTTTCTGAGTCGAGCAACACGAAAGACGGACAAACGCATCCGACAGATTGAGCCGGCAGCGTTGGCTGCCATCGAAAAACACCGTTGGCCCGGTAACATTCGAGAACTGGAAAACGTCGTGGAACGAGCCGTCGTGTTGTCAGATGGCGACACGATCACGCTGAAGGATCTGCCCGACGAACTACGGTCCGACGCGCAGCCCATTGTTATGGACAGCGGTCGCATGGGAACCAGTGGCCCGAGTGAATTCTCGCACTTTGAAAGGCTGGCGGGCGGCGATACCGAAGTGATTTCCGTTTCGTCGAGGCCGAATTCAGAAAGAACCGATAACGTTTCGGAGAAGCAGCAGATGGTGGCCGCCCTCCAGGATGCGAGTGGCAACAAGGCTCGCGCGGCACGCGCATTGCAGATGCCACGCAGCACATTCTACAGCAAGTTAAAGAAACATGGACTCGCGGACTGACTCTGCGGCAGCAGGGTTTCGGTGACGATCATGCGACCGGTCGCTTTCAGCGTCGAGCGGATTCGGGTCAGAAACAAGTAACGCAATGGCGGTGAAATGAGAAAACAGGGACGGGTTGGGAGGTCGTGTCGGCACGATTCCGATTCGGATGCAGTGTCGGTCCTGAGGACACCGACAACATGTTCGTGCGGATGGCAATCCGGAACAGGTGTGCTGAATCGCTCCCAACCCACGACGTGGAACTCCTGGTGAGGGAGTTCGGCAGTGACGTGCGTGAGTGACTGGGCCAGCGAGCGGAAATCTGTTGTTGAGCTGATCGCTGCACAACAGTCGTCTTACGCCGGCGACTTCGTGGTCAGGCGACCTGATTGGAAAGTCGGACTCGATCGAAGCGTTTTCCCACGACGTCGTACAGGAGAACTTCGTTGCGAATTCTGTCCCACACTGCACTAAGCTTAACGCTGCGGGGGCCATGCAGAATGAACTGGAAGCCACAACAGTCACCGTTGCGTTTTAATTCCAGTTCGCTCATTGGAAAGTGATGTTCAAGAAGATTCTCTTTGCGGCAAAGAGCGACGTGTATGAAGTTGCGAAGGTCATCCAGGGTACGGATTTCTGCCGAAGCAGCGGGCATCATGCCAACGGTGGAGGGCTGATACATATTGCGGAGGCAATCCTTTGTAGTGAGGATTTGATGGTTGCAGGGACGCCGAGAGTTGGTGTAGATCAGACTGTGCGATCAATTGTTCCGGTGTGGTAAACGCTATCGTCGCGCTCGAACGCCGTTCTTCCAAATTGTTTAGTCACTCAACACATCCGGCATCAACGGGTTGAACGGCAGGATCCAGGCAATCGCCAGCAGCGTAACACGAATGACGGCATTTCCCGGGAAAGTGGTTATCAGACACTAAAGCTCTGCCCCTGGCGGTGGCGTGATTCGTGTTAATCCACAGTCACAGCACGGTGATTTGTCCGTATAGGCAATCTGCGCCGAATACACAGCGAATACAGATCTGTCAGGGCCTGCCTGTCGCGTTGATTAGGCGGTGACCCAGTCGGTCGGACGGACTGTTGGAATCACCCACCCACAGAAAATCCCTGGCAGCCTGTCGTCCCGTGGCGATCAGAAGTTTCGGGTCGGAGAAGTTGTACCACGGTGTCGCGCACACGTCCGGCCGGATCAGAAAGTCGGCTACACCACGGGTGTAATCGCGAACCACATGCTCACCAATATCACCCAACCGCAGAAAGACATCGACTGCCGTGGGACACCGTTCGATCGGCTCAAGTTGGGCTCCAACATCCACTGCGATCGTTACGTCGGCTGCATACGATTTAGCAATCTTTGCCGGAATTGCGTCCATCATGCCGACATCACACAGCAGCATTGAGCCCCACCGGACTGGCGGAAACACGCCCGGTATCGCTGCCGACGCCATGACGGCATCCTTCAAAGAGCCTTCGGTCAACACAACCTTTCGACCGGAATACAGGTCCAGCGCAACGATACTGAGTGGTACCGTCAGATCTCGAATGTCCATATCCGGTAAGAGAGCATCAACCACGTCCTGCATGACGTCTTCTGCCAGCAATGCTGGTTTGCTGAACAGATGTGCCAACTTTCGGCGGACTCCCAGGAAGCGACGAATCTGATGATACCACGCGAACAATCCCGACGTGGAGGGCTCTTCCGCTTCAGGTGCTGCCGAGAACAGTTCGGCCTGTTTTGACAGGAATGCCTCAGACGTCAGATAGTCAACGACTCGCCCCTGCACACGTTCGGAATCCTGATCGACGGCACACAACGCACCGGCCAGACCGCCGATGCTGACGCCGACGAATCGCCTGATCTTCAGCGGCATCTGCTGCAGGGACTCGATGACTCCCAGATGAGCCAGTCCGCGAGCACCGCCGCCACCCAGCGCAAGGACAACGGAGCGGTGTTTTGATTTGGTGATGATGTCAACGCTCCTTTCGATCGTTGTCCCGTGCCTCCACAGCGTAGTACGCTGCATCGTGGCCGCGACAGAAAAATTCCAGCCTGAAAACGGTATGCCCAGGAGCCAGAACGGGGCATGAGGACCAGTAACAAAGCACTAGTTCTAGTGTTTCGTCACAGGCAAAAGTTAGGGTCGAAGCGTTCCCCGGAAAAGGGGGTCAGGTACCAAAAATGCAAAGCACCCTTCGGGCCGTTCCGGTTTTTGGTACCTGACCCCGTTTTCCTCGCCAACCCTGAAACCTGGCAGTAACAAAGCACTAATATTTCATCAGAATCGATTCCTGTTCCACGTCGTGCAGCGCTGCCCAGCCCCCGTCTGCGATCGCGGTTCCCAGTTCTGTTGCGCGGCGGAAGTCCCTGCCTGTCGGCAATGTTCCGGTGATGCGATGTCGCAAATGAGTACACAGCACTGCGGCTGCTGCACGTGTCAATTCGCACTCATGTTTCGCTCCGTACAGGCTGGCGACCAGCATCGTCACGGCGTCCTGGACGCGACTGGACGCCTGGGCCATGCTGCACTGACGATCAGCCAGCTTCAGCTGATGCGTTCTCATCATGCTGCTTATCTCGAAGCAGGAATTGCTCAGGAACCCGCGAGCAAACTCGGCGTGTCGACGCAGATCGATTGGCATATCGATCATCGAATCGCGTGTTACGCCCAGCAATCTGCGTCCGGCAATCCACTTCGCGTACGCTGCCATGGGTGTTTTTAACTTCCACAGATGATCTGGATTCATCAGGTTCGGATGTTTGATCCCGGCTTCGTACAGAATCCTTCCAATCGGTTCAAAGAAGTGTTGGCCGTGCTGCTTCACCAACGACTTAAAGAACGCCATGCCCAGTATTTCTCCTTCACCTTCGTAGATGCAGGGTGCCAGGTACTCGTGAACATTGTCGCCAAAAAGATGTCCGTGAATGAACGACCTGCCGCCGTGAGTCTTCATGAACAGCTCAATGGCCGCTTCTTTCTGGGCTTCGCTGCCGAAGATCTTCGCAATGATGCACTCCATTTCGCCGCGGTAACCCTGATCGATCAGCCCGGCGCACCATTGCACCAGAGCATCGCTGCCAACGATCAGTCCTGCCAGATGCCCCACGCGTCTTTGCACCAGTTCGCGATTCGCGATTGGCTGACCGTACGTTTTTCGAAAACCGGCCCACGGCAATATGCTGGCCAACATCGAACGCATCGTCCCCGCTGCGTTGGCGCAGAGTGCAATACGTCCCAGATTCAGGCCGTGGTATGCGATTGTCAGCCCGTCACCGACCGGTGGCTTCAGCAGGTTTTCTGCGGGGACTCGAAAACTGCGGAATACCAGTCCGTTGTTGTGGGCTCTTCGTAATGCGTACAAACCATAGCGATTCATCGTGAAGGATTCTGTCTCTTCCTCGGGTAAGTCCACTATCAGCACAGCAGGACGGTCGTCAATGCGGCACACCAGCCCGATTGTTCGCCCTGGAATCGCGTTGGTGATGAACAGCTTTTCGCCGTTGACGACATAGCTGTCACCATCCAGCACCGCGGTCGTCCTGAGTGCCGTCAGGTCGCTGCCTGCTCCTGGTTCGGTCAGCGCGAACGCGGATAATCGCCGTCCGCTGGCCAGCAGAGGCAGGTAGCGTTCCTTCAATTCCGGGCTGCCGAATGTTCGTACCGGATCGACCGCTCCAATGCAGCCGTGCACTGAAGCCAGTCCGGCAACAGTCGGTTCGATCGTGGCCATCCGGGTCAGAAATGCGGCAAAGTGCTGAAACGGAAGTCCACAGCCTCCGTAGCGTTTGTCCACGAGTGCTCCCCAGTATCCTGCGTCAGCCAGTTCCGAAAGAACAATATCGCTGAGCTTGTCGAATTCGTCGTACAGAGTCCCTTCGCGTCGATGTTTCCTGACCACATGGAGGCAATTGCTGGTCATTTGGCGGATGTCATCAGACATTGGAGGCAATTGTCTGTGGAAAAGATCTGTCGGTACGCGACGTTCCCAGACAGCCCGATGGATTGGACTGGCGGTCGTCCGGTGACGTTCCGCGAACATCGTTTCCACCTGATCATCGGCAGCATCAACCAGCCCCGTTCGGCGAGCTTCGTCCGCTGACTTACCACCCAATCGCAGGGCCGTTTCTGCAAACGACACATTGTCCGGACGCTGTGTATCATTTGCTTCATTGGCTGTGCCTGATTTCTTGATGTCGGTAGTCATATTCAGTTCCCCTTTTTCACAAGACGGAGCGGTGATCTGCCTGTTCTGTCGAACAATCTGTGTCTTTCATTCCTGTCTAACTCTGTGTATTGCTGTCACATATTGTGGGATATTCAGTCAGAGCAGCGACGGGATCCGAAGAACAGCGTCCGGCGTCTGGCTTTCTGTTTTCGTATTCACAAGCCACGCCGAAGGCTTAAAGCGTTCCCCGTGTCGAGCGGTCAGTACGTGTAAATTGTTCAGCAGCGTCGGATGGCCGATGCTCTCTGCCAGTGTCATCGGTCCACCTCGGAAGGGGGCGAAGCCTGTGCCCAGAACCATGGCCAGGTCGGCCATCCACGATTCCGTGACCACTTCTTCCTGCATACAGAATCCAACTTCGTTGATCATGGGATATATCAATCGACGTTGCACGTCCGTCAGTCCGTCCGACAGATAGGCGCCGACCGGAATCCCGGAGTCCCCTCCTCTGACATCCTTAGCGCGGTCATTGCGAATGAAGGCTGGCAACTCCGGGTTGACCGCCATGGATTTGCCGTCCTGGTAGACGTAGAAGCCGCGTCCGCCTTTGCGGCCTGTCCACCCCCGAGCGACCATTTGTCCAAGCAACCGAATGACATTCTTCGATTCGGGCAGCACGTCTTCCAGTGTCCCGGCGACATGCCATGCCACGTCGATGCCGACGTGATCGATCAGATCTATCGGCCCCATCGGCATGCCAAATCGTTTCACTTCGGAATCCAATTTACGACAGTCGTAGCCTTCGAGGACCATTCGCACGGCTTCGCCGATGTAGGGAAACAAAGCTCGATTGACAAGAAAACCCGGAGAATCGGTCGTCACTACCGCGGTCTTGCCCAGTTTTTTTGCCAGCTTCAACAACGTTGTCACGGTCTCTTCGCTGGTTTCATCTGTTCGAACCACTTCCACCAGTTCCATTCGATGGACCGGATTGAAGAAGTGCAGTCCAGCCACTCGATCCGCCCGCGCAGTGGCCTTCGCCATTTCCGTAATGGACAGTGCCGACGTGTTCGAAAGGATCACCGCATCAGGCTTCAGTGCCGCATCCAACGACGCAAACACTGCTCGCTTTGCGTCCATCTCTTCCACGATGGCTTCGATTACAAGATCGCAGTCAGCCAGGGCAGGGAAGTTGTCGGTGACTGAAACCCGACTAAGAATCTCATCCCTGTCCGACAACGAGAGTCGCCTCTTTGCGACCATGTCATCCAGCAGACGGGAGACCCGGCCCAGGCCGGTGGAGGCCAGTTCCGGGGTAAGTTCCTTCAGAATCACATCGAAACCGTGCAACGCCGCCAGCTGACCGATGCCCGCTCCCATCGCACCGGCACCAACAATGCCGATTGTGCGCACCGCTGGAGCGTCGGCGTTTGTTGCAGAGACCGGGCTGCCTTCCCGATCATCGGGCGTGTTGTGCGCCTCGGGATAGGCTGGGCTAATTGCTGATGAATGTTCGTTCCGTGAGTGTGTGCTCAACGACCGTGCTCGTTCCCGCCGCAGGAACAGGTTCAGCAGGTTGCGACAGGTTGACGATTCGATCAGTGTCGCAAATTCGTTGCGTTCGACTGCAAATCCGTCAACATGCTTATTGAAGGCCGCCTGGACGGATCGAATTGCTGCCAGCAAGGCTGGATAGTCTTTTGCCGTCCGTCTGATTTTCTTTGCTGCCATGCGCAGGACCAGCCAACGGCCGAGCCGCGAATCAGTAGCGGCGCGTAACAGTCGGTTTTTTCTATTTTGTGTGCGTTGCGTCCTGATGCCAACGTTCGATCGCCCCGAAGAGGAGACGTTGAAGCATGTTTCACCAACATAGGCGTGCACATATTCATCCCAGGAAAGTTCGTCGTAAACGGCATCAACCAGGCCAATTTTTGACGCTGCAACTGCGGTCAGCTTTTTGCCCTGCAGTATCAATGGCAGGGCCGCCGGCAGGCCGACCAGCTTTGGCAATCTCTGCGTTCCGCCCCAGCCGGGAATCAGCCCCAGCTGGACTTCCGGCAGGCCCAGTCGTGTGGCGCGGGTGTTCATCGCTATTCGGTGGTCACACGCCAGTGCAAACTCCAGTCCTCCACCCAGGCACGGTCCGTGAATCGCAGCAATCGTGGGTACAGCCAGTCGCTCGATCCTCGCAAAAAGTTCCTGTCCTCGCGAAATCACGGCGTGCACTTCTTCAGGCGTCTGAAGTCCCGCGATCTGCTTCACGTCCGCCCCGGCAAAGAAGCCTGACGCCTTGGCACTGCGAAACACGACAGCACGCGGTGCGGCAGGCGAGCCCGGCAGCATTTCGGCCCGCTTCCTGTGCCGGAGATGGTAGCCACGGACCTTCCGTTCCAGTTCGCCGACCACAACGTCCAATTCCTCAATGACGGAATCGTGGAAGACGTTCATCGAACGTGCGGCGACATCGATCCAAACGGTGACTGTGCCGCCATCGGTGCGGTCGATTCGAAAATGTTGTAGTGCTTTGCTGAACATATCTATATCTCCGTTTCCACAACCATGGCCACACCCTGACCTCCGCCCACGCACAGGGTCGCCAGGCCTCGGTGCAGTCCCTGTTCACGCAGGGCTCGCAGTAGTGTGATGATCATACGAGTCCCCGTTGTCCCAACCGGATGCCCCAGCGCGATGGCGCCGCCATGGACATTCAGCCGCTCCCGCGGGAAGCTTCCCAGTGCCTTCGATCGGCCGAGCTCGCTTCTTGCGAAGGCATCTGATTCAAAGGCTGCCAGGCAGGCCAGCACCTGCACAGCGAACGCCTCGTTGATTTCCAGCAGGTCGAAATTGTGAAGTTGCAAACCCGTCTGTTGCAGCAGCTTTGCCGTGGCATAGACGGGCCCCAGTCCCATGCGGGATGGATCACAGCCGGCGATGGCGTAGCTGGTCACGTAGCCCAGCGGCTTATCGGATGCCAAATCGATGCCGTCGGCATTGGCCAGCACAACAGCCGCCGCTCCGTCCGTAAGCGGACAACTGTTGCCGGGAGTAACGCTTCCTTCGGCTTCGAAAATGGGCCGCAGCTTCTGCAATGCCGTGATGGTTTGATTGGCTCGAGGACCGTTATCTTTCTCAATCAGTGTGGGATCAGGTTCCGCATCTGCCGCGTGCGGGATTCCCGGCACGGCATGGAGATCTTCGGTCATTGCAGGGGCGAGGTCAGGAGATCTGCGCCCAGCAAGGGGGGGAGACGTGCGGCCAGCGTCCGCCGGCTGGATGGGAATAATCTCGCCTGATAGGAAACATCTCTCTCTCGCAGCAGCTGCTTTCGCGTGGCTCTCCAGTGCAAAACGGTCCTGGTCTTCTCGGGAAATACCAAACTCCCGTGCCAGCAGCTCCGCTGTCTGTCCCATATTCAGACCGCAGAACGGATCGGTCAGTCCCAGCAGGACTCCGGGAACGGGTCTCAGGTGACGTGGTCGCAGCTTCGCAATCACTTTCAGCTTCGCTATGAGTGACCTTGCACGACCGAACTCCATCAGCAATCGAGTTGCGTCAGGGCGCACCAGCAGTGGTATATTTGACATCGATTCCGTGCCGCCGGCGACGATCGTCCTGGCTCGGCCCTCCCGCAGGATCTGCCATGCCTCCAGAATGGACTCCATTCCTGACGCGCAGTTGCGATTGACAGTATGAGCGATGCGGTCCTGCGGGATGCCAGCCTTGAGTCCGATTACTCGGGCGATGTTTGCCGAATCCGGAGGGCCGGAAACGTTGCCCATGACGACTTCGTCAACGTCGCCCGAAGTGACACCTGCCTTTTCCAAAGCTGCCGTGACTGCCGCCGTACCCAGATCAACGGCGTGAACGTCAGCCATCGCTCCATAGGCTTTACAGAACGGAGTCCGCATGCCGCTCAGGATTGCCAGTGGTTTTGTGTTCATTATCGTGCTCCTGGATTCGTTCCCCATGTGGCGTACGCGGTGTCGGAAGATTCGTGCACAGCGCATTCGCCGCCCATCGCGAGCTGCGCGTCAGCTCGAATCTCCCTGCAATGTCGGTTCCCTGAGTTTCCTGCGAATTACCTTTCCCAGAAAACTTCGGGGCAGGTCGTCCTTGCAGTGTTCGAATGCTCTGGGACGTTTGTGAACAGCCAGGTGTTCCGTGCAGAATTCAGAAAGCGCGGCTTCGTCCCAGGTCGTTCCATTGTGCAGCACAACAAATGCCTTCACGGTTTCGCCTTTGTGTTCATCGGGCACGCCCACAACGGCGGCGTCCCGGACCGAGGGATGCCTTTCTAATACCTGTTCCACTTCCTGTGGGTAGACATTGAATCCCGACGTGATGACCAGATCCTTCTTGCGTTCGACGATTTGGTACAGCCCATCGGGGGCCAGCCGAGCCAGGTCTCCTGTGCGCAGCCAGCCATCCACGACAACCGATTGTTCGTCTGATTCAGCGCCTGTCCCTTTTGTCTTGCGTGAAAATTCATCCCAGTATCCCAGCATGACCTGTGGGCCGCGCACCAACAGCTCGCCGATCTCACCGGGCTCAACATCCGCTACGCCGCTCTCAGCATCGACGATGCGGCATTCGGTGTCGGGCAGGGGCAGGCCAATGCAACCGAAACGCGAAGCGTCATTCAACGGACCGACGTGAGTCACGGGTGATGCTTCCGAGAGACCGTATCCTTCGACTACCAGTGCGCCGGAGTGCTCAGCAAATTCCCGCCCAACGGCTTCCGGCAATGTCGCTCCTCCGCAAATCACCCACTTCAGGGAAGCCAGATCCGCCGGACGTTGGCGCAGTATTTCGTTGAGTGCAACCAGCATCGCCGGCACGGCATGAAATACCGTTGGCCGGTGACGTTCGATCAGGCGAATCACTTTGCGAGGGCTGAAACGATGGTCCATGATCAAAGTGCCAATCATGGCAGCGCCGCCCAGCACGTTTGTTGACAGTCCGTAGCTGTGGAAGAAGGGCAGAACAGACAGCAGCGTTTCTTTGCCAACGGCGGCGCCGGCCCAATAGTACTGCTGCCACGCGTTGGCGACCAGATTACGGTGGCTGAGCGTCACAGCTTTGGGCTCGCCGGTCGTGCCACCCGTGGGCAGTATGTAGGCGGGAGTCGATGCCCAGTCGGAAGACGGATCATTTCTGAGGCGCGGTCCCGGATTCCGGTTGGGGGCTACGTACGCTCGAAATTTCGCTTCGATTCCTGTGGGCGATTCGGAAATCAAACGGCGACGCAATGCTTCGGGGACGGTTGATTCCAGGTCGACGTCCGAGAACGAAAACGCTGTATCCTCTGACTGTGATGGTTCATCGGCCATCAATTCGTCCCAGAACCAGCCGACGTGTTCGTTGGCGGACATCCACCAATAGCCGGTACGACGTTTCCGTAGCAGCAAATACCCCAGTTGTTCGAACAGCGGCAAACGCGGGCGCAGCGACACGAACAGAGTTTGGTCCGGACGATGAGGTCCGGAAAGCAGACGGGCCAGCATGTCCAGAGACACGACGACTCTGCAGTTCGTCGCTTTGAGCATGCGATCAATTTCCTCAGGAACCGCCATGGGACTCAACGCCACAGCAATTCCTTTGGCGCGCCAGATGCCGTTCAGGGCAATCAGATACTCGGGAATGTTCGGCAGCAGAATCCCGACTCGGTCACCTGGTTTCACGCCCAGTCTGCGCAGAGCGGCGGCCGTGCGGATGGCGTCGAGGTTCAGTTCCTCCCATGTCCACTCAACATCGTTGTAGTGGCAGGCCAAACGCCCGGGCATCAAGCCAGCAGCTCGATCGAGTAATCCCCAGGCCGGAATATCCGGATAATCAAGTCTCCGCGGAACACCAACGGGGTAGCACGCAGTGTTCGACGCAGCGTCGTGGGACGAAGCACCATTGGAAATAGTTGCCATCTCACACCTCACTTTCAGAGCACAACGCATAGCTTCGGTGAACGAAGCTACGGGTCATGATGCCACAATGAGGCGATCTGGCTTTCAGATTTCCAGGCAGTCTAAGTCAGTGCAAAGACACCCTTCCTTCTGGGTATGGACACCGGATGAAAGCAGGTCGCGAAAGTAATTGTCAGTGTCTCCAGGTTCATTTTGAAACTGTGTTGATCAGTCGTTGTCGCTGTCCTTCGAACTGCGGAAGGGAATACAGTGACTGAATGTTCAAGGCTACGCCCCGGTTTCAGCAGAGTCAAATGGGGAAAACTGCGATTGTGCCACAAGTCATTTCGGAGGCATGTTTTACGCAGCTGCAAAGATGTCCTCCCGGGCATGCGTCTTCCGTGCGGCGCGTTTCCGCGGAAGTGTTTGTCTATTCGGCAGCAGGTTCTGCCAGATAGGTGTCGCCCTTTAACGCATTTTCGTAACGACGGAGAAATTCTCCGGCCTGCTATGGGTGCTTCCCACGAGCCCGAACGAC
>JAAERP010000050.1 GCA_024230215.1 Fuerstiella sp. | reverse complement strand
CTGATAACGCTGGCTTCTGCCAATCTCAGCGTTGTATTCACGACCGAGTGACTGTGTGGCGGCATCAACTTCGAAAAAGCCAACGGTCATGCGGACAAGGAATACTTGAGAGTTATCAGAGACAAGGTTCGGCATCCGCATCAAAGTTTGCTGTCGCATGAAGGGATTTCGAAGTCGATCCAATGATGGGTTCTGACCCCCAGTCGTGATGGGCGTCTGGTCCGCGCGGCGGACAAACATGGATGTTTGAGCAGGTGTGGTAGCCGACAGATTCGCCGTGTCACGCATGAGTCCACCGTTGACCGAATTGCGGCGCAGTTGGTCACGGGAGCCATTTTGACCCGCAGCATTGGCGCGTGTCTGTATCGCCTTGTCAGCATGGACGCCGGGTCGGAAGACTCCACCAAGCTCCGTTGGATAAGACGAATTCAAATATCTCGGTGCGTAGTTATAAGGGCCCGATCCTGCCGTCACTTTTGTCGGTGGTGTGTTCCTGGACACGTTGTAACCGCGTCGCATTCGTTTGAAGTTGTCATATGCAAACTGGCCGGCCGAAGAGTTCGGTGAACTGAATTCAGAGGTCGTCATGTGACCCTGCATTAACCCAGCCCAT
>JAAERP010000049.1 GCA_024230215.1 Fuerstiella sp. | reverse complement strand
ATCGGCCTGGCAGGCTGTCCGGATACGTCGGTTCTTGTGAGCGGTACGGCGCTAGTGCTTTGTCACAGGCAAAAGTCAGGGTGGAAGCATTCCCCGGAAAAGGGGGCAGGTACCAAAAATGCAAAGCACCCTTCGGGCCGTGCGGGTTTTTGGTACCTGACCCCGTTTTCCTCGCCAACCCTAAAACCTGGCTGTGACAAAGCTCTGGAAGCGGCGGCCTGATGTTGCCAGAACACCGCCCGCCGACGGCCGTGCTCGACAGCCGTGCTCGACAGCCGTTCGCTCAATTGAAATCCGGAACGGGAACAATTGGCGCCGTGTCTTCCATCGACTCTTCCTGTGCAACGATCTCAAAGTCGCGGAGATCGAGCTCTTCGTCCTGCAGCACCAGCTGGGCGATGGTCAAGTGCCGCCCGCCGACGGTAGGTCGCACGGACAGTGTCATTTCTCTGCTTTCGTTCGCCTGCAACCGTGCCACGTTCGATTCCACCAGCCGATTCACATCGTCGTCATCCAGTGTGCGATGGTCAAGACCATAGGGCAGAGTGATACGAAGTGATACTCCCTCAGCGGGGGCCGTTCCTGCGTTTCTGACGCGAAAACGGACATTGACCCAATCGCCAACTGTCACGTTCGTTGGCAGCTTCTCCAGAGTCAGTTTGACTTCGGGCCGCTCTACAATCGGCAGGCGTCTTCCATAATCGGGCATTTCGTCCGGCGTTGGTCGCCGTCGCAATTCGCCGCTGACAGGAACGATGGCCCTGACGGCCGCCGATGCTGATACTTCCGTGAGGGACTGATCCGGACCTGGTTCCACCGCTTTGACTCGTAGCTGCAGCACCTGTTCCTGAAACGGATCAAGATCGACCAGCCACATGACGACGGAATCCCGGTAAACAGCCCTGGGCTGGACGTCCACCGGCAGCCATGTCTGCGGCAACAGTTCACGCACAATAAGTCCGTTTAGTCTTTCCCTGCCGGTGTTGGTGACTCGAATCTCGATGTCAAAAACACTGCTGGACGCACTGCGTGGCGTCCTCTTTTCCACCTGAACTTCGTTGCTGGAAAAGAACTCACCTGGAAGAATTCGGACTGCGGCCGCCAGATCCTCGACGGCGAATTCTGAATCCTCACGAAGCGGGGCTGGAGACGCTGCTGCTCCGGCGAACGCGTGTGGGCCGCTGAATGTTCTCCAGTTGTCATGACGCAGTGACATGACGGCTTGTTGAATCAGGGCGCCCATGCGTCGGGACCGCACTTGTCGACCTCGGCGCTCCACGAATGGTTCCATCGAAAGCTGCAAACGACTTGCTGAAGAATCCGGCCAGCGATGCGCAGGAAGATCTGAAACGACTGACGGCCAGGTCGCCGGGATAGGTAGCGTGTCACCTGATGATTTCTGATAGATCAACTGCGACGCTTGAGCGAGACCGTCGTTGTTCCCATTCGTCAACAGAATACGGCTGGGCTTCAGGACGGGCGTGTGGTCAAGAACACTGCCTACGTTCATCCGCGCCGCCTGGTCATCGCGAACGGCTTTGGCTTCCAGTGACAGACCGCTCACCATCAGCAGAGAGATTAGCGCAACGCCGACGCCACCGGAGACCGTGGCTGTGACCCACCAAAAGTGGTCAAACACGAAGCACCAAATCCGATCGACTGCTTCGCAGACCATGTCCCAGAGTTGACCGGCCAGTTCAAAGGGCGCTGCCAGCCAGTTTCCTTCCAGAAAGCCGAACAGACTTAACCGTTCGCCAAAGATCATGGCGAGAAACCTGAGGCACAACAGGAACACCATGCCAAGTAAGAGATATTCCATCACACTTCCCTGCGGATCATCAACAGAGAAGGTGGTTTAGCAAAAACCGGCAATTTCGGGAAGAGGAAACGGACTCCGGCAGGCTTTGCTGCCGCCAGGGATAGACAGTGCCGGACGGGCCTGGACACGATACCGTTGATCGTGGAAAAAGTGCGGGTGAGCTGAAAAAGGTCGAAGTGGTGCAAAACGCTCTTGGTGCTTAGTACTGAACTTCTTGCTTTTCCAGCCCAACACCGCACAAGCCGGCTGCTGGTGATTCTGATGTGTCGCCTGGTGAGAGTTCTTTGATGAGCCAGTAGAAAGCTGATCGTAATTGCCGGTTATAACCGGACGTACACTTTCGCTTTTCTTTTTTCTTTCACGGAAATTCCCGTAACTCATTTCTACCGTTAGCTTTGCGATTTACGTCAAGTGTTGACTTGGGGCCACAGGCCGTGGCGGTAAACCCACATCGAATTGCACTCGCGAAGATTCGCTTTTCCGACAAGACTGTCAGATGAATCACGTACAAGCGGGATTCCGGCCAACCAGGTTGTTGGAAACACCTATGCCCGGCGTCTGCTCGTTTACATTTCCTGGGTTTTGCCGGTCCACCTGACCGGATTTCCTAAACCGAAAAAGCGGCATAAACCGAACCTAGAGATGGGAACGTCCTTTTTTGTGAGGATCGCAGTGCGCTCGTATGAGTTCAGCGCACCTTGGCGGTCTTCGCGCGGTTGGGTTTTCGCTTACGTGTATATCTGTCTTTTCTGACTCCCTGTTGGGTACCTCCAATGCTTCTCAACACCTGGCTTGCAACAGCTAAACGACATCTTTTAGGGTCCGCGCCCGCTTCCGGTTCGCGCCGAAGTGGTCCGTCCCGGAAAAAGCGTGTCAGTTCCAGCGAACAACTGGAAAGCCGAACGCTGCTGACTGCTCTGGTCATCAACACGACCAACGTCGACAGCTTCGTTGACGCAAGCGGCACTTTGTCCGTCACGAACAGCGATCTCGGCACACACGACACGTTGGTGATCGAAGATGTTGCGATAAACTCTACGGGCGATGGCATTTCCATCGACCTGTCGGGCATCACACTCACTCGACTCGCCCTCGAATCGATTGATGTCAATGCGTTCAACGGCACGGCCATCGACATCAACCTGACAAACACGGTGGGAACCACCCGAACGATTGCACTGGAAGATATCAGTGTAAACGCCGGGACCGGCAACGGGATCGACCTGACGCTCGACAACTCCGATGCGTTTGCGGTGACGGTCGAGGATTCCTTTCTGCCGGGTGTTTCCATCAGCGCCATTAACAACGCTGACATTACCCATGGTATCGTCACGGAAAACCAAATCGTTGCGCCAGCCAATGTTACCGGCGTGCAGCTGAACGTCGCTGGTGGTGCGTCTGCGGATGATTTTCAGATCATCAACAACCGAGAGATCAGCGCGCTCAACCGCGACGCTGTGCTGGTCAACCTGGTTGATGCGCCGGTCGATGGGCTGAATATTTCCAACAACGTCATTGGCAACGAGCCGGGCGCTGATGTGTCGTTCCGGGCAGAAGGAGATACGTTTATTCAGCCGTTCGAGCTGATGAACAATGCCAGCGACAGCGAGTTGCTGACACAATTTGTCCTGGACCTGCGACCACTTGGTCTGGTGTTTGAGGCCAATACATACCGGGCGGTGAACGATGCCAACGGAAACAACACAGGTGTAGACACCGGAGCCGGCGCAGCGGTTCTAAGCAACGACAATCAGGTTCTGACCATCGATTTTAATACCGATGTTGCCAATCCGACGTTTGCTCCCGGCGACACACTGTTGTTTGTTGTTGACGTGGACGACGCCCCGGCAGTTCCCGGGGATCCACCCGTGGATTTGAGTGTCTTTGGACGGGACCTGATTGGTGCTCTGGTCAACTTTTCCTTTGGCCCCGGTTTGACCAGTGGAGCCAAACAGGTCGCCGGATCAATGATTGGCGATGCTGACATCTTTAATGCGGCGGTCTTCGCGCGAGGAGCCGGTACGGCCGCGAACTTCCACGGGATCAATCTGAACCTGACGAATTCGCCATTAACCAATGCTACTGTTTCCAACAATATGATCACGAGAGTCGCCGGTCATGGTGTGTTGGTGGATGCACAGCAGCAAAGCGATGTTTCGGCGGTCATTCGTGGGAATGAAATTGTTTCCGGCGGCCAGGATGGACTGCGGTTCGACCTGCTGGACAGCAACTTTACGGGCGGTGTCGTTGACAACACAATTGGCGGCAACAGTGGTCACGGAGTTAACTTTCAGCCGTCCGTAAGTCGTACGGGTCTGGTGGAAGCGGCGATCGACGGCAGCCCGGTCATTATCACGTCCACGAATCATCAACTGCAGACAGGCGATGAAATCATCGTCCAGGGCATGGTCAATGATGACCCAACGGTAAACCACCCGGGCAACGGTCGGCACACAGTCACCAGGATCGACAACAACACCTTCAGCCTGCAGGGTGTCAGCGGTCTTCCGGCATCTGTCGTCTATGTTGGTGGCGGGTCGTGGTATGTACCGAACATTCAGGTCGGCGGTATGGCACGAGGCCTTGTTGAAATTGACCTGCAGGCCACGGAACCGCAGGGCCGGATCCAGACGATCGTGAATCCGGGTGGTGGTGGCGACGTGCAGCTTACGTCCCTGGCTCATGGATTAGCGACCGGCGAGCGGGTCCGAGTCAGCGGTGCGGTGGGCACTCTGATCAGCGGTACTCAGGTCTTCCAGATTACCGTCATCGACAATGATACTTTCTCACTGAACGGTGCCCTGTCAGGCGGCACCTATGATACTTCCGGCGGACTGGCCACCTGGACAACAAATGTCATCGAAGGGGCAAGCACGACGGGCGAAGTTGTCGTGACATCTGTTGCACATGCATTGGCGACAGGTGATCAGATTCGAGTCGTCAACGTCAGCCTGATTGACGACACGGTTCAGGCAGCCGCCAACGGTACGTGGACGGTAACTCGTCTGACCGATGATACTTTCTCGCTGCAGGGATCTACGGCCAATGGTGCTTACCGCCTTGGGACCGGACATTGGATACCGCTTGCTGAAGCGACATTTACAGGCGACGTACTTCCGCAGGTGGTTTCCGGCAACGCGATCAGCAGCAACGGAGGAGCTGGTTTCTTTGTGGACCTGACGACCGGCACGCGGTTTGACGGTGACCTTGTGTTCAATACCGTTTCCGGAAACACGGCCAAGGGCGTTCATGTCGTCTCACACAGTTTCGGTCTGGGTACTGACCTGCCTCTGGATCCTAATGATGCCAATGCGGTACCCAGTGTGCAGGACATCAGTTTCAACGTCAACATTGGCACAGCAACCACGGACGGCAACCGGATTGAAAACAATGTTCAGGCCGGTATCGTCGTGGAATCACTGGACTTCGCGACGGGCTCTTTTGAGATTCAGGGCAACCGGATCAATGCCAACGTGGACGACAATGATCCCATGACTCCGTATCAGGGAGATGGCATCGTGGTCCGTCTGGCCAGTGACCTGCGGAACTCCGAAGCGATCGCTTTTCTTTCCGAATCCATTATCGCGGACAATCAGATCGGCGTTGATGCACGCGGCAATCAGGGGAACGGGTTGTCGTTTTCGATGACCGATCGGACAAAGATCCATGACCTTGAGATCAACAGCAACTTCTTTTTGAACAGTGGACTGGATGGATTTCACTTTGTTCGCTCCGAAGACGGCGACCTGAATCAGGTGATTTTTGACGACAATGACGCCACCAACAATGCGGGTGACGGGTTCGATCTGTTCGCACAAAACACTGTCAAAGACCGCCTTGACTTTACGATTCGCAACAGCCGCATCGACAACAACGGCGAATACGGCATGCGGATTGAAGTGCAGGCGGATGCTCGGATTGACGTCGACATATCGGGTAGTTCGGTTCGAAAAAATGGCATCTCGGCACTCACCAATGGCAACGGGTTCAATCCGGCCGATGGTGCCGGAGCGGTCGGGGCGGCCGGCGGAGTTGGGATTCATGGATTCCAACAGGTGGACGTCAATTTCAATGCTGTCGAGACCAATTTCTCTGAGAACTTCGGTGACGGCTTCAGTGTGGATGCGGAGAATTTCTTCGATACGCTGACTGTCAACGCCAGTTTCGTAGACAGCGACCTGAATGGAAACACGTTGACCGGCTTCAGGAGTGTGGGGTCTGCGTACGGTACATACACGTGGACACGCAGCGACTTCGTGGGCAACGGGACCGACGGCGCCCGCATCATTTCCAATGTTGATGTCAATGACTTCTATGACCGTCGCGTGGGCGGTCAGGATATTGACGTGGTCGCCCTGGGCAACGACTTCCAATTAAACGGCGGCAGCGGTTTGGTGCTGGGGATGGGCGTTTCGGCTAGTCTTGGCAGTGGAGACGTGACGGAGAATTTCGCCAATGAATTCGGAGGCCGACTGGATGCCGATCGTGCTGATTATGGAGCTGTGAACTCGCCGGCGGGCAACACTGAGGACGGCTTGAAAATTGTACAGGAGGCCGGACCGTATATGCGTGAAAGAGCGCTTCGCCGCGTGATTCAGACTCAGGGCAATTTCTTCACGTTCAATACCGGCGACGGCGTGGACATTGGGCACTTCGTGGCAAGGGAAGGTGGCAACGTCCTGCACGGCGAAGAAGTCATCAGCGATACCCACGTCATCATTACTGATGCTGAACTCAGCAACAATGGCGGAGACGGAGTTGAGTATCTGGCAGACAATGTTTTCCGTGTACCAGCGGTACCTGGCGGTGGCCAGGATTTCCTGCCTGACCCTAGTATTTCTTCGCTGTCCGTCTCCAGATCTGATATTAAGAATAACGGTCAACGTGGTGTCGACATTCTCAACAGGTACAGTGAAGACTCTCGGGTCACGCTGACTGAGAATGAAATCATTGGCAACGGCTATTCGGGGGCATATGTCGTCAACACCTCTACTCACACTCAACTTCAGAACGGTCCAAACGATCCGCTGGATGTCTTTTATTGGAACGGAGGTGGCATCCCATCTCGAACTCCGAACATCGAGCTACGAGTACAGGACAACCTGATTGAATCGAATGGCACGGCAGCTGCACAATCCACCGTGCCGATTAACGACTCTGTAGACGGCGCCGCAAATGACAGTGCCACAGCGAATTCTGATTACCACGAACTCACGAACCTGATTACCGGTACTTTGGGTGGACTTGTGGTACGAGTGGGTACCACTGACACGTCCGGCCAAATTGTGGTGGCGGCGCCGGAGTACGAACTGGGGCTATCAGGTGTTGACGCTGAAGTCTGGAACAACAACTTTGACGGTAACTTTGGTGCGGATGTCTACCTTGACAATTTTACTTCTTTCGTTGCGCCACTGAGTGGTGACCATTTTCACGACGGGGACACTCCCCCATACCGATGGAACCGGGGGTTTCGCGACCCTCTGTCCAGGCTGGACCTCGTATTCCGCGACAACACCGGTAACTCACTGGACGTCATCAACGGCTTTGCTTTCACCGATAACAACGAACGAGTCTTCAAGTCTCGAATAGCAAACGGCACCGCGTTTCCTGAAGCAGACGGCATCTTTCTTGATGGTGCCCGTGGTGGTTCTGTACGTCGACGTAACTCGACTCGCACACTTGGATATTTGAACGTCGTTGGTGACGTGCCTTCGTCTCAACCGGCTGTGACTCCTGCTCCGGGGTCGGCCTGGTCTTACGACGGTTGGGGCACACCGACATGGCGAGTCGAATCTGACTTTGACTTCAATAACTTCGACGAGACCGGGACAGTGTCCGGTTACAGTGACTTCTTCGACGTGGTTAACCTTTCTCAGTGGTTCGCGGAAGAAGATTACCAATGGGACACTGGGGTCAACCAGCCTGGGTTCAGCGGTGTAACGCCGTACTCGCTTGCCCGCGGTGATGTGTTTGACGTGCAGGCCAGTGAGGCACCAATCGTGGCGGACTCATTGGACGAAAACGATAGCTTTGTTGGTGCGACTCGCTTATTGCTGAACCCGTTAACGGACGTACAGTCGCGTGTTTCCGGCGCGTTTTCTGTCAACTCGCTGGCGACAAACGGCAATCTGAATATTGATCGCAAGGGCGACCGAGACTATTACCAATTCCTTGCGGCCGGTACGGGGTCACTGGATGTCAATCTGACGGCCACCGACACGACCGGCGACTCTATCGACTTTCTGATTTACGAAGTTGATCCCCTGGAATCGACCAGCGAAGTGCCCATGGTCGTGGCCGCCAACGGTGTCCCTATTCGAACGACCGTCACGGCCGGTAATGCGGGGACGATCACCGTCAACGTAGTCACTGGGCGATCGTACATCATTGAAGTGATGAGCGACGAATCGTCGAATCTTGCCTTCAACGCAACCGCCGGAAAGAGTTTCAATTACGGTACTGTTCGCAGTTATACGCTGAGCCTTGTTGCCCCTGTCGGTCCTGTCCTTGTCCAGGCCGCGGCACCGCCGTCTGCTCCGGTGGCCCCGGTCACCGTGTCGGTATCCAGTCCGGGCGTCACGGCAGCGGTATCCATCGACGGTCAGGATCCATTTATTCAGAGCATTACCCAGGTTGCTCCGGATCCGATCAGCACATCCATCAACAATCTGATCGTCACGTTCAGCGAGGATGTCACCGGCGTCGACCAGACCGATTTTCAATTGACACGAGATGGCGTTGTGCTGGATCTGTTTGGCGTGGGAGGAGCCATTCTTAATCCTATTGATGCGGTCACTTATGAGGTCACCAACCTGACTTCCCTGACCGGGGAGAATGGGGATTACGTGTTCACGTTCGTGGTGGCCAATTCCGGCGTACTGGATACGGATCTGGAGAGTCTGGGGTCGGTCGGCTCAGAAACAGAATCGTGGACCGTAAACAACAGTGTCACTTTTCTGGGCGACACCATCGACAACGTTCCGAATGACGGCAACATCGCGGACGTGGACGGAAACCGTTCTTTGCGTGCTGGTATCAACGAAACGAATGCAAATCCCGGTCCTGACATTCTAACGCTTTCTCCCGGAACCTATACACTGACCCTGGCAGGGCGTTTTGAAGACGATGGACTGACCGGTGACCTTGACATCCGTGACGATTTGACGATCCGGGGGACAGGTGCCACTGCTTTGGACACTGTCATCGATGCCGCTCAGCTGGACAGAGTTTTCCATGTCTTCCCTGGTGTCGAGCTGATTCTTGACAACCTGACCATTCAGGGCGGCCAGGTCTTTGATGGTGCCGGCATTTTTGTAGAAGGTCTGGCAACACCGACGGGAATTACGGCTGCTTCGACGGGACGGGTCACCATGACGGACGTCAACGTCATTGACAACGAGGCGTACAATCAGGGTGGTGGTATTTACAACCTTGGTGTGCTGGACGTTTCGTATTCTTCCATTTCGCGAAACACGGCCGGTTCACGTGGTGGCGGGGTCTTTAATCATGGTAGCCTGAACCTGATCAATTCCACCATTTCGACAAACACAGCGGTGTCACGCGGTGGTGGCGTTTACAACGAGCTACTGTCCAGTGCTGTGAACTCCGCTATCCGGCCATTCGCCGCATATGGGTCGCTAAACGCTGTCAACTCCACCATTGCCTTCAATCACGCGGACGCTGCCGGTGGTGGCCTCTACCAGGAAACGTCCCGCAGTATTCGGATCGGCAACTCCATCGTTGATTTGAATACGGCACAGACTTCGGCGGATTTGTTCGGCACGATCGATTCTCTTGGATACAACTTCTTTGGGATGCTGGATGGGACACCGGAACAGTCTCTGTTGCTGGCGAATGATACGGCTGCAGATTCTACAGCCGGTGTCACTGTTGCTGGCCTGAACGCTCTGTCGACCAGTCCACATAACGGCACATGGCTGCACACGCTTGCTCCAACTGCTTTTGCCATCGACGCCGGCAGCCGCTCGGTATTTACGACGGAGTTGCAGATTCCGGATACAGATGCCGCTGTCATTGCCGAAGCGGACCAGGGTAATTCTGCTTTGTCACCGCGGCTGGTGGAAGGAAACGACGATGGTATTTTTGCCATCGACATCGGTGCGTCTGAGTTCTTCGTCAGTCAGCCTGTCGCCATCATCGCGGCGACACCCAATCCGGCCGGGCAGCTCGAAAATGTCTCTTTCAGCGCAGCCGGTTCGACTCATACTTTGACTCCGGGCACTGTCCGAATTGTGCTGTATGAGTGGGATTTCGACTACGACAATACTACGTTTAACATCGATGCGACCGGGCAGGCAGCCACTCATGCCTATCCGGCGCTTGGTGCCATCACCGTTGGTCTGCGCGTCACGGACGACACTGGTGCGACGGATATTGCCACTGTGCTGATCAATGTCTCCGCACCGTCGGCACCTGTGATCACAAGTCCCTTGAGTGCCGGTACAAGCGATCTGACGCCGACTATCACCTGGGTATCCGGTACCGGTACTTTTGATCTGGTGGTAACAAATCTGGATACGGGCCTGACCGTCATCAACGAAGCCGGTTTGACCACGACCGACTTTACACCATCCACGAATCTGGTGCCGGGCAATTATCAGGCCCTGGTGACGGCCACGAATGCCAGCGGCTCGGCACAAAGTGCCCCGCATACGTTCGTCGTTCAACGCATTGCTCTGATTGATCCCCTCAATTTTGATATCGAATTCGACACCACCCCGGAATTTACTTTTACGGCCATTCCGGATGCTGATCGTTATCAGGTCTGGGTGTCTCAACTTGATCCCGATGACCGATCCGTCACGATTGCCTTTCCTATCAACGAAAGTTTCATTGACGCTCAGCAGGCTCTTATCTTCGGCACCAGCCAGGCAAGCTGGGAACCGCCAAATCGTCTGAGCGAAGGATACTTCCGCGTTTGGGTGCGGGCGTTCGAAACCAATGGCAACGCGGGAGCATGGAGCGCTGGAAGTCAATTTCAGATTACTCGGCCAACTGTTACCGGTCCTGAGCCCGGGACACGGATAACTATCGACGATACTCCCACGATCACGTGGACTGATGTCGGTGCGAACCAGTACGAAATCTGGTTAACTCAGATTAACGGAACAATGACGGACAGTGGCGGCAATGTCGTCACGTTGACCTCCACCCAGCTGGTGACAAATCAAATCATCTCTCAGGCGACTGAGTTCACTCCGGTCACTGAGCTGGGTAACGGCGATTTCCGTTTCTGGGTTCGAGCTCTTGATGACGACGGTGAAGCTGGTCTGTGGAGCGACCAATACGACTTCACAAAGAATCGTAATCAGGGTCCTCAGCTTATCTCGCCGATTCTCGGAGCCACGACGACCGACAGGACACCGATATTCGAATGGCAGGCCCTCGCTGGTGCGACCCACTACGAAATCTGGGTCAATAACTCAAACACGCAGACGCCCAGGATAATACACAACACCAACGTCGCTCATGTAGAGGGCGCTACGTCGATCTATTACACCGATCCTTCTGTTGTTCTGCGAAACGCCACCTATCGGTGGTGGGTCCGAGCTTTCAACGAGGACAACGGGGCTGCGGCGTGGAGCACCTCTGAAACCTTCTGGGTGCCAACTCCCGTGATGACCGCTCCCGTCGGTGTGGTGGCCTCAACTAACCTCCCGACGTTCACGTGGACGGGTGTCCCGGAATACGTTCGCTATGAACTTTGGGTTAACAACGATACCACTAGTCAGTCCCGAGTTGTCTACGAACCCAACCTGACCGATGTGACATTTACGACTTCATTGCCGCTGCTTAACGGCAGTTTCCGAGCATGGGTCAGAGGACACGATGTTGACGGAAACGCTTCACAATGGAGTAATCCCATCAGTTTCGCGGTGAATTCCACCATCAGCAACGCTCCAACTGCACTCACTCCTTCGGGCTTCACAACCGACAATACGCCGTTGTTCTCGTGGACGACGCTGCCTAACCTGACGGACTACGAAATCTTTGTGAAGAACATGCTGGGCACCGGACAGCCGACGGTTATTAATCAACTGATTACACCGACCATCGATGCGACCACTGGCAATGCCACTTTCACACCGACGAACAACCTGATCATCGGCTCCTACCGCTGGTGGATCAGAGGTGTCAACGCTGACGGGACTCCGGGACCCTGGAGCCAGCCTCGCGATTTCCGCGTCGTGTCGGCCGATCAGCCGTCGATCCTCGATGACAACTCGTTCGATCGCGAAACGATCGTTGCTTCCCTTAGCAATGAACAATGGTCTGATGATGTGGTCAACATAACTGTCCATCCTGCTGCTGTCGTGGCCGCCAGGCTGGTGGAAGATGATGACGATATTGTCGCTGTCAGCAGCGACAATATCCTGTTCAGCGACCTGGACAGTGTCATGGACGAACTGGCCACCGCCGACTGGTGGGACACACCGCTGATTGACGCTGAAGAAGCGGTTTCGCTGCCAAACGAAAGCGGCTCTCCTGCTGTAACATCATCAGTTGTGTCAAATGATTCAGTCGATCAAAACGATCGCAGAAGTGCCTCGCTACTGGGCCTGGCACTGGCGTCCATGACGATGAAGCGGCGGCGTAAAGAAGACTAGGTGACTTTGTCACCAACCTTGATGATCGACTCGTTGCCAGGGCCGGTTCCGACCGGCCCTGCGCCACGGAACCGACTGTCAGGCCGTTCAACCGATATCTACTTTTGGATCGCCCAACAAATCAAACCTTGGCTGAACTCCCAGTCCGGGTTGGGTTGACGCTGCCATGCGACCATTCTTCCGTTGCGGCGCCCCATCGGCGTTGCTGACGGTGACGTAGCTGTTGAAGTCTGTGCTGGTGAAAAGGAATTCTGTTGGTGTGCTGTGCGCCAGATGGGCGATTGCCGCTGTGGTGATATCACCACCCCAGCTGTCCTCAATCGTCATCGCGATGCCCAGCGACACACACAGATCCCGGGCCTGCCTGGCGCGAGTCAGTCCGCCGAACTTGCTGATTTTTATGTTCACTACGTCGGCCGCCCGATCTGCGTGAGCCTTCAGCAACACTGCCATCCCGTTGATGTGTTCATCCATCACAAACGGATGATCTGTCCGACGACGGATGGAAAGGCACTCGTCGTACGATTCACAGGGTTGCTCGATGTACACGTCGATGTCTCGAACCGCTCGGACGACTCGGGCGGCTTCGTGCATCAGCCAGCCGGTATTGGCGTCAGCAACCAATTTGTCGCCGGGCTCCAGCATCCGACTGACGGCCCGAATGCGTTCGATGTCTTCATCGGGATTGCCGCCCACCTTTAGCTGAAACCGACGATAGCCTTCGTTGCGATAGCCTTCGACATTTCTTGCCATCTCTTCCGGCGGCTGCTGTGAGATTGCTCGATACAGCACAAAATCGTCGCCATAGCGCCCTCCGAGCAGCTCACATACCGGCAACCCGGCAACCTGGCCCAGTATGTCCCAGCAAGCCATGTCGATGCCGGATTTGACGTAAGGGTGCCCCTTCATGGCTTTGTCCATGAAGTTGTTCAGTTTTCCGATTTGTATCGGGTCTTTTCCCAGCAAAAGTGGGCCCAACTCGGCGATTCCCGCACGCACGCCGGCCGCATAAGCGGGAAGATAAAACGGTCCCAGCGGACAGACCTCGCCATGACCAACGACCCCGTCGTCTGTTTCGACCCGGATCACGGTGCTGTCAAACACATCTACCGATTTGCCGCCCGACCATTTGTAGCTGCCTTCGTGCAGAGGAAGGTCTATTTGGTAAGCCGCTATCCGCGTTATCTTCATTGTGGTCCTCTGTGGATTGACTCTGCTGAGTCGCTACATCTTTCGCCTACTGTTTGATGGTCGCCTGGATGTTTCCAGCCCAGCCGCGATCGCTGTCGCTGTCGCTGGTTCTCTGAATACTCGATTCCGAAGACTCCAGCTACTCTCTGATCACTTGCGGCGCAACATCATCAGACGAAAATCCATGACTGTGTTGCCAGGAATCCTGGTGGCCCGCAATTTCAGGGTGCCAGTACCAGCCGCCAGACGAATCTGGCCCAATTTCATACTGGTCCAGTTCTGTTCATACGATTCTGCTCGATCATAACGATCCTCGGCCGCTCCGACCAGGTCCGATGGATGAGCTTTGCTGACACGTCCGCTCAACGTGCTGTCGTTGAAACTAAGTTCTATTTCAGAACCCTCATCACCTTCCGGGCAGCTGTAGTAGATTTCGACTTCATAGGTCCCACTCGACAGTACCTCTGAATCCCAGGTGATGCTGTCTTCTGTATTCGTCCAGTTGGTAAAGAACGAGCTGTTGGGAAATCGGTTGGACCGCTTGATCCCTCCGATCGCCTTACCGTCGCGAGCCGGGATCTGAGTAAGAGGATAGTCCGGATGAGCGATGACAAACGGACGCTGATCGTCGTCGTAGCCTGGGGTCACCTCTGCCTTGAACTTGTCGATGGCAGCCTTCAGCGTTGCCGCCACTTCGGTTTTAATGTCGCTTATGTCTTTGTACTGGCCTGGGTCAGCATCCAGTTCGTATAGTTTTCCAGCGGTATCCATTCGATAAGAGTCCAGCTTTGCGCTGATTCTGTTTCTCCAGTGGGATACGATCACTCGATCCGTGGTATTCTGTGATACCCCACGGATCAGCTGTGTCAGGTCTATTCCGTCGAACGGCTTGTCGTTAACGGTCCTGATACCGGCCATCGACGCCAGCGTCGGATGAAGATCGATAGCTGCACCATTGTCGCGTATCTTCAACCCTGCCGGTATTTTTTCCGGCCAGCGGAACAAGCATGGCGAACGCACACCACCTTCGTCTGTCGACCCTTTGCGGCCCTTCATGCCACCGTTCCACCGCACACCATTGGGACCGTTGTCGCAGAAATATACGACGATGGTGTTATTCTGTTTGCCGGTTTCCTGCAGTGTCTTCAGCAGTCTTCCCACGTTCCAATCGATGTTTTCACACATCGCCAGAGCCGCTCTGAGGTGTTGCTGATTCTCCTTCTTTGGGTCCCGATTGTGCAGTTTCAGATCAGCATCCTTGAACTTGTTCCACCAGCGATCCGGTACCTGCATCGGTGAATGAGGCGTATTGTATGGCAGATAGACGAAGAATGGTTCTTCGGATTCCTGCTTCATGAAGTCGATTGCGTGGTCCGTTAAATCATCAATGATGAAGCCTTTGCCCTGCACGATCTCGCCGTTGTGTTCCAGCATTGGACTCCAATAATGGCCCCAATGGCCGGAACAGAATCCATAGTATTCGTCAAAGCCCCGACCGTTGGGATGGTACGGATACTGCATGCCGTTATGCCATTTGCCAAAAGCCGCGGTTCTGTATCCCGCCGACTTGAACGTATCGCCGATCGTCTTTTCGTCCAGATCTAACCGCTCTCCACCGGCTGAAGTGCTGTATACGCCGCCGCGCGGATGATAGCGCCCGGTCAAAAATTCAGCCCGCGTCGGTGAACAAACCGGGCACACGTAGAATCGATCAAAACTGGCACCATCGGTAGCCAGCTGATCGATGTTCGGTGTGCTAAGGTTGGTGTTGCCGTTCAGTGAAAGGTCGCCCCAACCCTGATCGTCCGTCAGAATCACCAGCACATTTGGCTTTTGTGCGATGACCGTACCAAGCTGGCTATGACAAAGCGCCATGACGAACAGCACCGCCAACAGCTTCGATAACAACCTATCAGATAGGGGCAATCTACTCATTCTTTTCCGTCTTTCTCAATATAAACAGCACGGGGGAAGTCTGTCGGGCGGGGTGGCTGTCAATCCGCCGCAGATCGTACTGTTTGGCATAGGCCAGTAATAAGCGGTGAACGGCGTCATATTCGTCCTGACCCCCGTCGTGCCCTCGGTAGGCGAGTACCGTCAGAATACCGTGCGGTTCCAACACTTCCAATGCTGCCGCTATTCCCTGCGTAGACGAAGCAGCCTTTGTGACGACGGTCTTGTCGCCGCGGGGCAGAAAACCAAGGTTAAACATCACTGCCGTCGCTGTTTCCACTTCTACTGCTGTTTTCAGCTTTGCGTGACTTTCTTCCTTCAAGTCCACGTTAGCAAACCCCCCGGCCTGCAGTCGCCGACTTGTCGTTTCGATAGCGCTATTCTGCACGTCGAAACCTATTACTCGTCCAGCTGGTCCCACCGTTTCCGCCAAGAAGCAGGTATCAAAGCCGTTACCTACCGTCGCGTCGATCACCGTTTCTCCACCTGTCAGTACTTCACTCACTGCTTGCTGGGCCAAACTGGTTAACGGACGCTGAAGCTTTGTCTTCTTAACCAACAGCCGATCATAGCTGTGCTCAGCTTTTACCTGGGTGGTACCGGTCATGCTTCCCAGTAGATTCTTAGCCAGTTTCGGTGCCTTTAAGGTCCCCTTTGACCCCAGTCCGTTGAAGATAAAGACGTTTGGCCAATTCGGATGTTGTCCTAGTACCGGTTCGTAGTCCCTCATCGTTGGCCTGACCGCCGCTACCTGCCCCAACACCTCTACCGGCCCTTCCACGATCCTGGCTAGCTTTTCAAGTATTTCCTGACGACCTTTCTCTGTTGGTGCTTCTGATCTGTTGTTCCAATCGTACGTGCTGCCCACGGTCTGACGACCATCGTTCTCTGACGCTATCCATATACTCCGATGCACGACTTCAGGCCGATTATAATGTGGTATCCGTACCGTCAGGATGTCGCCTTGAGCTGGATTGTTGGGCACCTCTGGGAACAACTTCGTTGTCGCTGATCCTGTGCACATGATTAGCCTATTCGCTGTCACCGCCTGTGAAGCCAACTTTATCACCGTTGTATAATCAGTCTTACCAGCGGTCTTTTCTGCCGCCTGCTGGCCACCTGTGGCCTTATCTTCTGTGTATTGAAACTCTTCGTCCGTCAACTCTGTTCGACGATAACAGCCTAACTCCTCGAAGTAACTTTGAGTTGCTGACAAGTATATTGCTACGTCCACCCTGGCCCCTGACAGCATCCGGATACCTTGATGGCCGGCTTGTCCTGCCTGCAGTTCACCCTCCCATTTTGATATCTTCAAAGACTCTGCTTTGTCGCTTCTTTCAAGAAATGCCGCTCTTCCCGCTTCATCTTCGAACAGCCTCAGCATTTCTACTTCGCTAAGGAGAGCTTTGCCTGTTTCTGTTTCTACGCGCCGGTAGAAGTTTTTGGCTGCGGCTAAATACTGGTCGTACTCTGCTGATACCACCATCCGTTTGCCCGTTACCGGGGTTACTAGTCCGGGCGCCACTCGCGATGCTGTATATGGTTCTGCTCTATCCAACAATAACACCCGCTGCCCCGCCCAGTGCAACGTCCAGGCCAATGCCGAACCAGCCAGCCCCTGACCTATTATCACGTTTTCAAAGTGTTGCATTGCTGAGCCCACCATTCGTCTTCTCACTCTCGGGTTACTGTTGAAAGTTGGGTTTGCTGGAAGGTTGAAAAAGGCGGCCTGTTTCGAGATGAATTGGTTACCGACCAAAGTTCCCTACTCAATCCCGAAAAAGCACGCCCGTGAATCAGAATACCAATTCCGTCCTGGAAGACACTTCATCCTCTTCGGATTACGGATAGCTCCCGTCACGTCACGCTTTGACCGAGATCCTTCTTCCAGGTGCTCTGAAGATGCTGAAAGCAGCCTTTGAACAGGATGTGTCGGATTCCGTGAGCGAGCGAACCGCCTTCGTTGATGAGAAAGGGGCGACAGTTTGTCGTTTCGCTACTCCTGGAACATTATCCTATGAGGCTGTATCTGTGTTTAAGTACTTATCCTGCTTGCTCTTAGGTTAATGTTTTCTATGTCGCTGTGCTCTGGCCTGCGCTATTTCTTCCCTTTTCTTCCTGCTTACGTGATAGATACTTACTGGTCCTTCGTGCCTACTGAAGTGGACCCCGGTTTATTGGCTTAACGCCTTTTCGTTGCTAATCGGGGGTCACTTCGCATATCCTCTGGTCCTTGTTCCTTCCTCGACTATCCCGCCAGCCACCGTCACTCTGCCTCAGCGGTAGCTGCTTCCTTCGCGACTGGTGTCGCCCTCACTGTTGGAGACTCTTCATGAGCAAACAGAATCGTCGTCTTTTCCTGCAACAGTCCGCTGCTACGGCTGCTGTCGCTTCCGGCCTCTATGTCACAGAAGCCTCCGGACAGGACAGCAAAAATCCTCTGGAAAAGCTAAATATCGCCTGTATTGGGACTGCCAATCGTGCCGCCGCTGATGTCGACGGGGTGATGACCGAAAACATCGTTGCCATCTGCGATGTTGACGCTCGATACCTTGAGCGATCTAAGAAGATGCTCACTGAAAAGAACGGACTGGAGCCTCGAACCTACGCCGACTACCGTGAAATGCTGGACGTCGAAGGCGATAAGTTCGATGCGGTCACCGTCGCCACGACTGATCATCATCACGCCCCTGCCACCATCCGAGCCATTAACGCTGGAAAGCACGTTTACTGCGAGAAACCTCTCACTCACACTGTACGAGAAGCTCGCGTCATCGCTGAAGCGGCTGCGAAAAAAGGCGTCGCTACCCAGCTTGGTACTCAGATCCACGCTGGCGACAACTATCGACGAGTGGTCGAAATCATTCAAAGCGGCGCCATCGGTGATGTCACTGACGTTCACGTATGGGTGGGCAAAGGCTGGGGCATTACCCCTTTAACCGGGGAAGAAGCTGATGCTCCGGACTTCCTTAACTGGGATCTGTGGATAGGACCAGCTCCTGTTCGACCATACGTCGCCGGTCGCTACCACCCAGCTCAATGGCGTCGCTACTGGGACTTCGGTCAGGGTACTCTCGGCGACATGGCCTGCCATTATATGGATCTGCCGTTCTGGGCGCTCAAGCTGCGCCATCCTACTCACTGCGAAGCCGAGGGAGCCAAGGTCCACCAACAAATGGCACCGACCGGCCTGACTGTACGCTACAAGTTCCCGTCTCGAGGCGACCTGGTTGCTTGCAACTTTACCTGGTACGACGGCGACAGGATTCCAAAGGAAGTTGCTGGCGAACGAGTCCCGGCCAGCGGCGTCATGTTTGTCGGTACGGAAGGCAAAATGTTTGCCAACTACGGCAGCCACCGTCTGTTCCCTACCGACAAGTTCAAGAGCTTTGAACCGCCTAAACAATCGATCGCAAAGTCGATCGGCCATCATCAGGAATGGATCAAGGCGTGCAAGGACGGGTCGCCCACCACTTGCAACTTCGATTATTCCGGTGCGCTAACGGAAACCGTGTTGCTGGGCAATGTCGCCTACCGCATCGGCAAATCCCTCGAATGGGACGCCAAAAACCTGGTAGCCACAAACTGCTCCGAAGCAGACTCCTTAATCACCAAAGAATACCGCTCCGGCTGGGAAGTCTAACCGGGACGCTCGGGCAGGCGATGGCGTGGTTGGTTTGAAAGAACTAACCACGTCGAATCGCTGAGAACGACGTTAGAGCAAGTGACGAAAAGAAGTCAGAGCACGTTTAGTGACGGAACAGTTCACAGAAAAGTGAGTTGTTTTATATATAGAAATTATAAAGTAGGAGTATTAAAAGAGGACCAGAGAGATGTTGATAACAACGGTCTAGAATGACGTAAAGTATTGTAGGCAAAAGAGTAAGGGAGACAGATAGAAGTTGTTAACAGGTGTACAGGCTTGGAAATAAGGGCTAAAGACCAGTTAGTACTTTGGTCAGCCACCAACAGCTGTAAGAGTGGCTTTGTACGCTGTTAGAAAACAGCACCGGGAAGGCGACAGCAAGAGTGTACAGGTCAACAAACTATCAACAGAAAAGTTGATAGCGCAACGTGACGAGAAAGAAGAAGGGGGAACAAGAGCGTCAGCAGCAAGCGATAGACGATCACTACGGAGCGATGTAGAGGAGCTGAATATCAGTGTCAGGAAGCTTGGGCTGTAGAGCGGCCACGCCCTCCTCGGTGACAGCGGTTCGTGTGACCTTAAGATCTTTTAGAGCGGTCAGACCTTCAAGACTAACCAAACCAGCGTCGGAGACAGTAGTGGAGCCGACGTGTAGAAAAGTTAGCTTAGTCATGCCTTTTAGAGCTGGCAGACCATCGTCGGACAGCTGAGTGTTGTCCAGATTCAGCCACTCAAGATTAGTAAGTGGAGTCAGTTTTTGGACACCAGTGTCGGATACGGCGACTCGCCACAGGTTAAGCTTCTTAAGATTTGTCAGAGCTGACAGGTGCTCCATGCCGGCATCAAACACTTGAGAGTTTTCGCTGAGATCCAGTTCCTCAAGTGTGGTGATGGCGGACAAGTGAGCCAGCCCCGCATCAGAGATCTGATTGAACGCCAGCCGCAGCTTCTTAAGCTTCGGATAATTAGCAAGTAACAGCAGCCCGTCGTCGCTGATCGTCGTGGACTTCATGTACAGCTCTTCCAGATTGGTAAGCTTGTCCAGCAATTCCAGTCCGGCCTCACTGACCCACAGTCCGTCCAGCGCAAGAACCTTAAGGTTCGTCAGGTCCACCAGGTGTTCCAATCCACCGTCGTCAATCGTAGTGGCGCCACTGGTACCATTAAGGCGAATGGCTTTGAGCGACTTGAGTCCTCTGATGTGCCCAAGTCCATTGTTGCCAACGGAACAACCGCGGAGGTCCAGATTGGCGACAGGAGACTTCCATTCAACCAGATGAGCCAAACCATCGTCGGTGATCGGCAGATCATTGAGCAGCACAGACGTAACCTGTTCCAGGGCCGCAACATGCTTCAAAGTATCATCAGTCGCTGAAGTATCCCGCAGATTGACCTCGACGATCTGGCCACCGCCGTTTCGTTTCAGGGCGGCATCCAGCGATTCCAGTGCCGCTACGGCTTCAGCGTTGTCAGGCGTGGCAGGCACCGATTGAACAACAGCTGGAGGGCTATCAGCGGCCAGTGGCGCACTTGTACTGGCAGAGTCCGAGCAGCCCCCGCAAACACAAGAGAACAGCACAGCAAGGCAACGACGGTTCATGGCAGTACATTCGACGAAGAGGTGAGGGCGGGAAAGTGATGACACAGATAACCGAACAGACAGAGTAATCAGCGTTAACATGACAGAGAGAGAAGCAGTGATGCCGTTAACAGCCAGCAACCGTCAGAGAATGATCACAGCAGGGCATCAACAGCAGCATTCAATGTCGCACTTGGTCGCATCGCAGTGAAGACTTTAGCTTCGTCAGGCTGGTAATAACCAGCAATATCCACAGCCGTCCCCTGAGCCGCGTTCAGTTCATCGATTATTTTTGCTTCGTTATCGGCCAGTGTCCTGGAGAGATTAGCAAATTCGGTCTTTAGTTCATGGTCCGTTGTTTGGTTCGCCAGTGCCTGGGCCCAGTACAGGGCCAGATAATAGTGGCAGCCACGGTTATCGAGTTCGTTGACCTTACGCGACGGAGACTTGTTATTTTCAAGGTATTTACCATTCGCAGTGTCGAGGGCTTCAGCGACGACCTTCAGCTTCGCGTTGCCAGTCTTTTCAGATAGGTCCTCCAGAGAAACGGCCAGGGCGAGAAATTCGCCCAGGCTGTCCCACCGCAAATGGCCTTCCTGGACGAATTGCTGAACGTGCTTGGGGGCAGAACCTCCAGCTCCGGTTTCAAACAGGCCGCCTCCAGCCAATAGCGGAACAATCGAGAGCATCTTGGCGCTGGTGCCGAGTTCCAGGATCGGGAACAAATCCGTCAGATAATCGCGCAGAACGTTGCCGGTGACAGAGATCGTGTCCAGACCGTCTTTACAACGCTGACAGCTGATTTCCGTGGCTTCGACAGGTGACAGGACGTTGATATCCAGGCCATCGGTGTCGTGTTCGGGCAGGTACTGGTTGATTTTGGCGATCAAAGCGGCGTCATGAGCCCGGTCTTTGTCCAGCCAGAAGATGGCCATGTTGCCGGTTGCTCGAGCACGACTGACAGCCAGTCTGACCCAATCCCGAATCGGAGCATCTTTGGTCTGGCACATTCGCCAGATGTCGCCCGGTTCCACGGTGTGTTTCAGCAGCACATTACCGGCACAATCAACGACTCGGACGGTGCCAGCTTCGGGGATTTCGAAGGTCTTGTCATGAGACCCGTATTCTTCAGCCTTCTGAGCCATCAGGCCCACATTGGAAACATTGCCCATAGTGGTGACGTCGAACGCCCCGTTTTCTTTGCAAAAGTCGATCGTGGCCTGATAAACGCCGGAATAACTGCGGTCCGGGATAATGGCTTTCATGTCGGCCAGTTTGCCGTCGGGGTCCCACATTTGTCCGGACGTGCGAATAGCGGCAGGCATGGACGCGTCGATAATGACGTCGCTGGGTACGTGCAGGTTGGTGATACCCTTGTCGGAATTCACCATCGCCAGGCGAGGCTGTTTAGCGTAGACAGCGTCCAGGTCCGCCAGAATCTCAGCTCGCTTGTCGGCCGGCAGCTCTTCGATTTTGACGTACAGGTCGCCGATGCCGTTGTTCGCATCAACTCCCAGTTCATCCAGCACGGCAGCGTGCTTTTCAAAGACGTCAGCAAAGAACACTTTTACCGCATGGCCGAAGATGATTGGGTCAGAGACCTTCATCATGGTGGCTTTCATGTGCAGCGAGAACAGCACGTCGTTTTCTTTCGCATCTGCGATTTCCCGAGCAAGAAACGTTCGCAGAGCATTGACGCCCATGCGCGATGCATCGATAACCTCGCCGGCCTGCAGAGCCAGTTTGTCCTTCAAAACTGTCGTGTCTCCGCTTTCACCCACTAGCTCGATCCGCACGTCGCCAGCCTCAGACATCGTGTGAGACAGTTCGCTGCCAAAGAAGTCGCTGTCGCTCATAGACGCCACGTGCGACTTTGAATCGCTGCTCCATTCGCCCATGGAATGAGGATTCTTCCTGGCATATTGCTTGACCGGCGCCGCGACTCGGCGATCGCTGTTGCCTTCTCGCAGTACCGGGTTCACCGCACTCCCCAGCACTTTGGCGTAGCGTGCTCGGGCATCCTTTTCAGCGTCGGTTTCCGGTTCTTCAGGAAAATCGGGGATGTCGTAGCCGTTGTCCTGCAGTTCTTTGATGGCGGCGCACAGCTGAGGAATCGAAGCACTGATATTCGGCAGTTTGATGATGTTGGCGTCCGGAGTCTTCGCGAGTGCTCCCAATTCGGCCAGAGCGTCGCTTTGTTTCTGGTCGTCCGTTAGATTCTCAGGGAAGTTGGCCAGGATTCGAGCAGACAGAGAGATGTCCTTCAGCTCCACGTTGACGCCGGATGACTTCGTGAAGGCTCGAATGATCGGCAACAGCGAACGAGTCGCCAGTGCCGGAGCTTCGTCGGTAAGCGTATAGACGATCGTAGATTCGGTGGACATGATTCTCTTTGGCAAATGGCAGGTTGGAGAGCAGCTCACGTTGCTGCAAGGTGGCGCGGGACCGCACAATGAGTCGTGGATTCTGGCGAATCCAGCGATCTCTGCCACTCGAAAGCGGCACAAACACGCGCGTTTTCAATGCTTGGGAAGCCAGGAACCGCCGGAAAGACTTGTCCGTTGATATCGGAGACCTTCTACAAGAAGCAGATCAGTGGTCAGAGCCGTGGCATCCTGCCCGGTGTCTTTCGCTGCGTGCTGCGAGGATTATCCGCGCCTTATGCGATATTAATGTCGCTTCGGAACGCCGCATTTAATGCCGGATTCATGAAGTCGACAGGGATTGCCGTGCCGGTGGTCGCCATCGGCAACCTGACCACGGGAGGTACCGGAAAAACACCGATCGTCGCCACGGTCGTGAAAGCACTGCAGGAACAGGGCCTTCGACCCGGCATCGTCAGTCGCGGATATCGATCCGACAACACCGGCGAAAATGACGAGAAACGCGTGCTGGAACGGCTCTGTCCGAACGTGCCTCACGAACAGAATCCAAATCGCGTAGCTGCGTCAGAAAAGCTGATCGCATCGGCGGGCGTGGACGTCATCGTATTGGATGACGCTTTTCAGCACCGGCGAATAGTTCGAGACCTGAACATTGTTCTGATCGACGCGACGAACCCGTTTGGATACGGATGCCAGTTGCCGCGGGGTCTGCTGAGGGAGCCCGTCAGCAGCCTGAACCGCGCAGACGTGGTGTTGATTACACGATCAGATAACGTGTCAGAGGACGTGCTTCAGAGAATCGAAGCCACCGTCCGGCGGCACAACGTGAAGCTGGTGGACCATACTTACCGCGTCAGTTTTCGGCCAACTGGATTGATCGCAGGATCCGGGGATGATGGACGGGCAACGGATGTTGTCGCAAATCAGCCCGTCACCGTCATGACAGCGATTGGCAATCCCGAGGCTTTTGTGGCCACCTGCCGGCAGATCGAAGCCAATGTCGCGGCGACCAGGTTCTTTCCGGATCATCATCACTACACACCAGAAGACCTGGAAGAAGTCCAGGAACTCGCTGAATCAGCGGGTGCGCCGCTGATTCTGACGACTCTCAAGGACCTGGTAAAAATACCGGATGGCTATGAAAATGTCCTGGCCGTGCAAATCGAGACGGTTTTTGAGCCAACGGAAAAAGAGCCCATGTTTCGTGACGAACTGGCGCGGGTGACTAAAATCACGTAACTGACGACACGACGGTTTACCGTTCCGGACGGGGAATCCAGCATCGGCGGCGGGCTGAATACTCAAACCATCAAACAACAGAGATCATGACTAAACCCACGACCCTTGCTGAACTCAAAGCCAGCGGCTGGACATCCCGCACCGTCAAGGAAGAAATCCGAGCGAATTTCCAGCAAGCTCTGGCGGACGGAACGGAACTTTTCCCCGGAATCCACGGTTTCGAGAACACGGTGATACCAGAAATCAGCCTCGCGATGCTGGCGGGCCACGACATGCTTTTTCTTGGAGAAAAGGGGCAGGGCAAGAGCCGTCTGATGCGTGAAATGTCGCGGTTTATGGACGATGAAATCCCGTATCTCGACCTGCCAGGCTGTCCGGTCCACGAAGACCCGCTGCAGCCGATCACAACCGCCGCGAAGCAGTTTCTGGCTGACACAGCCGATGAGCAGGTGGCCATCAAATGGTGGTCGCGAGACGATCGTTACGCCGAACGTCTGGCTCCGGGAACCAAGTTTGCTGATATTGTTGGCGAAATCGACCCCGCTAAACTGGCGGCCGGTGCCAGCATGTCGACCGAAGACGCGCTGCACTTTGGGCTGATTCCGCGGATGCACCGTGGCATTTTCGCCATGAATGAATTGCCGGAACTGGACGAACTGGTGCAGGTTGGGCTCTTCAACATACTGGAAGAACGTGACGTGCAGATTCGCGGATTTCCGGTGCAGTTTGACATTGACGTCATGATTCTGTTTTCGGCCAATCCCGCGACCTACAACCGCAGCGGAAAAGTCATACCACAGTTGAAAGACCGCATTGGCAGCATTATTCACACCCACTATCCGCACGACCGTGATCTCGGAATACAGATCATGGAGCAGGAAAGTGATCTTCCTCTGGACGGTGATTTTCCCGTGACCGTGCCCTTTTTCATGAAGCAGATTGTCGAAGAAATCAGCCGAGCTGCCCGCCAGAGCCGCTACATCGACCACCAGTCCGGCGTGAGTGCTCGATTCAGCATCGCCAATTATCAGACCATGATCGCCAGTGCTCGCCGCCGTGGAGCCGTGTTAAACGAAAAGCCCGCCGTTCCGCGCATCAGTGACCTCGGTCATCTGTATTCGTCTTCGCTGGGGAAGATCGAAATCGATTTGATGAGCAGTCACCAAATAACCGAACGTCAGGTTCTGGATGCCGTTACGGCCGAGGCGATCAAGACCATATTCGAAGAATATGTGGAACAGCACGGTCTGGAAGAAATCAGCCAGATCTTCGCCAGGGGCGTCAAAATCGAAGTTGGCGACATGTTACCCAGCGAACACTACGAATCGTTGCTGAAACGGGTCCCGCCGATCTGGGACAAAGCCTTCGAAGTTAATGCCTCGGAAAGTGCAGCCGTCCGTGCATCCTGCGTGGAATTTATACTGGCGGGGTTGCACGCCACGGACCAGATCAGCCGTGCTCAGAGGCATGGCGTGGTTTCCTACGAGATACAGTAGGGATTCCCCTGGAGAGAGGGGTATTTTAAAGAATGCTGATTGGTACGTTTGAAACACTCACGTAGGGGTGGCAGAATAACGTATGCGCGAAGCTGCGCAGGCACCTTTAACACCTGGAGACTTGCACCATGAAACGTACCACACATCGATTCATCGCCTCCATTCTTGCCGTGGCCATAACAGCGGGGGCAATGACGGCGCTGGCTCAGAAGAAGTCATCGTCGAAGTCTGTCGCCAAAGATAAGGCGGCGGCGAAGTATCACCGTCTGCCCACCTATTACGCGAAGCTGAAGCTGAAGGATGAGCAGAAGCAGGAAATCTATGAGCTGAAAGAAAAGTACGGGTCGCAGATCGACGAACTGCAGGAACAGCTGACAGAGCTGAAGGAAGAACAGGCGGAAGAAATCAAAGATGTTCTGACCAGAACTCAGGTGACGGCGTTGAACAAACTCATCGCCGCGAGATCGTCGTCCAAAGCGAAATCATCGTCGAAGAAGTCTTCGTCAAAGAGCAAATCGTCAAGCAAAGACTGAAGAACAGATGTTCGAAACACCCGGCCTGCTCGACTGACGAGCAGGCTTTTCTATGCGCGGCAGCGTAGTGCCCGTTGCCAGAGGGTGGCCCTCCGCAAGGCTGCAACGGCAACATGGCATCATCAAAGACCAATACCCGAATCAACTGCTCAGGCAGTCGACGATCGTCTTCGTGTCAATGCCGCCGATCGTGTCCACGTGGCCGATGCTATCAGGCAGAACGAACTTCAAGTCGCCAGCGACGGTTTTCTTGTCCAGCAGCATGCACTTCAGGATGTCGTCGGGCTTTGCCAGAACTTCCTGGGGCACTTCGACCGGCAGCTGTACCGCTGTCAACAGGTCCAATTGTCGTTGAATCTCTTTATCGCCGATTCGTCCCAGCGATTTGGCCAATCGGCTGCCGCAGACCATGCCGATCGATACCGCTTCGCCGTGCAGCAACACACCATAGCCAGCCAGTGCTTCGAACGCATGAGCGTAGGTGTGACCGTAGTTCAGGATGGCTCGCACGCCCGTGGTTTCGTACTCGTCTTCCTTGACGACAAGAGCCTTCAATTCGCAGCAGCGGGCTACCACCTGTCGCAGCACGGCAGGGTCGCGTTCGTTAAGGCCGACGATATTGTTTTCCAGGTAGCTAAAGAATTCAGCATCCTGAATTACGCCGTACTTGATCACTTCGGCCAGTCCGGACCGATACTCCCGGTCGGGCAGAGTGGCCATGGTGTCAGTGTCGATAAGAACTCCGGCTGGCTGATGAAATGACCCAATCAGGTTCTTCCCCTGCGGATGGTTCACCCCGGTCTTGCCGCCGACTGAGCTGTCCACCATTGCCAGTAGAGTTGTTGGAACCTGCACAAACGGCAGGCTGCGTGCATACGTGGCGGCGACAAAACCCGCCAAATCACCCACCACTCCGCCGCCCACGGCTATCACCACGGTCTTGCGATCTGCCCGAAAGTCAACCAGCTTGTCATAGAGATCGGACGTCTCAGCGAGAGATTTCGATGCTTCGCCGGCCTTCACACAAACAACCTGCACTTCGGCTCCGGCACCCGATAGTGCCGATTTTACGGCATTTGCATGAGGTTGCAGCACGTTGGTGTCCGTGACGACGAAGCATCGCAATGGCTGATCCGGCGATCCTTCCACCCATAATCGGGTCAACTCGGCGATTTGAGGCAGGTTACCAGCGTCGATCGAGATGTCGTAGCTGCGAGAACCGAGGTCAACGTGGACGGTCTGGCCGGAAGAATTCATGGTGGGAGGAGGTTTCGAACAGGAAAAGACAGGAAAACGGGACCGACAGCGGTTCCGGGTTGACCGGACTTTGGCTCAACGGTGTGATAGGATCCGCCCGAAGATATCGAGAGTGCGTTCGTTTTGGCTTCCAGCCACCGGGTAGCGATTGGCAGCCACAATCACGAATGAAACTCTCGGGCCCGCCGATCGCCCTACTACGGCACGGATCTTTAAGTCGACAAACTGCAAACAGTACCGGAACACGTTGCATGCTGGCAAAGCGTATCATTCCCTGTCTGGACGTTCACGCGGGACGCGTGGTGAAGGGCGTGAATTTCGTCAATCTGCAGGATGCGGGCGATCCGGTTCAGATTGCTCAGAAGTACGAGCAGCAGGGGGCCGACGAACTCGTATTTCTGGACATAACAGCCAGCCACGAAGAGCGAGATATCATTCTGGACGTGGTGGCTCGTACGTCAGAAGTAGTGTTTATGCCGCTGACGGTGGGCGGGGGCATCCGAAACGTCGATGACATCCGTCGTCTTCTGAGTGCCGGCTGCGACAAGGTTTCGATTAACTCAGCGGCTGTCACGAATCCGGATTTCGTCAAAGAAGCGGCTTTGAGATTCGGCAGCCAGTGCATAGTGGTCAACCTCGACCCGAAGCGAGTACAAAAAGACGGCAAGGAATTCTGGGACGTCCATATCAATGGAGGGCGCAAGCCCACAGGACTGGAGGTCGTCGCATGGGCTCGGGAAGTGGAAAAGCTGGGTGCCGGTGAAATCGTCCTGACCTGTATGGATGCAGATGGAACCAAAGACGGTTACGATCTGGAGATTACACGAGCTGTCGCGGACGCGGTTTCTATCCCGGTAGTGGCCAGCGGCGGGGCGGGCTGCCCCGCTCACCTGTCGGATGCCGTAACCACAGGTGGAGCCAGCGCGGCACTGGCAGCCAGCATTTTTCATTACGGTGAATACACAATCGAAGAGACAAAACGATTCATGGCCGACCGAGGTGTACCGGTTCGGCTGTAAATCACGTCTGGCGTTATCGTGGCAGTGCCGCAGGTGCTGTTACATCGAAATAAAGATCGGAACCAAAAATGGTACATGCACGGGACTGGGTAAAAACGACGTTTGAGCCGGATGCTGATATCGAGATCAACAAGATCTTCCGTATGGGCGTCAAGATGGGTTGTTCGGATATCCATCTGCAGGCTGGGCGCCCGCCGATCTTTCGCGTCAAAGGGACTTTGGCTCCGCTGGACATGCCGCCGCTGAGTGAGAGTGCTCTGATCAAGCTGTGTTTCCCGATGATGGATCAGCGAAACCTGGACATCTTCCACAACGATGGCGGTGCTGACTTTTCAAAAGTCGTGGACTATGAAAAAGAGCCGTGGCGGTTTCGTGTTAATCTGCTGACTCAGCTGGGAAAAGTCGGCATGGTCGCTCGAAAGATCGAACGGTTCATCCCGCCGTTTGAAGGGCTGTACCTGCCACCTATTATGGAGGAACTGTGCAAGTTCGATCAGGGAATGGTATTGCTGGCGGGTGTGACGGGTTCCGGAAAAAGTACGACCATCGCGTCGATGTTGGACTGGATCAATCACAACATGAACAAACACATTCTGACCATCGAAGACCCCATTGAATTTGTTTACACGTCGGACCAGTGCCTGATCAATCAGCGGGAAATCGGACAGGATGTGATTGATTTCTCTGTCGCCATGAAGCACGCCGTTCGAGAAGACCCGGACATCATGCTGGTGGGTGAAATGCGAGATAAGGAGACATTCGAGACAGCGATTCACGCCGCGGAAACCGGTCACCTGGTGTTTGGAACAATCCACGCGTCCAGTGCCCCAGGCACGATTCCTCGTATCATCGACCTGTTTCCGGCAGATATGCACGCGGCTGTGCGAGCGGCGATCGGAATGAGCATGAAAGCGATCGTGGGCCAGAAACTGCTGAAAACAATTGTGGATACGCCCGGTCGAGTACCCATCATTGAGATCATGAGGTTTAACCCAACAGTCACGAAGCTCGTCATGGAAGGCGAAGACGAGAAGCTTCACGGTGCGATTCGTATTGGACGTGACGAGGGGATGCAGTTGTTTAACGACAGCCTTTACGACTTCGTGAACAGAGAATTCATCAGTCGCGAAGCCGCCTTTGAAGTCTCGCCGAACATCGAAGAACTCAAGATGCGGTTGAAGGGTATCGAAGTCAAAGGCCCCTCGATTCTGTAACCGCGCCGGCTGGACCCAGCCCGTTAAGGTGCGTGCCTGTACGCACCACGTTGCGAGATCGATATCATTCGTCATTCAGGCCCGGCTCAAATCGCTGTTTTCCGCCTGTGATCCAGACGGAATCAGTCGGCGTGTGAGCGCGGATCTGCAACGACAACGGGGAAGATGCACGCCGAGACCGGAGCGTGCGAGCACACACTACTGCCTTGTCACAGCCCAAGAGTGGGGTAGCATCATTCGCCGGAAAACGGGGTCAGGTACCAAAAATGCGAAGCACCCTTCGGGCCGTTCCGGTTTTTGGTACCTGACCCCGTTTTCCTCGCCAACCCT
>JAAERP010000048.1 GCA_024230215.1 Fuerstiella sp. | reverse complement strand
CAGCTAGGAAATTGATGTACATGGTACTGAGCGTATTCGGTTCCGGCGGTGTCGGCGTGGAACCACAACAACACCTAGCTATTCCAAATCTGAACATTAGATTGCTACCCATGCAGTGCCGTTGTAGCGGAAGCGATCGCCTGTTGCGAGATCGACGTATCGATCGCCGGCAGCAAACGTGCCATCGGGTGCTCCAGTACATTCGATCTCGCATAGCGTAACGTTCTGACCGGAAATCACACCATAACCAATGGCTCGGCCAGGGTAGAAGAACGGATGCGTAGAGTCAAAGAGTTGTGCAGCTCCGGAGCTGCCGGCTGTCACTAAGTTGTTCATCATGACGACGGGACCGTTCGTCGTTGGAGCAGTCGCTCCGCTGAATACGTCAATGATTCTATACAAGTCATGGAATGTGTTGTTATTAATGATGGTCTGGCTCATTCGACCGAGGCTGCCATTAAGCACAGTGCTAAGGAACACGATGGCCCGGTTGTCAGGTCCACCTCCCGACGTCCTGTCCAGTGCAAAAAACTGATTGTCGCTGATGTTTACAGTAGTGATTTCGGTTTGGATGAAACGGATGACTTTCCCATGCGGTATGGTAGTGCCGTTCGTCACTAGCAATGAAGCATCGAACCGGTTGCCTTTTATGGTGGCTTCAGCAACCGAGGTGTCAATCCTTATCATTTCACTAGAGATCAGGTAGTCCAGGTCTTGGCTGTCGGCAAAGAACTGGTTGTCTTGGAGGACAATCTGCCCGTTGTTGTTGGCATACACGTGATACTGCGTGCAGTTCGAGACCGTGTTTCCGTGCATGAACACGTTCTTCACTTGGTCTTTTATCTTAATGCCGATACCGTCCACTCTCGAGATGGTATTACTGGATACAACGCTGGTCGGGTGGCGATTGTTGTTTGGGTCCATGAAACAGTTAAGAGAGATGCCAGCGGATAGTGTACCGTTCGGCACGTGTTGTATGTTCTCAACTGTGTTGCCAACGATCGTCACGGAATTGAAGGCCTCGACGATGATGCCCCCCTGTTTGTCAGAATCAGCTCCGGCTGCCCCGTTACCGCAGAGGGAGACGTAGTTGCCAGTGATTGTACCGCGTACTCCGCCATTCTCGTATGCCGGGCTGCTGGTGTTGTTGTTGTTGGCGTAGATTCCACAGAATCTACCACCCACACATACATTGTCTGCAATGACCATGGCACCTTCGATACGATCGGCTGGGTCGGGTGCTCCGTTTGTGATGTTGTAGTGCAACGTGATCGCGTGCTTCTTACGTATATTGTCCGGATCCTCGATAGCTGTGAGGGTGCCAGTCCCGAAGTCATACGAGTGTGGTACACAGATATTGTCAGAGACGTTGACGTTATTAGGTGTCCCAGTGAATAATATGCTATTCGACCCGTTTGATAGACACCGGTTGCCGGACACAATAACTGCTTGGTTCCTGTCGTACGATCCGCCTGGCGTATCTGGCGGGAATGCACTTGGCTTCGTCCAACGGAACCAGATGTCATGGACGATACCTCCGCCTGCGAAGTCGGTCTCGTTCAGATAGAACAGGTTGTCGGTCACTGACGTACCTACCGATGCACCTTCAAACATCAGTGGTGCGAATGGGATGCCTCGGAACGTACAGTTGTGTACAGAGATGCGTTGGTTGTCATACATGAAGGATAGGAACGTATCGTTAACCCCTGAATCATCTGCCTCAGAGATGCTACCGTTCATGATATTCCAGCCTGTGAACGTCATGTCCTTGACTTCGACGCCGTTGCACCCATGGAATGCGATCACCTTGTTTCGGGGTGAAGAGTCGTCATTGTCTGATACGCACACCAGTTCGCTCTTAGCTGACTCGCCCATGATGACCACTTCGTCGACGTCCTCGTACAAGATGTAGTTGACGTCGTGGCTCTCCACTTCATACGAACCTTCCGGTACGAACAGAGATTTGCCCGCTGCTGCAAGTAGCCTAAGAATTGTGGTGTTGGCGGTAGCGTGACCACTGCCGGCGACGCAGCCAGCTTCTGTGATGTCCACGATATCGATAGATTTTCGACTACTTGCAGGCATTGGGTTCAGTCCTCGAGTAAGTGAAGTTCAATTGTCGACACCTCGATGCCAGAGTTGGCCAAGGTGACGGTGTTTGTTACGCTATAAACGGTGTTGGCATTGCCACCGGACAGCCATACACTGGTGATGAGCCCGTCCGCATCGAACGTGCTCACACCAATGACCAGGTCGTCGTTATCGCAGCTCCAATTGGAGGCTACGATGTTGGTGCCGATGCCAGCGAGGAAGTCAGTCCAATCGAAACCGAATGAGCTGCGTTCTCCCTCGCTTTTACTTGCACAGTACGACATTTTGCTACCTCGATTAGCTGGAAGTTTCATTCCAAACGATTGCACCAGATGCAAACGTGACGATATCGCCTGCTGCAAAAGTTACATTGCTAGTCAAAGCTGCAGATGCCAGCAAACCAGAAGCTCCGGATGCTGTTGACCACAACGCGAAGTGCGTTAGCGTAGCACCAGTCGAACCAGACATGTCGAAGTTCAATTCCACATTGCTCGTTCGCGTGTCGGCATCTGTTTGGACCCAGGACACGCCGCTGTCTTGGCGGGCGTAGCTGCCAGTCGAGACTTCGTTTGCTGCTGCCGCTACGTCCGTCGTACCTGGGTCGCCCGTATGCAGCGAGACGTAGACGTTCGAGGGCGCAACAAGGTTAGTGCCATTGAAGATGGCATCCAAGATGTCACCAGATAAGTTGTCAGATGTTCCTGCCATTGTGAATTCTCCTCACAGTCAAAAGTTAGCAGAGGCAATCAACGTTGAATTGCCGCTGAGGTTTGCAGACATCGAAACTACGAGTTTCGGCATCTACTAGAATTAATCTGCATCCCGCGGGCGGGATGAAATTTGCTTTGGTTGTCTGTCCTTGACCTCGCAGGTTTACGGAACCCACTCCACTGGCTGCGTGTAACCCCACCAATTGGGGGGTTCCCTGCCCTCCTAATGATACGGATCCGATACCCATTATGTTCAGATCCCGGTGGACAATTCCTTGACCATTTAGCTGGATGCCCCCAGCCCCCGATACTACCTTGTCTGCCCGGTGTGTGATCAGGCCGTACCCGTCCAGAAGTATGTTACCCTCCCCAGCTACGGTATGAATGCCGATGTGTTGCACATCAGCTCCACTTTCGGCATCGATCAGGAACGTCCCAGAATAACACATGGACGGTCGCTGTGCGTTCAGGCTACCAAGCCCGGTGAGTTGGAGCGATCCCGTACCCGCAGCCATTCGCACCCGGATAGACGTTCCAGTACCCGACAGCTGGATATCACCCTCACCTAAGGCTCTACGAGAGGCGTACAGGCCACCCAGCCCAGATAGCTGTACAGAACCAGCCCCTGATGGGAAATGGTTCCCTGCGACCGACGGGCTTCCAATACCTTCCAGCTCCGCAGCACCAGACCCCGCGGCATCCAATGTCTTGAACGCAGCTGCGAGGCCGGACAGCCCCACACTCCCGGTCCCTGACACTGGTACCTGACGCAGTACTACGCCAGTTCCAGATAAGGATACTGCCCCCGTTCCGGAGGCTCCGAGAGTCTCGGTGGATACAGCATTTGCTGAACCTTGCAGTTGTACACTTCCAACACCGAGAGCTGCGATATATAGTGTGAGATCTGCTGAACTCGTCAGCTGTATGTTGCCATCCCCTGTTGCCAGGTGGGTTGCGGACGAGCCAGGGGTGCCTGCTCCTTCGAGCTCTACGCTACCTACTCCGGTGGCGTCAGCTATTCTGCGGCAGGAGCCAGCACCAGACAGTTCCACAGATCCTGTACCCGATGCACTCCACGGCGCATCGCAGGGCGGACTGTATTCATCACCTCCAGGACCATTGTAGTCCACGCCTTGGAGGTCATTGTACGGCCCGCAAACAGGATCGAATGTCGTAGCCAGACCGGATCCTGACAACTTGAGGCTGCCGACGCCCGAGGACTCGACTCGTAGCTTGGCTGTTCCGTAGCCCTCGAGCTCCACAAACCCCGTGCCAGATACTGCAATAACCGGTGCCTCAACAAACGCTGTAGCAGCCGATGAAGATGCCGACAGCCACTCGCCGCTGAATGAGATGCTGTACTCGGCATCGCCTGCTCCATCCAGCGATACAGAACCAGCCCCCGCGGCAGAGTGACCGCCTCCGGAGTTGGCGAGTGCATCCCACGGACCTAACGACCACTTGAATGGGTCCCCGGAGCTGCTTGTTGTACGTCTGTTCTTATTATTGATGTCCAGGGTGAGCGGGTTGTCACTAGAACCGTTGGGCGCATTCTGGATGCCGAGTAGGCTGGATCCTGCATTGCTTCGCAGAGTAACATCCTGGATGGGTGTCGCGTAGGCTGTAAGCTCGGAGGAGGGGACCAGGTTACTCCAAGCCCCTGTGCCGTCTTCTGATCCGCAATTCGTGAATGTGGAGGTCCCAGATACAGGTGTGCCATAGTCTACGTCTGTGCCGTAGGACACACAGTTGGTCGCAGTCAGCAGTGAATTCGCGTTTGTGTTCGCATTTCGGAAGCCGTATGCCGTGCCAGATGCAGACAACCCCACTACTAGGCACTGGTAGAAATTGCCTCGTACGTTCCCGTTGCTGCCTGCGGCACCGAAACCGATGAAGTCGCCCGCAGTTGTATCGCAGTCAGTCACTACACAGT
>JAAERP010000047.1 GCA_024230215.1 Fuerstiella sp. | reverse complement strand
GAGCGGTGCGCTTGAGGCTTGCGGTTTCTCTGGTCTTCCGCGCGAATGGTGCAGCGGCTACACGACCACGAAAGAGGCTTTTCAAGCGTATTGCGCGGCTCTGGCTGCTTATGGCCATGACAACATCGTGTCTGCTATGGATGCTCGCTATGAGCGCGTTCTGACGCTTTATCCAATCGACGGAATGATATGCTCTCGCAAAACAAATGATGTTATGGGGCGCGGGTTTGGTATAGTGCTGCGAGGCGGCTGCGTGTTTTTGACATCTGATGGCGCTCGCTGGGCGCACGTTGAGCCTGCTGATCTGTTTTGGAGGGCGACATGAAGAGAGTATTACTGGCAACCTGTTCTGCGCTTGCGCTCTCAACTGTTCCGGCTGCGGCTGATCCGATCAGCCTTGCAGTCGCGGCTGTGTCAACAGGTCAAGCAGTGCTGGCTGCTGGAGGAATATCTCAAGCGGTTGCTGCGGGCAGTTTGATTTCATTAGGAAGCTCAGGCTTTACAGCCATCGCTGTTGACTTCGCTGTTCGCGCTACTCTTGGCTACGCGCTGAACGCTTTGTCGTCGTCCACCACGCGCGGTGGTGCAGCCAGCAGAGGATACCAGAACGTCAACCAGCTTGGCACTGCGCTGCCGCACCAGGTGGTCTATGGCGAAACCAGAATAGGTGGCGCTGTATTTTACCAAGCGGTCACATCATCTTCCGGCACGAAACAAGATCGGCTTCACCGCACGATTGCTTTCGCGGGCCATGAGATCGACAGCTATCAAGCGATCTATTTCAACGATGAAGAAGTGACGATTGACGGCAGCGGCAACGTCACAGCGCCTTCGCAGTTTGTCGGCAAGGCGCGTGTGAAGCAGTATCTTGGAACGGACGATCAGGCTGCTGATGCAGACCTTGTTGCGGAAGTGACAGAATGGACCTCCGCGCACCGAGCGCGTGGCATTGCATATCTTTACGTTCGATTTGAGGATTCGGCAGCGTTCCCAAATGGCACACCTGTCGTCACAGCCAAGATCCGAGGCAAGAAGCTAGAAGATCCGCGCACATCGACGGCAGCGTGGTCTGACAATCCAGCGCTGTGCATTCGCGACTATCTGCTTTCCGGCTACGGACTGAGTGAAAGCGCATCGGATCTCGAAGGAACATTGTTTGAAGAAGCGGCTGACGCTTGCGATGTGACTGTCGCTGGATCGAAGATATACACCTGCAATGGCTCGTTTACGCTCGACGGAGATCCAGAAGACATCATTCGAAACCTGCTGTCATCGATGGGCGGAACCTTCTGGAATTTCGCCGGAAAGTGGGCAGTTCTTCCGGCAGAATATCGCGCTCCTACACTGACGCTTGATGAAAACGACATGAGATCGGCGCTGGAAATTGCCACACGTCACAGCCGCAGAGACAACTTCAACGTCGTTCGCGGTCAGTTCAAAGGCGATCAGACCGATTATCAGCCAGACGATTATCAGGAAGTGACTTCTGGTCTTTGGTTGTCACAAGACAACAGCATTCCGGCCAAGACAGAATTGAACCTTCTGTTCACCGATACAGAGGTGATGGCGCAACGTATCTCCAGAACCTT
>JAAERP010000046.1 GCA_024230215.1 Fuerstiella sp. | reverse complement strand
CCCAACTAACCGTTTTTGCGCCGACCGACGAAGCGTTCGCCAAAATCGACCCTGAAACCTTGGCTGCGTTGCTAAAGCCTGAAAATATTGACCAACTGACACAGATCCTCACCTACCACGTCGTGCCAGGCCGGGTGAATGCCTCCACAGCTTACGACTTAGACTTTGCGGGCACCGTGAATGGTCAGCGATTACCAATTAATTTTCGCGGTGAAGGCCTCAAAGTCGGAGACGCCAACATTAAAGTCACGGACGTGCAGTGCTCCAACGGAGTCATCCACGTCATCGACAGCGTCTTAATGCCGGCCTTGGCAGACATTCCCACAACAGCCCAGTCGGCAGGTCAGTTCAACACATTGTTGGCTGCCGTCGGCGCAGCAGGACTCGCTGATGTCCTGGCCGGGGATGGACCTTTCACTGTATTCGCACCAACCGACGAAGCGTTTGCCGCCCTGCCGGAAGGCACCGTTGCGACTCTTCTGAAACCTGAAAACAAGCAACAACTGGTCGATATTCTGAAGTACCACGTGATTTCCGGTCGTGTTTACGATACCGACGCGGTTGCTGCCAAGCGT
>JAAERP010000045.1 GCA_024230215.1 Fuerstiella sp. | reverse complement strand
CCTGTGTCGCCACCTCCGCCCGTGTCGCCACCTCCGCCACCTGTGTCGCCACCACCTCCTGTTATTCCCGCGACCTGATCAATCCATGTCGCCAAAGTGTCCACTCGCGTATCAAACGAATAATCGCCGAGTCGATGGGGATCACCATCGCCTCCGGAGGTGATGCCTGCGATATACAACTGTCCGTTCAGCTCCACGAACGCCGGTCCGCCGGAATCGCCAGCCGCCGTATTGCTCTCACCGTGGCTGTCGAAGCTCCATTCAATATGTGTCGTCGTCACATTATCTATTGGCGTGTGACCAACCGTTTTGTTGCCAAAGTCTCCATTCGAGCCACCCGTACTGCTGCCCGTTTCGCCAAAACCAACCAGTGTTAGTATCTGTCCGATTTGTGGTGCGACGCGATTGATTTGAAACGGTGTAACTCCGTTCACGGGACCGTCCAGTTTCATGATCGCAATGTCGTGGCCCGCTCCAAAATTGTTGGGATCGTAGCTCTCAGGCACAGTTATTACAGTGGTTCCATACGTCTGGCCGTTCACTTCAAACGTGCCTTCTGTCCCCCCGATGAATCCCCCCTGACGGCCCTCAACACAGTGGGCGGCCGTCAGGACAACATCCTCTGCAATCAACGTTCCCGTGCATCTATCGTTGACGATTCCTACGGCGTCGTAGTCACTTGTGGAAGTGCCATTCACGATTCGTGCCTGGGCCCCGCTGTGGTACGACCGTTCCAGCTGTGATCCGTTGTCGCTGTTAACCGCGGTGCTGACCTGGGTACCCATGTTGTCCACGGCGGCTGTGACGGCAGACAAGACCCGCCGAATCTCCAGCGGCTCTGCGGCATGCCCCGCTGTTAGCGAAGGCGATTTCTTCCTGGCGGATGACTTTCTGACGAAACGAATGTTTCGTGGAATGAAACGTAACATGACCTAATCTCCGTGTAAGTGTTCGCTGACGGGAAGTGCCCTGCCCATTGCCGTGCCCGAACGGGCTCTGGTAAGACATCAGGCATTCGACGGCCCGCAGCAAACTCAGCTGCACACCGCATGCACAGCAATTACGGACCACACCGCACAGTCTTGCGCGCGAATCTGGACAAAATGAAGGCACGCAAGTGGCCAGAGAATCGCTCTACCGCTTATTACGCTGGCTCCAGGGACAGCTGTTCTGTGATCAAAACACGTGAACCGCGGCGACCAGCCACTAAACTTCACTGTAGCCTCGGTCGATTCGATCGCCTGATTCGCTATCTCCCTTTTGTCCGCACGTCGGCCGCGAAGACATATGAGATTCATCATGAACGGGCATCAATCGCCTCGCTTCCCACAATCGACTCCGGACGTTTGCGAGGCCCGTTGAGCATAGTCCCGATTAATGTGTAGCGAACGAACAGCTGATAGCTGGCCAGCAACAAAACGGTGGTCACTGTGCAGACCATAGTCAACTTTGCGAATGCAGGGATTGGCCAGCTGCGTATGACCGCCTGCAGGATGATGATCAGCGGCAAATGTGCGAGATACAGCCAGTACGAAGAATCCGAAATGTACCGCATCGTCTTGTCTTCTCTTGAAAACAAATCACGAAACAGGCCCATCAGGCCAAACGACATAAGCCAGGCATAGACGACCTGCAAGACTACGGCCAGCGGACGGCACCATCCGGAATCAAGCAGGTCATTTCCCAGGAATCCCAATCCTCCCATCGAAACTTCGTAGCCGATCGGAAATATCACCAACAGCGCGACCGGCAATGTCACGCGCCACCAACGTCCAACTCGTCCGACGACATCGTTGCAGTCAAAGTAGATCGCGCCAAAGAAAAAGAAGATGGCGTAGTACAGCAGGATGTGTGGCATTGGCAGCAGGCCCGCCGAAGTGTCGGGGCCGAAATTCGGAAACAGCAGCCCCATCATCGACTGCGGCACGATCGTCAGCGGGATCAGCCAGACGTATCGAATCGACGATGTCGCCCACCACGCAGACGGCTTCCACTTCAGCGGTGTGGCTGCTTTTGTATACAGGGCGAATGCGGCAACCAGCCAGCACAGGAACCACAGAAACCACAGGTGACCCAACAGCGGTAAGAGCATCAGCAGAAATAACTCGTCCGGAGGTTGCGGGGTCGCAGCCTTTGTGTCCGACTCGATGGGTTCGCGGGCCTGGCTTGACCCAAGCTGTTCGGTGGGTAATTGATCGCTCTTTGCAAGCATCTGAGAGACCTCCTCTCTGCCCGTCAGATCATCAGATGGAATACCGGTTAACACCGTCAGAATCAGCATTCGTGTGGCGTCCGCCTTCAGCATGTCCGCGGGAGTTTCACCGATGCGATTTTTCGCACGACGACCAGCGCCGTGCTGAATCAGAACACGGGCTGCTTCTGCCCGGCCGTACATGGCAGCCGCATGAAGTGGTGTCGCCCCGTCGCGGCTACGTGCATTCACATCGGCGCCATTGGCGATTAGCAGCTCGATGGCTGCCATATTTCCGTGCGCCGCAGCCGTCGATAATGCTGTTGCGCCGAATACCGGTTTCAACTCATTCGGCGATATACCGCCTGCAAGACTATGCTTCAGTCCCTCAGTGTCGTTCCTGGCCGCAGCCGCCCAAATGTCGGCGGCGTCATTATTCAGCGCGGGAGCTGCACCTTCTTTGGCGACTTCACCGGCAATCCACACGACAGGCATGATGGTCAGCATGCTGATGAGCATTGGCTTAAGAATGCGATTGCCCCGGTGTTTGATCAACGCGGCAAGCCCTCTTTTCCGCCACAGCATGGCGGTGAAGAAACCGCTGATCAGAAAGAACAGCGGCATGCGAAAACCGTGGACGGCCGCCAGGAATATCCCGTATGCATGGCTCTGATGTACGTCCTGTACAGGCCACACTGCCTCTGGTATGGGCATGTACGCCAACGCTCCGTGCAGGACGATTCCCAGCAACATCGCGATGGCACGAAGGGCATCCAGATCATGTCGCCGCGGCATCGTCGCAGGAGGCTCAGATTGGCCCTTGCCATCCGTGTGTTCGCTGAGGACTGTGTCGTCGCTGTCGGGAACCGTTGGCCCATTGTTCCGCGCGAAGACGTCAGGACTTGTCTCGAAGTCCGCCACGCTGATCGCATTGCCGGCGTCGCCGAGAGGGCAGATCAGCCAATCCCTGGTAATTCTCGAATCTTCCAACTGCCTGAACACCTGCTCGCGCGTGAGGTTCTTGCGCCAGAACCAGTGGGTCGTCTGTTTGACGGAATACAATCGAGACTTACAAAGAACAGCCATCAATCACCTTGCTCTTTTGACTGTTCCTGACCCGACACGCGGGATTGCTTTTCCAAATCCGTGATGCGTCTGTTCAACGCGGACGAGTTGCGATTCAGATCTCCTTGATCTCAGGTGCCCGGTCACTTGCCCGCTTCAAACGCGAGTGCGGGCAGGCCGTCCTTGTTAAACAGGTTGGCCCACTGTCGTTTCTGGGCATAGGCATAGCGGATGCGTGTTGGTTGCGGCACGTTCTCCGCCCAGACGACGACGGTGTCGCCGTCGATCGTGCATTCGGCCCAGTGCCACTGTCCATCGTCGCCGGTCAAAGCGAAGCCCTGCAGTTTGCTGTTTCCTGCTGCCATAAGCCCCTTGCCAACGTAATCAAACAGGATGACGACTTTGTTTCCGTCGATTTTATGCGACCGGTAGGTTGGACCGTACGCCTGCACCCCGGTCCTGTAGACCTGACTTAGCGCAACCTCTGCCGCACGATTTCCGTACCCCCATTTGTTCGTCGGATGAATACCGGATCCCAGATCACTGGCTGGAACCATCCAGGTGTTGGGATTGTCGCGCATCAATCGCACGTAAAGAAAACGCTGGTCACCGGAGCCAGACCTGGCAATGTCAGGAAGCTGGGCGACGAACGGATCGCCATTTCGCGTAATCGGATTGTCGTTGGAAAACGCAAAACCCCCTCCGCTTGGTTTCTGAACAAAGACAAAAGGAAAACTACCTTGTCCCCACGCTTCGCGCCAACCGCGGAACAATTCGCTCATCATGGTATGTTGATCGACGCCGACCACGCCGGTACGCCCCTCACCCTGATCCCACAGCACACCGCGAATGCGAAATCCGACGACAGGTTCAATATATCGCTCATAGAGTCCACCGATCTTTCCGCGGCTCGACTCGCCTGGTTGGTACGGTTGCGGCGGTCTGCGGCCACTCGGTTTTTCGCCCTTTGCCCTGGCCGCAGCGGCTTGTTCTTTCCATGTGGCGAGTTTGGCTTCATACTGTCGCAGGTCCGCCTGCCGGTCATAGGTTCTGGCAAACTGAGCAACTGCGGCTTTGCATTTTTCGCTGTTGGCATACGTTGTCGACGGAATCCACGAGCCGGAAGGTGTGCCGCCGACCGCACCGACGATCAAACCGATGGGAACGTCAAGCTCGTGTTGAAGTCGCTGGCCAAACGCGAAATGAAGCGATGAAAAACTGGTGACCGCCTGTGGTGTTGCTGTACTCCAGCTGAGGTTCGGCCCACTCACCATCAATCGAATCTCTGGAAACGGAGCCCTCTTAACCAGTGCCGCGAGCGTCTCGTCTTTCTTCACATAGGAGGCAACTCGTCCTGCCATGTTGGACTGCCCGGAACCAACCCAGACATCCCCGACGAGCACATCCTTGTAGATCGTGTTATCTTTTGCGCCGTCTGCTGCAATCGTCAATGTCCGGGCTTCTGTGGAAGCATCAAGCGAACTTAGTTCAATGCGCCACTTACCATCCTGATTGGCTCTGGCCGAAACGACCTGGTCGGCAAACTTAACGGTAATGGTCTGATTGGGGTCTGCCTCTCCCCAAATGGCAACGGTCGCATCACGTTGCAACACCATGTGATCGCTGAAGACGCCGGGAACTTTGACCGCGGCATCCACGTGCAACGGCAGCAAAATCGCAAACAAGACGACGCACTTCGTATTCATTCGTTCTTTCCCGATGTTGCCAGGGTAGACGTCGCTTGAGATCCATCTTTTACTGTAACTTTGGACCCGCTATTCTCAAGCCACGTTGCTGAAGTTGCTGGTCGCCTCGATCGAATGTCCCATAGAACAGAGCATTGGTGTCCATCCAGGTGATCAGACTCTCGTATTCCCTGTCGCTCAACTCGACCCCTTCATGACCGGCGGAAAGAAGTTTCATCAGCTGACTTGCTCTCGCTCCAAATTGATTGGGATAGGTCTGCGGTTCGTGGTTCGCCGAAGGAGTCTGTTTCCATTCAGAAAACGAAACCAGCGGCGCGAGTGTGTAGTAGGATCGCGTAAACTGTCGGTCGGGCGCTGCGGTCAGTTTGACCCCTCCGGCTGGGCTCTTTTCACCATGGCACTCGATGCAGTGTTTTTCCAAAATCGGCTGGACAAGGATATTGTAGTTCAAAGGTTTCGAACCGTCCGGACCAGGCGACAGGTGTGACGGTTCGCGCTGGCTGGCCATTGTCACTCGTTCGGCCATCGGCGCTGCGTTACGGTGCGTATGACATCCAATACAGCGAGCTTGTTCACCAGGTTGCAGGTAGGTCAAACTGCGCATCGTCTGAATAGCCATCCCCCGTTCGTCGAGCGCTTGAAAGCTAAGTGGAATTCCAGACGGTGCTCGAAAATATGCCGACCCGTCCAGCTCGACTGGCACCGTCCCCAAAACCTGTTTACCAGGTGAGGAGTTGGCCAGTCCGACTCGGGGATCATTCGAATGCGGAGTCGTTTTGGGTAGCACCTGCACGATGCGCAAACTCTTGACGGCATCCTTCTGTTTCGAGAGCTGCGGCCAACCTGCGTAGACGTCCTGCATGAAGAAGGTCCCCCCCTTCGTTCGATCCTTCGCCAGCATTGTCGCCAACTCAGGTGGACGTTGGCGCGGTCGCAGCGGAGTCGGCCAGAGGCTGCCGATACTGACGTCCCGATAAAGTAGTTCTTTGTTTCCAAATCGATCAACCAAGTAAAGGCCAAACATGTTCGCATGATTTGGAAATGGCTCGCCGATCAGTGGATCGAAACTGTATGCGGCAAGAAAGAAATCCTGTGAGAGTGGATAGGGCGTACGATAAGAGTGCCCGGGCCAGCGTTTCTCTTCGGCGGGCACCTCCGGTTGCACTGGCACACCCGCTTTGGCGTGCCAGCGTCCAACGGGAAACTCGCTTTCGGGAAATAACGCGTCGGGCGTCAATCGAGTGAGCGGTTTCAGATCGTCACTCCCCTTTTTGATGTCTACAAGGACGATCGAACCGGAGGTCATTGCATGGTGAGCGGCAGCCGTTGCCATCACTCGGTGCGATCCAGGAATGGCTCGAGCCTCCCAGACACCCACAGGATTGAGCGTATAGTTTCCATAGTAGGACTCGACCGCACTGCCGTCCGGACGCACGGTCCACAATTGCTGGTAGTGGACAGCGTGACGGTCGACGTAATCCCAGCGTGTATAAATCACTCGGCCGTCGTTTAAGACAGCAGGATCCCATTCGTGAGTTTCGTGAAACGAGACGACTTGAGGATCTGAGCCGTCGTTTTCTGCCAAAGCGAGCGTGTGTGTGGGACATGGCCCTCGTCCGCAGCGATGATATCCCCCGCGTCGCGTTGAGATAAACATGATCTTACCACTCGGCAAATACCTCGCTGAAAAATCGTCATAGGGTCCCTCGGTCAACTGCCGAAGATTTGAACCGTCCGCCGACATTTCGAAGAGATGATAATATGGAGTCGACTCCTTCGACGCAGCAGATTGAGCCGTGTCAGATTCGGTTTCAGTCGTGTCGCAAAATGCAAACATGACGCGAGTTCCGTCCCAGGAAACCTCGGGGTGCAGATAGCTACCCAGCGGCAACGACTCAAGTCGCCGAACGTGCATCGATCGCCCAGGATTGTCGAGCACGAAAACACCACCACCCGCTCGAGCATGCAGCCCGGCATATTGAGTTAGTTGGTGACTAAAACCGCTGGGCACCCGTTTTACAAACAGCAACGGACCGACGTCCGCCAGTGGATTAGCCAATGCAATTTCGCGTCGAAGTGTGTGCACCTCAAGCCACAACGCTTCCCATTCTAAATCACTCGCTCCATCGGCGCTGGACATAGTCAGGTGACGTTGCCGAACCGCCTCCCACTTGAGCGAGAGCAGGTCCATGGAAGTGCCAGTCGATTTCAAATGGTCGACAAGCTGAGATCCTCGCTCCAAAACTCTGTCGATCGCCTGACGCCACGTGCGAGCTTCCTTGACCGTTCCAATTCCATCCTGCATTCGCCAATCCCATTCGACCAGTTCCTGTTGGATTGTTGGACGCAAACCAGGGATCGGCGGTGGAGGCAGTGTCTCAACCGCGGCTGGAAGCACCATCGGAATTGAATAGACATGATCATCTAAGCTGTAGCGTAAACCACTCCAGCGAACGCACGATTCTTCTTCTCCACCCTTCGTCGTCGCCGTAATTCTGGCCTTCACCCCCGCGGCAACCGGGCCGGTTGCCAACACCAGAGTCTTGCCGGGACGAATCACTTCGGTAACACGCTGCTTTCCCAGTGATAGTTCGACCTGAACGGGTCCGCCTCGAACAACACGGACATCGGCCATGATGCGTACCGCGGAGACAGCGTTTTCAACGGGAACCGTCCAGTCGACGCGTTCACCCTTTGCGATCCCGACACTCATCGCTCCAGCCAATTCCATCACCGCCACCTGGGGGCCGCCACCCCGCGCGATCAGGGCAAAGCCGCCTGCAGCGGCCGTCGGTGGCGGCGCCACTTGATCGTCAAAACTTAGCGTATAGGCGCCGAAAAAGGGAATCCGTGGATCACGAATCAATTGCGCGTCAATCCAATTGGCCATGTCGCACCCAATGCCGTCGCCCGAATCGTTGGCAATAAGCCGCAACTGACGTGCTCCGACAAGCGATACGTCGATCGGACGGATGGGATCGCTGTCTGACATCGGGCCGGTCTGAAATTCAGTTTTTCCGTCGACCTCGACTCGAAAAACAACGCTCCCTTTGTCACCTCCTTGCCATTGCACACCAACGCTTGAGCGAAAACGGTTGTATTGCCCACTTAGATCAATTGCGATTTCACCGTTGGCGTGATGCCCCAATCCTTTGGCAAAAGTCTGCTCTCCAACTCTTAGCGTGTCTCCCTTACCACGGCTTGCAGCTGCGGCTGTGTTAAAGCCAAGTTCGCCCCATCGCTGGTGATGCTGCATCCGAATACTGGAATCTCGGTCGCTAAGCGACTGGACGTCATCTTCAGCGAGCGTTTGAGAAGGCTTCGCCTGGGTCAACACGGTGATGATGGCCAATAAAACCGAGAGTCTTGTGATCTGCTTGGTCAATTTGACTGCCATCAGTTCTTACTCCAAAGCGGTTGCCGGATCGATCCACAACTTGTGCCTGGTGCTTTGTCACAGACAAAAGTCAGGGTGGAAGCATTCGCCGGAAAACGGGGTCAGGTACCAAAAATGCAAAGCACCCTTCGGGCCGTTCCGGTTTTTGGTACCTGACCCCGTTTTCCTCGCCAACCCTAAAACCTGGCTGTGACAAAGCACTTAGCCGAACTGAGTATAGCTGATTCCGAAGTGCGTTTCATCAGACGAATTCGAAACGACGTTCCCGCCTGGAAGGGCGAATTTCCTGTTGAGCCTGGCCCGTCGAGCGACTCTCTTGATGACGAATCTCTCACTTAACAGGAAAACGGCCTTCCCACTCACCATGCCGCGACCCGTTTCCAAACAGATGCCTGCTGAAAGGCTTCGGCAGCCGCGACTCCCGAATGGGCTCCTCGAGACTCGTACTGCCGGATCATGACCTCTTCCAATGGGGAAAAATCTGCGTTCTTTCCTCGAATCAACTGACTTCGATGACAATGCAGCATTTGTCGTTTGAGTTCGACAAACTCGCTGATGTCGATGGAGAAGTCTGGTCGAAAACCAATCATCTCAACCGTATCCATCCACCAGAGTGCCGGCGGCGATGCAAGGGGAGGCGATGCTGTGAGATGCCCGGATGAAGCGCAGAACCAGGAGGCTGCCTCGGTGATCGCAGAAGCCGCGCGATGGTCCGGATGATAGTCGTCGGCCGAATGGGCAAGCACCGTTGTGGGACGGAATTGACGTAACATCTCAACCACCGTTCGCCGTGACTGCACTTCGTCGAACAACTCACCGTCGCCAAAACCACCTTCGAGAAGCTCGGCCTGTAACAATCTGGCTGAAGCCTGCATTTCACCGCTGCGTAGTTCGCCAAGATTTTCGATCGGCGGATCGGATTGACCTTTATCACCCCGACACAGAACGGCGATTCCAATTGCTGCGCCATCGGACCTGGCTCGGGCGAGTGCACCTGCACAAAGTAACTCAGCATCGTCCGGATGTGCCACAACGGCCAGCACGCGTTCGCTCTTAAAATCAAGTTTCACCATCGTTTGCTCCGTAAACGCAGGCAGAGATCAACAGAGCCGCCAGCCATCCGCAACCGAAACCCATTCGCGGTCTCCGTTAGCTGCTTGACAAACTAACCGTCGACTTACACAACGAACTTCGGTTTTCGCGCCGTCTGCTCGTCGGTTACGATTACAAAATTTCTGTGGTTGCGAATATGTGTGACGGGGTAATCATCACCAGGCTGGCCCAACAGGGCCAGACGCAACACGGTATTGGCCCAATCAAGTGAGATTCCATTTCGACAGTAAAGCCGAATTCGTTTTGCCCCCAATAGTTGCCGCATTCCGAGTGTCACACCTTTGCGCGGGTGGCCTTCCAGATTGCCGCCGATCTCCGCGCGGATCGCGTTTATCGTCCGGGTAAACTCGTTGAGATAAACCAATCGGGGATCAGAATGAAGCACATCAGATTCCGGTTCGTTGTAGGCGATATGTCCATGAATTCCGATGCCGCCGTACGTCGTATCGATGCCACCAACAGCCGCCATACGCTCTTTTAATGTGTGCACATTCAGATGATCCGGAAAGACTAACTGTTTAGCTGGAATCATCAATTTCCGCTTTACCTGGCTCGCAAACTGCTCGTTAAACGTGTGCCGAAAACTGAGCGGATGTTCGGACGACAAGGCGACTCCATTGTCGTCGCAGTGCTCGTCCATCATGAAGAACCAGCATTGCTTCAAATTGATTTGCTGATCGTTGATCATTTTGGCGAGAATCGGATACTGCCCGACTGGCCCCACCGGAAGAATCAGTTTTGTTGCTCGGCGTTTGGAGTTATTGGCTTGAATCTCTGCAGCGATCGATTCGGCAAAATGTTGATGCAACAGGTCGATGTCCGGAAGCACGACAAGCTTCCTGCCACCCCTTTTCTGCAATTGAGCAGGTGACAACTTAAGTAGCTTGCGAATCTCGTCTTTACGCGACAGGTTCATGGTCATTTACATCATCAAGCAATCATCGAACTTGAGCAATGCCTCTTAAGACTTTGGTGTTGCATCCCAGGCATCCTGAAAAATCTTCTCACCCATATCGGTATAAGGATTTCCAAAGCTGTTCTGAAAGACCGCCAGTCCCGCCGTGAGACAATGAGCTCCGGAGATCGCGGCTTCGGCAATATGACGGCTATCGCGAATTGCTGCGGCGATGATCTCCGCTTTGTACTCGAAGTTATCGAGCATTGTGCGCACGTCGCGAATCAGTGCACCAGCTTCGTCTCCATGCTGTTCCTTCCAACCGAGAAAGGGACTTACGTACGCTGCTCCCGCTCGCGCGGCGTGCCACGCCTGAGCGACTGAAAAAATCAGCGTCGCGTTCACTCGCACACCTTGCTTGCTCAGTTCGCGAATCGCCTTAAAACCATTCTCACTCACCCCAATCTTGATCACAAAGTTGGGTGAGAGTTTACTCAACTCAAGTCCCTCTGCCACGATCTTCTTCCAATCGGTGAGATGCGGATCGACCTCGACGCTGACTGGTTTTTCCGTGCCGGAAAAAAGTTCCGCGATTTCGCCAATCGCCTGGCGAAACGACTTGCCGGACGCCTGCACATGCTTTGGATTGGTTGTGAGACCGTCCACATCCCACAGTTCAAGCGCGTGCTTAATCTCTTCCGTCTTTGCGCTGTCGAGAAAGAGTTTCATGGCACCGTTCTCCTCTTAGATATCATCGCGGGGCTTCTCGCCGAATTTTCACAGCTCACTTTTTAGCCAGGACATGGTGTCTTTAACAGCCGTGAGCCGCAGCGTTTGTGAAGTATTTCAACGAGCACCTGGCTCCATGAGGGTGGCCAGAAGAAGAATCATTGGTGGCTGATTACTCCGGAAGGAAGACCCTTCTTTACCATGGGGCTCAATCATATCGACCCGGCGAGTCTGCGTTATCCGTCATCGTTGGCTTTCGTCTTCGCAGAGCAAACGATAGGCCCGTTCCGCACTGGCCCTACCGATGCCAAGGGCTTCCTTCAGCGCGAAATCCTGCTGGATGAAGTTACCCATCGCCTGCAATCTGGCCGCTTCCAGCGTCCCGAGCGAGCCTGCGAAGGCGAGTGGTGCGGCGGGAAACGGGAAATCACTACCGTGCAACAGGCGATCTGTGGCCACACTGTCGGCCAGCAGTCGTGACATATCCCGCACCCGGCCGGCGCTGCCCAGGACGGCCGTGTCTCCCCACATATTGTCGTACTGGCGGACCATCGCCAGAAAGCCAGGCAACATATCCATTTTGTCTGTCGTCCAACCCGTCCCACAGTGACAGGCGACCACAGTGCAACCTGTTTCCAGCGCCAAGGTTAGCTTTCGCGGGTGAGCCAATGCGGCCGAAAATATCGGCGCGCTGTGCTCGTGGCCTGTATGGACCATCACCACAACCTTTAAATCTGCGCACCGTCGAAAAAACGGGATGTGTTTCTTCTCTGAAAGATCCACACCCTGAATCGGTGGATGGATCTTCAATACCCGGGCCCCTTTCTCCACACAACGTTCCAGTTCATTGATGGCATCCGCTCGCTGAGGGTTGATCGAGATGCAGGGGATCATTGTCCGGGGAAAGCGGGCGACGACCCGGAATAGATAGTCATTGGGGATGTAGAGGGGCGTCTTCTCCCAGTCGGGCTTGCCGCTTCGATCGTAAACCGCATCCTGGGCAAGGATCACGCCTTTGCTCAGTCCGGAATTTTCAAGATGTTCGGCCAACGCAAGAACGTATCCCTCGTCGATTGTCTTCGCCCTTTCGCGAATCCGCAGCACTCCGACCAAAAGCTGGAACAGCTGACCTTCCAGAATGTTCTTTGAAAGGCGACAGCCCGAACCGCTATCGCCACTGCCGAACAGGTGAAGGTGAATGTCAAGGGTTCCTGCGGTCTGTGCAGAGTCCTGCCCCGACATGGCCCCAAGCTGGGTCATTCCGCAGGATGCAGCAATCGAACTGCCCAGGAAACACCGACGACTTGATTCTTGATTCATACTGATCACCTGCGCCGATCAAAACAGCCATCGCGGCAATTCGGATGTCGATCTGTCGATGGTCCGATCCTTACCAGTGTTGGTCGATGATCGCCTGAATCTGCGGATACTGCGCATCCGTCTCGTTCAGGTTCTTTCGCGTCTGGCGCAATTCGACCTTCATGGCGTCGACGATTGATTTGTATTGAGCGACTCCGTACAGATTGTGCATCTCAAACGGGTCCTTCTGCAAATCGTAGAACTCCCATGCGACAGGAGTCTGCTCACTTCCGTCCGGCCGACAACCGTAGAAGAAGATTAACTTGTACCGTTCGCTGCGAATCCCAAAGTGACCGGGAACCTGCAGGCTGTGGGCTAAGTGCATCCAGTAGCGATAATAGGTGGATGTTCGCCAGTCGTTCGGCTTTGGTTGGCCTTTCAATGCCGCGACGAAGCTGCGCCCCTGCATCGCCGCGGGAATCTCTGCACCGGCCAGCGCTAGCATCGTCGGTGCAAAATCTGTGTTATTGATCAGCCATCCGTTGCTGGAACCGGGAGTGACAGTTTTGGGACAGCACACGATAAACGGCATGCGCATTGACTCGTCGTACATCCAGCGTTTGTCCGTAAAATCGTGCTCGCCCAGTAAGAACCCCTGATCGCCGGTGTAGATAACGATTGTGTTTTCCAACTCGCCAGACTGTTGAAGATATTCGACCAGTCGACCGACGTTATCATCAACACCTTTGACACACCGCAGGTAACGCTTCAGAAACTTCTGATAAACCGTCTGACCGTACACTGGTTTCTCCAGCGACTGGTCGACCCCCAACCGTTTTCCGAGGCCCCAGCTCGGATGGTTTTTGGTAACCCCCGCACCATACGCACGAGTCGCCGCCGAACCGAAACCTGCGGCAGGCTGTCCGTGCAGGTTGTCGGGCTCGGGGATCGTCACATCGTCCAGATAATCGTCATAGCGTTTGGCATTGTGAAACATGTCGTGCGGCGCTTTGAAATGGTGCATCAGGAAAAACGGTCGACTTTTGTCGCGACCATTCCTGAGCCACTCCAGACTGACATCCGTGATGACGTCGCTCGAATGTCCCTTCGTCGTGATCTTATTGCGAGTCCAGGGCAACTCGCCACGAACGCGAAACACGGGGTCGAAATAAGCGCCCTGGTTCGGCAGCACACAGTAGTAGTCAAAGGCTGCCGGCTCCTGCTTCAAGTGCCATTTTCCGATCATTGCCGTTTCGTATCCAGCGTCGCCCATGGCCACCGGTAAGTACTGCTTATCGACTGGCAAATTGCCGGTCAAATCCAGCACGCCGTTTGATTGCGAATACTGCCCCGTAAGAATACTGGCTCGGCTGGGAGTACAGATCGAGTTGTTACAAAACACGCGATCGAACCGCATTCCCCGAGTCGCTAGAGCGTCGATGTTTGGAGTTGGATTGAGACTGGCCAACCGACTGCCATAGGCACCAATCGCCTGAGTCGTATGGTCATCCGACATGATGAACAGGATATTGGGCCTCTCGGCACCATCCGCGTTGACGGAAAGTGCGAGTGCTGCAAGCAGGGCAATACACCAGGGATAGTTCATTGTGACTTCTTCTTCCTTCCGAGTTCGTACACCGGGCCCTCGGCACGGATTTCTGCGTGCAGAGCGACCATTTTCTTCTTCGTCGTTTCGAATCGATCCGGTTCATCTTCGGCCAGATTGGTGATTTCCGAACCATCCCCGGCTACGTTAAACAATTCGAACCGACCAAGTTCAGCTTGTTTAATAAACTCCATGATCGTCCAGTCCGCGGGTTGCCTTGCATCGGCCACGGCCCCCGGATCGACCTGCGGCAACATCGTGGCCACCATCTTATAGTCTCCATCGCGCATGGCGACCTCATATCCACCGCGTGCGTGCCACAACCACCACATCATTGGGCGTTCTCGCGACACGTGCCTGCCGTCAACCAGTGCCGGCAGCACATTGGCACCGTCGATGACCCTGCCGTCCGTGTGTGAAATCACTCCGGCCGCCGCACTAAGCGTCGGCAGCCAATCGGTGCCATTGATGGGCTCGGAACTTTCCGCCCCCGCCTTGATCTTTCCCGGCCAGCGAACGATACCGGGGACACGAATTCCTCCTTCGTGGATATGCCCCTTGGCACCTCGCAGATCGCCTGGTGATCCGAAGCACGTCGGAGTGCGGTGCTCGGGGCCATTGTCCGAAGTGAACACGACGATCGTGTTGTCGGACAAATCTCGATCGTCCAGAAACGTCAGCAGTCGGCCAATATGATGGTCCAGCATCGTGACGCAACCGTAGTAGAGCGGCAGCTTGTCCCATTTCGGATTTCGCTTCACCTGTTCGCCACCATAGCTGGTCGCTTTGGCCGCGTTCAACGCCGCTTCATTCTTATAGAGTGCCTGAAACTCATCCGCAGCCACGACCGGCGTATGTGGTTCACTGAACCACAGGCAGGTGAAAAACGGCTTGGTTTCGTCTCGTTGATCAAGCCATTGAATCGCTTCGTCCACGACAATCTCACTCATCCAACCCTGTACTTTTCCAACGTCGTCCCCGTTGCGCTTGAAGGTCGCTGGGTCTTTGCCGAAGTTCGATTTGTTGGCGAACCAGTGGTCAAATCCCTGATCACCCGGATAGGGTTGATTGCCCGAATCGAAATCTCCCGAACAGTGCCACTTTCCGGCAAACATCGTTTCGTAGCCAGCAGATTTCAATTGTTCCGCGATGGTTACTTCCTGACGGGGAATGTGCAAAAACGCGCGAAGTCGTACATTCCCACTCGGTAGGGGCTGCGGCCTGTCAACATGCCGGTGCGAGCCGGCGAGCAATTCGGACTTGCCGCATAGCAGTGCGTCAGTCGAACTCCCTGCGCGGCGAGTCGATCCAGGTTAGGGCTTTGAATCGCTCGGGATCCAAAACAGCCCAGGTCCGCATATCCCATGTCATCCGCCAGAAGAAAAACGATGTTTGGCGGCTGCTGTGCGACTGCAGTCTGCGCAATCGCAAGCGACAGGAAAAGTCCTGGCGCAATAGATAAAAAGATTCGACTGGTCATGTACTCCCGCGCCTTTTCGTTCGAGTTATTCTGTGGCTCTGATGAAGAACGCCACCGAGGTCCGGGGCGCTCAGGCGTTTTTCATTCCTTGTAGAACTGCGTCTTGCCCGACAGCACATCAGCCCAGCGGATGGGCTCTGTTTTGATAAATTCCTTTCGCTGTTGGGGAATATGGCGACGCAGCGCTTCGACCTCTTTGGTGTATCGTGGATCGCCTGCAAGGTTCCGCCATTCCTCCGGGTCTTTAGCCAGATTGTATAGCTCTGCCGTGCCGTCGCCGTATTCAATGTAATGCCAGTCGTCCTTTCGGATGGAATAGTGTTCCCAGCCTTCCACGGTCACGATGGGGCGGGACCAGTCGCTCGCGTTTGGATTCCTCAGTAGTGGAGTCAAGCTGCGTCCGCTCAGCCCTTGCTTTTCGGGTAGCCCGCATAGTTCCGTTAACGTGGGATAAACGTCCATCAATGACACGTTGCGGTTCGATACCGTTCCTCTTGCCTTCTGTGCAGATGCTCCCAGCATTCCCATGGGTGTCCTGACCATGAGGACACTCCTGATCACGTTTTCCCATAGGGCAAATTTCTGCCAATGTTGTTTTTCGCCCAGCTGCATTCCATGGTCGGAGTAGATGACCACGACTGTGTTGTCCGCATATGCGCTTTTGGCCAAAGCGTCCAGGACCATTCCCGTGAGGTCGTCAGCGTAGTTGATGGCAGCCAGGTAGCCCTGAACAGCCCGCCGCCACTCTCCCGCCTTCGTCACGTTGTCGTGATAGCGTCGCCTTGCCAGTTTACGTCCTGCAGCGGGCACGTCGTCCATGTCTTCAATGAAGCAGTCGGGCAACTGAACCTCGTCCAGAGGAAACCGGTCGAAGTACTTTCGGGGAACATACATCGGCACGTGAGGCCGATAAATGCCGCAGGCCAGGAAGAAGGGCTTGTCATGTTTCCTGCCCAACTGCTCAACGATCCAGTTCGCGGATTCGTAATCACCGGTCTGTTCCGTCGTGCAGGACAGAGGCGCCCAATCGAAGGCGATGTACATGCCCTTGAAATTGGGCATGGTCATGGTCAGCCCCTTCGGGTCGTCTTCGCGGATTTCGTTATCCTGTTTACGAAATATTGTCTGGCCAGTTGCCGCATCGATGTCCGGCAAATAGTAGTAGGGGAAGTGCTGCAGCAACGACGGAAAATAGTCGTTCCAGGAACGCGGGTCAGGCATGTTGTTGTGATAGATTTTTCCCGCACCGCCTGTCCAGTAACCGGCTTTCTGGAAATGTTCGGGCAGGGTGATTTCGTCAGGAAGCAGATGCCGCCAGATCTGGGGATTGGTATATATACCGGTGACGTACGGGGCTTTTCCTGTCATCAACGCGGTTCGGGAAGGATTGCATGAAGGTGACGCGCAGTAGGCCCGACCAAACGTGACTGCCTCGGTGGCGAAGGCCGCCATGTTCGGCGTTTGCGCCTGAGGGTGTCCGCCCAGAGGTTCGATCCAGTCGTTGAGATCATCCAGAGAAATCAACAGGACATTTGGCTTCGACTTTGTCTCGTCAGCGTACAGCGGCGAACACACGCCACAGGCCAGAAACAATCGAATGAAACATTTCATGGTCATTGTCTTTTTCGCCATGGCGTAATCACCGACTCGCCCATGCCGTAGCGGATCGGCCAACGCCCGGTCATTAATCCGGCCCGCGTCAGCGAGCACAGCGGAGCCACGTGCCAGTTCTCGAGTTGAACGCCTTCGGTCGCGAGTCGATCGAGATTTGGTGTGGCGATGTCGCCTCCATGATAGCCAACATCTTTCCACCCCAGATCATCGGCGACTATGATCACGATGTTGGGCTTCTGAACGTCAGCAGCAGCAGCAGAACAGGTGCCGCAGAACGCAGGCAGCAGTGTTACAGCAAGCAGGCGTGTTATCTGGGCATACGTCATGGGGGATCTTTCGTGATGGTCGCCGGACTGTTGCAGGAACATCGGAGTAACTCCTGCATCGGCGAACAAACCTCAATCGATCCCACAGTATATCCCAGGGATGACTTACGCCTCCAGTTAGCGGTTACATTTGGATCCCGTGGGTCATTCCGTGCGTCAGCCAATGGCACCAGGCTTTCACGATGCTGCGCCTGGCCGGCCGACTGTCGCACGCCGGCGGTTCACGTCGTCCGTTTGAACAATGGCTGCCGGTTCGCGTAGTATACCGGACATGAAACATTTACCCCAATCGGTCGGGATCTCCGTGCTGCTGATGCTCGTCTCGCCCCTTGCGTTAAGCGAGGATCGCATCGTCAATTCTCAATCCCTTGAAATTACCGCGCCGCCGGTGGACATGAAGTTACCACCCTTTTATGGGAAATACGTGAGTGCGAATGGTTACCCGGTCGTGAGTTCCAGCAGGGTCGACGACTATGCGCTTAAGGAATCCGCCTATCTGATCAACATGATGCTGGCCAAACGCCCTGACGTGAAGCAGGCAATGATCGCGAGCGGTTCGCGCATGATCGTGATGGCGCACAACGAATTCACGAGTGACGTTCCTGAGTATTCGAAGTTGCGACCAAAGGACTACTGGGACGCCCGAGCGCGCGGGCTGGGTGGGTCAAAGGACGAACCGGTGTGCTCGTGCGCCGAGGAAAACGTTCTCGCGTTTGAGGGCGATCCCTATTCGACGGAGAACATTCTGATTCACGAATTTGCGCACAACATCCATCTGCGGGGCATGGTCAATGTCGACAGCACTTTTGACATTCGTCTTGAGGCGACGTACGACAAGGCGATGAGTGCCGGTTTGTGGAAAGGCAAGTACGCGTCGGTGAATCACGCGGAGTATTTCGCCGAGGGTGTGCAATCCTGGTTCGACAATAATCGGCAGCCCGACCACGACCACAACCACGTTGACACCCGCAAGGAACTCAAGGAATACGATCCCGGATTAGCTGCGATATGCAAGGAAGTCTTCGGCGACACCAAACTGGTCTATACGAAACCGACCACGCGATTGCATGGCCACCTTGCCGGCTACGATCCGTCAAAATCTCCAAAGTTCGTCTGGCCGGAACGACTGGCCGAGGCGAAACGCGCAATTCGGGAAAAAGTGAAAGCCAATGGCGAAAGCCGGAAAAAAACCTACGTCAATTGACCGCGCGGTCTAGTTGGACAGCACCGGTTTCGGTTGTAACGACGTTCATTTGAAAACTTGTGCCCGGCCCGCAACTCCGGTGCATGTCTTTTCGCCTCGTGTCACCCTGTTTCCCTATTCTGATTTTGGGGCTCCAGGCACACCTTCGGTCATGAGTTTCTTCAGCTCGTCCAAATGACTTGTATAGACATCGTTTGGCAGGCAGTCGCGTTTCTTCATGATGGCGTTTGCCATACCAACGACTTCTCCCATCATGCCGGTTGTTCGTTGTACCCGCACCGTCCCGAGCGCGACATGGGTAACACTGATGTTTCTTCCGGCCATCATCAGATTGGGTACGTTGCGCGAGTAGAAGCAGCGGTAGGGGATGGGATAAGGTTTAATTTTGACATGACGTGCTGTGGACTGGAATGCATCACAGGCACAGATAGGATCTTTGGGGTAGTGCAAATCAATGGTCCAGGTGGTGGTTACCGATGCATCTGGGTAGCGTTTGGCCTCTACGATGTCTTGTTGCTTGAGAACAAATTCTCCCATGAGACGTCGGGACTCACGTTTGCCGCCAATGTAGGCAACCCAATTGAGTCTTCTTTTCCCAAATCTCTTCTTCCAGTTGGGATGGGGGTTGTTCTTGAGCACGCTCCAGTTCCCGAAAACAATGCGCAAGGCATAGTCTCGAATTTCTTCCATCTGAGTCGCATGATTCAAGCGGGAGCCCGTTTCCCAATCCCAATCCCCGCGGGTAGCAGGAACACAGGACTCACTGGTAAAACCAATAGCCCACGGAGTCTGGGGAAAATCAGAATCTTCTTTCTCCATCTTCGTATTCCACTGAACAGAAGTTCCCATCACCAGATTGTCTTCAACCGATGGAGCAAGTTCTTCTTGTGTCTGAGCCTTTGACTCACGGCCAATCCTGTAGTCCGCCCCGGCCAGGGCTCCGATGTTGCCGTCGCCTGTGCAGTCGACGAAGATCCGCCCCCTTACCTTCATCTTTTCGCCCGTGCGAATATTCTGTCCGATCACGGAAGCGATCCTGCCGTTCTTCATCTCAACGCCGTTAGCGCGAGTGTTGAGAAAAAGGGTGATGTTCTTTTCCTCGAGGACAAACTTGAGTTTTTTATCATCTCCATAGTTCGAGCCGGCACCGGCATTATGTGTTTTTTTCTCAGGGTGTTTTCCGATGATTTCTTTCACTTCTTTGCTTCGTTCGAGCTCTGGTCGCTTGTTAGCATCCCAGAGCGTCCAATGCCCGACAGGGTCTAGCTGATCGACCAGATTTCCGATTTGGGAATAAGGCTTCTGACGGATTAACCCGGAAAGCCCGACTCTGACTTCTGAGCTGTTGTTTCCTCCCAATACAGGACGATCCTGGATGAAGGCAACCTTACAGCCATATCGGGCCGAGGTAATGGCGGTACATATCCCTGCCATCCCTCCACCGATCACCACGACGTCATAATCTCCTTTGTCCTGCACTTCCTTCTGGTGAGGCAGGAGTCGATCTCGCAAGGCTTGGATCTCCCCGAGAGAGTCGCCGGGAATGAAATCAAGTTTATCGCTCAAGAGAATGACATCGCAGCGTCCGTTGAATCCGGTAAGGTCCTCAAGGGCGAGATTATGTTCACCAGCGGTAAGATTAACGGTTCCACCATCCTGCCAGTGCCACTCGGCCCCGTGTTCTGCGAAGAGAGTCTTGAGGGGACGGTTGTCGAATTTAAGGTAAAAAATGCCGGGAGACCCGGAAGCCTTCATGGGCCCTTTGAATTGAGCGTCTTTCCATTTCCCTACCCAGTCACGGGTGCGAACCCAGATCCGGTGCTTTCCTCCTTTGGCGATCTGAATCCTGGTTTGGGCATCCTCGACTTTTTCTCCAAGGCCATGAGCCATGAGGTAGGGGGAACCCATTTGATCCATCGATTGTTGATCGACGACCCAGCCTCCGAGGTCATTGAAGCTTTCGGCATCGATCATCTGTTCATCGGCTCGTGCCGTTGGAAGTGATACGGCCAGGATCCCGATGATTCCAATTATTCTTATTGTCATTGGTATGGTAGATTACCGCGTGTTTATTAGGCGAACGTACAACGTAACCCGGTTGTGATAAGCGACGCGGGATTCAGAAAACACCCCGACACAACTCGGGTCACGCAGTTGTCATGCCGTCCTGTGTCATTGATCGGAGGTGTCAGCCATCTTATCAAGTACGTCCCGAATCGTCAGGGTCTCTCCACCGTTCACGTTCTTGTACAGCGTTTGAACAGTGTAGATTGGGCCCCAAGGAAGCCCCCACCAACCGAAAACGAGCGAGAGAAGAGATGCAACGAATGCTCCGCGACGGCGGTCAGATGAATCCTCGGGGAAGAAATGGGGATGCTCACGAAATGTCGCGAAGAGAAAAGATGTGCAGAATGAGTATTGTGTAACGTACTGGCATAGTCGATTGAGGTCACCGGGTTGCGGCCAGTGACATGGAATTCAAATTCAGCATTGGCCCGCAGCTCCGTGTGCATTTTTGTTCGCTACTTTGATCCGGACCAGGTAAGACTCACGCGGTTACTCGTTAAGATCCAACATGCGCCTTTCTTCGCCACACTGAAGAGTCACCACTCCGCTGTCCCAGTTCGACTTAACGAAAGGGCTGTCATAGACGTTTTGCGGCGCCAGATTCACAGGAGTTCCATTGACCTCTCCGATGCGCGACTTGTCGGCATAGAATGTGAGTGTGGCGCCACCCAGGCTCTGATAGGTCAGAACCGACCTCTTGAAAGAGAGGAGGCGAGCCGTCAGAGTATCCTGGAATGCGGTGAAGCTCTTGTGGTCAGCCTTTCGCGCTGCTTCGATGATGACGGGCGTTTTCGGGTCACTGCAGACTAGCCATCGCCCGGCTTCATGGGCTTCCCAGGTGGTTTTCCCATTCACAATACGTACGCCGACATAGGCAGATTCTGCTTCCGCAAAGAACCACGATCCGCGCTTCACCGGTTCTGACAAGCCGGCGTTCGAGAAGAAGACCCGCCAGCCTCTTGGATTTTGAGTGAGTTTCTGGGTGATGGTTGTACCTTTGGATTGCAGTGACCAGAATCCGTTCAAGGCCTTGCTTCCCTTGTCGTCATAGGGGACTGCGAAGACACGCGCATCCGGATGTCCTTTAAAGACAACTCCGGCCCATCGGTTCTGACTGCTGATGGCCGCCCAGTCTTCATCCGGTCTCGCTTCTGTGATGAGCGATCCCATGATGAAGTCGGGCGTGCAGTAGGTATAGCGCAGGATGCCGCCAGAATTGATCTTCAGCCGATAATCCGGCGGTCGGTGGTATCCCTCCAGGACCAACCCCGGGCGTCGCTGCAATACTTCATAAGGCACGTAGCTCCCGCGATTCGCGGCAATCCTTAAGACAACATCGGGGACGCGCCACGACGTCGTGACCGATGGTACCATGGATAGGTGATAGAGCTCAGCCTCACGGGAACCCATGGCATAGCAGGCCGCGGAGAGCAGGAATCCACAGGAGCTGAAGATCTTGTCTGAATAGCAGCGTGTCTTTGCTCCGCCTGTTACGGCGTCGATCTGCTGCTCTGCCCACTGAGCCCAGTAGAGTTCGAGTAGCTGGCCAGCGCGGCGTTTCAGCACCGGGTCGTCACTGAAATCGTAGCAGTCGTACATTGTGTTGATTACGACGGTGGCGTAGGAGGGGGAGTCGATCTCGATGAACATCCCCTTGCGTGCACGCTGGCGTAGATATTCTTTGAGATAAATCGTCCACGCCTGGTAGTGCTCGGTCGGTGTCCTGCCGGCCTTGAATTTGTTATCCCGATAGACCGGCGAATTCCGCAGAATTCCAGAGAACAGCCAGCAGGTTGTGAAATGATTTGCGTGATGGTTCTCGGAATGATGGATCCACCAGGTCTTTGAGTGCTTGACTTCCGCTTCTTCGAACTTCGACTTTTCGTTCAACCACTCCCACATGGTCTTTTCGAGTAAGGCACACGTCTCTTTGGAGAGCCTGTTTGCGGTCTTCAATCCGTGGGGACCATAGAAGTGGTAGAGCCGAGCCAACCCACGGCACACACTGGGGAAACTGTGGATCTCGAAGAAAGTCTTTGGGCGTTCCAGGTGGTATTCGCAGAGTTCCCGCACAGCGGCATTCGCCTCATCCAGTTGCTGGTTGAGTGCGCAGGTCCTCATGGTGAACATGACAATGGACTGGCCGTAGTGACGAGTGAAGTCGCCGCGGCCATTCCAGTTCCTTCTTATTGTGCCCCGCACCAGGGGCTTGCCCGAATGTTTGGCAAAGAACTCGTCTCGTCGCTTCTGAGTAGTCGAACGCATATTGGCACTAAGTTGTGCCACCTTTTGCGTATGCGCCTGTTCCTTCCCAGCCGTGCAATTCACGGTAGCGCATATAAGAAAACCAGCTATAAGTCTGGCCGTTCCTGTCATGTGTTGCTCCATTGCGTCCACGCCGCGGGCTCATCTCAACCCTGGCATTTTCACCGAACGCTGAACATCACCGGGCAGCGGCCAGTGACGTTCAATTGTAAATTCGCGCACCGCCCGCTGCTCCGGTGCATATAGATGGTACGCCTGGCATGGCGTATGACAAAATGGGTGTGAGTCCCCTGTACGAGAACGAGGTCTTACGGAGTACAGGATACCAACTGTAATTCTGAAAGAGCAAGTACGAGACGAGGGCAACGGCGCGGAGGTAACGAACCGTGCGGAGGAAGCCTGCGAATGTGCCGGCAAGCTGACAGTGAATCGTCGTCAACCGCATTCTCGTCAAAGCTGCAAGGTTACGAACAGAAACCTGATACGAGGCCGGTGTGGACAGGTGAGTGAGCCAATCATCACGAAACCGTCTTCGTTCATCCGCATTGGTAAATCAGGAGCTTGTGCAGCGAAAGCCATACGTCTTATCCAGGGAGATCCGCCGCCCGTACCTGCTTGCATCGTGTGCGATTTTCTGCCCTTCAGGCGTGGGCGGTAATGCGCGGCGTCGGGGCTATTGCAGCTGTTGCGGTGGAGCGGGAGGGGCTTCGTACATCACTGGGTGGTGCAGAATACAGTACATCAGCCAGTCCCGAGGCGTGGGGATATGCTGTCCCCAGAGTTGACGAACCGTGACCGTGACCGTGGTACGCGCGTCGGTCGACACCAGGTCGGGCCACCGCAGCGCCACTGCTGGCAGTCCTCCGAAGCCACCGCGGCCGCCCTGCCGAGAAGATCGTGTGCCGACGGAATCCTTCTGTGATGCGGCATTCAGTAACTTGCTGACCGGTCGCACTCTCTTTGCGACTGCAGTGATCCCGTCCTGAACCAGGTCCTTTCCGTCAAGTTCATCGACCAGGTCCAGCAGTTCGACAACCAGGTAGGGTTTCGATGCTCTGCTCGAATACGAAAACTGCACGTTGCGGTGACTGAATGGGAGCAGATTGGGCATCATCAGGGAAGCAAATTCAGTGTTTGCCGTTACCGTCTCTGCCATCGCGTGCTCGTCCGCACAGACTGCTACCAGGTGCTGGTTCACGGCAGTAAGGACACGAATTCGCTGTTCCTTGCTGAGTTCGGCCCCGTGGGCAAGGATCATGCACGCCTGGGCAAGGATCGAGCGATCTGATTTCTGGTCGTGCAGGACCTCAACAGCCATTTTCTTCATGTGCGATTTGAGTGCTGGTGGCCAGAGGTTGGCGTCCTGCGGCGCTGCATTCGCATTGCGAGGGTCTCGGTTGTCGCGATGCACCAGCGGCTGATTCAGCCACCACTCCGGGCCAAGCGGGCTGGACTTAAGTGCAGTGACGATTCTCTCAATCAACTGTTGGTTGTCCCCCGTGTCCCGGGATATCAGCCTGAGGGTGTCGGCCGCCCTGAAAGTATCTGACTCTGCTGTCAACGGTACGACAGACGGCTGGCTGATGAGCCGCTCTGCCCAGGTGATGAAGGGATCCATGGCTGTGGCACTCGCATAGTCTCTGTAGTTGTGATACGACCACAGTCGCTTTCGCCAGTTCTCGTCAGCGGACTCGAATTCCTTCACCCACAGCTGATAGTAGGACGAGCCTGGGTTTGCCCTCCGCAGGACTTCGGATGTGTACCGGTCAATCGTTCTGGGCGGAGTGTTTGCTTCGGGGTCCAGATTCCATGCTCCGTTCAGGCCAGGAACTGTCTTCAGCAACGCTTTCGTGATCCGGTCAGACGTCTGTGGCGATGTCAGCGACATGCACGCCTTGAACGCATCTTTAAGACCGGCAGTGCTGCGTTCCCGTCCCAGCATGTCGAGCCATTCGCTGAGCGGTTTGCCCTCATACAGCAGTTCCGGTTCTGCCTCTGCGCCTGGTCCCCAATTATCGGCCACGGTGGATGGACGGGACGGTGATTTCACTCTGGGCTCCAGCCGAATCCTTGCCACAACGGTCGCGCCGTTCTGAATCGTGAACTGATTGTTGTCGATCGTAAGATGGTCGCTTTGGCCGTTAATCACGAGTTCGTACTTTCCCGCTCGAAGACGAGTAGCCGTCACCCCCTGTTTGAGAGAGATCTCACTGTTGGGATTCGCGTCCCCCACAATGCGCACCGCAATGTCAGGAACATCAGATTCGATCACCAATTGACCTTTGTCGGTTTCCAGTTTGATGAGAATACCGGCAACGATTAACAGAGGCAGACCCATACGCCGAAGAATACAATCCCTTCCAGGCGCCAGAGAATCCATTCGACAGCAGCGAACTCGCTGGCACGCATGCCGAAACGATTCGCAACGCACATTTGTCGCATGAAGCCTCCGTAAAGTCCGTGGGAGCACTCTACATGATTGGCGGAGTGCTCTGCCTGGCCGCTTCGGGTCTGTTTCTGTTTGCCCCCGTTGACGTCGCCACGGACATGGACGGGATGCTGATTCTACTTCCAGTGATCGGCATCGTTCAGTTTGTGACCGCCTTCGGACTGCGCGGACTGCAACGCTGGGCGCGAATCCCGACGGGACTTTTCTCGGCCCTTGGGCTGCTCGGTTTTCCCCTTGGCACGATCATCAACGGTTACATCCTGTATCTCGTCTTCAGCGCAAAAGGTTCGATGGTATTTTCGGAAGACTACAGCGAGATCATCGCGCAGACGCCGCACATTAAGTACAGGACATCGATCATTGTGAAGATCTTCCTGTTCCTCCTGCTGGCAGTGATAACATTCGGCGTTGTTGCAATGCTCATCAGCACTTAGCACCGCATCGTGGTGATTGCCCCGGAGCTGCTCACGAACCTGTCAGCCTCATTCTGGTATAGGGACTGGATATATACGTTGGGTACTCGACGGACTTGTAGGTGATCGTCTTTCGATGATTGCTGAAGAAATCAATATGCGAGGCTCTCTTCTTCAGCTCGATTTCCGCGGTCCAGGCCTTCTCCGCATCGTCCCATTTCATTTCTGACCATTGGTCGTCGGGGAATTTCTCTCTGAGGTACGCCGCACTGCCGTCGAGCCCACGGTCATACATCCACCAGATGCGACCGCTTTCTGATCGTTCATCAGGCGGGAAACGGACGGTGATTCTGAGTCTGTCGCCAACCTGCTGCTGTAAGATAGCTGGTGTTTCCAGCATGTCGGGCGCGTCGTCAAAGAAGTGTCCGATCAGAAATGCGGACTTGTTGGCCTGGCCCTTTTCTCCTGCTGGATGTGGCTTCTGCCCATGACCGGCATTGCATTGCAGGTAAATGGGTGTCCTCGGATGATGTCTGCCTCCCCAGGCGATATCGAAATTGACGAAGTCATGTGTCCCGGGATGAAAGAGCATGTCAACGTCGCGCGCTTTTAGCTGTTTTAGGTTGCGAGTCACAAAGACGCAGTCAGCCACCATCTCCGCAGTCTCCTGGAGGTCCGACCAGCTATGGCCTGCCGCCAGCGCTTTACGGTTATAGATTGGGCCAAAGGTCCCGCCCAGAAAAGGATGCCTGAGCAATCTTTCCGGGCCGCCCTTCCCAGCATAGTCGGAGATGCCGTCCACATAACGCTGATTAAAAGCCCGCAGCTCTTCCCACGCCGCTTCATCGCACATTCGTAGCGGTGAATCCCAGATCGGCGAGACCGTCGCGTGGACCGCTGTGGTCCTTGGGTCCAGGATGAGTACGGAGCTCGGAGTGGCTCCGTTTTTCGACCCACCGGACATCGCGACCTTACCCGTTGCAAAGTGCTCAGTCTCTGCATAAGCCGCGGTGATCGTTCTCATCAGAGTGGCCGGCCAGCCCCAATACTGAATGGAATAGCGGGGATTCAGAGTTTCGATGAATCTGTCGTCCATCTCCTTTCCCAGCTTCGCCTGGTCCGATTGGTTGAGCGTCTGAACCATGGTATGCACCAGCCCCACGCCGCCTTCGATCAGAATCTGATCCACTCCATTGACGCGCATATCCTTTTGAAAATCACGCAGTCCATGACCACCTGTCAAATGAAAGCCCCGCGCCTTTCTGTCTGCCGGAACCACCAACCGAACGGGAATTCGGTAGTCCTGACCATCCCACACCTGCCCGACACTGATGTTGATGATTTTCTGTCTTGTGGCCACCGGCCCAGCGACTGTGTGCCAGTCCTTGATGACTCGAACATCCAGTGTGCTGGCATCAAGCATTTCCTGCATGTCAATAACCGGTACCTGGCCGTCGTCAGCGCCATTGGTCGGGAGCGCAACGCAGGCCAGCAGTGCAAGATTTAATACAGCTTTCACGATTACTTCACCTCCCAGCGGAATGTCTCGCCTTCGATAACCAGATTCCTGCGCAGATTCAATTTCGTGCCTGGCTCGGCAAACGATTTGGGCGCGAGGGCACGCATCTGTGCTTTCAGGCCATCGTGTTCCGGACGCGCCGCCAGATTCGTCCATTCATTTGGGTCGACCTGTACGTCGTAGAGTTCTTCACCATCGTCACCGTAGCGGATGTATCGCCAATCTCGATTGATAATGGCGTATTCACCGGGGTTCATATGCGGAAGATACACACTGCGATCCTCTGCTGAAGCAGGGGCAGCGAGTGTGGCGGCTATTGATTCCCCTTCCAGCTTCTGATGCGGCTGCGACAGTCCGCACATTTCCACGAAGGTCGGATACATGTCGATCAGGCTGGCAGTGACATCCGTTTCTACGCCCCTGGCCACTCCCGGCCCAGCCCAGATGAACGGCACATTGGAAGTCCGCTCCCACAGGGTGTGTTTTCCCCAGTCTCCTTTTTCGCCATGGTGATAGCCGTGATCGCTCCAAAGGACGACGATGGTGTTGTCTGCGTGAGGGCTGGCTTCAAGCGCATCCAGCACGCGCCCCATCATTGCATCGGCGTAGCTCATACAGGCGAGGTATCCGTGAATCGCGTCCTCAATTGCATCGAGGCTTTCGAGCTTCTGGTGGATCCGCGAGCGTGCCGTCTTGATCTTCCTGATCTTTGGTGGCAAATCATCAAGGTCATCCGCCTTGTAAGGAGGATGCTGGATGTCATCGACATCGTACAGATCGAAGTATTTCTGCGGGCAATAATTTGGAAAATGGGGAGCATAGATTCCCACGGCCAGAAAGAAGGGGCTCTCTCGCTTCTGCTTCAATTTCTCGACGGCCCAGTTGATACGCTGCGTATCCGCCATCTCTTCTTCCCGATCGTTTGGAATACCGCCCCATTCCAGAAACAAACCGCCAGTGATTTCCTGCCCGCGGTTGTAGATGCTGTTGGGGAATGGATCAGGAAACGGAGTCTCTTCGCTCCATGAATCAAGTGGCCAGCCGCTCTCACGCTGGCTTTGATTGCGGAGAAAGAACTCGGTCCAGCCTCGCTGGTCAATCGCCCCCGCCGGGTGATGAAACAGTTTTCCGGCTCCAAAGGTTTCGTAGCCGCTTTGGGAAAAGCTCAGCTGGAGTGGCTCAATCTGCGGATGATCGTAGAAGTAGGTAGCCGTTCGGTAACAACCCGTCGTGGAAGCAAACTGACCTGAGAAAATGGCGGCACGAGAAGGTGCGCAGAAAACGCCAGCGGTGTGAGCATTCGTGAAATTGACTCCTCGAGCAGCCAGACGGTCAATATTCGGCGTGATCGCACGCGGTGTCGTCTTAAGACAGCCAAGCCAGTCGTTCATGTCGTCGACCGCCAGGAACAACACATTCGGAGCCTCGGCCCGGCCCGTCTGCACCAGTCCCAATAACAGCCATACACCCAGGATCTGTTTCATCACGTTTATCATCTTTATTCGTGTCACTTGTCGTTCTGTGTAAAGGCGGGCCGGATTAATCGTCGTTCTGCTCGCTTTACATATACTCCGGTGACAATCAAATTACCAACATGCGGAACGCCGATTCAGAATGATCGTGGCATCGTGTGTGACATGCTGCTGCGTTCAGGAATCGCTCTCTCTGCAACAAACCTGTCATCACAACTTCAGCAGAAACCCGGTGCGGTCTATGTCACGAATTATTACGATCTTTCTCATTACGTGCGTCGGCTTCATCATGTCGCCGTGTGGTGTGGCTCAGCCCCCGACTGTTTTTCTGACGTTGTCCAGCAGCGACAAAGACGGATTTGTTGGACTCAATGACACAGTGACGTTTACAGCTTCCCTCAGGAATACGACTGAACAGCCGGCCAGGGCAAAGCTGAAGTGGTCAGTTCAAACGGTTGCCTTTGCTGTGCCCGAATCCCGCAGCGTGGACCTGGAAATAGAAGGTGCAGCAACGGAATCGTTGACGTATGTGTTACCGATGACTGCCGTTGGATTTGCCGAAGTTCAGTGCAGCATTACCTACGACGGCAACAGGACATTCTCCAAAAGGCACCGCATCGGCACGGCCCCCGAGAAAGTGCTTAGTGAACTTACGAAAGAAAGTGACTTCGACAGCTTCTGGAAAGATTCACTGGCTGAGCTGAAAGCAGTCGATCCGGCTTTCGAAGTCGTTCTGCAACCGGATCGGGGAAATGAAAAGACCGACGTGTTTGAAGTCACGATGCGAAGTCATGGCGACATCCACGTTCGCGGCTGGCTGGAAGTACCGAAGGCAGAAGGGCCTCACCCCGCGGTGATCCGTGTGCCGGGTTATGGCTCGAACATGAGACCTCTTGGTGAAGGGAGAAACCGGGACGACATGATCGTCTTTTCGTTTAATCCACGAGCGCACGGCAACAGCGTCGATGAAGTGCCCGGAAAACCGGTGGACTACTGGATTCGAGGACTCGATGACAAGTCGACTTACTACTACCGCGGCGCGTATCTGGATTGTGTGCGAGCCGTGGACTTCATCTGTTCTCGTGCCGACGTGGACCAGAAGCGGATCGGCGTCTGGGGAGGCAGCCAGGGCGGCGGTTTTGCTTTCGCCACCGCCGCACTCGATCCACGAATCGACTTCTGCGCAGCGGATATTCCGTTCATGTGCGATTGGGTGAACTATTTCAAACTGACTGTCTGGCCCGAGATTGACAATTGGATTGCGGACAGCGACGAACGCAGCTGGAAATCAACGCTGCGGACGCTCAGCTACTTCGACACCATGAACATGACGGATCGGATTCAGTGTCGGACTGTAATGGGAGTTGGCTTGCAGGACGCGGTGTGCCCACCGTCGACCAGCTTTGCAGCCTACAACCGTGTTGCGGGGGAAAAGTCATTCAAGGTCTATAAAGACAAAGGCCACGGCCTGGGCCCCGCTCACTGGAACCGGGTCTGGCAGCAAATGCGTACTACCTTCGAACTGCCCGCGAAAGAATGACACTCGAACTGACGCTAATAAGATCCCTGATCCGGATGCTCGGCTGGCAGATCCACTGCGCCTATTTCTTTTTCCGGGGCTCGGACGTGATGTTGTTGGCTGGGATCGGGCTTTCAAAACCGTTGTAAACTTCAGGCTTCACTCCTCGAGCATAACCGCCGCCTCGGAATGTGTTCGGCTGGTACTTGCCCACAAAATCGATCGGCGAATCCGCCGCAATTCTGTTTTCCAGGCCTAACATCCAGTATGTCGCGTTCACGAGCATGCGGCGGTAACCGTCGTTCAGGATGTCTTCGGAAGCGCCGTACAGCGATGTGAACACGCGGCCTTTCGTGCCATTCGCGCCGGTGTATTCTCGTGTCCACTCAGAGGCCATGGGTGGCTTCGACTCATCCGGCTTTCCATCGAACTCCATGCTCATCAACGGCTGAGCCATTGTCAGGATGTTCCAGTCGTCCTGCGGCACCGCGTTGTAACCACCACACTGCACATGAATATCCCTGACGCCGATCAGAATCGAATGGCTGGCCTGTTTGGGGATGATTGTAATTCGCGTGCTCTGTTTGTGATTTCGGCCATAGTGTCCCACCCATGTCTGCCCCAGGACCTGATGTCCGAATCCCAATTCGTAGCCTTCGGTTTTGGCCTGGAAATCATACTTGGAGTAGGCGCTTTCTTTATTCCCGTATTTGAAACCGTGCGTCGAAGTCCGCAGCCCCATCACGGGGCCGCCTCGTTTCAGGTAGGCATCGATGTATTTCATCTGCTCATCGGGAAGAGCCTGAAATCGAGTAAACATCACCATCCCATCGGCGGATTCGAGTGCTTCAAGACCTGGGATATTGGACTCACCTGCTTTGATTTCTCCATTTTCGTCCAAACCGAACAGAACTGTGCAATCGAACCCATGGTGCATGGCCAGGATCCGCGCCATGGCGGGCAGCGTTTCTTCACCGCGGTATTCATGGTCGCTGGCGATGAAGACAAGATGTTTGCCTTTGGAGACGGACTTCGTCCCCTGGTATTTGACTGCGTCAGCCACGGCCGTTGATGTCGTGAATGATGCAGCCGGCTCTGTGGCCCGGACAATTCCGGGCACAATCAGGAGAGACACTTGAAGTAGAGCAAAAAAACGAACCATTATTCTATTTCCTGTATTGCCGGGACGAATTTCAGCATCCTTCCGCACATCGCGTTTGTCTCTTTATGCAATCGCGGTATTCAGGGACGTGTTCCACGCGGAATGATAGCTGATATCGATGAGCACGTCTTCGATTCGCCACCAAAGTTCCCTGACCACTCGGAATACGGTCCGGCGACTAGTGTTTTGTCAGAACCTGGTTTTAGGGTTGGCGAGGAAAACGGGGTCAGGTACCAAAAACCGGAACGGCCCGAAGGCCGCTTTGCATTTTTCGTACCTGACCCCCTTTTCCGGCGAATGCTCCCACCCTGACTTTTGCCTGTGACAATGCACTAGTCGTTTTCATCAGCGTGATGCACCTTCCATATTGCATCTTCGGATATCAAGAACGACCCCATCGTTTTCTCCTCAAGGTGACTGATCAGTCGCTCAAACTCTGTGACCTCGTCTTCTTCCGGAGCTTCGGTCAGAAAGAGCGGCCATTTCGGCTGGCCCCAGAATGTTTCTTCGTAGGTGTCGCCTTCCCGCTCGATCAGCAGCAATCCGGATGTAATATTCCCCCCGACCTCTCCGAACAGGAGATCGAGTCGTACAGAGTCGCCACTCAATTCGACCCACTCACTGCATGCGAAACCGGCGGGTGCAATCAGACAAGGCAACGAAGGATTGTCTGTACGTGGAATGCCGAGTTCCTTGAATGGAGAATCACGCCGTGATCCTTCGAAGACAGGCTTTCCATCAATCGCAACCAACAAATGATTGTCCGCGTAACCCCAGAAGCGATAGCGACCCGGGCGGGGCGGAAGAACCTGACCGTGATACCACGTCATCCAGCCACCTTCGCGAGAGTATGGCGTCAGGCCTGTACGGTCAGGGAACTCGTGAAAGGCTCCCGCGATACCACGGAAACTGACTGGCTCACCTTGCTTGAATGCTTCCAGGTACGCACGATTCCGAAATTCTGAATGGATCAGTGGCAACAGTTCCTGCCCGATCACATCATCTCTGAGATTCTCTTTAGCAATCGCGGTCGAGCTGTCGTAACCAAGAACCACTCCGCGCAATGAACCGTCACCCAACTTCGTCGCCGTGATAGAAAGTTCGGGCAACGCTCGGGAGAGACGAGAAGGCGTGCGTTTCTTAAGTTTGCCATTTCGATCAAATCTGGCGAATTCGCCTTCGTGCATCAGGTCTTCTGACGTGCCATCGTGTTCGTCAACCGAGATCTGCCCGTCCAGCACAAGAACCTCTGAGCCTTTCGGGCTTGCTGTGACAACGAAACTTGTTCCCAGATCGACGAACTTCCGCTGAGCCGTATCCACAACAAACCCCACACCCTGCGGCGGGACGACCAGCTTGACCTGCCCCTCGTGTAGCGACACACGCTGATCGCTGTCCAGCTTCATCCTCAGCGGAGCCGTCGCGATGACATGCACTCCGGTTTCGCGAAACGCCAGTTCGATCAGGCCTTGTTGCATTGTCAACTCATCTCCAGCGAACAAATCGGCTGCATCAACAACAACCCGATCCTTGCCCGCCTGACCTTCGCCGTCGATCCGTATCACTCTGGCGATGCCGCGTTCGACCGCGCGCTCTTCAGGTGAATGAAACCAACCGAGTGCGCCAACGATCAGCGAAGCCGCGATCGCGCTCAACGTCAGCCACATTGGAATCGCACGCCCGCTGCGTCGAGGAGCGGCCACGCGGTTGCTGGATATCGCAACCGCCTCGTCCGCCGCAAGCTGCTGCCACTTCGCGTCGACCGTTGCGAGTGACCGCAACGTGGCGCGAGCTTCCGCGTTGGTGCGCAACAAATCCTCCAGCGACTCAAGTTCTTCCGGAGTGATCGCGCCGTCCAGATAACGATGCAGCAGATTAAGTTCGCCTTTCGTCATGATTCGCCTCCGGCTAATGCCAGCGTCATGCAGCCATGCAACTCCTTCCGGATACGTGAGAGGAGCTGATACAGCGAGCCTTCCGTCCGCTTCAGTTGCGTGGCCATTTCGCGAATCGTCGTGTCCTTCGCATAAGCGGCCAAAGCCAGCTCACGTCGCTCGCGCGGCAGTTTTTCGACGCATTGATCCAGCGCCCGAAGCTGCCGGTGTCGCAACGGCAACTCCTGGGCCCCTTCTTCGGCCAGCAGTTCCACGATGTCTTCGGCCAGCACCAGGCGATCCCTGGCAAAACGACGTCGCGCCGAAAGCAATTCGTAACGAGCGATCAGGCACGCCCACGGCCCGAACGCCGAATGGTCATCGAGCGTCGAGAACTTCCGCAGGGCCGCAACGCTCACTTCCTGCATCACGTCGTCGACTTCCTGAGCGTTCGGGCAGCAGGATCGCACAAACGCGCGCAACGGCGGCTCATGATGCATCCACAGCCGCAGGAAGGTCTCATGCGGATCATGTGTGTCGCGTTTCGGGTTAGAACCTGCTGCCATCGTTGCTCCTCACGTTGTCGCTTCCGATCCCCGTCAAATCTAACGCAGAAATCTCAAAAATTCCGGGGGGAGGGACGTTTGCCGGGCACATTTTCTTGATTACCTCTCGCACGCGCAAGTGCATGCAAGGGTTCATCCGGGGGGTTACAGCAGTTTATGTGAACCTGCCGGCGGCGCCCCGGTCAGGTGCCGTCAATGACGCGACGGCGTGCTCGATTACTATCATTGAAGTGGCCGAGCGGGTCGGCCAGGTAATGATACCTCGCAACATTCGGGGGCGGGTCGCGTCGTGGGGGCTACAGCGTTTCACGCGGACTTGTGGCCGCGAAGATCGCTCTTCAATAGCAGTTTTGTTACTCCCACGAGCCAGTATCGTTCACAACAATAAGTAAACTGCTCTAACGCAGCCCCAGGTCGGTCTTTTCCATCACGTGGATGGCGGTCACTACACCAACTCCATCGATGTTGAACTTCTTAACGACCTGCTTCTGCCGGTTTACTTCGACCACCTGGTAGTTGCCCTGATAAACGGCAAGAATTGTGTTTCCATTGGACAGGCGCTGGAGGCCGCAGATGAATCGGATCTCCACGCCGGCGCTATCCAACAGTTCCTGGGGGTCCAGCTTCCAGGCAACACGATCCTGCCTGTCGATTTCAAGAACAACCTGTCCCTTCCCCGATGAGATCAAGAGGTTGCCGTTGGTCAGCTTGACGACGGCGTGAACCTTTTCGAACGATATCCCCTCAGGGGCGCGCACGGTCCGTGTCTCGTTTCCATCGCGGTCATACTCTCTGATGAATTGCTCACCGGCATGGGCCAGGATGAATCCGCCACCATCGAGCTTTCGGCACATCCGGAAACGCATGTGATTGTTATCGATGGCGCTCCTGATTGGGGTTAGCTTAACCACCCGGCCCTGAGGATCGACCTCGATGACTCTCGACGGGCCGTTCTCCGCGATCAACACGTTCCCATTGTCGAGGAGCTGGCAGGTGTGGACTTCGTTCTTTGCGGGCGGCAGGGGCGAACGGTATTCCCAGATGATTCTTCCATCCGGGTGGATGCGTTTGGCGCCGCTGCCGTCGTTAAACAGGAAGCTGTTGTCTTTCAGGATCCATACATCGTTGGCGTTCCGAGCGTCGTATGAGCTCTTGATCCTGCCCTCCGGGCTGATCAGGTGCACCTTCCTGCTGGTGTAGTCGGCAACCAGGTAGTCACGTTCGAAGGTATCGTCAGCAGACAGCACCCCGTGGGGCGCCACGCCCGCCAGCAGGAGCATCAGGGCCAGGCCAAAAGTCCTGTGCGTGAATAGGTTCATAGGTCGGGTCCTTGTTCAGCCCCGCGGCTCGCTCCCGCAACTCTGGCGGACGAGCAATTTGGGGGGAGGCATGATGTTAACTGGCATGAAGTCGGGCTCTTTGATGCGTTTGATGATCAATTGCCCGAGTTCGAATCCGATACGTTCGGGTGGCGTGGAGACCGTCGTAATTGGGATCGAGTGAATCTCCGCCTGGCGTATCCCGTCAAAGCCGACGACCGCGATGTCCTTCCCAGCCACCATGCCCAGATCGTGCAAACCTCGAATTACGCCGCAGGCCACGATGTCGTTGTAAGCAATGATGGCGCTGGGGTGGGGCTTCCTGGCAAGAAGGGTTCTTGTGGCGTCGCGCCCCGTGCTGAACACGGACGGCCCGGGAAGGACCCACTCGGGTGTGATGGGAAGGGACTGTGCGTTCATGAACGAAGTGAAGCTGGAATAACGTTCGATGTAAGCGGTGTTGTTGCGTTCGCCCCCAACCAGTGCAATGGCCATGTGCCCTAATTCAAAAAGGTGCTTCGCCGCCTGTTGCATGCCGGAGAAGTAGTTGGGGCCGACGTAATCGAACTCACCAAAACCAGTGTGGCGGATTCCCATGACGAAGGGGATCTTTGTCGCCTTAATTCTCTTCAGGCTTTGTTCATCGGTTCCCGATGCGGGGATGATCACCAGGCCGCTCAAATTGAGGTGATCCAGCGAATCCACCAGGTGGTCTTGTCGCTTCCTGTCGCCGTATGTATTGAGAATGACCGAGGTGAAGCCGGCATCGTTCAGGACTGTCTCAAGGGGCTCGACCATTTCGGTGAAGTAGGGGTTCTCCATCGTGTCAATCAGAACGCCGATGAATCCGGTCGACCTCCTGGCGGCTGAAGCGTTTGCGTATTGATAGCCTAAATCCTTGCTGGCGTTGCGCACCTTCTTCCGAGTTGCTTCAGATATCTCGCCTTTGTTCTGCAGGACCAGCGAGACGGTGGTTGCGGAGACCCCCGACGCCGTGGCGACATCCTGAAGGGTCACTTTCTTGAGTCGCCGGCTGCGCTGACTCTTCGTGCTGGCTGGTTTCGTGCTGCTTGTCATTTGGGCGCCTGCGGCGTTTGCCATGCCCTCATCGTTGTGGAGGTTGCGGATCAAAGACGTTTGTCTGTAGGAGGCAATCTAAATAACCGCGGCCTTTGCCACAACCATATTTAGTAAATAAGTGGCGTGTTTTTGTTTGCGGCCCGTGGCCTGTATTCGGGGGGGGGAAAAGTCGAGTGCGGTGCGTTTCCTGGCGGGTTGATGGCGAGTCGGCCTGCTTGACGAAGTGCGTGCACGTTTATATCTTTACTAAATACGATAAGATCAACAGTAGAGCATAAGGCCCTTTGCCCGTGGAGCTAGATCAGGTGAATCCCGCTGAACAAGCCGCAATGGTTGAGACGGAAACGATCGACGGCGCGATTCGTGTCGTTCGTATTTCGCGTTACTCAGCTCGTAATGCATTGGACGTGGCAACGGTCAGCTCGCTAGGGGCGGCCTTTAGATCGGCGAGCAAAGACCCGGCTATTCGGGTGATTGTCCTCACGGGCCACGAGAAGGTTTTCTGCGTCGGGTCGGACATCAAGGAAATGCAGAAGGACGGATTAGCCCCACTCGTTTCAGAGAAACGGGTCACGGGCTGGGCATCGATCGAGCAAACTACCAAACCTGTTATTGCCGCGGTCAATGGCTACGCGCTGGGGGCAGGGTTTGAGCTGGCGCTGATGGCTGATTTCATTGTTGCTGACGTCGGCGCCCGATTCGGGCTGCCCGAAGTGAAGATCGGTGTCATGCCGGGCGACGGTGGAACCCAACGCCTCATGCGATTGGTTGGACGCAGCGTCGCCCTGCGCATGATTCTGACCGGCGATTTCTTTGATGCGGACCGCGCCATGCAGGCGGGTTTCGTCACCGACGTGGCGGAGGCGGGCGGCGCTCTGGCTTGCGCCGTTGAGCTGGCGGGAAAGATCGCCGCCAATGCCCCTCTCGCGGTTCGCATGGCGAAGAAAGCGGTCGACGCCGCAGGCGAAGACGCCCTTCAGGAAGGTCTGGCGCTAGAGAGCCTCGGGCTGCGGCGTCTCTTTGCAACATCGGACCAGAAAGAAGGAATGCAGGCCTTCGTCGAAAAACGGCAACCACATTTCAAGGGTGAATAAGCAGAAAATGCCTCTCATGCAGTTCACCTGTTGTTGTAGATAATACTGGCTGGTGGGAGTCACGAAACTGCTATCGAAAAGCGTTCTTCGCGGCCACAAGTCAGCGCGAAACTCTGTAGAGAAGGATAATCCATGAGCATGCTCGAAGGCATCAAGGTCATCAGCTTTAATCACTTCCTGATGGGGCCGCTCGCTGCACAATTCCTGGCCGACCAGGGAGCGGATGTCATCATGATTGAATCGCCCAGGGGCAGTTTCCAGCGCACCTGGGCAACGGGTGATATCTGGGTTGGTGGTGAGAGCGCTATGTACTTCTGCGCCAACCGCAACAAGCGAAGCATGGCGGTTGACCTGAAGAGTGAAGAAGGATGCGCCATCATCCTGAAGCTTGTTCAGGACGCTCATGTCGTGATGGAGAACTTTCGACCGGGGGTGATGGACCGCCTTGGGTTTGGTTATGAGGCGATCAAGGCGGTCAACCCGGGAATCGTCTACGCCTCGGCATCCGGGTGGGGGAGTTCGGGGCCTTATGTGAAAAAACCAGGTCAGGATCTGCTCGCTCAGGCGTTCTCCGGCCTGGCGTATACGTCCGGTCGGGATCGACCAACGCCGGCCGCCTCATCAATCGTTGACCATCACGGGGGCACGGTCCTGGCCGCGGCCATCCTCGGGGCTCTGGTGAAGCAGGCGCGCACGGGAAAAGGTTCGCGCGTTGAAATCGACCTGCTCTCCGCGGCGCTCGACCTGCAGATGGAGCCGCTCACGGCCTACATGAATCAGAGTGATGGCAGGGATACCCGGCCAGCGGGTTGCGTTTCCGGCTGGCACTACCCGGCGCCCTACGGCATCTACTCGTGCAAGGATGGGCATGTCGCCATTTCACTTGGGCCGTTGAACGAGATGGCTGATGCTCTGGAGTCGCCGGAGCTGAAGGATTACGAACAGCAGGATACCTGGACAAAGACCGCAGAACTATCCGAGAGCATCGAACGGGCGGCGGGAGAATACACTGTTGCTGAAATCGTAGAGCGTTTTGAATCCGCTGGACTCTGGATCTCGCCGGTCAATGATTATGCGGCGGTGGCAGGCGATCCTCAGGTTAATCACAACCAGACATTCGACACCGCCACACTGGCTGGCGGCGAGAAGACCACGCTGGTTCGACACCCGGCGCGGTATGACGATGATCGCCCCGGCGTGCGTATCTCTCCGCCGCGGCTGGGAGGGCATTCAGGCGAGATCCTGAAAGAGCTGGGGTACTGCGACAGCGATATACAAAGCTACATCGAGAAGGGGGTCATCGCGATCGCTCCTGCAGCGGAGGCGGTTGATCAAAGCAGGTAGATCATCATGTGCACCGACCAATACAACTTCAAAGGGAAATCCGTTCTGGTAACAGGGGCCGCTCGGGGAATCGGCTTTGCCATCGCCGAAGGGTTTGCCAGGGCGGGCGCCACCGTCTTTGCCAACGATCTGTCAGCGGATTCCGTCGACGCCGCGATCGAGAAGATGTCGGGCACGACGAAAGATGTGACCGTCCTTCCACTGCCCTTCGATGTCACCGATGAGCCCGCCGTCATTGCGGCACTCACGGAAATCGATGGCAAATCGGGCCGGTTGGATATCTGCGTCAGCAATGCAGGGACGCAACATCGTGAAACGGTGGATACGCTCGATACGCAGACTTTTTCGCGCGTGGTGGATGAGAACCTGGTGTCACATTTTTCAGTGGCCAAACATTCCGGTGCGGGCATGGCGGCGCGTGGGTATGGGCGTCTCATTCTTGTCACATCGATATTGGCGTTGCACGGGCGCGCCGGCCTGGCGCCTTATTGCGCAGCGAAGGCCGGGCTTGTGAATCTGATCCGCGTCCTGTCTGCTGAGTTTGGAGGATCGGGTGTCACCGTCAACGGCCTTGGCCCCGGCTTTATCGAAACGGAACTAACCGCGGATATCCGCAGGAACCAGGAGGTCGTGGAGAAGGTGAACGAGCGCACCCCCGTGGCGCGCTGGGGGCGCCCCGAAGATGTGGTCGGGCCCGCGCTTTTTCTGGCTTCTGATTCGAGCAGTTTTGTGACCGGGCAGACGCTCTATGTGGATGGTGGGCTAACGTCCGTTTTCAGTTGAGGATGAATCTGGCATGACAGGAAAGACGCCCAACATGGGCGAGGGGCTGATGGCGTTCTATTCGGATATCGATGAAAGCTACGTGCCTCAATATCGGCGGTGGCACAATTGCGAGCATATGCCAGAGCGCGTGTCCATTCCGGGCTTCATTGAAGGGCGTCGCTACCGAGGTTCTGAAGGAGCTCCGGGCTTCCTGATGATGTACGAAACGGAAGGGGTCGATGTCCTCGAGAGCCCCGCCTACCTACGTGCCCTGGATCGCCCGACGAGCTGGACTCAGGAAGCCTTAACACACTTTCGCAATCCGTTGCGAGGCATCTACAGGTTGCTCGCCGCCTTTGGCGAAAGCGATTTCTTCGCCGCGACATGGCTCCTGACCATCCGCCTGGATAGTGCGGCGGAGATCACAGCTGAACAGGCGGAAGCCGTTCTTGAAGGCCTGGAAGACGACAACATAAGCTCCGCCCGGTTTTATGAGATCAACGACCATATCGCGCAGATTAAGACGGCGGAGAAGGCGATATACGGCGAGAACAACACGTACAAACGATACCTGCTCTTTATCGAGCACAGCTACATGAACGGGCGGAAAGCCATTGTTGATGATCGACAGGACGGGGCGCTGGCCCAACTGCTGAAACAGGATGAGAAGCTACTGATCGATGAGTACTCGATCGAGTATTACCTGCGATCGCCCAGTACATAAACGAGGGCCACAGACGCTGAGACTAGTGCTTTATCACAGCCTGATTTTAGGGTTGGCGAGGAAAACGATTCATCCTTGTAGACTGGTTTGAAATTGCAGATTACTATCAGTACCTGGCGAAGTGATTTCTTCTGTGAACACTTGATGAAGAATCCCGATATCCCAAAGTGGAAAGGTTATTTGACAAGATGATTCGGATTAACCTAGCCGCTGTGTTTTTCTCTTGTTGCATCGTCAGCACGACGAATGCGACCGACCTGCGAAACATCGACACGGGAAATCGCATTCCCGACGAAGGGTACTGCGACCAGCCCTATGTTGTGGTTTCCAGAAACGGCGATTGGCTGTGCACGCTAACGACCGGTTCCGGAAAGGAGGGGCAGGGAGGGCAGCATGTAGTATCGACGATCAGCAGAGACCAGGGCAAAACATGGTCGCCCCTGTTGGATATCGAACCGTCCACAGGTCCTGCAGCTTCATGGGTCGTGCCATTGGTGACGCCAACGGGTCGAGTGTATGCGATCTATACCTATAACGGCGACAATATCCACCTGGGTCGCGACGACGTGCACGGCTGGTATGCGATGAAATACTCAGACGATGACGGGCAGTCCTGGTCGCAGCGGTACCGCATCCCGTTGCGTCGAACGGAATGCGATCGTCTTGAGAAAGATGGGCGTCTGGTGCAGATGTTCTGGGGCATCGACAAGCCGAAGTCATGCGAAGGGACAGTGTATTTCGCTTTTACCAAGTTGGGCCGATACTTCCTGGAAGAAGGGGAAGGTTGGTTATACGCCAGTGATAACCTGCTTACGGCGACGGATCCGAACGACATCCATTGGAAACTGCGCCCGGAAGGAGAGCAGGGTATTCGCAGGGACGGATTCGGAACGATTCAGGAAGAGCACAACATGGTCCCTTTAGGTAAGGACCGGTTGTACTGCGTGTATCGAACCTCAAGGGGCTACCCCTGCCACTGCTACAGCGAAGATGGAGGCCGGACATGGACGGAACCGGAGCCGATGTCCTATTCGCCAGGCGGCCGTATTGTCCGCACGCCCCGTGCCTGTCCCAAGCTGTGGAAATGTTCGAATGGTAAGTTCCTGTTCTGGTTCCACATGAATGGCGGGCCGAATTTTGCCGGCCAGTATTCTCAACCCGGCGGTTTGAATTTCCGGGGACGAAACCCCGCATGGGTCCTGGGTGGCGAGCTCAAGGATGGCCGTATGGTCTGGTCACAACCAGAGATCCTTCTCTATAGCAAAGATCCTGAGGTGCGGATGAGCTATCCGGATCTGATAGAACAAAATGGGCGTTTCTGGGTTACGGAAACGCAGAAGACGGTTGCGCGAATTCATCCTGTGGACGGTAGCCTGCTGGAAGGTATGTGGGCTCAATTAGATGATGAGCTACCGACGGATCCAGTTGCCGCCGGCTGCATCCTGGATTTGGGGGCCGGTGATCTGAAGTTGTCTGACGTGGAGCCAGGTAAACCGATCAGCGTTGAAGATGACAAGGGATTCACCGTGGATTTCTGGTTGACCGTTGATCAATTCACGTCCGGACAGATCCTATTGGACTCACGAGACGATTCCGGGGCCGGTTGGGCAATCTCGGTCAGTGAGAACAGGACCTTAACGCTGACGTTAGGTGACGGGGCGAGGCAAAGTTCATGGTCCTGCGACGAAGCGATGTTGTCGGAAGGCAGGAAACATCATGTCGTCTTCGTTGCCGACGGTGGCCCGGGCATCATTTCCGTGGTGGTTGACGGCGTCCTTTGCAACGGTGGCAACGTTCGAAAATATGGTTGGGGGCGTTTTGATTTGGAGATCGGAGACGTATCAGGGACGGGCAGGATCGTAACGGATTCAGAAGGGGTCAGTTTGCACCAGTTGCGACTCTACAACCGATATCTCCGGACCGGCGAAGTCATACAGAACTATCGAGCGGATGCACGAATGGGAGTCTCGTCGTTACCTGTCCGTCCTGCCACCAGAAGCTGACGTTGCTAACCGCGATCCACGTAGCGGAAGCAGTCTGCTTTCCCGTCGCACATCGTCAAGTCGTCCTTACCATTCCCAAACGTCTTCGACTGCACACCCGATTCGACCGCAAGCTGCTGGGTAGACTCTCTTCCTGTGCGTGGACATGCCTCAAGGCGGAAGCGTGTCGCCGACATAATCGAGACGACGGGTGCCCGGTATGATCGGGGCAATTCAGACGCATGGCGAACTTTTGCATTGGCACGCGACGACCCTCAAAAAGCAATGGCCCCAACGAACAATGGATGATGTAATCGCTCGCAGTATCGTCAGGGCGATGCCGAACATGCCGTGAACTTGTGGTCGTGCCGTACATTCTACACAAACTGGATTTGAGTAGTTTGGTATTGGTTGATAGGGTTTAGAGTATGAAGACTCTCCAGTCCCGGAGTTGACAACTTCTTCATCACGGCGACCTCGATTTTGATCGGAGACAAAACAATGAGCCGACCGATTGGGAACTCCACGAGAACGATCAGAACCCATCGATCATCAGGCCAGGTTCTGGATCGAGACCTGCCGGGCTGGATTTGCGCACTGCTGGCATTTGTGATATTGGTCGGACCAGGTCAATCGGTCAACGGCGAATCGCTCCGTAGTCAGATCGAAGCGGACTGGCAGCAACAAGACGCTTGCCGCATGCGACAGGTTCAGGAACCGGGCGTCGTCGTGTTTCCTGGCGGCAAGTTCAAGTGGCCGGGCGTCAAGGCGGACGATCGGCTGGGTATTCCGATGGCAGCGGCGCCCAGGCTGGACGGGCAGCTTGACGATTCCTGTTGGCAAGCAGCGGCCGAGATCGGCGACGCTGACAATGGACTGCCCTTCTTTCGACTGTGCCATGACGAACAGAACGTGTACGTCGCTGCGTCTCTGACGACGCGCGACGAGTCAGGTTTCACGGGCGATCCGACGGCGTTGGATGCAGGCGGAGCTGTCGACGGCAGGAAGGATGGTCGCTATGCATTTCACACAGGACAGGAACCAAACCCGTGGTGGCAGGTCGATCTGGGTGAGCGTCGAGCGATCGGCAGGATCGTCGTCTACAATCGCCTTGACTACGCTCCCGGGCTGCACAACGCCGACAACCTCATCATTCTTACATCAGATGACGGGCAGACATGGACGCCGTGTCACGACAATCGCGGCCAGCACTTCGGCGGTCTCACCAGCGGTAAGCCTCTAACCGTTCACTTCGCTGATGGTTCCTCGCCGGGCGACGATGCTCTTCGTGCCCGTTACGTTCGTCTGCAGATTCGCAGTGATGAGCCTATCTTTTTTCACCTGGACGAAGTGGAGATCTTCGGCATCGATGATCCCGATACGAATATCGCTGTTCGCTGTCCGGCCAGGCAGAGCAGTCTGAGCATTTGGTCTCGTGGTGCCCAGGCGAACGGTGCCCTGCTTTCACTCGGCAGGTCCCATATCACTCTGAGTGGTGATGGCAATGCGAGTGTCCTGTTCGATGGAACAGAGCTTTCTGCGAACCGGATGAAGATCGTACGAGAGTCGGGGCAGACCACCATTGAACTGGCGATTCCACGCAACGTGTTCCCCAACCTGTTTCCAACTGAGCTGCGGCCGCCCAGTGGAAAACCAGTCGGCCTGGTCGCGGTGGGACGCTGGCAGCTCGAGTGGGAGCCCGAGACTTCGCTGGGCTACGGCAAGAACCGGATTGCGTTGGGAATCAGAGCATCACAACCGACCCAACTACCAATCAATGTGACGGTCGAAACCGTCGTGCTCACGAATCAGAGAGCCGTTCGGCACGTCGTCTTCGAAAAGGAGCTACTGCGGACCGATACGATTCCGGTCGAGTTCGAAATTGCCGAAGCCGGAGCGACCGCCGTGATCGTCTCAGCGAAGCAAGGGAATTACACATCTCGTCAGGGACGGACATTCTTCATTGACCCGATAGCCGAAACGCTGAATCGCGTTCGCCTTCTGGCGACAGAACTCGACCTTCCCGTTCCGGTTTCACTTGCCGATCTGACACGTCGGGCGGACAAACTCGCTGTTGCGGAAAAGGAACATGGCTCACAGACGGCGGCTCGTCACACATTGTACCTGGAAGCAAAATGGCTGGCCCGGCGTGTGGCGTATCAGGGTTCGAGCCTCGACCTGGACCGCCTGCTTGTCGTCAAACGCTTCACACAAGAGACGTATCCCGACGTCTGCCTGAACCACATGCCGTGGGTGTCCCGTCCGGGAGGCGATCTGTGTGTTGTCTCAGTTAACGGGTTCGACCAGCCGTGTGACGTACGCAACTTGATCGACGGCCGTCTGGGGCCAGGACATCTTCACGGAATGGATCTCTGGTGGGATGGCAATCGAGTTGTGTTCGGCTACGCGAAGGCGAGCAGCGATCAGCCTCCGCAGGGTTGGACCGATCGTCGCACGAGTTATGATCTGCGCCGCAACGAGGAGCCGACGCACCTGTTCGAGATCGGTGTTGACGGAGATCATCTGCGGCAGCTTACGGACGGACAATGGAGCGATCTGGATCCGACGTATCTTCCCAGCGGTGACATCGCGTTCGTGTCAGAACGCTGTGCCTACTCGCTTCAATGCAACGAACTGGACAAAGACGAGACGTCGTGCAATCTGTACGTCATGAACGGCGATGGCGAGGACATCCGTCGATTGAGTGCGAACAAGGATGGGGACTACCTGCCGCACACTCTCAACGATGGCACGATTGGCTACACACGTTGGGAGTACCAGGAACGTGGTTGGGCGAATATCCAGTCGATCTGGACGGTCCGCCCTGATGGGACCGGGGCCGACGCGCTTTTCAAGCAACATCTAAACGATCCCTGGGCCCTGGAAGATGCTCGTTCGATTCCTGGCAGCGAGAGACTGGTGGCAATCGCCACGGGGCATCACACGCTCGCCGCCGGTCCGGTGGTGGTCATCGATCCGCAGGAAGGCATGAACAGCGAAGCGGGAATTCGCATTGTGACACCAGGTGTCCTGCCACCGGAGGGCGGGATGAGCGGAACGCCCGTGTCCACAGGTGGCGTTGTTGGTGCCGGTGGGTATTACATGACACCGTGGCCGATTTCGGAGAAGACGTTTCTTGCCTCCTACACGTACGGTGCGCAAACCGATCTGACCGGATACGGCATCTACCTGATCGACGCCTTTGGGACGAAGGAACTGATCTATCGTGATTCCACCATCTCCTGTTCCCTGCCGATTCCTTTACGCCCCAGGCCGCGGCCGCCGATCGTGCAGGGCATCACTGAATCAGCCACTGCCCATGCAACCTGTTATGTCTCAGACATCAGTCACGGGTTGGAAGGAGTCGAAAAGGAAGCGGTTCGCTACCTGCGGATTTCACATCGGGAACCGTGGCCGTATGACAATCAGCTGGGAGGCCAGCGCTACGAAGAGGATGTCAAATCGATAATGATCAACTGGACGCCGGCCCGCGTGCTCGGAACCGTGCCGGTGGAAGCAGACGGCAGTGCTCATTTCGTCGTGCCGGCTGATACACCGGTCTATTTTCAGCTGCTCGACAAGGATCACATGGAACTGCAACGGATGCGGTCCTTTGTCAGTTTCCAGCCAGGAGAAGTCCGCGGCTGTGTCGGATGCCACGAAACCAGAGCCGAGGCGCCGCCGTATCATCGTGGAATGAAGGCGCTGTCGCGTCTTCCTTCAACACCGTTTCCGCCACCATGGGGAGATCGCCCGATAAGTTTCCTGCGAGATGTACAGGGTGTCTTCGACCACCATTGTGTCCGTTGTCACAGCGGCCTGAAGAGTGCTGCCGATCTGGACTTCTCTGGTGGTCTCACGGCACGACACAACCGGGCATACGACACGATTATCGAGCACGAATTGGTCGCACGCTCGAACGTGGGTGACGACGCTCGTGTTACCAGGCCATTGGCTTTCGGCTCACGTCGGAGCAAGTTGATTGCCGTGTTGCGGGACGGAGCTTGCAGCAAACGAGCAAACCTGAGCACGGATGATTGGTTGAGGTTGGTGACCTGGATCGACTCGAACGCGCCTTATCACGATCGTTTCATCAACAAACGCCCGACGAACCCTCCGTACGACCTACCCGGCGATCGAGAGCTGGCTGACAAGCTGTCGGCCGTTCATGCCAGGCGTTGCACTGAATGTCATACCGCCGACAGCATCACGCGGCTTGACTGGATTGACCTGCGAGATCCGAAGCGAACGCGATTCCTGGCGTCGCCGCTCGGAATTGAGACTCCCAATCGTCCACGTTGCCAGGGGAGCGTGTACGCAAGTGACAGGGATGCAGACTATCAGGAGGTTCTTCGTCTGGTCCGGGAAGCCGTGGAGAAAACATGGGCTCACCCGCGTCGTGACGTGGCGGCAGTTGAGTAATGACGGTTCTCATCTACTCTTCCTGGTCCGCTGGTTCTCGTTGCAGCCTGGCCAGCTCTTCTTTCAGCTGCAACACGACATCCTCTATTCCCGGTTGGTCGTAGAGATTCACGGTCTCGGACGCCTTGCTTCCTGCAGCCGATTCCAGAGCAGTTTACTTATTGTCGTGAACGATACCGGTTCGTGGGAGTAACGAAACTGCTATCGAAAAGCGTTCTTCGCGGCCACAAGTCAGCGTGAAACGGTGTAAGTTCGACAAGTGTTCCAGGAGAACAACTGTCGGGGCAATTCCTGACTACTCGTCTGACGAATCAGGAAGCCCGGCGATAAGTTCCTGCGATGTAATTGAATACTTGCCGAACATCTCCAGGAACTGAATGGCTCCTCGAGTCTGCAGGAGTTCGTCGGCGGTCTCGAAGGATTCCATGGCGGTGGTACAGTCCCGCAGGATGATGATTTCATATCCTCGCTTTCCCATTTCCAGGGTCCCATAATCGCGAGTCAGGATGCACGCATTTGTGTTGAAGCCGAGATAGATCAGGAACAGAATGCCTTTCTCCCTGCAATACTGATGCAACTCAGCGCCGTTGGCGACAACGACTTCGTCACCCACGGGCTCGACGTCGGGGTGAATGCGCATGCCTTTCAATCGCTCGAGCCTGACTGCAGCCATGGGTTCGAACGGGCGAGCGTACTTTTTGTAGGGACCAGCTTTGCTGCGGAATTCGACTGGTGGCCACGTCAATTCTGATTTGGCGGCTGGTTGAGGAACTCGCAATGACGACTCCTGCACGGGATATCGTTGTTGATTCCACGCTTTGTATAGTCGTGCCTCCCGAGGGGACGGCGCATGAATGATCTCGACACCGGCCCGGCGCGAGGCGTTCAAAAGTGGACGGATCTTCTGCTGGACGATCTCTTCTGATCGGCTCTCCGTATCCTCGATATAGTGCCGGTCCCAGACGTCGACAAGAACCAGGGCGACTCGGGAGAGCGTTACTTCCCAGTCCAGGTGAGCATATCCGGTGTTCTTCTCGACCCACTCCTCGCCCGGGTCGACGTGCCAGCGATAATATCGCGGCTTGATGTGGAGCGTTCTTTCGGAGGCAGTGCCTGCGGCCGTGGATTCGTCGGGACTGTTTTCGGCACGCCCCCGTGCGCAGGCAATGAGTACCGCGACGGTCGCAATCCCGCAGGACACCATCACAAGACGCAATGACGAAACCATGGCTGTTCTCCGGCTGAGCGTTCCTGGTCCCAGGATCTACACGCGAAGCTTCTCAGGGCGAATCACTTTGATACCAATGCACGGCGTTCAGCAACTCGTATCCTCTCGGCGTGCCTGCGATCGTGCGTTGCGGGTAACACGTTGTCTTCGTATTGCCATCGTCGGTGGGCTGAAAGCCAGGATCCTCTCGAACATACAGACGCGTGCCGCTGCCGTTCATCGATTCAAGTCTGACGACGTTGTATGCCTGGACGCTGCCGTCGGCGTGAGTAACCGTAAGCGTCTGATCACTGGCAGTCTCCGGGATTACCTCGGAAACCTCGAAGTAGCCACCCGTCTGGTCGCCGTGTGCACGCTCGACCGCTGAGAGCTTCCCCTTCCAGGCCGGATCGCCGACGAGAGCGAAGTCATTCAACGCAAGTCGACGACCACCGACGAGATGTGCTTCGACGACTTCGCCATCCCTGGTGCGCACAAGGGAGTACCTGCCCAGGACTGACAGCTTTCCGTCAGGCGTCGCTCGCGTCCAATCCGCAGCGTCCTCTGTCGCAGCGTCCTCTGTCGCGACCAGCACGTAGTCTCGTCGGCCCTTGCCCCGGTCGATGACAACATAGACAACTCCCCCGACTCGCGTCACCACGGGCGGCACGGTCAGCGCCGGCGCGCCGTTGTAGACTTCATGCACGGCAACGAAAAGGCTCTTCAGCTGCGATCCTTGCCGCCTCGCACAGAAGAAGGGCGACTGGTACTTCTCCAACGCGCTGTCAGATTCCCTGGCTCGACGAATGGAAGGTGCCTGTCCCAGGAATACTTTGGTTCCTGGTTCGGGAAGCAGCCACGTCCGCGTGCCAATGGTCGGAGCGTTCTCCAGCTGGATGTCCAGTGCCACCGGGGTCGAGATCTCTGCCGACTTGAGAGAATGGACGAAGCCGTAGGCACCGCCACGACCGACGTTATTGGATTCACCTTTTGGGGGGACGAATTCAACGCCGCGATTGAGAAGAGTTTCCTGAAACGGCGATAGATCCAGTTCGAGCAGTGGGGACGTGGCGTGCCCGGGACCACTGCCTGGCGCGCTTGAATCCGTGTTGAAGATTCGGGCGATGGAGCCTTCGTCAGCACTGCCGTGGAGCAGGTAGTCGTGTTGAGTGCCGCCGCTTACCTGAAAGATGTCGATAAGATAGCAATCAGAAGCGTTTCCGCCGACAGCGATGACGACGCGCCGATAGCGGTCGGTAACGCCCTCATAGGCGCTTCTGCTCTCAACATCTACAAGCTGGAAACCGCGCCCGTCGTTGACAAACGTGCGCAGCCGGTTTCCTGACCAATCAGAGTCCATCTGCGACTCCAGGCCGTTTACGACCACAGTGTTGTGCGACATCGTGGAGGTGGCCCAGCAGCGGTACTTCGTGTGTGTATAGCCGATGTCCGGGAACAGCTCGTTGCCGAATGCGAATAGACCAAGGCTGAGAGCGTCTTTGTGTTTGTGATGCCGACCGGAGGTGAAATTCAGATGCGCGTGGTACTGGTTGTTCCCTTGACCACTTCCTATCACAGCCACGCCCAAAGCAGGCAGGAGCACAGGTTCCGTTTTTTCACGAGCCGATCGTCGGCTGCCTGCCCAGGTATCGTTCACCGGGATCAGACGCCCGTCGGGCAGACGCGGTGCCAGCAGCGACTGTTCTGCTAAGTGGTACTGCCGTGTGTCTTTGGCCAGGTCGAGCTTTCTGAAGTGGCGACCATCCGTCGCATCCGTGTACCCGGGCGGGTCGGAGTAGCCCTGGGCGGCATCGATCACAGCCCGTACGCCGCCGAGGACCTGCGCGCCGTAGGAAGGCGCTGTCTCCATCCAGTGGCCGTCGTAGAGGAATCGCGTATCGAGAAAATGCTCAAAGCGTCGCACCGCTTCGTGGACCCATACAGGGCGTTTAAGCACGCGACCAGCTAGAATGACACTTCGCCACATCCCCGGCGACATGTTCGAATAGGTTTCCTCAAACCCCAGTACAAACTCGCACATCGCGCCAAGCAGGTCTTTCCTGACCATCTCCGCGGCGCGGCCTTGCTTCATCACCTTCAGCTCAGGCCACGACTCGATATGTTCGTAAGCTTCGACAAGGTCGAGCGAAATGTCCCCGTACGCCCACCAGTACCACCTGGCTGTTCGATACTGAGGTACGCCCGGCACTCGGTCGCGCTTGTACGACTGGATGATTTTCTTACGGAAGGGATAGTCGTAGCGGTAGGCGTAGCCGGGATATACCTCGGCGAAACGGACTAGAATCGCTGCAGCGCGTTGCGCGTAGTCGTCGTCGCCAATCAGCGCATACAGCCTCGCAAAGTCTCGGCATTTGTCTGCCATGTACTTGCGAGCTCGATAGTCGGCGTGGGCCTGGAAGTAGATCCGATAGTTGTCCCCCGGGCGCTCGTAGTACGGGTAATAATGGGCACCGTCCGGTCCTTCGACCTCGATCGCCTTGACATCCGGATACTTCACGTGCCCGGGATAGACCGCACCACAGTCTGTGCACTCGATCTGGCGAGGTCGCTCAGGGTTCCACTCAAAGTGTCCGCGATCCTGGGTCCCGATGTCGCAGTTGGGGCAGTCGGTATAGAAGATGCCAGACTGCACCGGGACGAGCGCCGACATCTTCTCGACAGAGAGTGATGCGAGGTAAGCGACCGATCTTTTGAGACGCTGACGGGACGCCTGGTTGTCGTTCAGGGGAAACACTCGATCGTCGGCACTCGCAATGTTGGAGGCGGCAGGAAGGAGCAGAAGCACCGCTACGGAGACGCAGGCTGTCCAATAGTGTGTCGCGACCTTATTGCGCGAAACACCTGGCACGTCCTGGTCCTTCTGTTTCGCCAAACTGCCGAAGTAACTTCTTCTGGTTTTGTCTCTCATCATCTCCTCATCTGATGCGTTGTCATTCGGTATTCGGCGCCGCCGAATCCTGCGATGCTTGCAAGTGCATCGAAAGAGAATTAGGATTTCTCCGGAGCAACTTCACTTTCGTAACAATGTCGACAAAGATAGCGGACAACGCAAGCCTCCAGGCATCATTTGCGAAATCGATTCCAAGACGACCGACGTGAAGGTTGGCTCAGGGAGAATCAAAGATGCCACATCCAGGCAACGACGAGCGCTCACCGACACAACGTCGCGACTTCCTGAAGGCGACCGGTGCTGCTGCCGTCGGCTGGCAGTTGGCGGCCGGATCAGGCATCGGTGCAGACAAGACTGCCAAAGAAGTCCTGGCGGTGAACGATGGTCCCAAAGCGGTCACATATGCAAGCCGCAAACACCGTGACGCATTTCTCTGGCCGCGGTTCGCGGGGAAGGAAGAGAAGGCGGTATTGGATGTATTGAGGAACCCCAGCTACGGCCCAATTGATGCACTGGAGAATGATTGGGGCAAGCAGTTCGGAGCCCCCTACAACAAAGCTCACTGCAACGGCACGAGTGCCCTGACGTCGATGTTTTTTGCCCTCGACCTGCCGCCGGGCAGCGAGATCATGGTGCCGAGCTATACCTTTTTCGCCTCGATCATGCCAATGCGGCTTTTTGGGTTGGTGCCGGTCTTCGTGGACGTCAACCCACGCACGCTCAACTTCGATTTGGACGACGCCAAACGTCGGTTGACCAGGAACACCAAAGCCCTGCTCCCGGTTCACTGGTTTGGTCTTCCGTGCGACATGGATGACATCTGTGAATTCGCGGAAGAGAAGGGTCTGATCGTCCTGGAGGACTCGGCTCAGGCCTACGGTGCCACCTTGAAGGACAAGTACGTCGGCAACTGGGGCAGGATGGCGATCTTCAGCTTTCAGCTCTCCAAGTCAATCTGTGGCATCGAGGGCGGCATGGGATCGTACCACGACCGCGACTACTACGAACGCGCAACAACTCTCGGACACTACAGCGTCCCTGCTCGCTTCGAGAAAGACAGCCCATACGCCAGATACTATGGAACGGGCCTGGGTTTGAAGTTCCGCATCCATCCGTTGGCAGCCACGTTGGCTCGACAGCAACTCGACGGTTTGAACCAACGTACCGCGACTGTCCACGCCCAGGTGCGTCGACTCAACGATCGACTTGTACAGTTGCCCGGTCTTTCAGAGCAGACCGTTAGAGACGATGTCAAACGTGACTACTACAGCGGCAATATGCTCTTCATTGACGAGTCCGAAGCTGGCATGTCGCGCGACGTGGCGGTCAAGGCATTGCAGGCCGAGGGGGTCCGAGCCGCTGCCTATGTCTATCGACTGCAGCACAAATGCGAGGTTTACACCGAGTCGCAATGGTGGCATCACCTGCCAGAGATTCCCGAACTACCGGGAACAGAGCAAGTCAATCGAACGGCGATCCGGCTGCCGCTATTCCGGATAGAAGTGCCTGAACTCGTCGATCAGTACATCCACGCTTTCGAAAAGGTCTGGGCTCGCCGCAAACAGCTGGGAGCTTAGTGCAATCTACTTATTGTCGTGAACGATACCGGCTCGTGGGAGTAGCGAAACTGGTACTGAAATACGTCTCTCGCGGCCACAAGTCAGCGTGAAGCCCTGTCGTGTCCGTGCTGCGGGGCGTTACGATTCCACAGTGTGTCAGCATTAAGGCCGCGGTATTGCGAGGTTAATTACATGCAGTTTGACCGACGGGGTTTCTTAAGCCGGACAAGCTCGTGCGTGGCGGCAGCAGCGAGTTCGCCACTTGTACTGAGTCAGGTCGAAGCTGGCACGGATTCGGCAGACGGCGCAGTAGCAACGGGGCTGCCTGTCGATTGGAAGAGCATGCGAAAGATCGACTGCCACATGCACGTCGCACAGTCGGCGCGAGATGGTGACCATGGCGACGCCGACACTGTGATCGAAGCTGCCAACGCATTGGGAATCGAGCTGTTGTGTACGTCACGACCGATCAACAGGATGGCACCGCCCGCAGAAGTTCGTAGTGTCAATGACCTGGTCCTGGCAGCGATGAAGCGGCATCCGGGGCGCATTCTTGGCTATTGCTTTCTGATCCCAGGCCACAAAGAGACGATTCCGGAGCTGGAGCGTTGCCTGGGAGCCGGAATGATCGGCGTGAAACTCTACAACCAATACAAGTACAGTGACCCGGTCTGCAATCCGATCGTCGAACGTTGCATTGAGGAGCAAGTGCCGATTCTGGGACACGCCGGACATCTGTGTGATCCGCCAACGATCAAGCGACAGCCGAACATTTCCGATGCGTCCGAGTTCTGTAAGTTGGCCAAGCGTTATCCGGAAGCGATGCTGATCCATGGCCATCTGCATGGTGGCGGCGACTGGGAATGGAACATCAAGGGGCTGCGTGATTGCCGCAACGTCTACCTTGATACGAGTGGCAGTGTCCTGGATGCACAGACGATCGAAATGGCTATCGACGTGCTGGGGCACGAGAGAATCGTTTTTGGCACCGACACGATGCTGGAAACCGGCGTGGGGAGAATCCTCTCCGCCCAGCTCACAAGCGTGCAGCGCGAGGCCATTTTCGCAGGCAACATGCAGCGGATTCTCGATCGGAGAAAATCGTGATCATCGATGTACACGCCCATCTGGGCCACTATCCGTTTCGACGGCTCCGTCACAATACCGCGCCAGGATTGCTCGACCTGATGGATCGCAACGGCATCAACAAAGCCGTCGTGTCGTCGTTGAACTCGGTTTTTTATCGAAACGTTCACGAGGGTAACCGCGAGTTGCGAGCGGCGACCCAACCTCTGGCGAACCGGTTCGTTCCGCTGGTCACCGTCAACCCCATGTACGCCGGATGGGAGCACGACCTCGACGAAGCGATCCTTGATTGGGGATGGAAGGGAGTCTATCTGACTCCGAGCCATCACCGATATCGATTGGATGATGAAGCAGGGAAAGCCGTGTTGCAGCGGATCGCTCGACACAACGTACCTGTCGTGCTGCCTCAACGATTGGAAGACCGGCGCCAGCAACATTGGATGGATACAACCGAGGACCTGCGATTTGAGGATGTGGCCACGGCGCTAAGACCTCTGCCGGACCTGAAGGTCCTCCTGCTGAACTGGCAGGGACTCGCGGGCAACAGGATTCGCGAAGCTGGCCTGGCCGAGAGAGTACTTATCGACATGACACGTCTGTCAGTCACGTTGCGCAAAGAAGTTCCAAAGCTTATCGGCGAGTTGGGTGTTGGCGCCATCGGATTCGGTACTCACATGCCGATGGCGTATCCCGGCCCAGCTCTCGTTAAACTGCAAATCCGCGAGTTCCTTTCTCCGGCAGACCGCGAACGCATTGCCTGGCGAAATGCTGCAGACTTCCTGGGAATCAAAGACGAATCCTCTGAGGTGCAGTAACGAAGGACTGTGAAGTTGGAGAGAACGTTCGGGGTTAAAGCGAGGAACGAGTGAAACCCGGGGGCCTCCTTCGCAAGCTCAGTCCCGCCCCGGCCACCCATAAGTCCGAAACCACATTCCGTTACTGCATCCCTGGCTGACCTCGAACGCCCCCATCCCTTGCATTAGCGAGTCTTCCCTGTAGGCTGAGTGAAAACAAAATCACTATCAGTCAATCAGGCGTGCGTTCTCCTGAGCTTCCGAATGTGGATGAGCAATGCCCGTGTCTGCAACCAACCCATCCCACCGATCCAGCCATCGCCATGCGTCTGAAGCTTCCCGTCCTCCGATATGCGTTCATCCTGTTCAGCCTGGCGATAGTGGCGTCCTCCAGGGCTGAGGACGTGGTCACCTACGAGGCGTTCGGAGCGGTCGGTGACGGGGTGCATGATGATTTGCCGGCGATCCGCGAGGCGCACGAGCACGCCAACGCGAACGGACTGCCGGTCCGGTCGAACGACAAGGCAACCTATCACCTCGGCCGCAAGGCAATGACGGTGATCATTGCGACAGACACGGACTGGAATACTTCCCGATTCACGATCGATGATTCCAAAGCGGTGGAGAATCACCGGAAAACGCTCTTCGAGGTCCGCAGTCTGCTCAAGCCCGTGAAACTCAAGATCGACCGAATTCAGCGAGATCAGAAACGGTTGGATCTGCGGCCCGAACAGGATTGTTACGTTGTTGTGAGCAACGACAGGATCAAGCGCTTTGTCCGGCGGGGGCTGAATCAGAACTCAGGCACCTCCCAGCGCGATTGTTTCATTCTGCAACGTGATGGATCGATCAGCAGCCCAATCGATTGGAATTACGATCATGTGAGCGGTGTATCAGCCAGCCCGATTGACGCCAGGAAGCTCGTCCTGCGGGGTGGGGTGTTCACCACGATTGCGAACCAGATGAAGCAGGAGGTCGGCTACAATTACTGGCATCGGAATATTGTCATCACCCGATCAAACACGGAGGTGGACGGATTGAAGCACCTTGTGGTTGGCGAAACCTCCGTTGGGCATCCCTATTCCGGATTCATCAGCGTGAGTTCCTGCGCCAATGTTACGCTGCGCAACTGCATCGCCACCGCGCACAGGACCTATCGAACGATTGGCTCGGCAGGCCGGCCGGTCAGCATGGGGACGTATGACTACTCCGCCAGCAGCGTGGTGAATTTCACGATGATCAACTGCCGGATGGAGAACATCAACGACCGCAGTCGCTGGGGCGTCATTGGAACGAACTTCTGCAAGAACATCGTGTTGGAAGACTGCGTGCTCAACCGGATGGATGCGCATATGGGAGTCTCGGGCAAGTATGTCATCCGCCGCTGCACGCTGGGTCATGCCGGGTTGAATGCGATCGGTCGCGGGCTTCTTCTCGTCGAGGATTCGACGTTGCACGGATACTCGCTGATCAGCCTGCGCTCGGACTACGGAAGCACGTGGGAAGGAGAGGTGGTGATCCGCAATTCCCGGTGGATTCCCGGGGCGGGAAGGTCATTCACGCCGACCATGATCTCCATGCGCAACGACGGGACACACGATTTCGGCTACCAGTGTTTCATGCCGGCGGAGGTGACGATTGACGGTCTCCACGTGGACGACTCGAAGCATCCGAAAGGCTACGAGGGCATGTTCCTGTTCAGCGACCCCGGGGGGGAAACCGGATCGGAAGGGCGGTTTCCCCATGTGACTGGCAGGAAGGTGACGATCCGCGGGCTCACGACCTCCAGTGGCAGGAGGCCGCGCACGTCACCAAGCGCCCGGGTGGCGAAGAGCGTGAAGGTGGTCTGGGACGATCCGTCGTCCACCGGCAAGTCCCGGTGAGGTCCCGGCAGTCAATGACCGGTCAGCGCCCTCAACACTCGTTTCATCAGTGCGCCTCCATGCCAGTTGGAGGTCATGCCGGAGTGGACGAGGTGGGCCTGCACACCGATGCACGAACGCCCCCATCCCTTGCATCAGCGAGTCTTCCCTGTAGGCTGAGTGAAATCAGAATTACTATCAGTTACACGATATTTCTTTCAACGCCAAACGCCCCATAATTGAATATCGAGACTCAACATGAATTCCGTTAAGTCCAGATCCTTATTAGTGAGCGTCATACTGTTTGGTATCACTTACAGCACCAGCACGATCGCCCAAAACCAACCAGGCAAGCGGGCATCCAAAGTCCCGATGTACACTTTCAGCAACACGCTCGAGGCTCAGGAAGCCGAGCTGAAAACGAATCCGCTGCTCCAACGTTTTCACGCCGCGCGTGAAGCCCAGGCCGGTGACCCGCATCGCCCCATCTACCACTATGTTAATCCTGAAGGACGACTCAACGACCCAAACGGCTTGTGCTTCTGGCAAGGCAGATGGCATTTGTTTTATCAGGCATACCCTCCAGAAGACCCACGCCAGCACTGGGGACATGTGGTCAGCGACGACCTGATCCACTGGCGTGACTTGCCGCCAGCCCTTTACCCCGACCCGGAAGACAAGTGCTTCTCGGGTTCAACTTACGTCGAAGACGACCGCGTTATTGCAATCTACCACGGCATCGCAGAGGGAACGATGGTGGCAACGTCGAGCGACCCGCTTCTACTGAACTGGAAAAAAGTAAAGGGCCCACGCGGCGGCGCAGTGATTCCCTTCGAAGAACCAGGCGAACCAAAGTACCCCTACAGAATCTTCGATCCGAGCATCTGGAAGCAAGGTGATTACTACTACGCGCTGACTGCAGGTCAGAAAACAGAGGGCCCCGGCGGCAAACCCCTTCGCGCTGAATTTCTGCATCGATCCAAAGATCTGGCCAACTGGGAATACCTGCACAAGTTTCTTGAAGACGACCAATACGGACTCGTTGGTGACGATGGCGCCTGCCCTTACTTCTGGCCCATCGGCAATGACGGCAAGTACATCATGCTGCACTTCAGCCACATGAGCGGCGGCAAATACATGATCGGTGATTACGATACCCAAAGACAGAAGTTTGTGATCACTGACGGCGGCGATTTTAATCACGGGCCTGTCGGACCGGGTGGCACACATGCGCCGTCAGCCTTCCCCGATGGCAAAGGCGGCGTGATCGTGATTTTCAACATGAACCCTGGCGACAACCCGCCTCAAGGCGCCGCACGATGGAATAAGTGGAACCAGTTGTTCACACTTCCGCGCCGCTTAACGCTGGACGCCAGCGGCAAGTTGAACATTGAACCTACGGGCGATTACACTTCTCTGCGTCGCGCTCACAAACGTATCGAAAACATGAATCTCAAAGCCAACCATGAGATCGTACTCGACAATATCAGTGGCAACGCTATGGAAATTTCCGCGGAAATCGATCCATTGAATTCCCCATTGATCGAGCTGAACGTGTTGCGTTCAAAGAACAAAGAAGAATTCACGCGTATCCTGCTCTATCCCAAAAGCGGGTATCGTATAAAAGATGGCCCGCGAAAAAGTAAAACCCCATGGGTCTTGCATGGAGCAGTCTCCATTGACACGTCCTTTTCAACAACACTTCCTGGCATCAACGCACGTGTCCCTGAAACCGCCAATGTACGGTTTCGATCTGGCGAAAAGCTGAAGCTCCAGATATTCGTCGATAAAAGCATCGTCGAAGTGTTCGTCAACGGGCGGCAATGCGCGTCAGTACGTGTCTACCCCGGACGCAAGGACAGCACCGGTGTTTCACTGAGAGCAATGGGCCAGAATGCAAACGTGATCGCACTTGACGCGTGGCAGATGGAAAATATCTACGAAGCAAAGTAGATCTGCTTGATTTCATTACCGGGCGTTTATTGTGGTTAGAGCATTGCCGGGAAAACTACCCTCGGACTCGAAAGAGCCCTTTGCCATGGCCCTGCAAGATCACGGTAACGCCACCCAGTTCCGCAATATCTGGATTGCGGAGGCAGAGCAACAGAAAAGGCCCCTGCGTCGTGAATGAGCGGGCCCTCGGCTACCCATGCTGGCTAACGGAGACGAGCGATCCGTCTTCGGTTCAACGAACGCCAGCGTTAAGATGGCACGGTCCGAAAGTGACGCATGCTGTGCAACTGAAGCAAAATAAAAAACTCTGGTGGGTGCGTAATCAGTTAGCCCTTTTTGTCCTTCTTCTTGTTCCCTGGGTACAATGGTGCGATTTCGAACAGTCATTGGAAGCACATGTGCACAGGCTGAAGCGAGGTTTGCGGTACGGAGTTTTGTCTGCAAGCCCACTCAAACTGCGTGTTCTTCAGGCCGGCAACAACGAGCCTAAGCGACGAAGTCCTGGCAGCCAGGAGGCTGTCCGGTTACCTGAAACAGTGAGCCGCAAGGCGTTAGCCGCGGGTGAAAACACTGCCAACAACCGGCGGCGGCTAACGCCGTACCGCTCACAAGAACCGACGTATCCGGACATGCTGCTAGCCGACTTTCCTGGCTTTCGCCAGATAATCGGGATCGATATCCACACCGATTCCGTAGCCGTTGGGAGCGGTCATGGATCCGTTCCTGACGGTGATCTTATCGCCCGTGGATTTCCATGGAAAATTGTCGGTCAGCCCTTTGTATTCCTGATGGGGTCCCGGGTTGGGGCAGCACGCGGCGTAGATTCCCGTGTAGAGAAATCCCAGGCCGCCGCCGGAGATGTGCGGAGTGGCATCGAAGCCTTTGGCCGCTGCCATCCGGGCGACGCGCAACGAGCGGATCAGACCGCCGTAGTAAAAAATGTCAGGCTGAAAGATGCGGACGCCACTGTTTTCAACCATCCATTTGAAACGCCACTGGCATGAATGGTTTGAAGGATCCGATCGGATCGTCAGGCTGGCCGTAACCTTGACGGATTCCGCCGACCCAAACAGCGGCCGCCGGGAGGCTTGTCGATATGAGAAACTTTCGTCGATTCATGAGTCCATGATAATACGGGAAACAACCAGGCAAAGCCGATCACCCTCGTATTAGCAGTACCTTCGCAAGACCTCTGCGGTTTCGCTCCGCCATCGGAGATACGACACGCGTCAGTCCGACTGGATCGAGCAGTCGGGTAGTGTCGTGCGAAGATGCGCGATGCCTTCCTGGCTGACGTGGGACTGGGTCAGCACCAGGCTCGTCAAGGAAGTCATCTGTTCCAGAGTTGGCACTGCGGCGTCGGTGAGTTCGGTTTCACTCAGGTTCAGACTCGTGAGGTTCATTAGCTTCACGATGCTGCTGACATCGGCATCGCTGATACCTGATTGAGCCATGTTGAGTGCGACTAGTTTTTCGGGGTGAGGCAGGTTCTTCAGGGCAGCGCCTGTCGCAGGCACGTCCCGGAACGTCAGTCGTTGCAGTTCCGGGTGTGCTGCCAATACGGCCAGGCCCTCGTCGGTCACGCTCGCGCATTGGTACAGCGTCAAATCGACGAGGTGCAACGATTCGAGCTTCGCCACGCCAGCGTCCGTAATGTCGCAGTTATCCAACGACAAAGTAGTGAGATTGCTCATCGTCGCGACTACGTCGAGAACGCTGTCATCGATCTCGGAACCGCCGATCTTCAGAGTTCGAAGCGTCTCTTTCCTGGCCAGTTGTGCGAGCCCTTCCTGCGTCACGCCACGACAGTTGCGAACGTCCAGCTCTGTTAGCAGCGCCAATTCGAGCAACGCAATGACGCCCTCGTCGGATACATTCGTGCCACTCAAACGAACCGCACGCAACTCCGGCAGTCCGGCCAGCGTCTGCATTGCGTTGTCTGTCACCAACGGCGAGACGCGAAGATCGATGATCTTCAGCGATTTCAGCTTGGTGAATTCTGCAAGCCCTTGATCGCCAATCAACGTATTTCGCATCGCCAAAGAAGTCAGCTTTCGCTGTGCGGCGATGCGAGGCGCGAGTGCGTCAGAGATGCTCGGGCCTTCGACGGTTAATGACGTCAACTCAGGAAAGACGAGGATCTCCTCCATCTGATAGTCATCGACCCAACTCCGGTTGGCTGCGGTGTCGATGAGTGTGACACGACCATCGGCGTCTTCCTTCACGTAGATACCGAGGTCTGATATCAGTTGCTTCGCAGCCGCAATCTGTTCCGGCGAGTACGTCGGAGCAGGGGCTTCCTCGGGCGTACTCGTGGCTCCTGCAGCAGACGACGCAACTTCCGCAGTCTGCGCTTCACTGTCGATAGCCGGAGTACTTTCCGTGGCGACAGGCTCCGCAGGAGGACGACACCCAACACCGATCAGCAAGATCAGCAGACATGCGGCAAAGGGAACGATCCTCATCCTGACACACTCGGCAGTTCAAAACCTTCGCGGCGAGGATAGGGGTAATCTCGCCATTGGTTCGCCTCATCGTTGTCGACGAACTCCCACGTCTTCGGATTCCATTTCAGCGACTTGCCAGCCAGTTCCTCGGCGTGCAAGTAGGCGATGTTCCCTAAGTGGCAAACCGCAACCGTCCGAGCGCCGGTTTCGATTGGGCAGTTCGGTTGCTCGCGGCTCTTCATGCAGTTGACCCAATCCTGGCGGTGTCCTGCGTGGCTTCCGCCCGGCGCTTCGTACAGGTGAATTTCATCGTCGGCGGTAGGAACCTTGATGATGCCATCGGGCTTACTCTCGAGTTTTCCTCGATTGACGAAGATCTCTCCGTCGGTTCCGAAAAAGGTGACACCACTCTTTCCTCCGTGGATCAACTCGACGCCGTTCTCGTAGATATACTTCACACCGTGGCCCGATTTCGGATTCTCGGGTGGTACGATCTCGACAGGTCCCGATTTGTCCATGCCAAGTCCCCACTGCGCGATGTCGAAATGATGGGCTCCCCAGTCAGTCATGCCGCCACCGCCGAACTCGCTGAAGTTGCGCCAGGACGGAAAATGGTTGTGCATGCCGCGCGGGCTGAGCACTGAACTGTAAGGACGCATCGGTGCAGGGCCCAGCCAGCGTTCCCAGTCCAGGCCTGGTTCCAGGTCTTCGCCCGGAAGATTGCATGGACGAGGCGGTCCGCCCACGCTTACTTCAACTCGCGTGATCTTGCCGATTCGACCGTTCTGTACTAACTCGCACGCGTAGCGAAAATTGCTGCTCGCCCGCTGCTGGCTTCCGGTTTGGAAGATAATCCCCGCGGCGTTGACCGCATCCATGACGGTCTTCGCTTCCATCAAGTTGTTGGTTAGCGGCTTCTCGCAGTACAAGTCCTTGCCTGCTTTGCATGTGTCGAGGATGACCATGGCATGCCAGTGGTCGGGCGTGGCGCAAGCGATCGCATCGACATCGTCTCGGGCGAGGATCTCGCGATAGTCAACATACTCGGCGCAATCTGTGTTGCCGTAGGCGTCGTCGACGCGTTTCTTTCCCGTTTCACGGCGCGTTGTATCCACATCGGACACTGCCACGACTCTGACTTCAGGCATCTTCAAATAGTGCGGCAAGTGCGACCCGTACATCATCTTGCCAACACCGATCACTGCCAACGAGATCTTATCGTTGGCGGGGGCATTGGCTTCATCGCCCAGAGCATGCCGAGAAACAACCGTTGGCACTGCCAGGGAAGCAGTTGCGCCCGCCATGAAACCACGACGTGACAAATGGATTCGGCTCTTGCTCATTGAATCTTCCTTTTGCTTACTGTGGGGCGGTAACACTGTCGGAGCGTTGGCCTGTAGTCTAGTGCCGCAAGTCTCAGTTGTTAGGCCACCAGAGCGGAAGTCTGCCTGATTTTTCGTGAAGCCGCCCAGTTTTCCTTCCACGTGGATGGCCGTTTGATGGTGTCTGAGCGGACGCGACGGCCGGTGTAATTCCATTGG
>JAAERP010000044.1 GCA_024230215.1 Fuerstiella sp. | reverse complement strand
TGCCGGCAGCAATGTTTCGGTCGACCAGTCCACCGGGGATGTCACGATCAGTTCGACGGCTGGCGGCACCGGCACGGTGACTGAAGTTACCGGGTCGCCTCAGATTGGCGTTGGACCTAATTCGACAACCACGCCAGCGCTAAGCCTTACGGCCTTGAGTGTCTCGTCTGCTTTTCTTGCGGGTTCTTCCGTTGTAACGGACAAGATTAATAACGGAGCAGTGACGACTGCAAAGATCGACGACGACGCCGTAACTGCTGCAAAACTTGCAGACATCGCAAATGTTTCCGGCGATTACACAAACACGAATCTCACGGTCGACGGCCAGGGGCGCATCACCGCAGCGTCGAACGGAACAGGCGCTTCTAGTGAGGTCCAGTGGGGCCAGCATCCAGCAACACTTGTTCGGATGTTCGAAGACTTCGCTGGGGGTGAATCAACCGTTGCCGGGATGGATTGGTGGGCAGGCGATACTGCGGGGCAAGGAAAGTTGCAGCGCGAGGCAACCACTTCCGACGACGTGTATGGAGCAATGTGGCTTGACTCGAATACATCGTCTGGAACAACCAGTGATTGGTGCAAGATGAACAGCGGTTTCACTTCGGTGAATTCCGCAGCAGGCAACCCGACGGGACATGAAATCGTCTGGGAATGTCGCGTCCGCCAGGCTTCAATTCCTACAACCGAGGAATGGCACGTTTCGATCTTCGGCCCCGAAGTCGGGAACTGGAAAGACGATTTCCATGGCTGGAACGAACAAGGCGCAGCAACCACACCACATCGCGTTGTTCTTGGTTTTATTGGTGGGCAAGCCAACTGGCGATACGCAAGTGGTAATTCGACAAGCCTCATTCTTCTCAGTTCTGATACCGGGGTTGCAGTTTCTGCAAACACTTGGGTTCGTCTTGGCATCAAGGTCGTGAAGACGGCGACGACCGACGAGTGGGACTACACGGTGTACGTCGATGGCACCAGCGTCGGCACTGGGACGCTTACGACTGATAAACCTTTGGCTTGTGAGGTTGGAAGGGCTGCACCGCAAAGCGCCTCAAATGAGGTCGAGGTTGACTGGATGTCGTGCCAATTCAATCGAACTGCTGTCACATACATCGAACACAGTGACGCCTAGCCCCCCCTCCCTTCCTGG
>JAAERP010000043.1 GCA_024230215.1 Fuerstiella sp. | reverse complement strand
TATCCTGACTCTCTTAGGCGATTCCGAACACTTTGACGCGGCTGCGGCGCCGGAATTTAATATACCGGAGAGCGATGAGGTTTTTCCCGTCAGAACAAGTTCGCGGCAGTCAGCGAAGTCGTTTGATGACATTGTTGACAAGCCCGGCAAAGACCTTGATGACGCCGACGTTGTTGTGATCTATTTGCAGACGCAAATTGTGGCCGGCGCTGACGGGGACTTCTACTGTCTGACCAAAAACACCTCTCCCGATCTTAGCCCACCATCACAGTATGAACGTCTGTCGGCTTTGAAAGAGCAGCTGAAAAAACTTTGTGACGGCTCGAAGGCAAACGTCATCTTGATCGTTGACCGTCCGACGACTGTACAGGACCAGCGACTGGGGGACCTTGGTGCCGACTTTGTGACCGAGTTACTGAATTGGCCGAAGGATGAGGAATTGTCGGAGCTTGTTGTTATGGTCTCGGCGGCGACTGGTCAGCACAGTGCGCCGGGCCACGGTCGGACGGCTTTTGGTCAGGCAGTGATGCGTGGCTTCAGCAAGTTGGCGGCAGGTGACGACGCTGAACTGAAAATATCGGAGTTCTGTCAGTTTGTGGAACAGGAAACGGACCATTGGGTCCGCCACCATCGACACCCAGATGGTCAGAATGTGCAGATCGCACAGGGCAGCGCCGGCGACTTCACGCTGATGAAGAATGTGGTTTTTGCGGCCCCATCAGTTGCGTCTCCTGAAACCATGGATGGCAGGACCGCACAAAAAAAAAGAATCACTCAACTTTGGCGGGACAGAGATACGCTGGACGAGAAACTTGCGTGGCGCTGGCATCCATTGCTCTGGCAATCGGCCACAGAGTACCTGGTTCGAGGTCAAAAGGCTCTGCTGGATGGCAACCTGCTGAGTGCCAAACGCCTAAGCGGAAAGGCGGAGGATGCACTGACGGAGCTGAACGAATTCACCAACGATATCGTGGCTGATGAGTCCGAACTGAATCTCGACAATGGATTGCCGCGAGGCTGGTTCGCTGAGTCGCCCAATATGTCTCGGCTGAACGACGTGTGGGAGACTGCGGAGCCGGTTGGTAACGGGGATCGTAAAGCCGCCGAAGACGTGATTTCAGAAAACGTAAAGGGCTATCCGTTCGGGCGACTTGGACTGGACGAGCCTGACGAAACAGGGTTGTCGGAAATACGGTCTAATCGAGAAACCGCAGAAATGGCGGCGGCTCGTGTCCTGAGTGTCACGGCGTCGCTGCAAAAGACGATGGCCGTCGCTGAAGAACGCCTGTTGAAACAGGAAGATCTGATCTTTACGCGTTCGGAGACGGGCAATGACGCAAAGGACGAGTCCGTTGTTTCACGCTGGCAGGCAATCAGACGCTTCGCGGAAATTCATCAGAGGGCCGAATTAACTGTTCAACGCTCACTGACGTGTGCCGAGTCACTGGTACGGTGGGCCGCCGAATATCCACTGAAGGCAGATCCTCAGTTCTTTTCGGAGTGGCGCGATCTGCTCAAAGAAAATCTGACTACGACTCCGGATACAAGCGGCGCATCGGAACTGCTGGGCAAGGCGCTGGGATTGGCAAACCAGGCCGGTCCGGGAAGCAATGGCGTCGCAATCGGACTTCGGAGTGATATTTTCGGCCTGCTGGTCGCGACACGGACTCTGGCGTCGCAGTTGCATCCGACAGAACCCGACGAAGGCTTCTCAGTTTCGGAGCTTGAGCGGAGGAGTGATGATCTGGAAGACTGGCAGCACGAAGTCCGGAAGCTGCTTGTCAACGAACGCAGCAAGACAGACCAGTTGGCCATGGTACTGAGTAACCTTCCCAGTAAACGAGTCGAACAAGTTGCAGGATACGGGCGAATTCGTGCCACACTCGGCCTGACTGATCTGTCCCCGGCGTCTCGGGAGCAACTCATCGGCAGTCTGGTGAGACTGGACAAAGAACTCAACAAAAAACTGAACAAAGAACTGAGCGGTGCGTCGGAAAAAACCGAGACCGGTCATCGCCGCGATTCACTTGATACCGCGTTGTGGTACGTGCAGTATCTGAACCTGTTTACGGGTTCGTCGCAGGAAGAAGACGTGGCGCTGGCGCAGGTTGTATTGGCTGCTGCAACAATGGGCTCAGCTGCCGGCGACAGTTCGCATGCAGACCTCGCCGCCGCATTTGGAGCGAGTGTTCGTGAGTTCTGGAAGTCATCTCGTGCGAAGGTGAAGACTTCGTTGGTGTCTCCCAATTCTAAATGGGAAACACGTTTGCGAATGGCCGATCTGTACAGTCGCGGATTTTCTGCATACGACAGCGAAGCAAACCTGCGGCAACCTCCCACGAAAGCGTTACATGCGTTCTGGCAGGCCAGTTACTGTCTCGTACAAACGGATCGCCTGCTTCAGAGTCAATGGGTCCGCCCGAACGAAAGTCCGCCCTGGAAGGAAAACGGCTGGTACGCCCGGTCCGCACAGATCTGGTTGAAACAGGCTGAAGATCTGGCGAAGTCAATGGGGTCCGGGTCGGCGGATATCCCCGAAACTCTAAAGGGTCCCTTTGACACGCTGGGCAAACGCCTGAACGATTCCGCCCAATGGTCCATCGAAGCCTCACCTCGCGTCCCTCGCGTCAGTATCGGGGAAGTGAATACAGGGCCCTGGACGGTCGATGTGAAGGTTCAGATGCAGGGTCAGCATCCATCTGATGGAGTTGCCGCACTTCGAGTTCTGGCAGCATCGCCCGGCAATGCTGCGGCTGAGCTGGTTGAATTTTCGAATAATGGTTTATCGCTGTTCCTGGCGAAGGAGCCTGTGGGAAAGATGATTTCTGTTCAACGAACAGACAGACTCGACAGATCGGAATGTGAACCTGTATCCCATGTTCCCAGCGTGTTCTTTCGTGGTCGGGAATGGCAGTCCAAGTCGCTTCTGGCCGTCGACCCGTGTCCGCCAAAAGAGTTCGTTGTGGAACGGATTGCTCGTCGGCCGAACACAGCCAGCGTAACGCTTACCGGAAAAGACATTCGACCGATCGTGTTCATTCTGGACATGTCAGAAAGCATGAAAGACCCCCAAGATGCTCCACGTCACCCTCAGGCAATCGATACGATTGACTCCTGGATCAACGACGTTGACCCGGACGAGGAAACACAGGCCAGTCTGATGGTGTATGGACATCGGGCAAAGTTCATCAAGGGACAAGGGGATAAACCTGAATCCAGTTCTGAATATGAACGGCTCTTCGGAGTAAAGGTCGCGGGCGTCAACCCCCGACTTGACGTCGTGACCGAGGTCACGAGAACAAAGCTGAATCCGCACGGAAAAAAGAAGTTCTCGGAGATGCTGAAGAAGCTTCGTAAACTTTCGCCATGGGGTATTACTCCCCTTATCTTTGCTCTGAAGAAGGCGATCATAACAAATGACAGGCAGGATTTGATTATCGTTGCTGTGACTGATGGTAAAGCAACAGACGAGGATGGAATGATTGAGCAATTGAGGACTGAACTGGAGAAGAAGCCGAACACGAAGATTGTAATTGCAGGTTTCGATCTGAACGATGAGGCGAACAAGGAATTGGCGAAACAGATCCTGCCACTGCAAGACGACGGTTTTCAAATCGACCTCGCACGTGCAGCCAACGAAAAAGAACTAAAAAAGATTATCCGGGAGTCATTGAAACCACGTGAGTACACGATCAGCGGACGTTCGTTGAAGACAGACATTCAGCAGAAATTTGAACAGACCGCCGATGGACTTCCTCCGGGGAACGACTACCTGGTTAGCATTGCGGACATAGAAATCGGCCAGGGCTCACCGATTGCTCTCGGCCCCGGAGACGATCTGTCGCTTGAGGTCGACTGGGACGACCGGGAATTTGTGTTTGACCGGGAGAAGAGTACTCTGTGGGAGCACGCGACTCCACAACCGACAGCTGACGAGCCGGACACGCCGTCCATGTTACGGTCTGTGAAGGAGCCGGAAAAGACACCTCTGCCGGTTGAGGGGCTCAATCGTGTTCAGGTTTTTCTAATGCTGGACCATGGTCAACAGAATCGTCCCGTCCGCCAACCCGCTGAAATTGAGTTTCGTCCTGTGCATCGCGACTCGTATATTCGTCTGCCAGGAATCAAGGAAGAATTCACGTCGGAGTGGCATGCTCCCGGGTGGAAACTCACGATCGACGAATGGCCGACGTCAGACCGCGTGCGTGTCGACGCTTTCTGGAAAATGGACCGGACAACGCCGGAATATGTTACCGATTACGAACGGATTGACCGGAAGGACGCAAGAATTATTGGTGGTAGTGAATCTCTGCCAGAGGCGCTGCTGTCAATCAAGCCGTTAGAGGGAAAACTGCAGGTCCGGTTAGATAGAATTCCAGGCGTTCCGTCCGATCCGGAGAACTCAGTGGAAGACATTCGTGTCGAGATTGGCACGCGCGACCTCAGCGAAGACAACGCTTCATTTCGCCCTGATGAGGTGACAACGACGATTCGTCGTACCGATAAGGGATCCGTGATCTATGAGTGTGATGGAACCTACACAGAAGAGAAACTCAGGGAAATTGACATTGCCTTCACCTCTCGTGCAGCCCGATTGGCAGATGCGCATCGGCTGAAGGCACCTCTGGTCACTTCGGACTAATGGCGGTCATCAGCCGACTCAGTCCAAACCGGACATAGGATCGGCAGACTAAGCTGCGGAACGGCGGCATGTCGATGATTCTTGAATCTGACGGGCCACCAAGAATCCCGACACCCGAGCTTAAGCAGTCACTGGAAGGTCCACGACGCGGCAGATGATTAATCAAAGTTAATGACTGTTGCAGGCGTGTCGCCTCTTCCGTCCGCGGCAATGACTTTCATTATCCGCTTCTGATCCTGCGAATTGTTGACGATCTGCACAGGGGAATGTCGTTTCGCCAATCCTGGCTTGTAGAGCGTCATAACTCATGGATCAGGGTTTGGGGACCTGAACGGCGATGAAGGATTTCGATTTGAGCTCAGTTAGTAATGTAAATTCATGCCCACAGGCGTATGTCTCGGAATAATCTGTCGCTGCCGCAACTCAGACCCCTCCCGTTGGCATTGAGTTTCAGTGTCTGAAGTTCCTTTCGCCGTTTGTGAGGTTCTTCAATGCCTGCTGCTGAGCAGCATCCTTTTTCTGTCGTCGGCTGATTTTTTTGACACAACAGCGTCGAACACTGCCGAGTTCAGTTCTGTGGGATTTCCGGAGCATCTGTCCACGGATGCTCGCCGGATGCGATGGCCAGTCCGAGATCCAGAAACTGCTCCTGCCGCTGTGGAATCCCTTCGGGTTCGCCTTCGATGGCGGACAGGGAAACGGCAGCAAGGACCATGGTTCCGGCAAGATCGTCTTTTGCCGGAACGGCAGGGGCGTGTACCGGTGTGGTGCTGCCGTCCGCATAAAAGGCCGCCTGTGCAGGCCATGTGGCCAGCGAGTCCATGTCCTTGACGGTCATGTATTCCAGTGGACATCGGCGATTGTCGTCCGTGGGTTCTCGCAACCACTGCTCTGTCAGCAGCAACAGTTCTGCATCCGGTTCAGAAGGATCTGCTGAGACTGAAGCACGCACACATTCCACGGCCCACCACACAGCGCACCGTTTAGGCAGTGCATAAGACAGAAAGCAGATGGCTTCGGGGACGCTGGCGGTTTTTAGCCGGTCGATAAATTTTTCGGGAGTATCATGGTCTTCCGGAGTCAGGCGCAGTTTTTGGTGGAGTTTAAAGCGAGCAACCACTTTCAGTGCCAGCGCCTCGCAGAATCCTTCCTGTCGTTCCAGCTCCGGAACGTCTGCAGCAGCGTCCTCGCTGGCTTTTACTGTCGGCGGACCATTGGCAGCAGATCCGGGAATCGCTATTCCGCGCGGCCCGGAATCCTTCCGGGACCGTAGATTTGCGGGCGCAGGCTGTTCAGTGGTGACCGGCGACGACGATGACTCCAGACAGAATTCCGTCTCGCCGCAGACAAAGCGACCACCATGGTCCAACATGGCCGTTTCAACCGGTTGGCCGTCAACGAAGGTCCCGTTTGTGCTCTGCAGGTCGGTCAGCTCACAGGTGGAGGCATCCTGCAGCTGCAGCAGACAGTGTTCAAACGACATCAGATGATCCTCTGCAAAGGAAACATCATTGTGTTCGCCGCGTCCGATGCGCAGCGGAGCGCCCTGCTGAAGGACGGCAACATCCTTAGTGCCGGCCGGACTGAGAACTCGCAGAAAAACGGACATCAATAACAGTTCCGCCTAGTTGATCTTTGTCATCGCTCCCATGAGCGTCAGCGTGGCGTCACCGTTGATCGATGTCATGGGAGCCTTCACGGTTGTCTCTGCGGTTCCTTCCAGAGCGATCTTCACGCCTTTGACTGTCACTCCGCTCTGGTCGATTTTGATACCGTTACCGCCGACAATCAACTCAATCGATGTTCCGGCTTCAATCGTAATTTTGGCCCCCGCTTTGATCTCCTGACTGGAGTCGATGGACACTGCCTGGTTGCCCGTTATCGCCACTTCCTGATTGCCCGAGATGGCCACTTCCTGGTTGCCCGTTATCGCCACTTCCTGGTTGCCCTCGATCGACACTTCCTGATTGCCGGTGATGGCCACTTCCTGATTGGCACCAATCGAAATTTCCTGGTTATTGCCGATATCAATGCTGGAATCATTGCCGATCGAGATCTTCTCGTCGTTTCCAATCGTATTGGTGCGGTCGACACCGACATTAAGTGTCTGGTTGTTGTTGACGTTCGAATTCATGTCGTACTGGGCGTTGACACAAAGCTCTTCCTTGCCGGCCGTGTCGTCCATTGACAGTTCATTATGGCCGCCCCCTTTGTGTGTCTGAGTCTTGTTGCCGCGGCGTGTCTTTTCGGCAGGCAGACTGAACGGTGGCGGGTTTTGGCCGTTGTAAACACGCCCGACGATGAGTGGTCGGTCCGGGTCGCCTTCAAGGAAACTGATGATCACTTCTTCGCCGATGCGGGGGATGTCCATCATGCCCCAGCCCGCACCTGCGTGGACCTGGGAAACACGTATCCAGTTGCTGCTTTTTTCGTCTTTACTGCCCAGCCTGTCCCACGGAAACTGGACTTTCACCCGACCGTGTTCGTCTGTGTAAATCTCTTCCCCTCCGGGTCCCACGATTTCCGCCGACTGAATCCCGTAAATGCGGGGTTTGGGATGGTGTGGCGGACGGAACACCACGTCAGCGGGAATACACCGAAAGGAATTGGAATAGATTTCGTCAGCGTGGTCCCCCCCCACCAGATAGTTGCCCCCCATCGTGGCATTGTGTCGGACGACGGTCAGCACCCATTTCCCCTTTTCTCCGTCATTGTGGTGCTCGGTCACTTCAAAGCGGCCCCCGGGAGAATATGACCGGCATTCACTGCTGCCGGTGGCAGAGTCAAAATTTAACTCCTCTTCTTCCATTCGCAGTTGTGCCAGCTTGTCGCCGACACCTTTTTCCACATACAGCCCCGGATGGTCGTAGTATTCAAAGTTCGAGTTATTCGGCAGTGATACCAGGCTGCTTTTGTTGACCAGAAGATCTGTTGTGGGATTTTCGAAGTCGTAGTCGGTATGTGCGAATTTTCCGGTCGTGAATTCGTAATCACGGTTCCATTCTGAAAGGTTGTCTGTGCTTGCCGGCTGAGACAGATTGGAAAGGAGCCGCGCTTCACTGTCCTTGCAGTCCTCGACACCCTCGACATGGTCGGTCATGACCAGCTCGTGTTTTCCTTTCTCGTGCTTGAAGTAGAAAAAGATGCCTTCCTCAGCCAGCAGTCGCGTGACGAACTCATAGTGGGTCTCACGATACTGCACACAGTAATCTCGTTTTTCCGGGGTACGTTTCAGATCCCATCTGTAGTCGGAAAACCCCAATTCGCCCAAAAGACGGTCGATGATGTCCTGTGCGGACTGCTGAGCATCTGTTTCATGAACCCTGCAGTCTTTCCCCTTCGTCAGAAACCAAAGCCAGGGGACAACCTGGGCACGGTAGATGTGCGTCCGATCATCGCAGCCGGCATAAACAAATCGATTGATGAATCCGTTGAAATATCGTTCCTCTTCGTCCTGATGCCGCACCCAGAAGTCAACCTGCTTCCCGACAATATCGGCCGGTTTAATGCTGCTTTCATCAGAAACCATCTGCAGGTCAAACTGAAAGAGCCCCGACATGCGCTCTTCGCCTGTAAAGGCGCTGAGGGCCAGCTTGTTGCTGCCCAGCGGAGTTTCCACACCGATCGGGCGATTGTCTTGTGCAAGGTCGACCATTTTCCTGACTCCTGAATCACCACAGTTGCTGAAAGAGCCGTGCCCGGCTGATCCGTGTCACTAACGCGTCGTGTCACGGAGTTGTATCGGTCAGGACACGTCGGTAGATCCTTGTACGCCTGTGGCCCGTCTATTTTCCGACAGTAACCTGTGTCCTACCGCCAACTCATCGGACCTTCGTCTCCGATCATACAACGCCCATAATCGATTATCGCGAAAACCGGACAGGGGTTGTGTGAATTCTGGTCGAATCCGCAGACTTGATGTTCCCTGGCGTCACAGAAGCCCCAAATGATGGGCAGAATCAGCACGAGAAGCCCCATAACAATGTTGAGAAGTGGCCCCCAGCCTTGCCCGCAAACAAGGCCAATGATGCCCACGTACGTCAGCAGCCATAACAGAATGCTGCGTTTTCTGGTGATACCGGCACAACCAGACGGTGGTCCGGTCAGCGGACCCTGCACGCTTTTTTCAGGTCACGTTGACAGGAAAACGCCCGGCAGAGCTCCCACCATGGCTGCCGCAAGCAATGCGAGCACGTAGAGAAACAGCCATGCCAACGAACGCAGGACACCAGCTCTGCGGGTCTGCAGCAGGTAAAGTGGCAAGCCGACGACGAGCAAAAAGATCAACAGGACTTTGGTCAGCAACCCCATTTCATAATCACGTTCATCCGCGTCCGTGTAGCACCACATGATGGACAGAATCAGCAGCGGGACCCACATAGCGACATTGATGAGGGGATCCGTAACTTCGCCCTGAAATCCGCCCACAAGTCCGAGGATTCCCATATACGCCAGCAGCCAGATAAGGATGCGACGTTTCTTGGCAACGAGATCCGGCATTTCGTCTGCCAGTTCCTGCTCCGGAGCTCTGTACGGTTCGGACATGGGCGACAACCTTTGAGAAAGGAAACAGCAGACCACACTGAGGCGCAAAGATACGGTTGTCCGAGACGTTCCGCTAGGCGGGGCCAGCACGCGATGAGCGACGACCTGTCTGCCTTCCGATCGGATTCACCTGGCAGTGCACCCCGATCTCACGTGGTGAAACCGCAGAAGCAGACGGTGGTCCGCACAGCGGACCCGACAAGGCTTACTTTGGAATCGTCAGTCTCAGTCCGATCCGCAGGTGATTCGGGTTGCGCCCGATTACAGCTCTGTTGGCATCATAGATTTTTTTCCACTGCATCGGATTGCCGTAATAGAAGTGGGCAATCCCGGACAGGGTATCCCCGCGGTAGACGGTATAGATGATCGGTCCGGGGCAATCCCGCAGAATCTCTCTGTTCACTCGGGCGTACTCCGCACGGGTGTCGAGTGCTCGCACTCTTTGAACCGTCAGATCTCGGAATGCGTCTCCGATTTCATCAAGGATCAGTCTCTGTATCATTGCGAAGTCGGAACGGGGATACCAATCGCCTCGTTGGAACAGGCTCTCACACATGTTGTAGTTCATGATTTCTGTGGGCATCTGATCCATGACATCACGATTATCACTCACGTGGTGCTGTTCATGAACGGCCCACTTCATTTGCTCACACGGTGTGAGATCGTTGGCGATATACACATCCTGATGCAGGGACAGGCCAAGGGTTCCAGTGTCAAACGTGAATTCAATCGTGCCACTGCTGCGTTGCTGCTTGAATCTGACCGTCGTTAAGTCGCCCGTGATTCTCGGGACAGTATAAGCCAGCGCCATGCTGTTGCCGGAAATTTGTCTTAGCCGTGCGGGGGAGACAATCTGCGGTCCCGGCCGCGTTCCCTTGGAAATTGAAAAGTTGAGTGCCATCACGTAGTCCTGTTATCCTGGAGGCCATCGGGCTTTTTTGCCCTGGGCATGCGACCATTCCTTTGTTTTCGGCGATCTCTGGCCGGTGTTGCGTGTTTTTTTTGCTAACCGACGTGGCTGATCAAAAATATGATCAGGTTCCCCTGGCAGTCCGCGGCCAGCGACCAGGGGTTCAGCGGCGGCGTTTCCTGCCAGGAATACTTCCAGCGTTGCTGAAAGAAGACTCGCGATTGATGTTCGACGATGTCAATCGTTCCCCAGCCGATGCCTCTGACGATGTGCGGCATGCGATCACTCCGAATACGGACACGGGAATCCCATTGCCCTATTCTTGATGATCTCGCGCACGTGTTGCGTATTTTCTCGCCCAATCACCTCACATAAGGGCATGAATGGCAGTGACGCGTGTCCTGAGTGCCGGCGAACGGTACTGGGCCGCACAGTTGCCTGGTGATCGCAGGAGCAACAGACGTGGTCCGCACAGCGGACCCTGCACAGCCGCGACAGAGCAAGGTTCAACCGGAAACGTAAGCCACCGAACGCAGTGAAAGAAGCCACAGGCGTTGCATCGACTGTTGCACGGTCGAAATATCCACGCTGTTGTTGGACGTTCCCCACGGATTCGAATAGCTGCATTTTCCTGTATTTGTATTGATTCCGCTGATGACCACAGCGTGTGTCCCGGTACCTGTGATTGTGGGTGCCAGAGTCTTTGTAAAGTGTGTCAGAATGAAGGGGCCATTGTGCTGCAGCATCTCCTCAATATAGCTAACTGCGGGGCTCATCTGTGGTCCTGTGGACGTGATTCCCCAGTCGTTCAGCATGCGGTACATGACGCCCCACGACGTGGCCGGATTCAGGATGGAAGAATTACCGGGATCGTACCCAATCAACGACTCGACAGTCACGCTGGATCTGGTTCTGTACGACAGGATCATCGCCGCGCAGGCGACCCAGCAAATCGGACTCTGATACTGTCTGACCATTGGAACGTGGTGAGTAATAATAGCCATCAGTCTGTCTCCATCTGGAAATGCGAAACGCGCCGTACATGGACTATTATCAGAACACAGGCTGTGCGGTTGCGTTCAAACTGCGTTGAATTCCCGGAATCATGACTATACGGCTCGGTCTATGTACAAACCGGGTGGCGGAGACAGAGAAGTACGAAACCGTGCGGTGGGTCAAGAGCGGCTCTGGTTGCCGAAAGATGAACGTTACGGAGAACACTCAGAAAACCGGAGTTCGGCAGCATGCGGACCATTCAATCATCCCCCAACGCCGCAACAGCCGCACCGGTCGTGGTCACACCTCGACCACCGCCGATTTCGACGTCAAACACGCAGGGACCGCTGTGCGGACCACGGCACTGTGACTATCCTGAACAGAATGCCGAATTACCGCCGAGCTCACGTCCCGGGTGGATCGTTCTTTTTTACGCTGAAGACCGAAGGCAATGCTCCGGTGTTTGACTCCGTCATGGCCCGGACAATCCTCGGACGTGTTCTTCGTGAAACCAAACAACGATGGCCTTTTGACATCAATGCCATTGTCCTGCTTCCCGACCACATGCATACGATGTGGACACTGCCACGGGGTGACAGCGATTTTTCGACCCGCTGGGCCTGGCTGAAGAAAGAATTCACGCGCCGGTATTTGAAATCGGGAGGTGTTGAACAGAACACATCCGAGTCCCGAAAACAGAATCGTCGTCGTGGCGTTTGGCAACGACGATTCTGGGAACGCGTTCTGATAAGCGAAGACGACTTCCGGGCGTATTTCGACGACATCCATTGGAACCCCGTGAAACACGGTTACGTAAAGTGTCCACGGGATTGGCCGGCATCATCGTTGGGTGACTCGAGGTGTCTACACACCTGACTGGGGTTGTGGTTCCTCGACACCAAGGACCATCTCACAATTGAAAGACGTCGGCGAATAACCCAAACCCGTCGGATCCGCTGTGCGGACCATCCAGTGAACACTCACGCCGTGCGGAAAACGCCGGTTGTAGTCAAACGTCCAACACGGCCGGAGCGGCCGATTAAAAAATCCGATCGGATTCACCTGGCAGTGGGCCGCGATATCATGTGGTGAAACGGAAGAACCAGACGTGGTCCGCACAGCGGACCCTACTCGGCACGATACACGTAGGGTCCGCTGTGCGGACCGTCCAGTGAACGCCAACACCGCGCGGACAACTCCGGTCGTGGTCACACGTCGAACAAAGCAACCACCGCAGGCATGGCAGATCGGAAAACCGATCGGACCAGCACGGCAGTGCGCCGCGAGCTCACGTGGTGAAGCGGCCGAAGCAGACGTGGTCCGCACAGCGGACCCTACTCGGCTGGAAACGGCGGGATCGGAATCGATCACCAGGTCACAATCCGGCAACCGCCCGACCACAGCGGTCTCTCCAGGACCGATCCGAGACTCTTGCCCGGGGTCTGGACCACTCGAAACTACGACAACGACCTGCACACTATTTTCTTCTCAGACAAACACGACCGTGAGGATGCTATGCGGTCGTTCTCGGCATTTCAATTGGGCAAGAGTCTGTTGCCGAGATTGAAAGATCTCAACGTGCAGTACGCAGTCGTAATTCGGCGGCAAAAAACGGGCGGTCGCAATAATGCGTCGAACGTAACGGTTTCAACATCACATACGTAGGCGCCGCTGTGCGGACCATCGAGCGAAGCTCCACTACCGCGAGGGCACCGTTGGTCGTCGTCGAACGTCAACCACGGCCGACATTGCAGATTGGAAAACCGATCGGGCCAGCACCACTGTGCGCTCACGTGGTGGAGCGGCAGAAACAGATGTGGTCCGCACAGCAGACCCTACTCGGCTAGAAAGACCTTCGGGCTGGTCATCGCGGGTCATCGCCGTGTTCCCTCTCGGGCTGGTCATTCCTTGGGGGCATCCGGACTGTCATCGGTCATCGGCCCTTCAGCTCATTTGCGATACTCAAAAAATGATTTCTGCCGGACTCGCTATTAGCCTTCTGCGCCGCTTCGAGGAAGTGATCAATTACAAGGCTCCGATACTGACTAGGTATATCGCCCTTCCTACTCTCGACGATTGCCCTGAACCGCAAAGTGGCAACTTTCGAAGGTTTCATATCTCTGATGGAAAGAATGTAGTCCCAGTCATCAGCGTAATCATCAAACGTTTTTAGCTGTGTGAGAAATATTGCCACATAGGCAGAAACACCTTTCCTGCGAGAATTTG
>JAAERP010000042.1 GCA_024230215.1 Fuerstiella sp. | reverse complement strand
TCGAGGCCGAATTGGCCAATACACTGCTGAAACTGCAGTTCAAAATCGACCGGTCCCGGCAGACAGGCTTAGCATCGTCCGACCTGGACAACGACTGCACCACAAACGCCACCAGGTAGGTTGACTTCGCAATGACCCCCGTTTCCGGCACGCCGTACCGAGAAAGAAGACAAGCTGGAAATGCAGTTGACGAGCGGCTATCTGCCTGGTGTGCCAGGAACGACTGATGCCTGAAATGGCTTGAGGCTGAACTCGATGAAGAACTTCTGATAGAATGCGATAGTTTCATATCAACAGGAGGCGAATGCCATGCAGTCCAATCGTCAGCAGGAAATCTCTCGGCGAAAGTTCGTGAAGTGTGCAGTGACGGCAGCGGCGCTACCGACGATCGTTTCGTCGAACGTCTTTGGCGCCAATGCTCCCAGCAATCAAATCACATTGGGTCTCATCGGTACAGGAATCCATGGCGGGGGTTGGAACCTGGATGGATTTCGTCGGTGCAAAGATGCGCGCATTCTTGCCGTTTGCGACGTGATGGAATCACGCCGCGAGGCAACTCGCGCCAAGGTCAATCAGCATCACGGCAACAACGATTGCACCGCACACGCCGATTGGCGAGAGATTATTGCGCGCCCGGATATCGACGCCGTGATGATCTCGACACCCGATCATTGGCACGTTCCGATGGCTGCCGCCGCGTCGAAGGCTGGCAAGGACGTCTGCTGTGAGAAGCCGACGCTCACAATCGCCGAGGGCCGCGCGCTGGTCGGAATCATTCGCGAGAACAATACGGTCTTCCAAACGTCCACCGAAGACCGTTCGATTCCGGTCTATCATCGCATGGCCGAACTCGTTCGCAACGGACGCATCGGCCGTTTGCAGTCGATTCGTATTACGTTGCCATCCGGCGGCGTTCCGCCTGAGAGCCCCCGGGTCGCGCCCGTTCCCAAAGGCTTCGACTACGACATGTGGCTCGGGCCGGCACCCGAAGCGCCCTATTGCACAAATCGCTGCGGTGCGCAGCAGTGGCGGAACATATTTGACTATTCCGGTGGCAAGTTCACCGACTGGGGCGCCCACATGCTCGACACCGCCCAGTGGGCCAACGACACGGAACGAACCACTCCGGTCAAAGTCGACGGAACAGGCGTGTTCCCCGACAAGTCGAGCATCTACACAGCGGCCAACGATTACAAACTGCACTACAGGTACGCCAATGGCGTGGACCTGCATGTATCCTCCGGCGGAACGGGTATCCGTATGGAAGGCAGTGACGGCTGGCTCGAGATCCCGGCATGGCGCAAGCCGCTTGAAGCGAGTTCGCAGAAGATCCTCAATTCCGTCATCGGGCCTGACGAGACGCAGCTGTTCACCTGTCCCCAGGGCGAACATCGCAACTTCCTGGACTGCGTCAAATCACGCAAGGATCCCTACTTCCCGGTTGAGGTCGGCCACGCCATGGCCACGCTGATGCACATCGGCAATATTTCAATGAGACTTGACCGTCCGCTGGAGTGGGACCCTGACAAAGAAGCCTTCGTCAACGATGCCCAGGCTGACAGAATGCGATCCCGCGAAATGCGCAAGCCATGGACGCTGTAAGAAAAGCGACCAGCGATCCGACGCTGGCCGTTAGCCGGTTTGCTGACAGCCAGCAGACCTGATCGCCGACGCCGCTCACTTCCCTCTAACCACAGATTTTCCGTCATTCAACGTTAACAAGGTAGATCGGACCATGGCCAGAAACTCATGTACGCTAGCCTCACTCGTCTTCTTATTTGCCGCGCCCGCCCTGGCGGAAGAAGCCGGACCGCAGGCGTTCGCACCGAAGTTCTATGCGTTTGAGAATGGAGTGAGCTTTGGTTCGGCGGAAGGTAATGCGAACACGCTCAAGGAACTGGGTTACGACGGCGTCAGCCAGGCTCACACGGGAGGTGAGAAACTAGCCCAACAAGTGGCAGTGTTTGAGAAAGCGGGACTGAAAGTTCTCAGTGTCTATCTGAATGTCGCCGACGAGCCACTCTCGGCGGAGCTCGTCAGGCCGTTGGCTAATCGCGACGCGATCATTGAGCTAACCGTGCGCACGATGACGCCCAAAACCGTCGAAGCCGTGAGGCAGACCGCTGAGATGGCCGCCAAGCTGAAGATCCGCGTGGCACTCTATCCACACCATGGATTCGCCATCGCTACGATGCCACAGGCGATGGCCCTGATTGCCAAAGTTGACCACGCAAATCTTGGTGTGATGTTCAACCTGTGCCATTTCCTCAAGAACGAAAAGGCAGAGGACCTGGAAAGCGTGCTCGAAAGGGCCGGCACACGGTTATTTGGGGTGAGTACGTGCGGTGCCAACCTGGGCGGACAAGGCTGGAACGACCTGATCAAGCCACTGGACCAGGGCAACTTTTCTCAATCACGGCTCATGCGCGCTCTTGGAAAACTTGACTTTGCCGGGCCCGTGGGGCTTCAATGCTATGGCGTAAGCGGCGACAAACGCACGAATCTAAGCAGGTCGATCGCGGCCTGGAAGAAGATTCTTGCTGAAAGGGAAATATAGAATGACCGTTGTTGGAAACGATATCGACAGGCCAGCGGATCTCGTCAATATCCTTGCCAGGGGGCTGGCCGAGAAACCAGATGAAATTGCCTTGATTTCGCGACGGGCGAAATGAACCTGGCGGCAGTTGGAGGAGATGAGCATCCGTCTTGCCAAAAGTTATCTGGCCCATGGCATGAAGCCCGGTGACCGGGTGGCGTCCCTGATGCCGAACCGCTGGGAGCTGGTGGTACATTATCTCGCCTGTCTGAAGGCGGGGCTGGTGGCGACGCCACTCAACTATCGCTATATGGCGCCGGAAATTGATCATGCGTTGGGTTTGAGTGGATCTGTCGTGCTTGTCTCTCATGCCGAGCGGGCCGAGGATCTGGCGGGGACGGAATTGGTGAAAGATCTTCCGCTTGGTGTCATCACCTTCAGTGCCGAGGCGGGAGGTGGTCCTTGTATTGAAGATATGCTGAAAGCTGAACATTCGGAATTTGAGTTACCCGTCCTCGATCCCGATGCGCCTTATGTGATCTTCTTCACGTCGGGCAGCACCGGCAAACCCAAGGGAGTAACCCATTCTCTTAACACCATGGGGTGGATGTGCCGGTATATTTCCCATTCCATGGGCGTTAATAAAGACGATGTAATGCTTCCCGGTTCTTCCATATCCCATATAGGGGGATTTCTATGGTCGTTCGCGGCTATTGCGGAAGGAATTAAAGTGATTGTGGCGCAGAACTTTGATGGTGATGAGTTGCTGCCGATCTTCCGCGAATTCAAGCCGACTGTGATTTTCATGATCCCAGCCGCCTTGTTCGAACTCGTGCGGGATCATCATGGAACTCATGATGATTTTTCGTCACTTCGGCTTTGTATTTCGGGTGGAGATAAGATTTCCGATGTGCTTGAACATGAATTCATGGAAAAGGCGGGCATTATTGTCTCTGAAATCTATGGTATGACGGAACTTGGTGCTTCCCATTACAATCAGGATAAATCTCTGGATCATTTGGGGTCGGTAGGGACCGTTGCACCCGGGTTCGAATCCGTCATCCGCGATGACGACAGCAACGAGGTCCCGCTGGGGACGCCAGGCCGTCTTTGGGTCCGCTCAAAATGTACAACTTTGCGCTATTGGGATAATGAGGCGGCGACGGATGAAGCTTATGATGCTGACGGTTGGTTCGATACCGGTGATATCATGAAGAAGGATGAAAACGGCTTTTACTGGTTCTTTGGCCGCAAGAAACAGATCATTGTCCATGACGGCTCCAATATCTGCCCGCAGGAAGTGGAAGAAGCGCTGCAGGCACACAGCTCTGTCGAACATGTCGGCGTGGTTGGAATCCATAATCTGGTGCATGGGGAGAATGTGGTTGCTTATATAACGGTGCATGCTGGCGAAACCCTTCCGGCGATATCGGAGTTGATTGCGTTCGCAAAAACCAAAGTCGGTTACAAGGCACCCGAGGAAATTGTTGTTCTGGATGAAATGCCGTTTAACGCGACTGGTAAAGTCGACCGGGTGACCTTGAAGCGTTTTGCTGAAGAAGCACATCGAGTAGATGCCAACCTTTCGAGTCAACTGAACTAGGATTTCGAAGAACGCCGTGCGGGGAACCATCGGAGGAATTCCAATGAGAAATTTCGGCCTGGCAGCGATTCTGTTTTTTGTCATCACAATCTGCTCGCACGTCGGTGAGTGCGCCGAAGCGGCCCGCACGGGCGTGGCTGCGACCGCTACTGCGACCGAGGACGCGCGCCAGGCACTTTGCCGGCAACTGACCAATCAGTACAAAGTCAAAGATATTGTCTTTGCCGAGCGCGCACACAGCGGGCGCGGAAAGGTTGCCGATGGGCATTGGTACGCGAACTTCAGCTACTACGCCAGGACGCCTCACAAGAAAGCATATTCCTCCGGCGGCTCACTCTGTAGACTCAATCTGAGCACAGGAAGAACCACCGTTCTGATAAGAGATGACGGCGGAACTTTTCGTGACCCGGCAGTGCATTATGATGGCAAGACCATCATTTTCAGCTATCGCAAGGAAGGAACCGCGCCTTTTCATTTGTACGAAATCCAATCCGACGGCAGCGGTCTGCGGCAACTTACGTTTGGGATTTATGATGACATCGAGCCGTGCTGGCTTCCGAATGATTCGATCATGTTTGTTAGCGGCCGCTCAAGACGATACGTGAATTGCTGGGTCACGCAAGTGGCAACGTTATACACCTGTGACCGGCGCGGTCACAACATCCGGCAGATCTCTGCCAATATCGAACAGGACAACACGCCGTGCGTGCTTCCGAACGGAAAAGTTGTCTTTCAGCGTTGGGAGTATGTTGATCGCAGCCAAAGCCATTACCACCATCTATGGAGCGTTAATCCCGACGGCACCAGCCAGATGGTCTACTACGGGAACATGCGTCCGGGCGGTGTCTTCATCGATCCGCAACCTATACCAGGTACCAGCAAGATCGTCTTTGTCAATTCACCAAGCCATGGAAGAGCGGAGCATGCGGGAACCATTTGCACGGTAAGCAACCGCAACGGCCCCGACGACCGCAGTTTGTTGCACATCGTCCACAAAGCAGGCAACCTCCGCGACCCATGGGCGTTTTCGGAACGCGACTTCCTGGCGGCGCAAGGCAAGAGCCTGGTTCACCTGTCTGGGAACGGTGTGTTAACGCCCCTGTACACTCACAAAGGATTCGAGTTAAACGAACCGCGTCCGCTGATACCGCGGCAGCGCGAACGTGTCATTCCCAGCCGCGTCGATCTGTCCAGGACCACCGGGACTTTGACGCTGGCCGATGTGACAGTTGGTCGAAACATGGAGGGCGTCAAAAAGGGTCAGGTCAAGAAGCTGCTGCTCCTGGAATCGCTGCCCAAGCCGATCAACTACACCGGCAGCATGGAGCCTACAAGCTATGGCGGGACTTTCACGCTGGAGCGAATTCTCGGCACCGTACCAGTCGAAGAAGATGGTTCCGCCCATTTCCAGGTGCCCGCCAACAGGGCGCTGGTTCTGATCGCGCTGGATCAGGAAGGAAAGGCGGTCAAACGCATGCAGAGTTTTCTTTCAGTCATGCCTGGCGAAAAGGCCAGTTGCGTAGGTTGTCATGAGAACAGGGGAACAGCCCCAAGCTCTATTAAGAACAGTCAGTTCCAGGCGATGATGCGTGCGCCAAGTCAAATCGCTCCCGTACCGGGGATTCCGGACGTAATTGACTATCCACGTGACATCCAACCGATCCTCGACACGCACTGTGTGAAATGTCATAACCCCAGGAGGCGGGACGGGGGCATGATTCTCACCGGTGATCACGGCCCCGTGTATTCGCACAGTTATTACACACTGAGCGCCACCTACCAGTTTTCAGATGGCCGAAACCTGCCAAAGAGTAACTACCCGCCCTATGGCCTGGGCGATGCGGCAAGCCCGATCATGAAAATGCTCAGAGGCGAGCATCACGAGGTCCGGTTAACCAGGCGTGAAGTCGAGACGGTTCGACATTGGATTCACTGCGGCGCACCATATATCGGCACCTATGCCGCCTTGATCAACGGAATGATCGGCAGTACCGGATACGAAACATCCCACTTCACCGCCATCGATACTCGGATTTTGAAAAATGAAAACGTGCAGCGGGCAGCGAAGGTCATCGATCGCCGTTGCAGCGGCTGTCATGTGAAAACGCGCACCGTTCCCAGGCACGCTGTGGATTGGGGCCAGGGCACGAAGCTGATTCAGCCGCAACGCGCCTGGATGATCAAACAGGTGGACAACCGAGCAGTCTGGCGTTTTCAGCAGCACATTCTCTACAACCTCACCCACCCGGAACAGTCCGTGCAACTTCTGGCTCCTCTGGCCAGGCAGGCTGGCGGATATGGCGCTTGCCGGGAGATCAAATCAGCAGAAAAGAACGGAGATTCGATCACCGGCAAGGCCGCTTCTGTCTTCGCATCCAAAGAGGATCCGGACTACCAGATATTGCTAAAGGCGATTCGAGAAACCAAAGCCCTGCACGATTCGGACCCGCGGTGGGATACGCCCGGCTGGAAGGCGCCCGTGGAGTACATCCGCGAAATGAAACGGCATGGGATTCTGCCTGAATCATTCGATCAGGCAACTCAAACCCTGGATCCGCATGAAACCGATCAGCGCTATTGGCACGCGGTCACCGGTCATCATCTGCCTGGCAAGGAACCTAAGCTCTACGCTAACCCGACCATTCGTGCGATGTGCCTTAAAGGCACCCTGACCCGCGACGGTAATGAGTTCAAGCCCGACTCGGCCAGCCTGACAACCGGCAAGCCGGTGACATGCTCAACTGAAATCGCAGAGTACCCAGCCAACTTCGCCAACGATGGTCGTGCAGATGACACGAATCGCTTTTGGGCGATGGATGTCGCCAAAGGTGATGCCTCCTGGTGGCGGGTGGATCTGGAAGAACCAACCGCGGTAGGCCGCATCGTGGTTGTCGGGTATTACGGCGACAATCGTTATTACGGTTTCACCGTCGAAACTTCAGTCGACGGAAAGACCTGGGACATGGTCGCCGACCACCGCAATAACAAAACGCTGTCAACAGCAAAAGGTTACACCTGCCTGTTCAAACAACGCACGGTGCGATATATTCGCGTCACACAAACAAACAACTCCGCCAACACGGGCCGACATCTGGTCGAGGTAATGGCACACAAAGAGTAATCGCCAGGCAGCCCGATGGTGGGTGCCCCTCGGAGTGACGGCTGGCTGGGTCAAAGGCGCGGGTGCCATGACCAAACGCAGCTCAGGCTGAGACGAATGCTCATGTTCGATGAGCCCGTCGCGGCAGGGACGCCGGTTACCCGGCAGCCCCCGCACGGATCCCTGTCAGCGGAATTGCCGCGCGGGGCTCCTGCCTCAGGCTCGAAGAAACCGAACCGGAGCGACTGTTTAAAGGCGGCACCCGCTTCCCTGAGGCGTTTCACCGAACATCCCATCTGGAAAAACGCTTCCGATCGAGTTACCAGGGTAGGTTGACCGGCGTCTGTAGCTGTGAGGAGTCTTTACCAAATGGAATTACGTCTGGCTGTCTGTCCAACGGACAACAGGCTCAGTTTCGAAACAGAGCCTTGAGGTTGGATGGCCAGGCGGCGACAGATCTCAAAAGGATGCATCGATGGCATTGCTTGATCCTTATACCGGACCGTGGACTTTCGATGAGGCAGCTCATTTGGCGCGACGTGCCGGTTTTGGTCGGCGGCCTGAAGAGCTCAAGGCGGGCGTGGCTGCCGGCATGGACGCTGCGGTTGATCAGATCGTCGACTATCCGACGGTCGACTCAACTCTGGAGACGAAGATATCAGCGTTGCCCGACACCTTTGCCACGTTAAGAAGTGGTCAGATCAAGAAGAACGGGGGTCTCAAGAATCCATTCTACGAGTGGGACCTTCAGAACAATTGGTTCTTCAGGATGATCCACACGAACCACCCACTGCAACAGCAGCTGCACCTTTTCATGCACGACCATTTCGTGTCGGACTGGCAAAAAGTGTGGGCAACCATTACCGATGTAGACGTTCGAGCACCTGGCGGTTCAAATCGGGGCGCATTAACTCCCTGGACACAAAGAATTGTCGGCAGTCAATACAAACTGCTGCGCGAGACTGGCAAGGGACCATTTCGCGCGACGTTGCGAAAGGTGATGCGCGATCCGGCAATGCTGATCTACCTTGACAATCGAATCAATACCAAAGAAAAGCCACAGGAGAATTTTGCCAGAGAGCTGATGGAGCTGTTCTCCATGGGCGTGGGCAATTACAGCGAAGACGACGTACGCGAAATCGCGAGGGCAATGACGGGCGAACACCTTAACGAACGTGAGGAAGACCAGTGGCCCTTCGAATATGAATTCGCGGCCGACCAACACGACGACGGTGAAAAGACCGTATTCGGCAAGAAGATCCACTCGACAACTGACGGCGAAGAGGCTAACCGGATCATCGATTTGATTCTCGACGAGGTAAGCGGAGCGGATCTCAGCCCAGCGCATTCCCGCCTGCCCGCCGCAGCCCTTTACATGTCCTGGAAGTTCCTCAATTGGTTTGTGTTGGAGACAATTCCCATCGACCATCCCGCCGTGGAAGAGCTGGGGGAGCACTTCTACACGACACGTGCCGACGGCGACAATTACAGCGTGGGAGAGTTACTGCGCAAGCTCTTCAAATCGCAATTCTTCTACGATCGTGCTCACCGCTATACGATGTACAAGCATCCGATGGACTACATGATCATGGCGGCGCGCAACATCGAACTGACCGAATTCGGACAGGAGATGAAGTGGCCGGCAACGAAATCAAGAGTACCCGTGTGGGCGTCGGAAATGGGCATGCAGCTGTTCGGCGCCCCGAATGTTTCGGGCTGGACTCACGGCCAGGCGTGGATCAATTCCGGAAACCTGATCGCTCGATTCAACCTCGCCAACAACATGTCATCGAACTACTACATGACCGACGAGTACTGTGACCAGCTGATCACGAAAGGGCATGTCGATTCGCTGACCGATACGGCAGGCATCATCGAATATTTCCGTGCGCGGCTGCTGCAGACCAACCTGCGCCCTGAAGAAGTGGCAACTCTTGACGACCTGATGAGTGCGTTGGCGGCCAATCCTCGCCAACCGTCCAACGTTTACCGCAGCCAGGTGCGCGGATGTTTCCACGTTATGATGACGTTCCCCGGATATCAAATGAAGTAGTGGAGGATTTCGGAAATGCATATTTCACGACGCGATGCGTTAAGAGCCGGTATCTCGAGCATGGCCTGCTATTCCACGCTGGCCACAACGCCGAATTGGATATCAAAGTCAGCTTTCGCCCTCGACGATTCGGGTGACGATGACCGCATCATCATCATCCTGCAACAAGCGGGCGGAAACGATGGGCTAAACACGGTCATTCCCTACACCGATCAAGGATACCGAGAGTTGCGACCTCAGCTGGGGGTGCCGTTGGGCAAACAACTGACGCTCGATTCTCAAAACGGTTTTCATCCGCAGCTTCGTCGTCTGGCAAAGCGTTTTGTGGACAAAGGCCAAATCGGCATCATTCAAAACGTCGGCTACGACAATCCCAACTTCTCGCATTTTAGTTCGATGGACTATTACGAGTTTGGCAAGGTCCCAGGCGAGACTGCGGCAACGGCTGGCTGGATGGCGCGATACTTCGACAGCCATTGTGCCGGCCAGGGTCAGGCCAATCCGCTGGCAATCACAGCCGCCGGAATACCACGCGTTCCCGATTCGTTCAAAGGTATCTCCGGCTACACGCCGCCGGCGATCAGCAAAACACATACGTACGCGCTGAGAACGGACGCCGATGGCGACGCCCGTTTGGCGGCTATTCACGCAGCCAACAGTATCGCGACGGACAATCCAGATCTCGATTTTCTTCAAAGGAGCGAAAATCAGACAGAGGCATCCGTCAAAGATCTCCAAACTGCCGCAGCCAGGCTGACTCTTGTGCCCGAAAGAAACTATTCCGACGACACTCTAGGACGCGGTCTGAAGTTGATTTCTCAAATCATTCGTGCCGGCTTTAACACGCGAATCTTTTACGCCAGCCAGGGTGGCTACGATACGCACGGCCAGCAGGTGAAACTGAGCGACCCTTTGAACAGCGGCCAGCACCCGCCACTGCTTGCCGCGTTTGATCGATCAGTTGACGCTTTCCTGACAGAAATGGAACTCAGCGGCAATATCGATCGAGTGCTGATCATGACCTTTTCGGAATTTGGTCGGCGAGTGAAAGAAAACGGTGCCGGCGCCAGGCGTGGAACTGACCACGGCGCCGCAAACTGCTTCTTCGTGATGGGCGGCGGTGTACGAGGCGGCGTGTATGGCGGCCAGCCCGATCTGGACAACCTGGAAAAAGGAAACCTCAGATATAGAATCGATTTCCGTTCCGTTTACAGTAAAGTCATCGAAGATTGGCTGGGCGGTCAGGCAACGTCGGTTTTCGACCAGGCCGTCTACGATCGCGTCATCAAACCTCAATTGCCCGACCTTGCCTGTTTCACCTCCGATGCCAGCGTCCAGGGATGATGAGAGATAACCGAAGTGACATCCTTCAGCGTCCTGCAAGCCGCTGTATCGCCGCGTCGGTCAACGCGCTCGCGTAGAATTTTACCTCGGCGATGCTCCCCTCGTAGCCTTCCAGTCGACTGAGGTTGGGGTTACACCCAATGCCCACGTTCGTTGCTGTCGTTTGCAGCCGGGCGACCACGCGGGTTTCCTGGACCAGGTTGCCATTGGCATAGAGTCGGAGGCGTTCGCCGTCCTTCACCACAGCAACGTGCACCCACTGGCCCTCAACCAACCCTGGCCCGCTGCAGTGGAATCCGCCACTCGGCTGCTCGATGTTGGCGACGAGACGGCGGTTCCGTACGGAGACGCGCAGCGGGTCGTGGGAGGCAGCATTCCAGGCGCAAAAAAGATGGTGCCAGTCGCTGTCGTTGCCGGCCAGGTTGGTCGGTGCGAACCAGGCGCTCAGAGTGTAGTCGTGTGTGGGGAAAGGGCCGATGTCATAGACCACCTTTGACTGCGTTCCATCGAAGGCAAGAGCCGTGTTCTCCGCACCGCCGCGCCCCTTTGCGGGTCGGACATGGTGCGTAGTGCTCAACGTTCCCGTCGTTGCCTCAGCCGTTCCTCGGAGCGGCGCGTCAAGCATCAACGTCGCTTCTGCAGCGGGCAGCGTGCTGTCGAAGTTGAAACGCAATGGGCCATTCGCGCTTTCCGCCTGCCGATCGCCATCTGCCGCCGTGACATCCCAATAGTAGCTTGCCGTCTCATGTTGACTCGGCGTGAAGAACCAATGTGTTTCCGCCAGATCGTTGCCCGTGGCGACGACGTTTTTCATTGCGGCGTCCGTCGCCACGCGAACGGTATACCGGGCGTTCCGACTCGCACCACTCCATTGCAGATAGACCTCGCCGGGGGGCTGGGTGTACTCCGCATTGGGACGCACCTGTCGGAATGTTACCAGCGGTGCGTTCCGCAGAGGCAGCCAGGATCGATAGAAGGTGCCGTGGGCGCCTGCCGTGGCATAGTCGGTGAGATAGAGCGGTTCTCCGTTCACCGTGTTCATTTCCAGGAGCACCATGGGCTGGAAGCGGGCACCGGTCGTGGCAGCCTTTGCTTCGAGCCTCTTGAAATCCAGATCGGGAATCGCCGCAGCGTCGATCGTGTTGTGTTTCTGGTCATAGGCCAGCAGGAGGGGGCCACGAAAGAGGGAGGCATTGAAATCGACGTAACCATCGCCACTCAACGACCGGAGGGACATGTCGAGCTTGAGTTCCACAACATCCCCGTCTTTCCAGATGCGTCGTATCGGCAGGTAGCTTCCGGGGAGTACTCCGGCCAGCAGGTTTCCGTTGATCCTGACGCTTGTCCTGTGAGACCAGGAGGGGATGCGCAGGTGAACCGTCGTTTCGGCGTTCGTGCCCGGGGCAACCTGGATCGAAATCGTGCCGTCGGCCGGGTAGTCCGTTTCCTGACGAAACGTCCACGTGCCCTGGCTCTCGGTCCTGGCACGTAGATCTCCGGGTCCGTAATAGTTGAGGTAGAGCCCGTCCTCACCGGCCAGCACGCCCCAATCCGCAATGATGCTCAGGCCGCGCGCCGCATTCACAGAACAACAATTCAACTCCGGCGTCCCCGCGCGGGATTGAAAGACAATGCTGTGGGCCGATGATTCCCGCTTGCCATCCATGGGCGTATTGTAGGTGCACCAGCGACCGCTTGGGTGCTCGTAGCCCAAAACCGTGTTCAGCGTTGCCGATTCGATGGCGTCGGCGATGGTGCTGTCCGCCGAAAGCCGCAGAGCGTCCACGCTGTAAGCAATCCACGCCACCGTGCAACACGTCTCGATCGCGCCCGGCTTGAACGGGTTGCCCACTGCGCCTTCGCCCGTGGAGAAACTGCCCGCGTTGTGGATGTCCGTGGCGCGGATGCTGCGCCAATGATGCAGCACGGCCTCGCGATATTTCTCCTCTCCGGTGATGCGGTACAGCTCGCCCAGCCCCTGCATGCAGTGCAGGCTTTCCCAACGTGGTTTCGGGGTCTTGTGAAAAGGAACCTTCTCCAACGCGGTCCGCAAATAATCGCCCGCCGGGGGCTTCTGCCAGTCCTTCTCGATTTCCTTTATCAGGCGAAGATAACGCACGTTGCCTGTTTCACGATGCAGGATGCCCATCACGTGCATGATGGCCATGTTCATCTCGTGCGAACCCGCGTCATGCACCCGGCGTTCGCCACCAAGATAGATCCTGCACACAAGGTCGGCGGCTTTCACAGCACCCGTCAGGGCGGCCCGGTCACCGGTCGCGACGTACCAGGAATGCAGGGCATAGAGCACGTGATAGTGCCCCCAAAGGTCCCAGTGACCCAGCAGCCGCTCTTCCCTGCGAAAGGGGCCCAGGTAGCCCTCAGGGCTCTGAGTCGCCAGCAACTCCGCAATAACCGCCCTCACCTTCGCCTTCAATGTCGGGTCGTCGGTGAACTGAATGAGCTGCACGGCCGACTGCAGGTACTTTCCGACGAACTCGCCCGCCCAGGGCACGGGCTGGCGATAGGCAATGGGGCGGTCGCGTAACCGAAACATCTCCAGCACTGCAGGATTTGCCTCCGGCATCGGGAGTACCCAGTTCTTCAGCACTGCCTCCGTGCGTGCCCCAACTTCGCCCTTAAGCCGCAGGGTTGTCTGCGGAATCGCAAGTTCCGTCGCGTCGGCAGTGCTGGCTAAAAGAACGATCAGCGCCGTGAATCCAATGGTGATCACGCGCGGCATGGGCGAGACTCCTTACACGGAAGCAACACGAAATTCAGACCCGTTTTCCGGCTGGCGGTCAACCTGCCTCGCTGGCCAATGTACTTGACGTCGTCGGCAAAACCAAGTTCGACGCAGTGATGCTGAATGCTGCGGCGAAAGGCAACAGGTCTTTTCGGGTTGATCTCCGCAAAGAGCGGTCCTGCTGTAAGAACCGCAAGGCATGTCAGGGAGAAGAGAATCGTCCGCGAATTCCTGTCGACAGAGTTGGTCAGACGCGGGTACTCCTGTTTGCGTCTGATGCGGGGCGGGAAGTTCAGCAGAATTCGGTGGCGGCGGTTGCTATTCAGCGACGTCCGCCAATGAGACCGCGGTAAGCTTCTTCGAAATATGTCAGCAGATCGTTGTTGTCGAAATGACGATCATATCTAACTCGACGCGGACTCTTCTGGTTCTTTCGCTGGCTCAGATTGCCGGGAGTTCCGCTTCTTTTTTTCCGGTTCCGGCGGGAAAAGCTCCTGTTGAGCCAGGATCGCAACATAATGATACGTGCCTGTCATCAACTGCAAACGCACGGGGACCCAGGCCGCTTCTTCGGCCTGGCGGACCAGACGACTTAGCCGCGTGCCATGCGTGCCTGAACCCAGGCCGGTCTCGATATACCTTTCGATAATCACGACGCGTCCGGTAGGCTTGAGTACCTTGTGCAAGTGCTTGAGATAGTCGACGTGGCCGTCTTTGTCCAGGTGATGATAGCTTTGCGAAAAGAAGGCTACGTCACACGAATTCTCTGGCAAGCCAGTGTTGTCGGTTTCAATCAAGTAGGGCTTGATCTGAGGCAAACCGGCGAATTTCTTTCTCATCTCCACGACCTTCTTCTCGGCGACTTCAGCAGCATGAATCGTCCCCGACTCGCCGACGAACTTCGCAAACTTCTCGGTCCACCATCCATCCCCGGCACCGACGTCGACGACCACATCGCCTGCTTGCAGGTCGAGTTCCTGGAGGATGTAGTCGCTCATGACTCGATGGGGATTGCTCTTCTCGCCCTGCCGGCGGTGCTGGTTTACGTCCGATATCCGTGTGCTTGGGTACGATTGGGCAAATGTCCTGTGCGGTGCAATCGCGAAGGACGCGATCAGGGCCAACCCAATCAGCAAAGCATATACTCGATTCATGGCATCGTTTCTCAAGGTTGAGTCATCGGTGAACGGCTGAAGTAATTCAAAGCGGAGTCGTGATTCTTCACGCGAAGCAAGTCACGAGAGCCTATGGTACATCAAAGATGATCGCAGGTCGCTCAATCGCCAGTTGTTCGCAGAATTTCGTGATAGCGAAAACAGCACTGAGCAACATCCCCGATAACGCGGGGACCAGTATGACATTTCGTTGAGACCGGACTCAGGATATTATCCATCCCCTGCGCTTCAGAATAGGATCGACACACTCGGGCGGACTATCGTCCCCTTGCGAATGTTGACTTTATGTCAATGAAGAATGCGAAACCAGGTCTCATGATGAATCGCTCCAAAAAAATGACGTCTGTCATGGCCACTGCCGCTCTGTTGATCGGTATCCAAACCAGTCAGGCAGCACAGAATGAGCAGCCCAATATCGTGCTTGTGATGGCGGATGACATGGGCTACGGAGATATGGGCATTGCCGGGCATCCCTATGTGAAGACCCCCAATATCGACCGGCTGGCCAGGGAAGGAACCACGTTTACGGACTTCTACGTCAACAGCGCCGTGTGCGCTCCCAGCCGCGTTGCGTTTCTTTGCGGACAGTTCCCGGCACGTCAGAATGTGCATTCCATTTACTCCATTGCCAGGACCAATCGCGAAAGAGGAGTCCCCGACTTTCTCGACCCCGATATTCTAACCGTCGCAGATGTTCTTGCCGACGCTGGATATGTCACCGAACATATTGGTAAGTGGCATATCTGCGGCCGGGCCGGCGGCCCTCCCCCGGGGGAGTATGGATTTGATTCCTGGCTGGTTTCCAACCCGCCGCATCTGGCTGCACTGGCTTACCAGGAGCGGATGGAAAATTCAGCGTACCCGGTTTCGGAATCCAGCCGCTGGATGGTGAATGATGCGATTGAATTCATGAACCGGAACCGCGGCTCAGAGAAACCGTTTTTTATCAACCTTTGTTTTCTTGCGCCGCACAGTCCGCTGAAACCAACCCCTGAAGAGCTGGCGGTCTATGCAGACCTGCATGCCAATCCGGAAGAGTTTCCTTCATGGATGCGGGAGTATGCGTCAGATGCGAAAGATCTGACGGCGCAGATGAAAGTGTATTGCGCCACGATGACGGGAATGGATCAACAGATCGGTAGACTGCTTGAGTATCTGGATGAGAACGAACTTTCTGAAAACACGCTCGTGATCTTCACATCGGACAATGGCCCCGAGGATTATCATGTCGGCAATTCAATCAACGCCGGAGTTGGGTCGCCAGGAGAGTTGAGGGGCAGAAAACGCAGCGCATATCTGGGCGGAATGCGCGTGCCGTGCATTGTCCGCTGGCCGGGTATTGCTCCCGCAGGAAAAGAAAGCCCGGCGGTGTGGTCCGGAGTTGAGTTTCTTCCGACCATGGCGGCCGTTGCGGGCGCAGCGCTTCCTGCTGATGTGAATGTTGACGGAGAAAACTGTATCGACGCGCTGAAAGGCAGCGCGACCGGGCGACGGAAACCGCTCTTCTGGGAGTGGAAGTTTCGGATCTTCGGCAATCAGGACTACAAGCCGCCGCAGGTCTGCATGCTCGACGGAAAATGGTGGGCCGGGTGGCAGCCGGACGGAGGCCGTGTGGAGCTCCACGATATTTCTGCAGACCCACAGCAGAGAGTTAACCTGAACCTGAAATTTCCCAAAGTGGCTGAAGAGATGGCACGTACCCTGAAGGCATGGAAAGCCGGGATTCCTGAACGGTATGACCCTCCATCGGAGTCCTCCGAGCGTGCCGCAGAGTAACTCTGATATGTCGTGTTCCGAGAAAGTTCTACTGGTGTCCTGGATCCCCGGCTGTTTTTGTGATGTGGTGCGAAGTTGGTGCCCAGGATGCTGTGCGGTTACCAAAAACAGTGAGCCGCGAGGCGCTAGCCGCGGGTGAAAACACTGCCAACAACCGGCGGCTAGCGCCGTACCGCTCACAAGAACCGACGTATCCGGACAGCCACCTACGTGATGAATTCCGGAATCAGCGCTCGCGCGATCGGCCGCAACCGTTCGGCCTCACTAGCCGGAATTGAACGATAAGGCCAACGCATCCGCTCGCCGACGTCCGCCCAGCCGCCTACATGTGCCATCAGCCGGTCGCAGGCGGCGTGGCAGAAGCCATCACGCTTGATGAATGGGACGATGTGATCTTCCACGAACCGGCACAGTCGGTCTTCCAGTTCGGCTGCGGCAGCAAAGTCCGTCTGTATTTGATCGGTCCAGCGCTGAGCAGCTGCTGGATTCAGGCAGGCGACATTGGAGTACGCTCCGTGAGCACCTCGCTGAATTCCGCTCGCCAGCAAGTGGCCGGGAACAAACACGCTCAAGCGTGAAAGGTGTTTGCGCATTGACGTATACCAGGCATCATCACCTGCGGCAGTCTTCAGTCCGATCAAAGACGGCACCTGTTCGGCGAGGCGCCCGACCTGGACCGGACTCAACACAGATTTTGCGTGCGGCGGGTTGTAAAGCACCAATCCAATCCCGTCCGCAGCTTCGGCCATCCGATGCAGGAAGACGACTGCTTCTGCTTCGGTGACGGGGAACCAGTCCGGAAGGATGACTTGAACAGCACCCGGCTGCAGCGACGCGACGCGCGTGAGCCGGTTCAGCGAAATCTGAGCCGACATATGACTGACACCAATCTGAAACGGCATGCCCGCCGCGTTACATTTGTCGGCCAGTAGTTCAGAAATCCGATCGAACTCCGTTTCGGTCTGCGCGTGAAATTCGCCAGCCGTCCCGTTGCAGTAGATTCCATCGACCCTCATTGCGATCAGCACATCGATCTCTGCACCAACGCGACCGGAATCAAGAGAGTCGTCGTCGTTCCAGGCCAATAGCGGAGTGGCCCAGTTGCCGTGAATGTCGTGAGCCTTGAGCGGTTCCATTGATCAATCCCCTCTCGAATCCTCGAGCGTTGCCAGCGGGAAACTGGCGAACACGATGGACTGGTAGGCGTTGGTTTCTCCGGCTTCGTAGAGGCACACTATTTCGCCGCTGGTCAGAAGGGCCAGGTCAGAGTAGGCGCTGGGACCGGCGTGAAGCACTTTTCCGGCAGGCCATGTCCGGCCTTCATCAAAGCTGGCGCGAACAGTCATGTTCACGCGACCGCTGCCGCTGGCGGGGTTGCTGAACAGAACAACGCTACGGCTGTTCTCGCCGGACCAGCTGTAACACTCGATGGCTGCCTGGCAGATAGGTTCGATCAGCGTCGAATCGAAACGCTGATCTTCCCACGTCAAGCCACCATCGTCGCTCGTGGCGACCTGACGGTTCTGTTTCGAACGATCATAATTGCGCATGTTGAGTAGAAGTCGACCGCCGGAAAGTTCGACGACTTCACATTCGTTGACCTGATGCTGCGTCGTCCTGCCGCCGAGTTGCCAGGTCTCGCCGTGGTCGTCGGAATAGATGATGTGTGAGTAGTAGTGATTGGTCCCCGCCTCGATGTGATCGCAGGGAATGATCATCCGTCCCTTGTGCAGGCCGTGCTGAATCTGAATGCCGCTTCCCGGGCCGGTGGCATACCAGGTCCAATCAGGCTTCTTCACTTGCGCGGTGATTTCTCGCGGCTCGCTCCAGGTCAGGCCATCGTCGGTGGAATGCAGAACGTAGATTCGGCGAGTGTCTTTGCTGGTCTGCGCAATGATTTGGCGCTCGTGATCGTCGCCTCGGTTCCAGGTACTCAGCAGCCAGATGGTTCCCGTGTCCTTGTCGACCACGACGCAGGGATTTCCACAGGTGTTACCGACGTCATCCCAGACCACTTTTTGCTCGTTCCATGTCTTGCCATTGTCCGTGGAACGCTTGAGCAGCAGGTTGATGTCGCCGCTGTCGCTCCGTCCCGATTTGCGGCCTTCGCAGAACGCCAGCACGGTTCCCTGCGAAGTAACAGCAAGCGCCGGAATGCGGTACGTGTGATAGCCGTCCTGCCCCGACACGAACAGTGGTTCGCCCAACGGGACGGGCAAGGGTTCTAATTCGGTCAGGTCACCCTCGATTCGAAACTCGATGATCTCCATTCGATTTCGCCAGGGTCGGAAGCCCAACACATTAACTGGCCCGTTCCAGTCCTCCTTGCGAGCAACCTCCTGTTCGTTGATCAGAAACCTGGTCGTGCCGTTCCTGCGGGTGACCTCAAGCAAGAACGCTTCGCCAGCCTTCAGATAATTCTCCGCTGGCTCGAGCATCTGCGTCTCGCTACCCAGCAGAGCGCCTTGAATAAACAGCCGATTCTCACGTCCATCCAGCCCCAGGTGACTGTCGCCGAAAACAAATGACGCGGCGGTGTGATCGAGCCTCGCCAGTTTCAGCCGTGCTGAAATATGGAAATCACCGGCTCCGATTCCTTCGTTGGCATAAAGAAACCGCCCCGTCCCCTCCGCCATGATGCCATCGGGTGTTTCATCCCAGGTCCCTCCCACGACGCGAGCTGTGAGCCTCTCGCCGGTTCTGACGACGACGGACTCCTCGGCCTGGGCGAACATTGGAATGAGCAAGGCCATTAACACCATCTTGCCTATGGTCGCCCTCGTCACTTTATTGCCAGACATCGTTATCTCCTTCATCGCTCGCGTCCCATTCGATGCCACGTTCGCGCTGAACATGCGGCTCAACTGACACGGATCTCGCGGCGCTGATGATCGTAGATCTGAGAGTGGCCCGTGTCTATGCTTTGGTCGAGCAAGCGACCTGGAAGAAGACGAACAGATACGCCCATCCTTCCGATTGCACCTTGAAGCGTCGCAAGCGGTGCATGATCTCGGGTTCCGCGTCGTCATTGAAACGAACGGTTCTTGAAACATCCGGCCATCTGTGTTCAACTGATCCTGAAACACGGTATAAGACACTGCAACCCTAAGACCTGACTTTGACAAAGCACCAGCTCCGACCAGGAAGCTGTCCGGTTACCTGAAACAGTGAGCGCGCAAGGCGCTAGCCGCGGGTGAAAACACTGCCAACAACCGGCGGCTAGCGCCGTACCGCTCACAAGAATCGACGTATCCGGACAGCCTGCTAGCAGGTCCCGTCCGTGCCTATCCAACGAAAGCGAAGAAATGCGTAACAGATTAGAGGCCATTTCAAAACCTGTATCGGTGACATCCTGTCGCGGTCCGCTGATCGTAGAGCTTCTCGGCGACAGGATGTCGCCGATACGAAATGAGTTTTCAAAAAGCCCTCTCAGTGTTTTCGCGATGGTTGTCGTCGCATTGGGAACGGTCCTGGGTGTTCTCGCAGAACGAGGGTTGTCAGCCGAAGGACCGGTGAAGGTTTTTGTTTTGGCGGGACAGTCGAACATGCAGGGTGACGGGCGAATTGGCCCGGTCGAAACCCCGGGCACTCTGGAATACCAGGTCAAATCGTCGCCGGACTCTGATCGTTACCAACATTTAGTGAACGGCGACGGCACCTGGTGCACCCGAAAAGACGTCTGGTTTTATCAGCGCACAGGAAAGAAAACTGGAACGGGTGTCGCTCAGAAGGTCGAGTTCACTGACGTTGCAAAATCCCTGACGGTTGGTCTTGCAGGCACAGCTGACAAGCCAAAGATCGGACCCGAATTGCAGTTTGGTCATGTCGTGGGCGAGCATTTCGATAGTCAGGTTTTGGTGATCAAAACGGCCTGGGGTGGCAAGAGCCTGGCATGCGATTTCCGACCGCCAAGTGCAGGTGAACTCCCAGTCGACAGTTCGTCAAAACTGGGCAACTCGATTGCAGACGGTTCGGTGGAGGTTGGGTTTTACTATCGCCAAATGCTTGCCGATGTGAAACAGGTCCTCGACAACCTGGAACAGTATTTTCCCAACTACGAAGGACAGGGCTACGAGATCGTCGGTTTTGGTTGGCACCAGGGTTGGAATGATGGCTGTGATGCAGCTTTCTCGGATGAATACGGCGCCAACCTGCAGCACTTCATTACCGACATTCGGCGAGATTTCGGAGTGAAAGACCTGCCGATCGTGGTCGCCAGCAGCGGGTTTGGCGGGCACGACGAAAAACTACCTGGCGTGAGAGCTCGGATTAAGAAGGTTGTCGAGCCAGCACAGATCGCCGTCTCGGCCAGGACAAAGAACGTCACCTGTGTTGAAACACGCGACTTCTTCCAACCCCGGGAGGCGTCGCCGACAGGGGCCAGTTATCATTGGAACAGCAACGCTGGAACATACTTCATGATCGGTGACAGCATGGGCAAAGCGATGCTCCAACTACTCAATCAATGCTCCGAAATCAAACGACACTCGCTCAAGCAGGACAAACGAAGATGAAGTTTCTGACCAGGACCACAACGGTGGCATGCACCGTATCGATTTGCATTTCGCTTGCTTTCCAGGTCGCGCCTTATGTCGCCGCCGCTGAAGGACACCCGAAGGTGCAGGCCGAAAAAGGCTGGCGAAGCCTCTTTAATGGCGTTGACTTGACGGGATGGGATTTCCGCGACATGAAAGGGGGAACACCAGCAAGCGACACATGGGCCGCAGAGGATGGAACGCTAACTCGAAAAGGGAACGCCTACATCAGCACGAAAGAAAAGTTCGGCGACTTTGTTCTCGACATGGAATTCAAGGTTGGTGCCAGAACGAACAGCGGCATCTTTATAAGATACGAACCGAAGTACTCAGCCGGTTTGCGAAAGTACTGGACGAACGGTGCTCTCGAGATCCAACTGCTCGACTCGTTCGGAAAGACTGAACCTGGTAGACACGACTGTTGTTCTCTCTACGACTTGGTCGCGCCAAGCACCAACCCAATGAAGAAACCGGGCGAGTGGAATCGGGTCACGATCACAGCTCGTGGTTCCAACATCACGATTGTGTTGAACAATAAGACGGTGGTGAACGCGGATCTGGATGAATGGAGTGAGGCAAAGAAGAACCCGGACGGAACTCCGAACAAGTATGAGAAGCCGATCAAGGACGCACCCCGCGAAGGGTACATTGTGTTGCAGGATCACCCCGGTGACATCTGGTTCCGCAACATCAATATCCTGCCGCTACGCTGATCGGTCTGATTTTATTCTGATCTGCACCAATCGTGATTTTTCTGCGGTGAAGGTGCGCGCTCAGTTGAAACAGACACCGATTTACTCGCCTGTGGTCCAATCGTCTCAACCACGTTCTGCCGAAATTGTGACTCGATTCGCTTGCTAACCCCTGATTGTCAAAGAGTTTCTCTGGCGTCGGAGTTTTTCGACCCTGCGGCGAGCAAGCTGTCCGCTTCTCCTGCCTTTCCTCTGCCGAGTAGACGTCCGCACCGTCGTCCTGTCTAGAGACTCTTGAGATACTCCGCGATGTCACGGACGTCCTGGTCTTTGAGGTCGAGCTTGGATGGGGTCGGCATCCACGAGTGGTTTTTCAGCACCTCGACCTTCGCCCCCTCACGACGGAAAAGGATCTTGTGAGTCTCGCCGCCGAATACTCTCACATTAAACGATCCGCCATACTCGCTTCCGGGGCCATGCACTGCGAAATTTGTTCCAATGCCTTCCGCTACGTTGCGGCCCCGAGTCACTCGCACCGACATCTCGTAACCGTGCGCCAGACGCGCTGAAGGTTGGACGATCTCCTCCACGATCTGTTCGATCGTTCGGTATCTACCCCATTGGGAAAGATTTGGCCCGAACTCAACACCCATTTCGTTGATCTGGTGGCAAGCACGGCAAATAGAAATACGAGCCTTACCTCGATCGACACTGCCTTCTAACGCAGCGATCGTTTTGACGTCGCTGCTTTCCTTCGTCCTGCCCAGGAACTCGGGGATCGTATAACGAGCATTCAGCAACGCTCCCCTCGGTTTTGTCAGGTCCTTGATCACGATCTGATCGATCGCCTGCCGATACTCGTCGGTCTTAAAGGACTCATTGGCGCGAAGGCTCTCAAGTTTGGCTCTGTATGTGGCGAGTTCTGATTCGCTCGAGTAACTGGCGAAAGCCATTGTCAGATGGCGGAATTCATCAATCTTTGGTTTCTGCGCAGCTATGACCTCGACCAGATCATCGATGGCCTGTGGTGTGTGGAACCGCCAGGCCAGGTTCTTGTCTCGTTCGCTCCATCGGATATACGGTCTCATCGTCGACAACGGATGAATCAGCTCGGAATAGACGGTCGCTTCTTTGCCCATTGCTGCCGTTCCGATCGCTTCCAGATACCACCGATTTCTGCCGTCGAAACCGGCGATCAACGCCGCGAGGACATGCTTGCACTGTTCGAACGGGATATCACGCAATGACAGCGCAACCTCTCGCCGTACGCTCGCAGCTTCGTCCGAGGCCATCCGCGCTGCGTACTCCAGCAATCGATCAGGTTTCGCGAAACGCAGAGCGCGGTAAGCGGTGATCCGCCATTGAATGTTGTCGCTACTGAACAGCTCTTCGACCACGGACCGACCTTCGGGGCCGGCCTGAGCCAGGACCCAGATGGCGCGAGCCTGCACATAGGGATTCGACTCGGTTTGAAACAGCTGCTGCATGTCGGAAACAATCGCGTCGCTCCTGGATACCAGCAACGGAACTGCAACCGCGCGCACACTGCTGGCTGGACTTTTTAGTGCCTCGACGAGTCCAGCAGTGGTTTTGTAATTGATGTCCGGTCGTTTTGGCGAACTTTCGTCCTTCCGTGAGATGCGATAAATGGTGCCGGACAGAAAGTAGTTATGCGCGGACGTGTTGTTGTAGAAGTCGGCCAGATACAGAGCCCCATCGGTCCCTGTGACGATGTCGGTCGGCAAGAACATTTCTCTTTCGGCTTGTGGGCGCAATCCGACAAACGATTTGGTTGGGCCCATTTCAATCTGGGCATCGGTCAACTTCGGTTGATAGATTTGCAGCTCCCGACGCACCATTTCACAACTCAAAAAGGTGCCGCGGAGTTCTGGTCCGAGGGCGTCGCCCTCGTAGAACGCGGCCCCCACCGGAGCGCCCGAGCCGTAGATCGTCCCCGGCGGCAACGTGCCGGGGTAGTTCTCGCGCCAATGAGAAGGTGTGTGGCGACGACCGAGTTGGCTGTGTCCGCTCCAGTCCCACAACCTGCTCCCCGGTGTCTCCCACGATTTTGCTGTTTCCTGCCACGACCGGCTGCCATCGAAGAGTCCGGCGTAACCGAGGTTCCCATATTCCATCAGCCAGGTCGCCCTGCAATGTGGCGGATCATCATTGTCGTTCTGGTACACGTCGCCGAACGAGTTGACCGCCATGTCGTGCGTGTTGCGTAGATTGTGGCCGATCGCGGTCAGGCCGGTGCCGTCGGGATTGATGCGCATGGCCATGCCTCCGATGTAGAGATGCCCATCCGAACTCTTGACCCCTGCCTGCTGCGAGTTGTGGTAGTAACTGCTGGTGACAAATCGTCGGTCATCCCTGGTACGAACGTCGGCCCCACAATTTCCGAAGCTGAAGTACCATTGACCACTTGGCGAACCCACGACTGCGTGGAGGGTGTGATCGTGCCATGCGCCGCGAAAACCGGTGAGGAGTACTTCGCGTTTGTCGATTCCTGGTTCGAAGACTGCATTTCGGTTGACGTCGGTGTAGATGATGATCTCCGGCGAGGCCGACAGAACGATCTTATTGTCAAAGACTGCAATGCCCAGAGGTGCGTGGCGGATGTGCTTTTCGGTGACGAAGACGTGGGACTCGTCCGCCTTGCCGTCGCCGTCGGTGTCCGAGACAACAATGATCGATTTGCCTGCCGCGACGCGGCGTTGCCCCGCGTGCGTAGTTGAATAGTCGATGCCTTCCGTCAGCCACATGCGGCCCCGTGCATCCATATCCATCGCGACTGGCGAGAACAGCAGAGGCGACGTCGCCCAGACCTCAATCTTCAAGTCTTTGCCCAGCCCCTCATCAAGTTCAAAAGAGGCCGGAGGTACATGCCGATTGACACGCTCATGCCGGGCGAGAGACTCACGGTCCGGAAAGTGTCGATCCGCGTCTGACTGCCCGAGCACAATGTTACCCATGCAAACAAGCGATAATCCAATACTTAAGAGGAATCGCAGCCTGGCCATTCTTGAAAACCTCTGCCTGGAATGTGGAAGCGCACTTCGGCGCACGACGATTGTTATTGCCACGGCCAATGTTCTCGCATTCCTCGGAAGATCGTGCGTGGGTTCATACCCGGGTACGACCGAGTCGATTGAAGAAACCACTCTTCGTAGATGCGTCGTGCAACCGTTCGGTCCGGGCGCTGCCGGTATTCTATGAAAATGGAGACTTCGCATCATTAGGATTTTCGTACCCTCTTGTATCCATCGCTTCGCAGGACATTCAACGGGCAGCGTCTCGGAGGCCGCCGGCCTCCTAAAGCGGGCTCGACCAGCTTTGCGTACTCGAATGCGGTCTCTGGAGAATAGTGTGACTGTTTTTGCGTAGACGGTTTCTTGCTCACCGGTCTCTTATCCGCCGGATTGGCAGTCAGGTGTTCGCGGAACCAGTCGGTGGCCAGTTGCTGGGCCTCTTTGCGTTTCTCGGTGTAGATCCCGTAGTGCTTGATGCCTTTCACGGTGACCAGCTTCTTTATTCCTTTCGCCCGATTGTGGGCTGCGATTGCGTGATCCTTGTTGTCGAACAGTTCTTCGTGCTCCGCGATGATGAACAGTTTGGCGCAGTCGTCGCAGCGGTGGATGTCTTCGATCGGCGCATAACGCATCAGTTTTTCCCAAACAGGCTGGCCGGTCATTCCGCCGAACTTCGCGAAAGGTCTGGGGTAACCAATCTGGCCGTGGGATCGCTTTGAGGCATGGTCGAAAGTCAGTTTGCGAAGGTCTGGATTCTGGATCACCCAGCGTCCATCCATCGAACCGACCTGGCTGACGAAGGCTTTGACACGTGGATCGCGTGCTGCAACGTAAACGACGTGACCACCAGAAAACGACGACCCCCAAATGCCGATTCGATTCGAATCGCAACGTTCTTCACCATGCACCCAACTGATGACGTTCAATATGTCTGTCGTTTGGTCGATCGGATCAACGACGCCTCGCACTTCAGTCACCTCTGCGATCAGTTTGCCTTCGCTCACCACCGGCGGAGATTTCGCGATCACCCTCGCGTCACTTTTGCCCCAGCCGCGATAGTCAAATGCAACAACAAGAAAACCCGCCCGAGCAAATGCAACGCCATCAGGCCGAAGATGCTCGGCCGTGCCTCCCCAACCATGGCTCATGACGATCGTTGGCAGCTTTGCTGTCGCGTCTATCGGTGCAAACACTTCGGCCGACATCCGTGTCCCCTCGCTGATGATCGAGCCAGTGCGATAGTCGACATCGTTCGGTGGCTTGAACGCAGCTGCTTCGTCCGCAACGAGATTCGAGCCGGCGCCAATGACAGTGACGACGCCTACCAGCACAAAAGACCTCAAATCGCGGCGTATCAGACTATTCCTGCGGAATTCTGGTCCGTATTTCACAGCAGTACTCATTACTCGCCTTTCCCTTCTTGTTCGTGTTCGCTGAGAATTTCAGCGATCTGGATTCGAGTCGCCTTGATGTGGTCGAGATTGAATTCCAAATGAAGCCAGTCGTAGATATGTTCGTAAACCGCAACTAACTTCGCATCCAATTCCATGGTCACAATATTCAGTGGCGTTCGATCATTATTGTTGGTGGCGCTGGAGTTTGCCCCGGACTGAAGCAGCAGCTCAACGATCTCAGGGCAACAGAAGAAGCAAGCCTGATGCAGCGCTGTGCCGCCGGTCTTGTTACGGACTTCAAGGTCGGCTCCGGCGTCGACCAGTGCCCTTGCGATGTCGGATCGTCCGTAGATGGCAGCCAGCATCAGCGGAGAATTTCCACCGATCTCTTCTTGCACATTCAAATCGGAACCAGCTGCAATGTGCTGCTCGACAGCCGCCGAATTTCTGACAATTACCGTTTGCCAGATACTGACTGCCGGAGTGGAGTCTTCGAAAGCGACACCAGATGATGTCAGCAGTGCCAGAATCTTCGGTCGTTCCGCCTTGATCCGTTTCAGATCAAGGGGCGTGCTGAGCACCTTTTCAATGTCGTGGTAGTACAATTCCAGATCGTCGTTCCACCCGACCGCCACGTTGTCCACCGAGTTGAACCCAAGTTTGTTGCGAACGGTGGGATCGGCCCCGGACTTCAAAAGAACACGAACGATGTCCGTTCGACCCAGAAACGCCGCCATATGCAGTGCCGTGTTGCCCTCGCCATCGGTAAGCGACACATTCGCGCCACTCGAAAGCAACAGTTGTACGGCCTCCGACCGACCGAACAGAGCCGCAACGTGCAGCGGAGTCAGCCCTGACGTTTCCTTCGCATCAACGGACACCTGATTTCCCAGTTCATTTCTGACTGCGTTCAGGTTGCCGTCCGCCGCTGCCGCCCAAATGTTGTCTTCTTCGCTGGGGATTTCCACCGTCAGAATTCCCAGCGATGGATAGGCCATCGCACTTTGCTGCGGCGGAAAGTTAAGAATCATCAGCGACAGCAGGATCGCCGCTGCCAACGTCGACACGCCGGACACCCATTTCCAGATCGCGTGTGATTGCTGACCGGCCGGAGCCAGCGGTGCCGCGTCGACGGATCCCAGTTGAGCTTCCTGTCGCAGATGGGCGTCGATTTCGGCCTCTCGCAAGAATATGTCCTGCAACGTCTCATCCGCTCGCAAGAGACGCTCAAGCTCATTGGCTTCTTTTTCAGAGCAGATCCCCAGCGAGTAACGTTGAATCAATTCGTTCGGTTGCGTCATTACTCGACGTCTCCTGCGAGACGGACGTTGATGCACTCGCTCAGCTGCTCCCGCAATCTGGCCAACAGCTTGTACAGTGAATTCGGCGACTTGTTGCGTCGCGTTGCAACGTCCACAACCGTGTGTGTCGAGCTATGCGGCGCCAGCAGCAACTCGCGATGTTCTTCGGAGAACTGGCTCAGGCATACCTGAAGAGCTTGAGCCCGAGACGTTGACTCTTCCACAGACCGTTGGGCGCCACGCTCGGCGAGCGTTTTCAGCGTTTCGTCACTGAGCAGCGGTCTTCGAGCTCGGAGCTTCTCCAACTGCCGGAGGCACTTGAACCGAAGTACTGTTATGGCCCACGGCACAAATCCATCCGTACCCTGCAACTGCTCACGTTTCTGCCACAACGTGATGCTGGCTTCCTGTATCGCCTCATCGACCAGTTCCCAATCAGGCACAAGGCTGCGGGCATACGCTCGCAGGGCCGGCTCATGCTTGACCAGCAACGCCAGAAAGTCGGTTTCACTGAGTTCAAATTGCGGCTGTGAATCGTCCATACATATTGTCATCCGGTCCCGAGCCCAAAACCTGCCACAATCTTAGAAGAATCCTGAGAGTAGGCGCGCCCGGAGACTGAACCCCTCCATTTCCGCCAGTGGTGTTGAGCAGTTCTCCAGCGTCCACAGTCTTATCGTATCACGTCTGATGGATGGTACGGACCGACCAAGGTTGTCGAACGAATCAATGGGCACGAACAACTCGTTCAGAATCCACAGTCATGGAATGACATGTGGGGCACAGAGTTCGACGACAACAACAGCGGCGAGACAGAGCATAAGGAATCGCAATACGATTGCCGTCCAATTGGCGTAATGTTTGCCTCAGCTGTTTACCGGACGCGACTTTGATTTAATGATAACCATGCCGCAGGCCGAATTCGCTCGCATCGAACGAGCCAGGTGGTGTCTCTTCGTTCTTCTCTCCTCCAGCCCCTCAAGTACCACCTCGATATGAAATCTCGTTCCACTTACGTTCTGCTCGCTCTTGCTTCCATCTTCCTTTCAACATCCCATGCACAGGATGATGCTGTTCGACCGAAGAGTGGCGCCTTCAGTTCCAAGGTGCCTCCTCTGTCTCCAGTGGAATCCGTCATGACGATGGAAATCCAGCCAGGTTACAGCGTTATTCCTGTCCTGACGGAACCCGTCATTCACGAGCCAGCGGCCATCGCATGGGATGGCAACGGTCGGTTGTACGTCGTCGAAATGAGGACATACATGCAGGAGATCGACGGAAAAGACCAGTTGAAACCGGTGAGTTGCGTGTCACGCCATGAAGACACAAACGGAGACGGAGTATACGACGTGCACTCCGTCTTTGCGGATAACCTTGCTTTACCGCGAATGGTGCTCCCATTGCTGGACCGAGTGATTATTCGTGAAACCAACACTCTGGACCTGAAGAGCTATCAGGACACAGACAATGATGGTGTCGCCGATAAGATTGAACTCTGGCACGAAGGCGGTAACCGGGGAGGTAACCTGGAACATCAGCCCAGCGGGCTCATCTGGAACGTTGACAACTGGCTGTACACCACATATTCGCGTCATCGTTATCGGTTTACGGACGGCAAGGTCATTCGAGAAGCAACGCCTCACGGAGCTGGCCAATGGGGTTTGACACATGACGATGAGGGACGAATTTTCTATTCCAGCGCTGGTGGAGAAAACCCCGCGACAGACTTTCAGCGTCCGATCATCTACGGTCAGCTGTCACTTCCAGGCGAACAGGCAGACAACTTTCGGGAAGTGTTTCCCATCGACAATATTCCAGACACCCAGGGAGGCCGCGGACGTCTGCGTGAAGACAACACTCTGAATCGATTCTCGGCCAGTTGTGGCCAATCTGTTTTTCGCGGCGACCGTATGCCTCAGGATTTCTATGGTGACCTGATCATCTGCGAACCTGTCGGTCGTCTGATCCGCCGCGCCAAGGTCATCAATGACGGTGGCCAAATCGTCGTCAGCAATGCGTATGAACAGAATGAGTTTATTCGGTCCACCGACCCGAACTTTCGTCCGGTAAACAGTGCGACCGGACCGGACGGCTGTCTTTACATCGTGGATATGTATCGCGGGATCATTCAGGAAGGAAACTGGGTCCGGGAAGGGGCGTATCTGCGGGAAGTCGTTCAGGAATACGAACTTGATCGAAACATCGGGCGGGGCCGAATTTTTCGTATCGATCACACATCCACCAAACGAGGCCCACAACCACGAATGCTGGACGAGCCACCTGCACAACTTGTGTCTCATCTGTCACACCCCAACGGCTGGTGGCGCAGTGAAGCTCAGAAACTGATCATCCTGCACGGTGACATATCTGTCGTTCCGGCGCTGGAACAACTGTCCCGAAACGGCGAGGACCCACTGGGACGGTTGCACGCTCTGTGGACACTTGAGGGACTCGAATCCGTCAGCGCCGACCTCCTGACAGCCTGGTTTCAGGACACAGACCCGCGCATGCGGTCGGCAGCCGTGCGTATTTCTGAAACGACCATGTCCAGCGATCGAACACATGACGTATCCATTGCCAGCATGACAAACGATTCCGATCCCAACGTGTTGATTCAGGCGGTTCTGTCAATCAATCGCGGGCTGCATCCGGAAGCCGAGACCCTTACCGAAGCGATCGTGACCTCGGAAGCTGCCAATGACTCCGTCCGCAGTATTGCCAGTCAGGTAAAGGCACGCATGGAAGCCATGATTGCCGAACAGAAACGGCTGGAAGAACTTCGCCGCCGCAACAAACTGCTGGCGGAATCTATTGTTCGCGGAAAGACGATCTACACGACTTTGTGCATCAATTGCCATGGCCCGGACGGAAAAGGTCTGCCCAGTTCGGATGGGAAGGGCCTGCGACTGGCACCACCCCTGGCAGATTCACCCAGAATCAACGGGCACCGCGAACGACTCACTCGAATTCTTCTGGACGGACTGATCGGGCCTGTTGACAAGAACACGTATGCCGGCGGTTTGATGTTGCCAATGGGTGCCAACACGGACCAGTGGATTGCCGACGTGGCGACCTACATTCGCAACACCTGGGGCAATCGGGCACCATTGATTGAAGCTACTGATGTCGCCGATACGCGCGCTGAGTCCGCCGACCGCGTTGGTCCGTGGACGCTCATTGAATTGAAACCATTTGATCCGCCCGAATTGCGCAGAAACTGGAAACTCACAGCCAGTCATGGTGGAGACAATACGGGAAACGCAGTCGATGGAAATCAGGGTTCACGGTGGGATACCCGCACGCCGCAGGTGCCCGGCATGTGGTTTACTATCGAGCTGCCGGAGCCAGTTCGTGTCGCTTCGTTGATACTGAACACAAAAGGATCTGACCTGGACTATCCCCGTGGCTACATGGTTCAAGCGTCAACAGATGGACAGGCATGGGGCGATACCATTGCGGAGGGGCGCGGAGACAATCCAATTACAACTATTGAACTTTCCAATCCGGAACCTACGCGTTTTCTGAAGATCACGCAGACGGGGCATGTGGGGGACAAGTACTGGTCAATTCACGAATTGTCATTGCGAGGACTTACCGGCAACGAACCCAAAGTGAAATCGCTGGCTGAGATGCTGGCCGAATTGGACCCGGCTGAATTGGCCATCGAGGCACGGAAGTTCGGTGATGCGGTTCGGGGAGCGTCGTTGTTCTACAGCCCGGCAATTTCCTGTGCGAAATGCCACGATCCGAAACAGGGGCAGCGACTGGGGCCGGACCTTGCGTCCAGGCGTGAGGGTGTGACAGACCCGTTTCTCATTGAATCCATTCTGCAGCCTTCGAAAACCATTCGAAAAGGATTCGACCAGTTGTCTATCATCACTGATGAAGGATTGGTGTTTACCGGCTATCAGCTGAAGGACGAGGACGGCAAGCTGGTGTTGCGAGAACCGGCTGCCGGCAAGGAAATCACAATCGACCGGGACACCATTGAGGAAACCATGCTGTCCAGAACTTCTGCCATGCCGATTGGGCTGGCCAATCAGCTGAGTAGTCGTCAGCAGTTTATGGACATCGTCCGATTTCTGATGGAAATCCACGAAGGTGGCCCGTCGCGATTGGCAGAGCTGAAGAGTACAGCTTTGAGACCATAGCCCGTCAACCGCGCTCCACCACGGGCAGGATTGAATGTCGCGAGCGACCCGTTGGCATGCTGCCTGCCACCGATCTCCCACCCTGACAGTGTGATCTCTGCGCTGAAGGTCCCCAGGCACCTCCGTATCTGCCCGTATTTAAACCCGGTGACAGCCCGCAGCGTCCTCTTTCCACAGGAAATTCCAGGTCGGCATCAGTGTCCGGAGTTGACACGCCGAATGCGGACTGTGTCGAAAATGGTTGCCGAATCATAAGCGCCAAGGCCTATGGAATTTCGCGTGGGCAATTGCCATTGTTCGATCAGGCTCAGGTTCGAGCCGTTGCCTTTGTATGTCGCAACCGGCTCATCGTTCAGAAACGCTTCAACTCGATTGCGACGTACGATAATACGGGCTGTGTATCGCTGTTTATTTACGAGCTGATATCCCGTGACGCGAGTCGCGTTGACTTCACAGGTTTCTCCGTCGATATTCTGAAAACCGGCAAGGTTCTGCCCCCACGCGTCAATATCCAGAGTTGCTGAATGACCATTCATGGCAAAAATTAACGCGATGGAATGCTCGCCACTAAGACGCGTGAAGCTGACTTCGAATTCGTATTCCTCGGGAAGTTCATACGGCAATGTGAGGCGTGCCCACGGCATCTTATTGACTTCCAGTTCATCGCCCGTCAATCGCCACAATCCTAACGGAGCATCGTCCGTATTCACTGTTTGCAGCAGATCCACCCAGGCTTCTCTGCTGACGGGGGCCGCCGGTCGGGAAGGCGGATCGGTGAGAGGTGACACCGCATTGGTTGCCTTTGTCGTTTCACTGACAGCTGAGTTCTGACGGGCGTTTTCATCGTTGCGTGGCAGAAAGATGATTAGACCGGTCACAATTGCAAGTGCCACGGCGACGGAAACAATGCTGATTCCGAAGTTCCGGCTCTTACGTTTTGCTCCATTCCTGGAATTCTTCCGACGACTAGCCGCAGCGATACGTGGCGGCGAAACGGGCGGCAATTCCTGTGTTGGCTCCCATTGGCTGGCAAGCTCTTGCGTTTCCAGCACTGGTTCCTCAAGCGTCTTCGCCTGAGTCTGTTGTGGATCTTCAAGCGAAGAGAAGTCGCCTGAGCCTTCTAAGGAAATCGCTGACAGGTCTACTTTCAGCATCTCCTGATCGCTGAATCGTAACGGCCTGATGTCCAGGGTCGCGTCGGCAGCGTGTCCAACCTGAGTTGCAGAGTTGGCGATTTCTCGCGAAGGCGAACCGGCTTTTGTGAAGTCATCAATCGCTTTGGCCACATCGCGCGGTATCTGAAACCTGTTGTCGGGCCGACGTTCCATCATGCGGCTGGTGATCGCAACCACATCTGTCGGAATATCTCGACGTTCGTCAGCAATTGGTGATGGCTCCATTTCTGAATGCGCCAGCAGTTTTTGTACTGCGGTTCCGCCTGGATATGGCGGGTGCCCGGTTAACAGGAAGTAACACGTACATCCCAGACTGTATATATCCGCCCGGGTATCGGCACTGTGAGCGTCCATGGCCTGTTCCGGCGCGATGTAGTCTGGAGTACCGAGCACAGATCCCACCATTGTCAATGCGTCTGCCGTGCGGCGCATCTGGTCGCCTGAATCTTTGTCAGAACTGGTGGCCGCGGTTTCCTGTTCGCGGGCGAGTCTCGCGAGTCCAAAGTCCAGTATTCGAACGCGTCCGTCTCTCGTGACCATGATATTCTGTGGCTTAATATCGCGATGGACCATTCCCTGTTCGAAAGCATGGTGCAGCCCCTGTGCAACCTTTCGAATAATTCCGCAGACCTGATGTACGGGCAGCGGACCGTTGCGACGAATAAGTTCTGCAAGGCTAATCCCGTCAACGAACTCCATGACCAGGAAATGCAGATCGCCAGCCTGTTCCGCGTCATAAGCCCGAACGATATTCGCGTGTGTCAGGCACGCCGCAGCTTTGACTTCATTGCGGAACCGTTCAATCGCCTGAGGGTTGTTGATGAACTTCGCATCAATCACCTTCAATGCGACCTCACGATCCATCATGCGGTGTTGCGCCCTATAGACCATCCCCATGCCGCCCTTGCCCAGTGGTCCGAGAATCCGGTATCGCGGATGATCAATCAATGCCGCAGGAATTCCGTCTTCCGCGTCGGCTGGCTGTGTTGCCGCATCGAAAGCAAAGGAAGCATCGTCCACATCGGTATCGACCTCAAGCAGCTTTCCGCTCAGCGTATCCTGCGGCAGTTCTGACATGGCACGGCAACAATCATCGCATTGCTCAACGTGACGTTCGACCACCAATCGATCATCCTCCGAAAGGCGACCGTCAAGAAAGGCCGTCAGCTGAGTCTGGCCGGGATGGTTTGTTGTCGAAGGGTTCAAATTCGTTTCTCGATGCGCGGGTAAGTCTCGTATCAATGTTGGAATGCGGTGCTGGAGAGATATCTTTCAGGAAAATTCAGGAAGCCGCCTGAAATTCACTAAAAACCTGGCTGTGACAAAGCACCAGGCAGATCAATCAACCAGCCCCCGCCCAAGTTCTCGAATTCGACTCATGACACGCGATTTCGCGATGTAAACGGTGTTGACCGTGATTCCCAGATCTTCTGCCACTTGTGCGGCCGTGTGGCCATCGACAGAGACACGTTTGAATGCCTGCCAGGTGTCTTCGGGCAGCGATGGACGAACCTGATTCAATAGCGATTGCAGCACATGTTGATCGTGTTCTTTGTTCCAAAGCTGACTGAGTTGGCTATTGGGATCTGCCATTTGGTTCAGTGCCTGTTGAAAGTCGCTGCCGCCAGCCGCAGACGGACGAAACCGGTCGGCCCTCCAGGATTCTCTCAGGCAGTTCACGGAAATTGAACGCAGCCAACTGCGAAACGAACCTGTTCGTTGTCGTTCAAATGCCGGTATCTTGCGAACGACGACGGAAAGTACATCCTGAACGACGTCGTCAGCGTCCTGCTGAGACGATGAATATCGCCGCATCCAAACGCGAATCAACGGCGTATACAATTCGACAAGCTGGCCCCAGTCCGCTTCCCGAGGTGCATGCTTCAGCCTTTCGAGCAAACTGGCCGAAGTCTCCATCGTTCGTTCCGTCCAGACAAGAGCCAATATAGGGACACACCAACAACAGGATAACACACCTGCAGACGAAATCGAACGTCAGTACTCACGGTTGCAGGGCTCGACAGAAGCTCAGGATATAGAGAGTGTGCGGGGCCGATTTCAACGGCTGGTCCAAAGAAGTTGCCACGCGTGACGGACGTCAGGAATCCACCAGTTGACGTTTCATGACTTGCCCGCTCCATGAATTCCAGTGCGTTGTCACTGGCAAAAGTCAGGCTTGAAGCATTCCCCGGAAAAGGGGGGCAGGTTTAAGCCGCTGTGGAATGTGGAGCATGCTGGATGTGATTTTTCTGAAATTTCCTGAAAGGTCTGGCGAGAAGCCGCCATTTATCTCTGCACGTCAACCTTCCTATCGGTTTTCAGAAAGAGAAAAAATGCTTCGCAAAATCGCCGCCCAGCTGCTCAATTCAGTTCAGGTTTCACCAAAACGCGGCCGTCGTCGCAGGAAATCGCTGTCGCCGGAAGCACTCGAACCGCGACTGTTGTTAACCGTAGACGTCGCTGATCTGACAGTGCTGAACGACGAATTTGATGACGGTTCCACCATCGAAAACTGGCAACTCGTCACGGAAGCCGAAGGATGGGACGCTCAGCCGTTCGAAACGTTTGACATCGATCAAACGACGCCCGGTTCGCTGACGATTGAGCCACACACATCCACGTGGTTCCAGGATTACCAGGGCGATTTGGCATTCAAAGAAATCTCCGGTGACTTTCTTGTGACCACGTTAGTGACGATTAATGATCGTGACGAGATCGGTGACAGCGATGCCGACAACATCCCGAACGGCAGCTCGTTCTCGCTGGGCGGTCTGATGTTGCGAACGCCGAGAGCAATTACCGACGCCGCAACCGAATGGACTTCGGGTGGCTCCAACTTCGTCTTCCTGTCAATGGGACATGGCTACGACGGCCAAATGGCGCTCGAATCGAAAAACACAATCAACAGTGATTCGGACCTGGAACTGATTTCCGTCGATTCCAACACCATCGAACTCCGCGTCCAGCGTGAAGGAAGTTCTGTCACGACGATGTACCGTGAAGTGGGTGCAGAAGACTGGCAGGTCGCTGCAAACTTCGACCGACCGGACATGCCGGATACATTGCAGGTTGGGCTTGTCGGCTATTCCGACTACGGCAAGACGTCCACGTTCTCACCCGAATATGCCAATTCAAACACACTTGTCGAGACAGCTCAGAACAGCGCGAACAGCAGCAATCCCGCGATGGCTTATTCGCCCGATCTGCGAGCGAGCTTTGACTACATTCGATTCGAACGCCCCGATTCCGGCCCAACTACTGAGGATCCTCCGCCGCTGGTGACGACCGATGTCGACGTGATGAATGCAGGTTTTGAAGACATTTCCGGAGAGAACCCGTACAACGAATTTACGTTCGGACCACTGAACGGCTGGGACCTCTACAATCCGGCGGGAAACACCAATGGGAGCGGGGGCGGAGGCTTCTTCATCGGAACGCTGGCGCCTGGTGAAGTTCCAGGTCAGCCGGGCGTCATTCAAAACTTTCCGGGCGGTGCGGCAGAAGGTGATCGCGTGGCGATTGCATTCAACTATGACGGCACCGGCGACACGGGCGAATATGGACTCCAACAAACCCTCGCGGCGACTCTGGAAGCAGGCTTCAGTTATGAGTTGTCGGTCGATATCGGGAACATTCTAACCGGCATTGCTCAGAGCGGGCAGACGTTCTTTCTTGACGGCGAACCCGGCTACCGCATTGATCTTCTGGCTGGTGAAACGTTGCTGGCGTCGGACGACAGTTCGCTGACCGGTTCGATCGCGGAAGGCGAATTCGCAACCAGCGTCGTGACGTTCGACACTCCCGCCGACCATCCTCAACTGGGTGAGGCTCTGACCATTCGTCTGGTGAACCTCAACGAAACAGCATTGGTTCCGGCGGGCAACGACCTGGAAGTCGAGTTCGACAATGTTCGCCTGACGGCCACGACAAACGCCTTCACGGAAATCGGCGATCTGCAGGCTCGCCCCGGCGAGCCTCTGGTCATCGAACTGAACGCCACGACATCAGATGGCACGCCAGTTGAGTACTCAGTGGGGATCGCCGGGGCTGAGCGATACGAACTGGATCAGGAATACGACTTCGAACCCGGCGGCGTTGCAGCTGATGGTTCACCGCTGTACTACGAAGAGTATCAGGGCTACGGGGTGCGATGGCTGCAAAGCAATAGTGGCTGGATGTTCATTCGAGCAGAGGGAAGCCTGCATGAATGGCAGGGCAGCATCGTCGGCAGCCCGGAGATCGCATCGCTGGCAGCAGACGTCTTTGCCGACCCGTCGTTGTTGCACGATGCCATCGACGTTGGCACAGCGATTCTGGACGGAAACACACTCACGATCACGCCGGCAGAGAGCTTTGTCGGGACGTTCGAAGTGTCCATTGTCAGGACCGCCGGCGGTTTTTCGGCGACAGAACAGTTCAGCGTTGATGTGGCAAACGTTGCGCCGGAGCTTCCGGAAATCGGCGAGCAAACCATCGCCACGGACGAAACCCTGACGCTGGAACTTGCCGCAGTCGATGCCGACGGCGACACGATTTCATACGAGGTCGAATTGATCGAAAATGTGGCAGCGGACTTTCGGGACAACTACGCGATTTCCGCCAGCGACGATCTCGTGGCGTCCGACTACGGTTACAACTATCTCGGGCGGTAGGAGCGTTGGGTGCAGTCGTCTTCAGGATGGCTTTTCATCACCGAAGAAGGCGTTGTCCATCAGTGGACGGGGTCGTACGACGCAAGCCCGGCGATCGCTCATCTGGACAGCCGATACCACACCGACCCGGGCTTGCTGGTGAACGCCGAGCATGTGGACTTCACAACGTCCTACAGCGACGGACAACTGCAGATCTCAATTCTCAACGGCTACACGGGGGAATTACATTTTCGTTTGCAGGCAACCGACGGATTCGAAACTGTTGAGCAGACGTTCCTTGTCAACGTCACACAATCGCTTGACGACGATGATGAATAACTGGCTCTGATTCACGGAGCGACGTCATCACGCCAGACTTATCCGTGCAAACACGGATACGGGTAGGACGTTTGCTTCGACACTCTGCCCCTTAACTCGCACTAATTAGTCGCTCCAACAAGTCAGACACGCCAACAGATTCAGCTGCTGGACGAAGGTAATCACGATCAACTGAATCATCCAGCAAACGGATCAAACGCGACACGTCTTCCCACTGCCTTTCCGAGGTTTGATTGCCTCTCTGGTACCACTCCAGTTTGCTGATAATCGAGTCTTCTGCTGACGTCATCCGAACGCTGACAGGATGATCGGTGAGCAACTTTTCTTGAGCGGCACGCTTCATTCGATCCTTGTCGAACGGGCGCCTCCTGCTGACGAAGATGTCCACCTTAAATGAGGTCGGCAGGTGAATCAGGGTGAAACGCGACTTCCGTTCGACAGCGTCCCTTGCTGCCGTTTCACTCACATAAAAATCTCTGCCGAATTGCGATAGAAACGCGCCCAGATGTTCGTCGGCCATCTCGCACAACACATCAACATCCATCGTCGATCGTGCTGCACCGTGAAAGGAACTGGCGACACTTCCACCGATACAGTAGGGAATGTCGAGCGTATCAAAAGCCGCGATGACCGGGCTCAACGCTTCAACGAGATCGCTTGAGAGGCTCAACGAGTTGCCCCCTGGCTGCGTCGAACTTCATCGGCCAGAGACTTACCGTAGGTCAGTTCGATAAACCGGGACCGCAACTCTTCTTCTGCGAGATCAGGATGGCGACGACGAATGGCGGCAAAAGCCATGTTTCGGAGTTGCTGGGAAAACCCACACATCTTCTCGACGCGCTCCTGCGGCGTCATTTGACGCAACAGGTCGAGCTGCAAGGCTGCTACGTCAGGAGACGTGTCTGTTGTGTAATCGGTGGCTGATATCCTTCGGAGTATACCAAGTCTTGGTCACGATATACACGGTCTCGCCGGTTATGTAACGCCGTCCGTCCGTGTTGTGCGGGACCAACTGATTTTTGTAGTGGGCTCTGTCCTCGGCAACAAGAATCGTCTCGATCTTGTCGAACGTGCTGTGAGGCCAATTCTGCATTGTATGGAACACAAGCCTCATTCCAGTGAGATGGAATTCAGCGGCAGGGTCTCTTTCGGTTCTTCGCATCGGACTTCTGTGCTGAACCGCTCTGTTGAAACAGATACCGATCTACTCGCCTGCGGTCGAATCCGTTCGTCCACGTTCGGCTGAAATCGTGACTCGATTCGCTTGCTAACAGATGATTGCCAAAGAGCTTTTCTGGCGTCTGAGTTTTTTGACCTTACGGGTTGCCGCAAGGTGACCTTCGTCGTTGAGGTCAAACTGCCTCGGGCAACAAAACCAACGAGGCAGTTCTGTTCGCGGGATTACCAGTATCGAGCGACTAATTCGCAACGGCAACACCGGGCGTTTCGGAATGCGCGTGCTGCGGGAAGTCGAAGGTCAACACGAGCGGTTCTGTTCCCGTGTTCTCGATTTCCACACCGCCGTTTG
>JAAERP010000041.1 GCA_024230215.1 Fuerstiella sp. | reverse complement strand
CGTCGGTGTGTTAACTGCCTGGGGGGATTCGTCGGCAACTAATTAAACGTTATCGCGCAGGTCGGGATTCTGATGCTACTTTACGAAGCTTGTGACCGTGAGTTCGACAGGCGGGCTGGTGAAGTGCATCAATGAATGATCAATGAATCAATCAATCATCACGCGTCTAGTCGGTATCGTGACATGGCTCGAACAGTCGTCTGTTTTACTTCAGAGATTCGGCAAGCAGCGCGAACTGACGCGGTAGCAGCGTTCTCGAGCAGGTTTCTACAGGAGATGGTTGTGGCTTAACGCTGATTTCCACCAGCACTTAACGGACTTTCAGGACCGGGGATTTAGGTGTGCTTGGGGCACAGGGCAGAATAGGAAGACGGTGTTTCACCTCGTCCGCGTTGATCGGCCAACGCGCCGACTGGCGTTCTACCGCCATTCGCTGCACCAATCTTTGGTGTGAACACCGCTTCGAATTCGCCACTCACGCAATTCGTTAAGCATCTCGTTCTTGATGTGTTCGCT
>JAAERP010000040.1 GCA_024230215.1 Fuerstiella sp. | reverse complement strand
GGTTGCTGCCCCTGTCCCGGTTGCTGCCCCTGTCCCGGCTGCTGTCCCTGTCCCGGTTGCTGCCCCTGTCCCGGCTGCTGTCCCTGTCCCGGTTGTTGTCCCTGTTCCGGTTGTTGTCCCTGTTCCGGTTGCTGACTCTCTTGCGGTTTTCCCTGTCCAGGCTGCTTACCACGTCCCTCACCTTCCTGCGGCGGCGACTGACTTTCCTGTTGAGCATCACCCGGCTGGCGTTCGCTCGGTGTTTCTTCATCCTTGTCTTCCTGTTGCTCCCCCTGACCGGCGGCCGCTGCACGTTGACCGTTCTGCTCGCCCTGCTGCGACGGCTGATTTCCGCTGTTTGCCTGACGTTGCTGATCCTTCGGAATTGGTGCTGCCGCTCGCTGTATGCTCTGTCTCTGAGGCGATGGTTCCGCATCAGACTGACCTTCGCCGGGCGTCTGCCCTTCGCGCTGCGCGTCCTGTTGCCCGGGCGTTGCGTTCCTCTGATTCTCAGAGGGTTCTCCGTTCGGATTCTGACTAGTCGCCGCAGCAATCTCGGACGACAACTGATTGGCCAGGTCTTCAATCTCCTGTTCAGCTCGACGAAGAGATTCCGCCTCGCTGCCGAGGACGGCGTCGGCCGCCTTTTCGATACCTTCCGCCAGATCTTCGATGCCCTTGCGAGCAATCTGTTCGGCCTGTTGAGACTGATTCCACAAGCCGCGGCTGACCAGGATTTCGGTCGCTTCCAGCGCCTCCTGCGGCTTCTTCTCGCGAGTGTCGCGGACCGTGTCGTACAGCCGCCGCGACAGCAACGGTTCACTCTCTTCAGCTTCTTCGACAATCTGTTTGGCCTGCTCCAGAACGTGTTCCAGATCGTCACGCTGCTGAGCCACCTTTTCCTGCAGGCTCTCCCGATCGCGGTCACTGCGCAGCGACGGACTCTGACCGGCAGCTTCATCCTCTGAGCTGCTGTCGCCTGATAACTCACGAGCAATCTCATCCTGCCGTTCAGTCATTTCGCGAGTCTGCTGCCTCAGATCCCGCATCGCTTCGGTGAATTGATTTGACGTCTGTTTTCGAAACTCTTCCTGCAGCTGATCGAATTCTCGTTCAGCGCGGGTGCCTTCAGAAATCGCCTTTGACAGATTACCTTCGTCCATCGCCCGTGAAGCCTGCTGTACACGTTCTCGAGCCTGTTCGACCTGTTCACGGGTATCCTGGTTCTGCTGTTGCTGCTCGGCAGATTGCTGATCCATCGTTTCGCGAAGTTCGTCGACATCCCGCAGCATTTCGCGTTGTTCCTCACGAAGCCGCTTCAGTTCACGTTCGATCTCCTCTTCTTCCTCTTTCGTCTGAGCAGCTCGAAGTTCCGATTCCAGCTGTTTCAGACGTTCGTTGAGCATCTGCTGACGACGAGACAGCTCCTTCAGTCGGTTCAGAATCTGCAGCTGCTCTCGCTGTTCATCGTTCTGTTCCTGCTGTTGCTGCGCCTGACGCTCGGATTCGTAACGATTGCGTTCGTTGTCAAGTTCCAGCTGCCGAAGTTGCTGCTGAGACGCACTGTTCTGCTTTCCCTTGCCTTTCCCCTGTTGCGACTGCGAACGAGTCACGTCGTGTTCGTTCGCACGCATCCTCATCAAGCCGGCGAATGCCGATTGTTCAGCGAACAGGGCATCGGCCAGCTGAGAATCCTGTTTCTGCTTGATGAAGGTCACCAGCTGGTCGACAGCTTTCTGCATATTCTGTTCGACATCTTCGACCAACTTCAGCGCGTCCGGGTCTCCGCCTGCTTCTTCCTTCGCTTCCTGCAGCTGCTCCATGGCCTGCCGCTGCGATTGCAGTACGACATCTGCATCTTCGGCAGCTTTCGCAGCAGCTTTTTCGCGTGATCTGCCTTCATCCATCGATCGCTGGATATTCCACGTGGCAATCATTATCTGTCGCTGCAACTGCAGCAGCTGTTCCGTCTTGTTTCCCTGTTGCTGCTGCTGCTGTTGTTGCTGTTGTTGCTGTTGTTGCTGTTGCTGCTCAGACTCACGAAAGATCTCTTCGAAGCGACGAACCTCGGCAAACATCATGTCACTGTACGTGCGACGCTCAGACCCATCGGACGCGAAGTCCTGGACATAGAAATAGTAGGACAACAGGTCGTCCGGTGCTGCGTTCAATTGCTCCATGTCGATCATGTGCTGCAGCTGGATCTTCTTTGCTGAAGCGACCCGATCCGGTGCCCCGGTCTGATCTGCCTGAGAATCGAGCAGCGAGATTTCCACCGGCGAACCGCTGGTCAGTGAGTACATCACGCCAAAATCAGAGAATCCAAAGTCGTCCGTGGCCTCGGCTTCAATCTGCAACTCCTGCAGCGGCGAAACGTTGGTGTCGCGCCCGGGAAACGTAATCTTGATTTTCGGGCGTTTGTTGCGGGTGACTCGCAGTGAAATCATCTCCTCTTCAGCGGCCGTTCGGCCGTCTTCGTCCTCCAGATAAACTCGGAACTTCTGGTTCTCGATGGCTTCCAGCGTGGCAATCACCTGTCCGGAATCCGGATCAGCCGACACCAGCGGAATCAAAGTTCCGTCATCGGCATGCAGTTCTGCAATGGCCACGGGCTTGTTCAGATGCAATGCCAGCTGAACCGTCGCCCCTTCGACCACGGTGATTCGCAGCGTGTCTTCGATCAGTTGGTCGGCCTTTCCTGTGTATGCAGGCGGTTTGATCAGTGCATCGACCTGGTCCAGTCGCGGTCGAACATAGGTGGACACCTTGTAGTCTTCAGACTTATTGCGGAAGTCCGGCGAGTCGATGTTCCTGAGTTCTGTGACGGAATTGCCGAAGAACACCTGGTACGTCGCATCGCTGTTGATGCTGCTGACGCGGGCCGCAAAAATGCCTTCGTCGACGGTGGGTTCCATCGTGAACGTCGCAGCACCTTCGTCGGTGTTCAGCTGCAGCAGCACGTCCGTCGGCAGAACTCTGCCAAAGCGAGCTACAACTGTCAGCGCAGTGCCACGTTCAATTTCGATATCGCCCGGGTCCACAGTTAATTCTGTGCGACCGACGATTTCCGTCGGTCCGGCAAGTTCACCGGTCGGCAACTGAAATTCCGGTCGCACCACTTCGCGTCCCCAGCGCCCTGCCGCAACGACACCGGACACAAGAAAACAAAAGGACAGAAAGCTGAGGGTTGACCAGACGAACATCTGTCGCCGTGGAACAACCGACTTCCAGTCCGCAGCGCGAGCCAGCTTGTCTGCTTCGTCGATCACCCACTCATTCAGGATTGATGGCTGCTGCTGCGATCGCATGTCAGCCTGAACGGCCGTCAGCACAGCGTCATTCAGTTCCGGACGACTTTTTTCCACCAGTCGAGCGGTCTCCAGAGCCGTCGGTGCGGGCATTCTCCAGCGGGCCAGCGCAATACCCGCGATCGTCACGCAAAGCAGCACCAGCAGGTTTGTGGATATGAAGCCCTGCAACTGAGGCAGCATCAACGCCGACACCATGGCAGGCGCCAACAACAGCACCCAGCACATTGCCTGCCGCCGCAGAATTCGCAACTTGTACAGCCGCCCCGCCACCATCTTCAGACTGCGTTCCAGCACGGTCCCGGTCATGGTCTGTCCCTTCGTTCAGCAGGCGTTTTCTAATCCGCAACAAGCGGTCTGTCGTTCCCGTCTTCTTCTGCAGGGGGTTAAGCATCTACGATGCTTCAGCCGCCTGCCTTCGTTCAATCGCCGAAGCCCATAAAGACTCCAGCACCAGACATCCCAGTCCTGCCAGCAGCAGCCAACGCCACCACTTTTGTTTTCGTTCCAGATCATTGGCACTCAGCTGCCCCGCCGGAGTCTTCTCGGCCGAGCTGTCTTCTGTTTCCAATTGTCCCTCAACGTCCGATTCGACGCCAATACCAAGTACCTGCAACTGCCCCAACGGCAGCATTTCTGTGCGAGATTCTGCCGCAGCCAACCCGGCAATCAAAGAAACTGAGTATTCGCCGTCCTCCGTCCTGCCGGTCACGACAAACCGCCCTGGCTGATCCAACGTGACGGTACCCTGCTCATTGACCGGACGAGGTCGGGACGGCGGATCGCCATCGTCCGTGTCACTCACTAAATCTGCCAGGGTAGTACTGCCCGATTGCGGCTGGTCCCACCGCACTTTTGCTCCGTCCGGAAACGTGACCGACCACTCTTCTGATGACACCAGGTCACCCGGACGAATCACGTCCCCCACGGTCTGAAGGATTTGATCCTTTTGAGCGGGACTGGCCAGCGACAGAATCCGTGTCACGAGCGGTGGAAACCGAGTCGACAGAGCCCACTGGCTATCCGTGGGATGCCACCCGGTGGCAAACACGATTATCCGACCGTGCTCACCGGCGTTCGTTTCGACGATAGCAGGCTGACCGGAATCGAACTTTGCCACGATCGACCAATTACTGTCCTGCTGATTTTCTTCAGCACGACCAATGGCGGATTGTAGCTCGCCCGACTGTGAGCCATCGGCCGGGACCGTCACGGGAATCGTATCGCCACTCACCTGCCGTACTGCGGCTCGCGTCGCCTGTGGCAGGATCAGGCTTCGGTGCTGCCAGAATTTGATTGACGAGAAGTCTGCGAATCGAGCATCCGAGAACGTGGAAAAGAGAGGATGCTCAAAATCAATCTTCCCCAGCATTGCGTACTCGCTGACGTCCGCTTCTTTCACGTCCAGCTTCACCGGAAGAAACTTCTTCAATGACAAAGCAGCGTCGATGGACGGCGGAGCGATCAACAGTGTGCCGGACCGATCAAGGAAACCGGAAACAGAATCCAGCAGCCCGGACGGGACAACATCCGTGACAACGACAAATTTCACGTCGCCAGGGATGGGCAGCACGACGCCATCATCCTTTAGCAGGTCGACAAGCTGCACGTCACGTTCAACGTTGCCGTCCAGAACTCGCTGCAGATAATACCGCATTGATTCCGGATCGTTTATTGCTGCAGGCCCAATATGTGCGACCTTCACGATTGGGTTTTCAACTTCCGGCAAATCGATCACGTTGTCGAACGGATGTTCGTCGCCCTGAAGTTCCACTCCGACGATTGCCTGCCCCGCCTGAGGATCCGCGGCGGGCAGAATCAGCGACCGTCGTTGTCCAGGCGCGACCGTTACCTTAATCTGTTTGCCGACGGCTGCCCCACTAACGTCAAAGGGCTGTAGTGCGAATTCCTGCTGCACCGAATCGCCGGCACTGGAAACTCTCACGCGAATCCTGTCGACGCGACGGTCTCTCACAAATGTGACGCCAACGTTGCCCTTCTCTGTCGGCTCAACGGCTTTGAGTTCCACGTCGACATTTGCGGGCCAGTCGCCGGACTTAAGTTCGTCCAGATTGCTGCCACGCTGAAAATCGGTGATCAATACCAGTCGGCGCAGCTTGACGTTTCGCCGATCCTTCGATTCCTGAGCCAGCTCATCCGCCGCCACCCGCATGGCCGTGCCGGTGTTGGTCGCCATCCAGTCCGGTTCGTAGTTTTCAACGACCCCTTCGACCAGAGCAACTCGTTCATCAGCGGTCGCAGTCGCCCACCTTTCACGGGAAAGCAACGTTGTCGACGTGTTCGAAAACAATGCCACGCTCAGCAGGTCCTGATCGCCCAGTTCATCCACCGTTTCCAGGACAGCCTGCTGCACCTTTTCGTAGATGCCGTCGCGGCGCATGCTGGCGCTTTTGTCGATGAGAATCGTCACTGACCGCACAACGTCATTCTGCAGATCCAGTGGAATAACTTCCCGCAGAAACGGGCGAGCAAACGCCAGCCCGATCAGTACCAGAGCAAGAATCCGCAGCAGCATCAGCGGCCAGTGTTCGATGTTTGACCGTTTGGTCAGTTTCGGCCGCGTGGGTTTCAGGAACCTCACGATGCTGAACGGCATGTCCTGACTCGGCGTTCGCCGCAACATGTGCAGGATCACCGGAATGGAGGCCGCAGCAACCCCAATGGCCGCGAACATGGGAGCGAGGAAATCCATTAGCAGATTGCTCCGATGGCTGCATTAATCATCGTCGCGACCTCCGTGCGTGCAGGAAGCCGGACAGCGTCAGTTCCAGCGGTTCATTAGTCACTGTTCGTATGAATTCCGCGCCCAGTTTTTCGCAGACGGCCTGTACAGCGTCATTATGTTCGGTAATGCGCTGCACGAATGTTTCGCTGGCATTTTTGGGATCGGCGTAGATCTTCTGTTTGGTTTCCAGATCTTCAAATAATCTTGGCCCATCGATATTCAGATTCAGTTCCACGGGATCCAGCACCTGAAACACGACCACATCGTGCCCACAGCCGCGCAGCAATTTCAAACCAGCTTCAAACTGTTCCACAGGGGCCAGCAGGTCGGAAATCAAGACCACAAAACCGCGTTTGTTCAGTCGTCGAGCGGCATGTTCCAGAGCATGCTCCGGATTCGTTTCACTGCCCGATGTGGGTTCTTCCAGCGTCACCATGATGCGCCGCAACTGCCCCGGACGATACCGCGCCGGTACCACCATTCGCACCCGTTCATCGAACAGGCTGAGTCCCACCGCGTCACCCTGCCGATTCAACAACCATGCCAGTGAAGCGGCGATCGTTCGAGCGTAGTCGTGTTTAGTGTAATCGAGTGACCCGAAGGACATCGAACGACTGAAATCCGCCACGATGTAGCACCGCACATTGGTTTCGTCTTCAAACAAACGGATGTAGCTGCGGTCTGTGCGTGCGTACAGCTTCCAGTCCAGAAACCGCGGATCATCACCCTGAGCGTACTGCCGGTATTCCGAAAACTCGACCGAGAATCCATGCCGTGGGCTCTTGTTGAGTCCCGTACGAAACCCCTCCACAACCACCTTCGCGCGCAGCTCAAGCGAACGGATGCTCATCACAACCTTCGGATCCATGAAGGACATGGTTGAAACGCTGGATGCCTGGGGTGGCGTACTCATGCATCACTTCCGGTCAAATCCTGCGGTCCCTGCGTCCCGCTCCGGAGGAGATTGAACATAACAGGATCACGCAGGGACAGGGGCCGTGCCATTTCAAACGGGATCCATATCACGCCACCGCCTCCTGTTTCGGATGTTCGACATGTTCCAGCAGCCTGTCCACGATCACCTCTGTCGTAATGCCTTCCGCTTCGGCACGGTAGTTCGGCAGGATGCGGTGTCGCATGACGGGCTTCGCCAACGCCTGAATGTCGGCCGTCGAAACATAAGGCCGACCGTCCAGCAGTGCTCGAGCTTTCCCGCCCAGGACGAGATTCTGACCTGCTCGCAGGCCAGCCCCCCATGAGATCAATTCATTAACAAACTCCGGCGCGCCTTTTTCACCCGGGCGAGATGCGACGGCCAGCCGAACGGCATAACGAACGACCTCGTCAGCGACGGGAACACGCTGCACCACCTGATTCAGCTCGGTAATCACGCTGCCTTCAAACAACGACTGTAACTTATGGCGGCGTTTCGAAGTCGTCTGCTTCACGACCGCGACTTCATCATCTTCCGGCAGATAATCGATCAGCACGTTGAACATAAACCGGTCCAGCTGCGCTTCAGGAAGTGGATACGTACCTTCCATTTCAATGGGGTTTTGCGTTGCCAGGACGAAGAATGGTTCCTGGAGTTTATGCGTCAGGCCGGCGGCCGTCACCTGGTGTTCCTGCATTGCCTCCAGCAACGCGGACTGTGTCTTTGGCGGAGTTCGATTGATTTCGTCGGCCAACAGCACGTTGGCGAAGATCGGTCCCGGAATGAACCGCATGGCTCGGTGTCCGGCGCCGTCTTCTTCCAGCACTTCCGTGCCGGTAATGTCAGCGGGCATCAGGTCCGGTGTAAACTGAATGCGGTTGAACTTCAGGTCGAACAACTGAGCGATTGAATCCACCAGCAACGTCTTCGCCAGACCGGGAGCCCCCGTAATCAGACAATGCCCGCCGGACAGAAGCGAGATCAACAACTGTTCGATGACGTCCTGCTGGCCGATGATGACCTTCGACAATTCACTGTTGATTTTTTCCCGCAGACCGCGGAACTGCGTGACCAGTTCGCGTTCGCGCTCCGGTGTGAGATCCGCGACTACCGATTTGAGTTCCGGTTCGGACATTCCGTATCGCTTTCTGCTTCAGTCGTGTTGTTGCTTCGTAATTCGTCGTTTTATCGTTCGTGTTCTGTTCCGAGCGGCTGCTCGATTCCGCTGGCGGTCGCTTCGCCTTAATGTGTCATGGCATAGAAAACGATGTTGATCCCCAGCGGGTACGCCTTCTTTTCTGAGAACTCTTTGAAGTACCATTCATCTTCGCCTTCGCGTTCCCAGCCATCGCCCAGATCCGTGTTATGACAAATGATGGCCATCATTCGACCGTTGTCGTCATAGAGTCCACGGTAGTGAGGTTCGCGTGTATCTTCGCCCCGTTCCCAGGTAATCAGGTTTCCATTGGAATCAACGTGATTGGGGTGAGCCCGACCGATCGCCGGAATCTGTGGTCGCTCTTTCAGATCGTAGACACAGTGGAAGATCGGATGTTCCAGCGGAATTTCCATCGCGTCGCGATCGGGGAAGACGCGTTTCAATTCGTACAGGAAGTTGTCGAGCTCGTGCTGCCCCCAGAAATCGTCCACCATCAGAAACCCGCCATTCAACAGATAGCTGCGCAGGGCAGTGACTTCCGGATCAGTAAAATTCAGGTCACCTGGTTCGATAATGTAGATGAACGGGTAATCGAACAGCTTGGGATCAGTCAGTTCCAGAATGACCCCGTCAGGATGTGTATGAATTGCGGTCAACTGCTGCAGCCGATACGAGAAGTTGAGATCCGCATCGGGATAATCAGTTGCCCATTTGCCTCCGTAACCTCCGTAGCTGCTGTAGCGAATACGGCAGAACGTAAAAACGTCATCCTTGAATCTGTCGTCGACCTTCCAGTCCGGTATGCCGCGCCGTTCCGGACGACCATCAGGGCCGATAATGGCACCACCACGGCCGCGACCATAGCGTCGGAAGTGTCCGAACTGAGCAATCGAACTGGCAGCAATCAGCAGAACCAGACAAGCAACAGTCGCAGCAATAAAGGAACGGTTCATGGAAAATTCTCAACCAGGCCGGTGCCTCAGAACACGCGAGTTTTCGCTGCGAACTGACTGGCGGCTTCCGTTACAGCGTTTCACGCTGACTTGTGGCCGTGAAGAACACTTTTTAATAGCAGTTTAGTTACTCCCACGAGCCAGGATCGTTCACGACAACAGGTAAATTGCTCCAGCCGTTGAACTTGTCTGACCGACAGAATATCACCAGCAAAAAGCAGCAATCGAGCGAGCGGGCAGGCGTGAAGAAGTTGTCTCAGATCGTAGGGCCAAAGGCTACCGCGAATAAAGTACCGTTTGACGGGTTTATCACAATGCTCCAACAATTTGCTCCTGAGCTTGCAATTGCCTGGAAATCATCTTGACGAACTCAATTATCACAGGGCGAAATGTGGAATGCGATATCATAAACCCTCAGCACAGCGACACGATCCTCTCCTTTTTCAAAAACCGAGTGGTTTGTTATGGTCTGAAGCGATCGACCAATGGATCAGGGTCCCCGTCTTTCGAAAAGACCGGGACTCTACGTTTGTATCTTCGTTTTGGCCCTTGAACCTTCGTTTCGCCTTTCGTTTAGTAATCTATGCGACTCATCTTTCTCGGCACCGGTGGTTATCACCCCAACGAGCGACGGCATACCGCCAGTTTGCTGCTGCCCGACATCGGACTTGCCCTTGATGCCGGCACAGGTTTCTTTCGTGTGCAGGAGCGCCTGCAGACTGATACTCTGGACGTGTTTCTTACACACGCCCACCTGGATCATGTCTGTGGGCTGACGTCCTTTCTGGTGCCTCTGCTGCGCGGCGATGTGACAGGTGTGCGTGTACACGGAACTACCAATACGCTGGCGGCCATCCGCCAGCACCTGTTTGCCGAAGAGCTGTTTCCCGTTGCACCACCATTCGAATGGTGTGAGCTGTCCGCAACAACACCTATCAACGTGGCTGACGACGGCAAGCTGACGTGTTTTGAGCTGAAGCATCCGGGCGGATCCCTTGGTTACCGGATTGACTGGCCGGATCATTCGCTTGCTTATATTACAGACACAACGGCGCCCGGAAATTACCTGGCGTTCATCAAGGACGTCGACGTACTTATTCACGAATGCTATTTCCCCGACGAAATGGGAGATTGGGCCATAAAGACAGGACACAGTTCCGCAACGGCGGTTGCGGAAGTCGCCAGAGACTGCGGTGCGAAGCGCTTGTATCTTGTCCACAGCGATCCACAGCATCCGGAAGATGACCCGATCGATCTGGGTCGACTTCAAAGGACCTTTCCGGACGCGGAACTGGCAGAAGATCTGCAGGAAATCGAGTTCTAATGAGCGAACAACCCGCCCCCATCGATCTCAGCCTGGTCGCTCAACTTCGAAGTCCGGTCGATGGCAGCACGCTGGTCTACGATCATGATACGACGCAGCTGCAAACAGAGGCCGCTGCTGACTCATGGCAGATCATCGACGGCATTCCCCGATTCGTGTCGGACGAGCACCTGAAGAGCTTTGGGGATCAGTGGACGACCTACGAAGTCGCTCACGATGACGAGGACCGCGCGACATTCGCTGCCAAAACAGGAATGCCCCTGTCGGAACTGAAAGGTCTGCGGGTACTTGATGCCGGCTGTGGTGGCGGTCGCTATTCCAGAATCTGTGGCGAAGCCGGAGCAACAGTGATTGGCGCGGACCATAGTCGAGCCGTCGACAAAGCCACACAGCTTTGCGTGCATCTTGGCGATGTGCGTTTTGTTCAGGCAGACCTGAAGTACCTGCCGCTGGAACCGGCGTCTTTTGACTTTGTCTTTTCGATCGGGGTCATGCATCATGACTGTGATACGCGCAAGGTGTTTGATGCCGTGGCGAAGTTTGTAAAGCCAGGCGGCCGCTATTCGGTGTGGCTGTATCGCCGCAACCAATGGTGGCAGGAAGTTATCAACAGCAGCTTGCGCGGCATCACAAGTCGGTTGCCGTCGCTGCTGCTGACACCGTTCTGTCATGTTGGAGCAATTCTCGGTGGCATCCCGATTATCAATCGCACGCTGAACAAGATCGTGAATTTCAGTGCACACCCCAGCTACGAAAACCGAGTGTGCGACACCTTTGACTGGTGGGCGCCTGAGTATCAGTTTCACCACACCGTGGAAGAACTTTCTATCTGGTTTCACGAAGCCGGGTTCGAAAACCTGCAGGTGCTGCCGCCGGAAAAGAGCGGTGGATTCTATGAATGGGCCTACCAGAAGAACCTGCTGATTGGCAGCGGAGTCAACGTTACCGGCGTGAAATGCAGCGACGATTGAATTCGAAGTGCAACGTCACCCATGTGCAACACGTGGTAAGGATCAGTTCTGCACACTGTAAACCAGTAACCGGTCCTGATCACGCAGGTACAGTCGCCCTCCTGCAATCACAGGATGAGACCACGCCGGGCGGCTACTGCGGTCAGGTTGAGAGAACGTACCGAGCTCCTGATAAGCCCGCGAGTTCGCTGCCAGCAGCACGACCTGGCCGTTTTCGTTGCGGAAGACAATCTTGTTGTCCGCGTACACAACGGAGCCCTTCTTCCCCCGTTCCCGCCACGTCGGTTTGCCGGTACGAAGATTGACGCACGCCAGAATGTCATCGTTGGATCCATAGACGTATCCATTCAAATGAACCATTCCGCCGTGATGATTCTTCATGTCTTTGGTGTGGTAGGTGAGCTGCGACCTGGTCGTCGTTCCCTGCGAACGCAATTCGACCAATTCTGCCCCGCTGCCGTAGCCGGAGGAACTGAACACGTGATTGCCCACAACCAGTGGCGTCGCACAGTTAGCCGTGCCGTTGGAAGACTTGTTCTGTCCCCACATCGGCTGACCATCACCGGCACGCACACCAACAATGCCCTTGCTGGTAAAAACGATGTACTGCTTGACTCGACCCACCCTGGCAATCACCGGCGACGCGTAGGACGCCTGAGGACTTTCAGGAATCTTCGAGACCCATTTTGTGGATCCTGTCTCGGCGTCAAGAGCGACCACTGACGCTCGACTGCCACCCGGAGAACAAATGACCTTGCCGTCGTCGACCAGCACTGACTCACTGATTCCCCACTTGATGTTGGAGCCTCCAAAATCACTCAGGATGTTCTTTTGCCACAACACGTCACCCGTGGCAGAGTCGCAACAGCTCAAATCTCCATTGCCGCCCAAAGCGTAGACCTTACCGTCTACGACGGTCGGTGTACCCCGTGGCCCGTCTCCCGATCCATTGTGGTATTCGCCCCCGTTGCGAGTCATCCAGACGATGTCACCCGTGTTGCGGTCGAGTGCGATAATCTGTTCCGCACCATCAACATTGCCCATGCTGTAGATCAGGTCGCCCACCACCGCGACGGTCGCGTATCCCTTGCCCAGTCCCGTCCCGGTCCATAAACGCTCCGGACCACCGTCCGGCCATCGATCAAGCAATCCGGTTTCAAGGGACAGATTGTCGCGATTCGGGCCGCGAAACTGATTCCAGTCTGCCGCGGAAAGTCCGTTGTTGCCAACGAAAATCAAGCCAATTAATAAACCGTGACAGCATCGCAACGTTCGCACTTCGATATTTCGCATTTGGAACTCCCGCATGAGGCTGCCACCAGTGTAGATCCCGCCGCAGGAATTGCGAAGTCTGCTGCAAAGAATTGACCGCAGGATCGTCGTCGGCCCTGACATCTTTGTGCGAATCTGCGGCAGCATAAAAAGGAGCCACATCATTTCAGCGTTTGCCAATTCGCACTGACACCTGACGCCGCGCGAACTCGGCTACTCCTGAGCAGCGGCAACCGTTGCGTCACCCGCCGCTTTCGGAATGGCGATAAAGGAGGTGGCGACACTGCCGTCTGAGGAATTCCAGACTCGAATTTCACCGTCGTAGCTGCCGGTGGCGATCAACTTCCGTTGTGGGTTGTAGCACAGTGTGTAGACCCAGTCCTTATGACCGGAAAACGTGCGAATCACCTTGCCGTCGGCCAGGTTGTGTTCACGAGCATTCTTATCGGCACTGGCGCTAAGCAGGTGATTCTCCGGAGTCACGGTGATGCGAAAAATGTCACTGCCAAATCCGCCAATCCTGCGGATTTCTTTGGCGTCGGCAGGATTCCAGACACGCGCCTGCCTGTCGCTGCCGGCACTGACGACACTCTTCCCGTCGATCAGGAATGCGACCGAATAGACGGCATTGCCATGACCGTTAAAAGTCGTCACCGACCGACCGGTCGCGACTTCAAAGACCTTGGCCGTCTTGTCACGACTTGCAGTCACCAGTTGCTTGCCATCGGGTGACCAGTTGACGTCCATCACCCAATCGGCGTGATCTTCGATCCTCTGCGTCGTTTCTCCGGTGGCAATGTCCATGGCATACACAATTCGATCGGCTCCGGCAGCGGCTACGAACTTGCCGTCCGGGCTGTAGCTGACAGCGAAGACCGCGTCCGTGGTTCGCACAAGCGTCTTCTGGTGTTTTCCGTCAGCGACCGAGAACAGTTTAACTTCGCCAAGTTGTCCGGGTGTCCCGGCTGCGACGGCCAGTTGAGCACCGTCCTTACTGAATTCCAGATCATACACTCGTTCTGCCACATTCGTGATTCGTCGAATCAGACTGCCGTCGTCCGTCTTCCATAACAGGATTTCGTGATAGCCGGAAGATGCGAGAATCGTGCCGTCCTGAGTGAACGCCGTCGCTGTCACAGGAATAGCAACTCGGTAGGTCTTCGGTGGAAGCGGCTGAGCAATTTCGGGCATCACCTGAAACAGGTCGGCGGTTGCCACAACACCTGCGTCCAGCGGCGCTCCGACGTCGATCCACTGCCGGATCAACGCGTTTTCTTCCTTCGTGAGTGGATCGGCGTCTTTGGGCATGGACTCGTCGTCAATCATGGCCCACAACATAGAACTGTCTGCATCGTGAGCCGCAAATGCCGCTCCCGATTCGCCACCTTTTGCCAGAGTCGCAAACGAGTTCATATTCAGCCGACCGCTGGCCGTTCGAGTGTTATGGCAGGCCACACAGCGCTTCGCAAAAATCGGGGCAATGTGCTTCGAAAATGAGACGAAGCGACCGAGCGGTTCCATCGCCGCTTCGGCAATCTGCTGTTTGCTGACGTAGTCCGTGCGAAGTTTTTCAACTTCTGCCGCAGCCACTGCAATCTTCGGTTCCAGTTCTTTCTGCTGCGTCGCAATCTGCTCCTGAGCAGCCGTGGCGTCAGCGATTTGCTTCTGGTGCAGTTTGTCTGCATTCTGCAGATCAGCTACCTGCAGCTGCAGTTTGAAATGACTGCTGCTTTGTTCTGCGTACCTGGCCTGTTGTTCTCGGAATTTGGTTTCGGCCGCCGCCAAAGCCGTCTTGCCGGCGGCAACCTGTTTCTGTGCCTCGACAACGCTGGCGTCGACCGCCGCAACAAGTTCGGTCGCGCGCTGTTGCAGTGGCTTGAGAGCGGCGATCGAAGCCGAAAGCTCTGCGCCGGCGTCTACGGGATCGCCGCCCGTCGCCTTCGCAGCCGCCTGCAGCACATTCAAGGATTCCTGCAGAGACATCACACTGGCGTTTACCTGAGCCAACGCGGCCTGCGCCTTTGGCAGGCGAACGCGTTCGGGCTGAACGGCTGCTTCACGCGTTCTGACGGTGCGGCGTGCTTCAGACATCGCCAACCTGGCAACATCAAGTTCCTTGCCGACCGCATCGAATGTGGCTCGCGCTTTTGTTAGCTCCTCCTTCGTTTTGGGCAGTTGTTCCTGAGCAGTTTTCAACTGAGACGCGGCCTTGTTGCCCAGCTGCTGCTGGTCAAATTGTGCTTTTCTTATCTCCGCGAGCTGATCCAGCAGAGCTTCGTGCTTCACCGTGGCAGCATCAACCTGTGCGTTGACAGCCGCAGCCACTGCCAACAGACCATCAACTTTTTGGTGCTGCTGTAGTTTTGCATCCAATGTCGTAATCTTTTTGGCGCTGGCCGCTTCAGCCGTCCTGGCTGCCACGATTGCTTTGGCAGCGACCGCAGCGCGCTGCTGCGATTCCTTAAGCTGCTTTTCCAGGTCGACACTGCGCTTCTTTGCAACAGCAACGGCTGCTGTCTGCAGAGCGATCTGCTTCTGGGACGCCCGCTGCTCTTTCTTCGCCGCGGCCAACTGAGCCTGAATGGCTTGGAACGCGTCCGAAGGATCGTCCGCCTGCACGTCGGCTACCAAACTGGATCCAATGAGGACGGCAAGAGCAATCGCGAGGAGACGATTGGGAGGAGCGGTCATCAGAGATCTCCGCAGTCTGGTGGGATGTTGTTGAACGTACCTGGCGGTTCTTCGATCGTCGTCGGAGTTCGTATGGTCAGCGGAGTTCGTATGGTCAGCGACCGAATCCCGAAGTCCTGTGACTCCGGCTATGTGCAGACCTTTTCTCAATACGCCCTAGGATTCAAATCGGACGGACGGCTGTCAAGCTCTATGGAAACGTTAGGGTCGACCCCGATAGACTTTGCGCAGCTTTCCGGCAACATGTTATTCGCGACCAGCGCCAAAATCCGCGCATGCAGAAAGCCCGATACGATTATACTCGAACCGGGCTTCACAGTGTATTCAATATGGAAACCAGACGTGCCCGCCTATTTGCGGTGGCGAATCTTGGCTCGCATCCGACGCTTTTTGCGGCCGATTTTTCGACGTCCCTTGCCTGTTCTCTTCGTTCCCATTCTTATTTTGGCTCCGCAGTGCGGTCTGACCGCAAACAAATATTAGTAATCGCCTGGAACAGATGGCTCCGTCCCTGCTGTTCGCTCCAAAGATATTCAAATGGAGTACTGTGAAAAAACACTGAAAAACAGCGAACCGGGAAGGATACCAATGCAATTGATATCCAGCAAACGCGCTTTGCCGCTGTGTTGAAAGTATCCCGGAATTCTGAACGCTGAGAGAATAATCGTGCTACAGACTCGGTCTTTTGAGAACACCGGGGCTCTCCACAGCGTTTCGCACTGACTTATGGCCGCAATGGGCCGCAAACAACGCTTTTCGATGGCAGTTTCGTGACTCCCATGACTCAGTATCGTCTACGCCGATAAGTAAACGGCTCTTTAGCGAGATTCTCGAGTGCCCTTCCGGCGGTTTTTCCTCTTCTTTTTCGGCGTTCGAGCCTTCGAACTCGCACCTTTCCCCTTCCGTTTGCCCGGTGCCTTCGATTTTTCAGAGGTGGCTGGCCGGCCCGTGGTCTGCTTTTTCGCGGACGAAACAACTCGGAGATCCAATTGACGTCGATCCACATCAACGTTCGCGATCAGCACGCGGACGGAATCCCCCAACCGGTATTCCGCCTTGGAACGCTCACCGGTCATTGATCGCGACGTCTGGTCATACCTGTAGAAGTCATCACTTAGCGAACTGATGTGAACCAGACCCTCCGCCGGAATCTTCAGTCCCTGGCAAAAGATTCCGAAACTTTCGACGCCCGTGATCATGGCGTCCATTTCGGTGCCGACTTTGTCTTCCAGATATCGCAGCAGCCTGATGCGTTTGAGTTCGCGTTCGGCTTTTTCCGCCCGACGCTCCGTCGTTGAACAGTGTTTGCCCAGTTGCAATAACTGGCCCATGCTGTCGATCTTCGGCTTTCGACCTGCCGCGAGTTCTCCCACAACGCGATGAATTGTGAGGTCGGGGTAACGTCGAATCGGACTGGTGAAATGGCAATAGTCGTCTTCGCTAAGAGCGTAGTGGCCTAGTTCTTCGGGGCTGTATTCCGCCTGTTTCATAGCTCGCAGCAGAGCGAAGTTGACCGCCCGTTCAGCGGGTTCTCCGGCAACGCTGTTGATCAGTTTCTGAATCTCCTTCTTGCTCTGAAACTTGTTGAGTTCATATCCGAGGCCGCGGCAGAACTCCTGAAAGTTCTTCAGCCGCAATTCATCAGGCGTTCCGTGAACTCGCCGCAGATACGGAATATCTCGAGCAGTCAGAATCTGAGCGACGGCAATGTTTGCGGCCAGCATGAATTCTTCGATGATCTCGTGACTTTCGTCGTGATGGCGTTCGTGAGCTCCCGTCACGTTGCCGTCGTCATCGAAATCGATTTCCACTTCCGGCACGCCCATCTGTAATGCACCGCCGGCAAAACGTTTTTTCCGCAGAATCATGGCCAGTTCGTACATCTTCAGCAGCAGCTGGGTGACTTTTGCGGAGACCTTTCCTTTTTGGTTCTTTGGATCTTTGATGATCGGCATCACCTGTTCGTAGGCGAATCGCTTTGACACCTTGATCACCGTATTGGCAACCTCCGCCCCCTGCGGATTTCCTTGCGCGTCGAATTCAATAAAGACACTCTTGGTATATCGAACGTTTCCTTCCTGAAGGCTGGCCAGGCCATTGCTGATGACCTCGGGAAGCATCGGAATCACGTGCCGTGGCAGATAAGTACTGGTTCCTCGATCCTTCGCGGAACGATCGAGTGGACCGCCAGGCGGGACAAAATGAGCCACGTCCGCGATGTGCACGCCCAGCTGCCAGTGACCACGCTTGTCTTTGCGCAACGAAATAGCGTCGTCGAAATCGCGGGCGGTTGCCGGATCGATGGTGACGATCGTCTCTTTCGTCAGGTCCGTGCGGTCACCGAATTCCGTTTCGTCGAAGTGTGCGGCCTGCAGCCGCGCGTCTTCCAGGACGTCTTCGCTGAATTCGTAAGGCAGCCCCAGACTATAGACGACCGACATCGTGTCCACGCCGGGATCGCCACGTCGCCCGAGGACTTCAGTCAGCACCGCCTCGCCCATTCGATTCGCCGACGGAAATCGCAGCATTTCGATAACAACTTTGTCGTCCGGCTGTGCTCCCTTTGCACCGGGATCGCCCACGTGGATGTCGCCCTGAATAGCGGTCCCGTCGACGCGAACGAATGCCTGCCCCTGTGCTTCCAGGTAAGTTCCGACAAAGACGTTGCTCGCTCGTTCCAGAACTTTTTCGACCTGTCCGCATCGTTGTCCGCCGGACCGTCGTCGGCTGATCAGCCGCACCATCACTTCGTCGCCCGTTTGAGCATCTCGTAAATCACGCGACGAGATATAGACATCCTTCTTTTTCAGGTCGGTCGATGGCTCATTCGGAATCACGAAGGCCGCTCCGCTGGTGATCTTCTTGACGATGCCGGTGACGAAGCCGGCGGCGGCCTTCAGCTGCAGACGGTCTTTCTTTCCGGTCCTGATTTTTCCTGCCGAGACAAGTGCTTCAACAGCAGTGCGGAACTTCGGCATGCCCTTCTTGGTGACTCGAAGCTTCTTTGCAACGGCACGACTGTCAATGGGCCGATATTTCGGCTCAGACAAATGTTCGATGATTTGATCTTCTAACTTGCTCAATGTGTTTCCTTTTTTCTTATCGCTGCCACAGGCAGCGGTGCGCACAAAATGCGGCTTGATTGATAATGAGCAGCGCAGATTCCGAATTGTTATATCGGCTCAGCGTCGTTGCCCAAAGTGAAGTCGCGTGACAAACAACTCATGTGTCACGATTGGCAGGGGCTGCATGTCGGGGGATTGCTCCGCGAAAATCGGACTACTCCGACATCTCGACATGGCGAGCGCGAATGCAGCCTCAGCCCTGGATTGATGTGTGCCACTGGTCCCGCCAGTGCCTTGAGACTCGTGAAAACACAGGCGGGGCCAGTGTGTCACGCAATCTTTCTCTCTACCACAGGCAAAGACGAGTGCCTGATCGCGCGGGCCGTTCGTCGGCTCGCTGCATACATGACAGCAGTTTACGAAGCCTCCACATTTCAGACGGAAGGTTGACTGCCGGGCACAGATGACCTGTGGGACACAGCACAGGCCGTATGGTTCGCGATGAAGATCGATTTTGCGAGATCGTGGGCGATTCAGCATGGAGAACGATCACCCGTTGACCATCAGGCAAACCAATTACTTCACAGCAACAATCTGGATCGCGTCTGCATGAGCATTTCCGCCTGCTCCGTTTGCGCTGATTTTCACATAACCTTCTTCATTCTGCGTCAGATCAAAGATTCCGAGCGAAATGAAGCCATTTTCTAATGGTGCGGGTTTCTTCATATTGATCTGCTGAGTCTCTACAGCCCCCGAGACAGAAACGGACACGGGTACCGTTGAACCTCGGTTCTCGTGATTCGCATAGGCGACTCGGATATCATATCTGCCATCAGCCGGCGCCTTGAACCGAAAGGTGACGGAGGCGTCCTTCCTGCCGGAATACAGATAGCCGTAGCCCACAAATCCTCTCAGTCCGGCACCGGAGCCCCATTCCCCTTTAATTTCTGCCGATGTGTCGTCGATCACCAGCCCCTCCATTTTCTTCGGATTCAATCCGGGCATCGGGCCTTTCGCACTGGCCAGTTCCATAGCGTCGTCGGGAATGGTCATTGTGTCGTAAACGGTCTTGCGCCGAGCCTTGCCAGGAAGATGCAGCAGGTCGATCAGTTCCTCCAGATATCGATCGTATACGTGGCGCGGATTGCATTCGTGCAGAATGCAGATACTGGCGGCGCGACCCACAACTTCGCCCATCATGCCGCACGTCTTCATCACCCGCGTCGTCCCCAGCGCCTGATGAGTCACGCTGATGTTGCGGCCTGCCATGAACAGATTTTCGATGTTGCGACTGTAAAAACACCGATACGGCACTGGGTAACCGTAACTGCGGTCAACGCCCTTGCCATGCACGGCATACGAAATGAACGGATTGTCGGGAAACTTCTCAGCGTACTGTTTCTTGGGGTAATGCAGGTCGATCGACCATGTGCTGGGCACGCAGCCATCAGGAAACTGTCGCTTGCTGACAACGTCGTCCTGATTCAGCACAACGTCTCCCATCAGCCGCCGCGATTCGCGTGGGCCGCCAATGTACGCCACCCACGTCAGGATGGCATTCCTGTGCTGGTCAGCACCGTCACGATTCTTCATCGCGTTGAACGCACCGTAGACTGCTCGCAGGTTGTGATCACGAATGCCTTCGGCGTCGCTCAACGGGTCCTGGTCGAACCCACTCTCCCAGAACCACTGCCCATGATGGTCGCGGGGATACGGAAAGTCCTCCATTTCCAGATCCAGAGCCCATGATGTATCGGGATACTTCGCCTCCTGTTCAAGTTCTGCCCATGCCCACATATTGCTCATGCCCATGCGGCCTTTGTCTTCCATGTCCAGGTCTGCACCGGCCAGAGCGCCAATGGTGCCGTGGCCCGTGCAGTCACTGAACAATGTGCCGGTGAACTCGAAATGTTCGCTGGTTCGCGTGTCGAACGCTGTCACTGATTCCAGGCGATTGCTATCTCGTTTCGCCGCGTAGGCATGATGGTTCAGGAACAGATCGATATTGCCCTCGGCGTGAATGATCTGCTCTTTCAACTCATCGCCAAACTCTTCTTTCGTGCCCGGTGACTTGACGGCGTGATCACAGAACTCTTCGATGATTTCACCGATGCGAGGAAACTTGCCACGGCGAATATTTCCCTTCGCCCAGACACGAACCTCGCTGCTGCCGTTGCCACCCAGGACCGGTCGGTTCTGAATCAACGCGACACGGCAGCCCATCCGGGCCCCTGATATCGCGGCTCCCATGCCAGCATAGCCGCCACCGATAACCACAAGATCGTACGGTCCCTTTTGTGTTGGCTTGGCGTCAAGCCCCAGCTGCGCAAGTCGCCAGTCTGACAGGATGTTGGATTCGTTTGGTGGAACGTCACCGGACCTGGTGAAGAAAACAGCGTCGCAACGACCGTCGAAACCGGTCAGATCATGAAGAGCAATCTTCGCTGACTTCGACGTGATCTCAACCTGACCGCCGTCGTGCCAGAACCATTTGGCTCCCCGCGTGCCAAATGTTTCCTGCAGCGGCTTGTCATCAACCAGCAATTGAAATCTGCCCGGCTGTCCTGTTGCGCTCCAGCGAGCGACCCAGTCTTTGGTGCGTACGAAGACGTGGTACGTGCCGGTCTCCGGAAATTCGACCGTCGTCGTTGCGTCGTCCAGCGGACTACCCAGGCCATGAGCCAGCAGATAGGGCGAACCCATTTCGTCGATGAACTGGGTATCCAGCTTCCAGCCACCGTGAGATGCAAAACTTTCCGCTTCGACAAGCACGTCCTGTGCATGCCCGTCAGAAGCCAAAGCCACAACCAAAGCCACAACCACAGCCAAATCAAACAAACGCATTGCACACTCCACGAAACCCCAAAAACCGACTCTTTTTGTTCAGCCGCATTGTGATGCGAACACATCACCGCAGCAAACGCTGATTGCTGCATTCCTGCAGACCGCTCGAAAGTCCTGCGGATGGGTGTTACGCTGCAACTGTCCACGCGGACCGCCCAATGTCCCGGATTGCTGGAAAGCGAAAACAGATGAAGACGTTCACAGCCGCACTATTTGCTGCACTGATAGCTGGAGTTCAGGCCGACGATGTCGTCAATCGAACCAGCCTGACAGATCCCAATGCAGCATATCGCGTATCCGGCAAGCACTACGTCATTCTGGAACGTGGCGATGTTCAGGCAATCATCGTTGACAACGCAGCGATCGATATTCCGGAGTTGCCCCAACATCGTGCCGGATACAACGGCGTTGCTTCACTGACACACAGCAAACGCCGTGAGAATCTGTTCGTCCCGTCCGTCGCCGGACTCAACTTCGAACACATTCACGATGGCACAAGACAGGGACTGGTCGAAAAATTCGAGCCGCGCAAATTTCCGATGCAATTGCGAATCATCGACAGGAATACGGTCGAAGTGTACCAGCCACCGACGGGAAACTGGATGCTGGAAAGCTGCGGCCGCTATCAATTGCTGGAAGATGGCACGATCGAATACACGTTTGAATGTATTCCGCGGGCCGACAACTATCGTCACGATTACATCGGGTTGTTCTGGGCCAGCTATATTCAGGCCCCCGAAGAGCGAGCGATCTTCTTCAAAGGACGAGCTGCCGGATCCGGTGAATCGTCCCGCTGGATCAAGGGTGTCACACCGAACCACGGCACCGACAGCACTCATCGACCAACGGGCGTGGCAGCACTGCCGCCAGTGGACGACGACTTTCCGTTGACGCTGGTGAATCATCCGTCAGATTTTGAGTACACCGAATCCTGGTATTACGGCGTCAGCCACGAGATGGCCTTCGCCCAGATGTTTCGGCTGCAGGACAACATCTGGCTGGCTCAGTCACCCACCGGAGGAGGCAGTACGAACCCGGCGTGGGATTTTCAATGGTTCATTCCGCAGCCACAGATTGGCAGGGCCTACGGCTTCGTGATGCGTGCGGCCTATCTTCCGTTCGCAGGTCGGGAACAGTTGATGGAAGCGACTGCTGCTCATCGGGCCCGGCTGCTTGAGTGAACGGTCCATTGAATCGAAAAAATCAAGAGCACCGTTCGTCGCACAACACAAGGGCTTCCTTCGCAGGCTCAGTGCGCCTCCGGCGGTTCACCAGTCCGTAGAAGACCGCTGTGACCACGAATCGCAGCTGAGTTGTCCTGCCTCTTGTTGCTGCGCGATCCTTGTTGCAGGCAACAGGGCGACCCGACGCTATTGGGTAGCCCAGGTTGCTATTGGGTAGCCTAGGTTGCTATTGGGTAGCCCAGGTTGCTCGCAACCTTTGGGTGCCGCAGGCACGGGAGGTTGTGATTGGACGGTCTTCGGGCGATCCGTCGTTCGAGAGCACGACAGGCCTCCTGCTGCTCTGCAGCACAGGTGCAAGCAACCAGTGCCACCCGGTGCCGAAGACTACTGCGACTTCGCCATATCAGAAACTGCTTCTTCCGGCAGCAACGGTTTGTAGCGGTAATAAACCTCAAGCGTCATTGTCGCCAGGGACGTCGTCAGCAGACGGCCGCCCTGTTTGGCGTGGAGGGCTCCGGTGCGAGGCTTCCAGCTGCCTTTCGCTGGACCCGCGGTTTCCTGACGAGCAATAAGGTCGTCACGCAGGCGAACATTCCAGCGGACCCATTCGTCCCCTCCCCAGTTTTTCATCGCCTGAGTCGCAAAGTATAGACTATAAAGATTCTCGTATGGGCCGGCCTTGTCCAGCAAGGTAACTCCCGCCCGCATGTCGCCATCGTCGCGACCCCAGCCCAGATACATTCGACACAGCAACGCCATCGCCGTTCTGGCTCCGGTGTACTGTTTCTTTTGAATTTCATAACCATAGCGACCTGTGCCATCGACCTGCACACTGTCGAGATAATGCATAACTCCTTTGAAGACACTGTCCGGAACATCAATGCCGGCTTTCTTACCCGCCATCAACGCCATTACCTGAACGACGGTGACCGATGTGGACCCGGGTTCCTGCGGGTTGTATCGCCAGCCACCACCTCGGGGATCCTGCGAATTCACAATGAATCGCACGGCACCTTCCGCCGCTTTTTTCAGGCGGCGATCCTTCGTCATGCCATAGGCTTCGCATAGCGCCAGCGTGGCAGCACCGTGAGCATAGTAGGCTTCGTTGGGAGCCTTGTCGTTGCTCTGCTTGTTGACCATCCCGCGCAGATCGTAACCCGCCCGAGCAGCGACACCGATATTGGTCAGATAAGTCAGCCCCGCTGCGACAGCTTTCTGGTAGTCGCCTTCTCGATGAGTCTGTCCGGCGGCCAGAAATGGCAGCAGGGCGTACGCCGTTCCGCCAATCGGATTGTTGATGGTACCAGCGTTTCCCGATGGCCCGACATTGCCAAAATCCCACCAACCCTGAGGATGCTGCACCGATGCCAGCCATTCCAGCGCTTGGCGCACCGCAGATTCGCTGGCCTGGGATCCACCATGCTTTTGCAGCATGACCTTGCGACCGGCGTCACTACGGTTGTTGATTGACGCTGTTGCCACGGCTGTCGTCGGATCAACGTCGGCGAGCGGTACCGGAGACTCAGACATTTCAACGTCGCTGACCGATTCCAGCTCCGCTGGTTCGGGTTCTTCCGCTGGTTCTTCTTCCGGTTCAGGCACGACCGGTTCTTCTTCCGGTATCTCGACGGGCTCTTCGACTTCCTGTTCTGTCTGATCGCCTTCCTCTTCTTCCGGTGGTTCCACGGGCTGGGCTTCTTCGACGGGTTTTGCATCCGACGCGAAAGCTGCGATCAGCGGATTCAGCGGAACGACGTCCTCCAGCTGCCACGTGATGGTGTGCAATATGAACACACTGAGTGCAAAGAGTCCGAGACTTGTAGCAATCGAGCTGCCCCCTTTTGTAAACGCTTCCCCAGCGGTTCTTTGTTTCGGTTTCAGGTCAGACTTCTTTGCCTTCACTCTGACCCGCTTTGACGCGGCAGGCTTCGCGGACCGAACACGTTCCACAAACCGACGCGTGGTGACGTGGCGTGGCCGTCGCTTCGGTGACTTCGCCCCTGTCGCTGATTCCTGCTGCGAATTCCCTTCGCGCGGTGCGGGGTCAGCAGGGAGAGGCAGGGTCGGGCAGGACGCAGAGCGCCTTTCCGAAGCTGCCGCTGCAATTGACACCGGACCGGCGGCGTCAGAGCACCCGGTATTCAGTTTGGACGACAGTTCCGGTTGATTCGATATGCTATCGTCCAGCGACGCAACTGCCTGTTGCAGCTGAGCGATATCAGTAGAACCTGACTGTTCCGCCAGTTGATCGAACTTCTGCGACAGATCCAGATATTGCTGCGCAAGCCATGCATGGTGCACCGACGCTTCAGCCGCCTGCCTGGCCCGGTGCCGCAGATGTTGCGCAAACTCTTCACGCGAATCTGATTCCTGACCGGTATTTACGTCGGACACACGGCTCATGACGGCGACTCAAAAGGCCATCGCAAAACATATCTTCAGTGTCAGCAACAATAACCTGCGTCATGCACTATATTATCACACCACTAGTGTATGCTTTGAAACTATCCCTGCAATCGTCTGTGTGAGCGTTCCTAGGAAATCACTGAAGGCGTCCAATCCGCACGTATTCGTCAATCGACAAACAGAAATTCGTTTGCAGCCAGCAGGACATGAGCATACTGCTGCCATGCAGCCGGTCGTTCGCCTTCTTCACAGGCTGCGAGATATTGCAGGCCAAGTTTCAGTTCCGGCGGGCTCGGCTGGCGGGAATACAGTAATGAATAGGCTCGCGCGATGCGTTTGCTGTCGTTATCCGGAAATTCACTGGCCAGTCTCGCTGCCAGGACGGAAGCCTGGTTTTCCAGCAACGGGCCGTTTAATGCGTACAGGCCCTGGAGTGAGGTCGTTGTGCTGACGCGTTGTGGACTATGCGACGTCGGATCGGGAAAGTCGTGGGTCAACAGCATGGTCGACATCTCGCGTCGATGGATTGTTGCGTAGATTGTTCGCCGCATATTCTTCGGATCGTCCAGAGCAATCGATGGTCCACCCACTGTCGGTTCCAGTTGACCGGACGCCTGCAGCATTGCGTCGCGCCACGATTCCACATCCAGCCGACGACGAGTCATCCGGGCAAGGAGTTTGTTCCCTGAGTCCGATGACGACTCTGCCGAACCGGATTGCCGGTACGCCGCTGACAAAACGATTTCACGATGCAGCGTTTTCAATGACCAACCGGTTGCCATGAAGCGGGCGGCCAGGTCGTCCAGCAGTTCCGGGTGCGTGGGGGGGGCGCCCTGTCGACCGAAATTGCTGGGAGTGGCCACCAGGCCTCGACCGAAGTGTGCCGCCCAGATTCTGTTGACAATCACTCGGGCGGTCAGTGCTGCCGCCGGGCCGACGATCGATTCGGCAAGTTCCAGTCGGCCACTTCCGTTTGTAAACGGCTGCAAGTCTGTCGGCGAAAGGACCTGCAGAAATCGTCGCGGCACCACTTCGCCCAGCCGATTCGGGTTGCCTCGGAGGAACACGTTCAGGTCACGAGGTTCACCACGGTACTCCAGCTTTGTGCCTTCGTCGGCACGCTCGCCGGCTCGCTCAACAAACAACGATTCCTCGATCAACGCGCTGGCCATCGGGGCGTCATAATCTGCCGTCGACGATTTCACCAGGCTGATTTTTCTGACGATTTCCTGTACCTGCTCTTCGGGTACCGGCTTCTTCTTCCTGAGTGCCGCCAGTTCTTTTTCCAATTTCTCAACGTCAGCGCGCGCCGCCCTGACGGACTCAAAACGCTGGTCATCAATCGTCGGACGCTCAGAAATGCGACAGCTGGCAAAGACGCCCGCCATTGCGTAGTAGTCCTTCATACCGATGGGATCGAACTTGTGGTCGTGGCACCGAGCACACGCAACTGTCAATCCAAGAAACGTGCGCGAGACCACGTCAACGCGTTCTTCCCATTCGTCGGCCACGATCACTTTGATAATCTCTGCCGGAAGCTTCAACTCCTTCCAATAGTTCGGGCTCAGTCCCAGAAATCCAAGCGCGGAAACATCCGCCGGGCCGGTATCCGTCATCATGTCTGTCGCCAATTGACGTCGAATAAAGTCGTCGTACGGCATATCATCATTGAATGCCTGAACAACCCAGTCACGGTAAAGATGTGCCTGGCCGGTCGAATTCAGCCAGCTCGCGGTCGTGTCGGTGTAACGGGCAAAGTCGAGCCACAAACGCCCCCAGCGTTCGCCAAAATGTGGTGACTGCAGCAGTCGATCGACTTGTGCTTCGTAGGCCTGCTCACTGTCGTCGTTCAGAAAACGGTCCAGCTCTTCAGGCGTAGGCGGCAACCCCGTCAGATCAAACGAAAGACGACGCAGCAAAGTTCTGCGGTCGGCCACGTCCGACGGTCGCAGATTGTTCTGCTCCATCGCCGCCAGCAGAAAATAATCGATCCGTTGACGGGGCCACAAAGTGTCACTCACGTTTGGCGGCGTTTGCTCTTCGACCGGTTGAAACGACCAGAATTGGCGACCCGCCTGATAATCGATTTCCCCGTCCGGACGATCAGATGTTTCCATATCAGACGAAAAAGGAGCACCGCGTTTCACCCATTCGGTCAGGACGGCGATCTCAGCATCCGGCAGTTTCCCTTTTGGCGGCATCTGAATGTCGCCATCATAGTGCAACACCTCGACCAGCAGGCTTTTCCTGGCGTCTCCCGGAACAAGGGCGGGCCCGCTGTCGCCACCACGTTGCAGATCCGTGAACGTATCCAGACGCAAACCACCGTGGACCGTTTTTGCTGTGCCCGAATGGCACGAATAACACCGCCTGCTCAGCAACGGCCTGATTTTCTTTTCGAAGTGCTCGAAATCAGATGCGCTGAATTTCGAATCCTCAGCAACGGCGTTGGAAATCATCGCAAGAACCAGCAGCGAGACTATTCTCATAAAGCTCATGGATGGGGTCCAACGAAATGCGACCTCTGGTTTTTCACCACGATTGGGTTCGTTGCGGGAAATCATCATGGCGAGAATTCTCTGGCGAGTTGCGTGCAGTCTACCAACTCAGATGCATCAAATCCTGTTCTATAGTCACGCGGAACAGGAATCATCCGCGAGCGCCCCATGCAATTCGACTGGAATCGCAGAACGTAACCGACACGACATTTTCGGAGTTGTGGGGAATGTTGTAAAGCTATTATGGCACACGGGTTGCGGCAAATACAGTCAGGGGTCCGCCGCACAAATACAAGAAAACAGCCGACAGGCCGCTGAAAGACCGTTTCTATAATGAATCGTTGACGAAACGTGGTTCTGGGGCGATAATGATGCGTTCGAAGTGACCATCGTCATGACGACCGTACTGAATCCGTGTTTGATCACCATCAAATCGCGGCAAGCTTTGGATGTGGGGACGGGGATGTCTTGTAGTTTTCTGCCAGGAACGCTGATGATTGTCGCCACAATGGCGATGTCGGGCGCTGCGTTCGGCGAGGACACACATCTACATAAACACCTCCCCATCACACTTCACTCAAGACCCGTGATTGAGCGGCTTCCACTTCGAGTCGTCGACCCCGTGGATGTAACGCTCACGAACTTTGGGGACACTTTGGTTGCTGACCGGGTGGGCAAAGTTCTGTTCCGGATCGATTCCTCTGGAGAAGCCAGCCTCATTGGTCGGGAACTGGAAGGTTTGACCCGAGTTGTTGATTCTCCTCAGATGGGGGCTCACGCATTGCTGGCCAGCCGAGGCTCGGGACGTATTGTCCGAATGACGGAGACGGGCGTTCAGCACGAAGTTGTTCACTTGCCGTTTGCCCCGACCGGACTGGGAGCGAATCCGCTGGATGGAAGTCTGTATACAACTAACGGCAGGACCGGCGAAGTCTTCAGGATCACTGTTGAGGGCGATACTCAGTCCATCACCACAGTCTCCGAACCCACTAAAGACCTGGCCGTCAACGCGATTGGGGCCACAATCAGTGTACTGCTCAACAGTGGCAAAGTGGTATCGGTTGGCGTCGACGGCAGTCGTGAGACCATCGGGTACGTGCCGGCCACAACGACTCGCCTGACGTATCACCCCGGCGGGTATCTGGTCGCGTTGTGTGAAGATGCCACTGGCAAAGCAATATTGCTGAAGCCCACGGATAGACGTGCGCAACAGCCAGACACGTTTGCGAATGCCCCACGCGGAACTCAGGCGATGGCTTTCGACAAGCTTGGAAACCTGACGCTGGCCAATCCGGATTTGCGAGCCATCACGCGAGTCACCAGCCGTTTTCAGCAGCGGTGCCATGACTGTGGGAAAATGATGCTGATTAAGCTCTCAACGGAGACGCCCGCTCCACAAAAGTCCACACGTCGCTCTTTTTGACGGCTGTTGGACCTCTCAGCTGGTCGACGAACCGCTCGCATCACGTCATAATGCTGACGGAGGTGTGCCATTCATCTTCGATCCATTGCCGTGCTCATCCTGCCGATTCCGACTACAGCGTTTCACGCTGAGTTGTGGCCGCGAAGAACGCTTTTCGATAGTAGTTTCGCTACTCTCACGAGCCAGTATCGTCTACACATAAATAAACTGCCCTAAGGTCAACCGATGTCGTCGCCAGTCGTAACTCCTGATCAGAATGAAGCCTATGAAGATCCACTGGACCTGATGGATGAAATTGAGGAGCTGAAAAAAGAAAAGGACGCCAGCATCCTTGCTCACTTCTACGTCGATGGTGACATCCAGGATATCGCTGATTTTACCGGTGACAGCCTGAAGCTGGCGCGGGACGCGATTCAGGTGAAATCTTCAACGATCGTGTTTTCCGGCGTTCACTTTATGGGTGAGTCGGCCAAGATCATGAGTCCGCAGAAGCGTGTACTGATTCCCGACATGCTGGCCGGATGTTCTCTGGCAGAAAGCTGCCCGGCCGACCAGCTGGCCGCCTTCCAGGAGCAACTTCGATCTCAGGGGCGTACGTTCGATACGGTCGCGTACATCAACACGTCGGCCGCAGTGAAAAGCCTGTGTGACTGGATTGTGACCAGTGGCAACGCTCGTGACATCATCGAACGCGTTCCCAAAGACCGTGAGATTCTGTTCGTGCCCGACCAGCATCTCGGCAGGTATCTGATGGAAGTCAGTGGACGGAAGATGATCATGTGGCCTGGTTCGTGCATGGTGCACGAGGTCTTCAGTATTCAGGATCTGATTCGAGCAAAACGAAATACTCCGGGCAGCGTCGTAATCGCCCACCCGGAATGTCCTCAGAATATTCTCGAGCTCACCGACTTCATCGGCGGCACGGAAAGGATGCGGCAGTACGTGATGTCGATCACCGAGCCGACGACATTCCTTGTGGCGACAGAATCGGCCATGATTCACGCATTCGAAAAATCTGCTCCACAGCACAGGTTCGTGCCCGTTCCTGGCATCATGACGTCAACCGGTGAAACATGTGCCTGTAACCGATGCCCGCATATGGCCCGCAACACGCTGCAGAAAGTCCGCGACTGCCTGAAGAACGAATCGCCGGAGATCGAATGGCAGGACTACTTCCAGAAAGCTCGCGACGTACTCGATCGCAGTCTGCTGCAGTAACCGGATTCCGGGTGGCCAACGCCACACAAATATACGTTGGGATTCGGAGTTAGGCAATTTGCTTGTTGTCGTAGACGATACTGGCTTGTGGGAGTAACGAAACTGCTATCGAAAAGCGTTCTTCGCGGCCACAAGTCAGCGTGAAACGCTGCGGGATTTCAGGACTTCGTCGAACAGCGGGAACGCGATTCTGCCGCTCCATTCATGACCGCCTTCAAAGCGGTCAAAGTGCAGCCTTCTGCCGGCGTCCATCGCCTCGTACACGCGACGCAGCCGGCCGCGAAACACGTCGTCCCACTTCGGCACGATCAGGCTGTCTTTTGAACCGGTTTCCCAGACACAGGGTCGCGGGGCGATCAATGATCCAATTTCGGAGTAGTCGCCGTACTTAAGTAGTCCAGGGATGATCTGCGAGCCGCAACTGTGTCGCAATGTCATGCGCTCCTGCATCAGATTCAACGCCCCGCTGACGGCCGCCACACGCACGCGTTCGTCAATAGCCGATACCATCATCGTCATGCGTCCGCCGTACGATAGTCCGGCACAACCGATCGCACCGTCGTTTACCTCCGGACGACTTTGCAGCAGGTCAATCGACCAGCGCAGATCTCGCACGTTAGCCGTGATGGGCAGCTTGCCCAGCGCCTGCATTCGGACGAATGTCACCGCGCATGGGTCCTTGCCTCGATAGGCCTCGCTGTCCACGCGACGGCCAAAAGGAATCATGCACGGTGCGGCAACAACGTAGCCCCGTTTTGCGAACTGCACTCCGTAATCATAATTCAGCTTCTCGATGTGCTCAGCCGCACCCTCCTGCTCTCGACGGCCAACAATCGCATCATTACCGAACGGTCCATGACCATGCACACACAGCACGGCCGGTGCCTTCTGCCCGGCAGGCAATCCCTTTGGTATCAACAGATAGACGGGCAACGACGGCACGTCTTCGGCGGTTAGCAACAGTTCGAGTCGAGTGTATTCGTCGAATTCCGTTTGACTCTGTTCGACGATCGTCCACTTCGGCGGCGGCGTGGAATCTCCCATGAGTTCGTTCAGCTTCGTTCGAAACTCATTCTGCCAGTCACGACACTCGTCGACAGTGCTGCCACGAAACTGCATCGACAATTCGGCCTTGCCCATCGCCGCCGCAAGGTCTCGATCCACAATTCCGGCTGAATCATCACCTCGCCCAAACAAAGCAGAAAGAACACTGGCGCTGGCAGCGACTAAAGTTTGCCCGAGGAAATTTCGGCGAGGGTGTAGCAAAGGTCCAGGGAACAAACGCATGGCAATGGCTCCGGACTGCAGGCAACAGAGTTACTGCCCACACGATATACATTTTCTGTCCTGATTACACCAGAATGAGCTGTTTGTCGGAATTGTACGTCACCAATGATCAGGCAGAACGTCAGCATTCGATCCGCTACAGAAACTCTCCCGCAGAGTTAACGGAATGCAGGCGGTTTGTTGCCATGAGACCCGTGTGCAGTTGCGTAGTCTGTCAGGCAAATAATTTCCGGATGGGCTGACCGTTTCGAATGAGTGTGATCGGTCGACCCACGTTGGCTGCGTATTCGGTTTTCGGGTCGATGCCAATATTGTGCAGGAACGAGGCGGCAAGATCGTCGGGCGTGAACCCGTCACCTGCAGGGCCTTCCGCCTTCTCATCCGTCGCTCCAATCACCTGACCACCGCGCACGTCGCCACCCGCCATCAGAGCCGACATGGCTCGAGCCCAGTGGTCCCGCCCAGCCTTGCTGTTGACCTTTGGCGTGCGTCCAAATTCTCCGGTGACGAGGATCGATGTTGATTCCAGACGTCCCTGTTCGTCGAGTCGATCCAGCAGGGCGGACAGAGACTGATCAAGACGTGGCAGCAGTTCTCGACCAAGCGTAGTGAAGTTGTCAGAGTGTGTGTCCCAGCCCTCCACCAGCACCGTCACGAATCGAACGCCCGCTTCGACCAGTCGAGTTGTCAGCATCATGCTCTGACCAAAGTCATGCCTGCCAAAACGGTCGACCTCGCGGTCTGGCTCCCGTCTCAGATCGAAAGCGTCGCGCGCTCGTGGAGAACTGATGATGCGGTAGGCCTGTTCGGAGAATCGATCGAGACCCCGCACTGAATCATCCAACCCTTCAAAACCATTGAACGCTGTGTCGATGTCCGTCAGTAGATTGCGACGTGATCTGTATTTGTCGATCGTCAGACCATCGCCCAGCGTGATTCCACGAACACGAAACGGCTGGCCATAACGTGGTTTTTCGCCGGTCGACAGCGGCCCATATTCCGTGCCCAGATAGCCCGGGCCTTCTACCGGACGATCGATGGAAACGAATGACGGCAGATCTTCCGCGGCAGGAAACTCACGGCTCACGACAGAACCATACATCGGATACTTGACCACCGGCGTGGGTCGGTTTCCGGTCATCAGATATCGAGTTCCCAGTCCGTGTGCTGCCAGGTTGTGTGTGACCCCGCGTATCACACCGTATTTCCCTGAACGCGCAGCGAGCTTCGGCATGTGCTCGCAGATTTCGACGCCAGGCGTGGAAGTCGCGATTGGGCTGAATTGCCCCCTATACTCAGCCGGCGCCTCGGGCTTCAGATCGAATGTATCCTGGTGTGCCGGCCCCCCGCCAAGAAACACAAGAATTGCAGACCGTTCCTTGTTCGGTTGTTCAGACGCTGCCTCAAGCCGCAAACAGCTGTCCAGTGAGAAACCAGTGCCCAGCATGCCCACCTTGAGCAATTGGCGTCGTGAGAGTATGTCAGTAAAAGGCTTCATGGAATGATCCCCTGTCACGCAGGTTGATTCTCCCGAGATCGTGCGAATCGCACAGAGATGTGCCTGCGCAATTATCGATTCAAGATGAATTCTTTCGTGTTGATCAATGCCCAAAGCAGATCGCCGACTCCTTCTGAAAGGGAATTCACGCCAGCTAAGTGTCTCAGGGCTCTATCTGCTTCCTCAGGCGTGGGCGGACGATTGACAGTGCGCAGCCACGCAGTTCTCACGATCCTGGCGCGCTCAATCGATTTGTCTGTTTCCTCCAGAGCTGCGATCTCACGAAGCCATCCGCTTTCGTCCAGTCTCTGCTCAACGAGTGGGTCGTTCTGCAGGAAAACCGATTGCAGCAGTGTTGGCTGGTTGACTCGTTCGCAGTCGCAATTAACCGCGCGATCCGGCTTACCGAATACGTGCATGGCATACGTGCCGGCCAGTCGCATGGACAAATGTCCGATGGCTCGTCGAGCTAAATCGTTGCGTACGTCCTCCAGCTGTTGCGAACCGGCAACGGCCTGCTTCAGGCCATCGTAAACGACCTCGGCGGGGATACGTCGCGGGATCGATCGACTGAAATTTCGTCGGTCCTGGCCATTCGTTTCGTTAGGTTTCCAGCTCCGCTGATAGGTATTGCTCGAAACGATCTGGCGGTGCAACCATCGCATGTCATAGCCGTGACTGACGAAACCGGCAGTCAGCCAATACATCGAGGCCAATGCCGGTATCGTCGATCTGGGGCTGCCCGGCGATCAGGGCGGCAACGTGATCAACGTGCATGGCCCAGGTGAAGCCATTCGCAACAACAGCGTGAGTACAATATCGGCAATCGGAAATGCTTTTCAGATTGACGGCGTGGCACTCACATCACCATTCGATATCGAGGATGTTATCTATCATGCCCACGACGCGACAGGTGTCGGCGAAGTCACTTTTGTTTCCGAAAACGTGGCTCCCCGAATCACCGCACTATCTTCCAGCAGCGCAACACTTGAACGCCGGTCCGCCGATGGTCAGGTAACAATAGATGGCGCGTTCCGTGACATCGGTTTGCTGGACACGCACACGGTGATTGTCAAGTGGGGTGATGGATCAGATCCGGATAACGATAACACCCCGGGTGAAACGCTTACTTCTGTCGATCAGTTGAATGACTTATTCACCGCGACTCATCATTACCCGAATGGCGGTATCTATTCGATCAACGTATCGGTGCTGGACGACAACGGTGGTTTGGCAAGCGCCTCAACAACAGCCGTCGTGATCGGAGTCGGCCTGGTGGATGGCACGCTGTACATCGTTGGCACGGACGAGCGTGATCACGTTAACCTGAAGTTCAATAAGAAGAAGGACGAGCTGAAAGTCGACGCCAAACTGAATCAGGGCGGACGTCACGGTGGGTCAGACGGAGGCAAAGACAAACGCAAAGGTGGCAGTGATGGGGGCTCCGACGGCGGT
>JAAERP010000039.1 GCA_024230215.1 Fuerstiella sp. | reverse complement strand
GGGGAACGAATGGCGTCGTTACACAAAGAGTCAGGAAAACGAACCGGCTACAAAGTCAGGTGGCGAAATAGCCGCAAGCGACAGCAAGCTGTTTGGCTGGGCGACGTGTCACGCAAGTCTGCCGAATCTTACTATCGGCACATTGCAGAACTGATTGACGCGTCAGAAGCCGGCAGGACACCAAACCCCGAAACAGAAAAATGGCTTCGGTCGCGAGACATTGACGCGCGAATCAGGAAGAAGCTAACCGAAAAAGGTTTGGCAGAAGCGCAGAACGAAAAGCTAGGCACTGACGCCGGCATGTTCCTGGACGCGTACTGCGCCGCCTATATCGCTGGGCGTGACGACTGCAAACGAGGAACGCTGGAAAACTTCGGTCACGCACGTCGGCTACTTGTCGAATACTTTGGGGCACGTCAAACGCTGGCCGGCATCACGCCGGAAGATTGCGAACGTTGGAAGCGTTGGCTACTGACAGAAAAGCGACACGCAGAAGCGACAGCAAGCAAACATATCAAAAGAGCAAAGACGCTATTCACGGCAGCGGTGAACGACCGACTGCTGACAGCAAGTCCTTTTCAGAAGGTTAAGACTGGCAGCGAGGCAAACGACCAGCGACATTACGAAGTGACCGCTGAAATCGCCGCTGACGTTATCGCTGAGTGCCCTGACGATGATTGGCGTCTGATATTCGCGCTGGCACGTTACTGCGGTTTGCGGTGCCCGTCAGAAGTCCTGACGCTGAAATGGTCTGACGTGTTGTGGGACCAGAAAAAGCTACGGATTGATTCACCGAAAACGGGCCTTCGGTTCTGTCCGATATTCCCCGAACTGGCACCAATCCTGGAAGCGGCATTTGACGCAGCACCAGACGGTGCGACGTTTTGCGTGCAGCGATACCGGCAAGGATATAACCCAGCCACGACAATGAAGAAAATTATTGAACGTGCAGGCCACGAACCTTGGCCGAAATTGTTTATCAATTGTCGAAGCACCAGACGAACGGAACTACAACGACAGTATCCTGACCACGTTATCAACAAATGGCTGGGGCACAGCTCGGCGGTTGCCGAACGGCACTACCTGCAAGTCACCAAAGACGACTGGACCGAAGGT
>JAAERP010000038.1 GCA_024230215.1 Fuerstiella sp. | reverse complement strand
ACCTTCGGTCCAGTCGTCTTTGGTGACTTGCAGGTAGTGCCGTTCGGCAACCGCCGAGCTGTGCCCCAGCCATTTGTTGATAACGTGGTCAGGATACTGTCGTTGTAGTTCCGTTCGTCTGGTGCTTCGACAATTGATAAATAGTTTCGGCCAAGGTTCGTGCCCTGCACGTTCAATGATTTTCTTCATGGTCGTCGCTGGGTTATACCCTTGCCGGTATCGCTGCACGCAAAAGGTCGCACCGTCTGGTGCTGCGTCAAATGCCGCTTCTAGTATTGGTGCCAGTTCGGGGAATATCGGACAGAACCGAAGGCCTGTTTTGGGTGAATCAATCCGTAGCTTCTTCTGGTCCCATAACACGTCAGACCATTTCAGCGTCAGGACTTCTGACGGGCACCGCAAACCGCAGTAACGTGCCAGGGCGAATATCAGACGCCAATCATCGTCAGGACATTCAGCGATAACGTCAGCGGCTATTTCAGCGGTCACTTCGTAATGTCGCTGGTCGTTTGCTTCGCTGCCGGTCTTAACCTTTTGAAAAGGGCTTGCACTCAGCAGCCGGTCATTTACTGCTGCCGTGAATAGCGTCTTTGCTCTTTTGATATGTTTGCTTGCTGTCGCTTCCGCGTGCTGCTTTTCGGTCAGCAGCCAGCGTTTCCAACGTTCGCAATCTTCCGGCGTGATGCCGGCCAGCGTTTGACGTGCCCCAAAGTATTCGACAAGTAGCCGACGTGCGTGACCGAAGTTTT
>JAAERP010000037.1 GCA_024230215.1 Fuerstiella sp. | reverse complement strand
TTCCGAGGGACTGACGCTGGAAGCCTGGGTCAGGCCAGTCGCTGCTGGTGGAGGACGTCTGTGGGATAAAATCACCCCGGGCAAAGCGGATGGCCTGTTGTTGGATTTGCACGGTGGTTTGCGTTTCATTTGCGGGGACACCGTGGTCATGGCTGATCGCGCACCAGCAGCTGGCGAATGGACACATGTGGTATGTACGGCGGATTTCAAGTCCGGCAAGATCCAGTTTTATCTGAACGGGGAGTCAGCAGGAGGAGTAGAGCCACATGCCAATGCGGTGTCGAACGAATCACTGGCTTCGATCGCAGCTTGGGCCAGTGTTGCCAACACTCTGATCAATCATGATGAATGCGTCACCAAACGATAGGAACACGATGAATTTGAAATGCACAGGCTTTGACCCCGAATGGGGTATGTCACGCCGTCGATTCCTGCATGGTTTCGGGATGGGGATGGGTGCCATTGGCTTGTCTGATTTGCTTCATTCGGAAACGCAGGCGGGGGAGACGCAAGGAGGTAATGTTGCGGATCTGTCTGGCGGTGCGTTGTCCGGAACAC
>JAAERP010000036.1 GCA_024230215.1 Fuerstiella sp. | reverse complement strand
AGATTGAGCGTGTTGACTCCGTTTTGCGTGCATCTACAACAAGCAATACGAATCTTCACCTCAACTTCGCGGAGCTTTTTGCTGTTCTCACCCCCGTTTCAACCACCCGATGAAATATCGAGTCACCCACTAACTATCAAGCTGATTCAAGAGGCGGCTGGATTGCATCCCGACGCGTAATCGAAACGATGACACTCGCCATCTCGGCTGCGCGCTGCGGTCCTCAAACGGCTGACCAGCGAAAAAAATGCCGGTTCGGCCAAACGCGCAGAATAACCGCTCGGTGGACTGACCGCCGGCGTCGCTATTCAATGATCGACTGCCGAACAGCTTTGCCGAAATCGTTCTGCGTCGGCCCATGCGGTTGCTGCAGCATGATGACGGCAACCAATTGGTTCCTGGGATCGGTCCAGGACGTCGTGCCAAACGCGCCGCCCCATCCGAAAGCGCCAGTCCCGCGATTGTTCTTTGCTGCATCCGGATCCAGAGTGACGGCGACCGTGTACCCAAAACCCATTCCGTTTCGTCCCTTCCTGCCACCGATGAACAGCTCACCAACCTGATTGCGGCTCATCATCTCTACGCTTTCCGCACGAAGCAGTCGGTGCCCGAAGAGTTCACCGCCGCTCAGAAGCATCTGTTCGAAGTGCAGATAATCTTCGGCCGCGCTGGAAAGTCCGCCCGATGCAGAAAAGTACTTTGTCGGTCCACCCCAGCCCTTCAGTTTCGCCCAGTCACTTTTCCCCCGGATCACGACGCGTTTCGATTCCTTGTCGAAGGGTAAGTTGAAATACGAATTGTTCATCTGCAACGGATCGAAAATTCTTTTCCGCAGGAATTCGTCGAAGGGAGTTCTGGAGACGATTTCGATGATTCGTGCAACCACATCCAGCCCGGTGCGAGGGCTGTAACTCCATCGGGTTCCCGGTTGAAAATCCAGTGGCACCTTCGCGAGCTGTGGGACGTAGCTGGCCAGCGTTTCGCCTTTCGTGTGCTTTACACTCGGATTGACCGCTGCCCCGAGGCCTCCACTCATGATGCCGGACGTATGAGTGAGCAGATGGTGAATCGTCAGCGGCGTGTCGAGTGGCACCAGACGATGATCCGGGACATTTTTGAGATTGACCCACGCCGGGCTGATGTTCCGGTCCTCCGGTGTGGCCAACACCGCTATTTTCAAGTCGGCAAACTCGGGGATGTATTTCGAAACGGGATCACTCGGCTGTATCAGGCCTTCCTCGATCATCATCATCGCGGCAGCGCCCAGCACGGGCTTCGTTGACGAAGCCATACGAAAGATCGCGTCAGACTCCATCGCGCGACTCTTTGATACATCCATTTCTCCATGCGTCGAGAAGTGAACGACCTTTCCGCGTCGGGCGACGATCGTGACCGCGCCTTGAATATGCCCGGCATCAATGTGATTCTGCATCGCTTCGTCAATTCGACTCAAGCCGTCCGTCGACATGCCGACTGCCTCCGCCCTGGCAGTCGGCATGGTCGTCGGAGAGTGCATCGTCTGGGCCGACGCATGCGGTACTGCAAGGATGCACGTCAGTGAAAACACGAGAAGAGCTGACAATGTCCTGTTTCTCATAATGGCCTCGCAGTCATTTTTTTTAGCGATACTCGGCAGGAGTTTCGGTTGGTAAGGCTGACCGACAGTCTTCCACCCTACCTAATATGCACGCACTCGCGAGCCACGTGCAGGCTTTGATGTTGCTGTTTTGGGATAGGGCATCTTCGCGTCGACTTCGTCCCGCCAGTCGTGCATCATCTTCTTCAGCTTCCTGGCGATTTCTGGTTGTGACTTCGCGAGATTGTTTCGCTCGCCGATGTCATTTTTCAGATCGAAGAGCTGAACAGTTCCGTATTCGTAATATTCGAGCAATTTGTATTGCCCGGATCGGATCGCTCCACCCGGACTCTGGAAGCCGTGGTTGCTATAGTGGGGAAAGTGCCAGTAGATCGGTCCGCGATCGTATGCTTCCGCTTTCAAGGCAGGGACAAAACTTCGGCCGTCGACGTGTTGATCCGGCAACGCAGGGAGGCTCAACATTTCGAGCAGAGTTGGATAGTAATCCGTTCCTGTAACGATCGCATGTGAACTGGAACCTGGTTGAGTTTTGTCAGGCCAGTGAACAATCAGCGGTACTCGAATGCCGCCTTCGTAGTTCCAACCTTTGGCTCCGCGAAGCGGTAAATTGGAACTGGCATAACGTGAGTTCAAAGTCTCTGGTGGATGATTGATGCCACGATATTGATTCGATGCCGCCATGCCTCCGTTGTCGGACGTAAAAATGATGATGGTGTTTTGTTCCAGTCCGAGTTCTTTGAGCTTCGCGCGGATGCGACCGAGGCTTTCATCCGTCGCCTCAACCATTCCTGCAAACTCAACGTTATCCTGCTTTTGCTTCACCCACCACACACGCTCATTTTGGTGCGTTGTGCCGGTGTCGTCTTCTTCGAGGGCTTTGAGCTTCTCTTCGCTAATCGTGGGGCCATCCGGGTTAGGTTCCAAAATGTAATCCGGGCCTTCCTGGGGCGGCATCGTCGCAAGTTTGGTTTTGTACTTCTGAACGAGATCCTTCCGGCCTTGAATCGGATCGTGCACTGAAAAATGTTCCAGATGCACAAAGAACGGCTTGTCTTTGTTACGTTCAATGAAATCAATGGCGGCATCTGTCAGCTTATCCGTGTAGTAATCGCCCTCTTTTGCTGGCAGTGTTTTACTGTAAGCCGGTGAAAACGGATGATAGTAGGATCTGACCCACCCCGTGATTGCTACATCAAATCCATAACTCATTGGGTCTTTGTTCAGATGGGCTTTGCCGTAGTTCGCGGTGGCGTAGCCATGTTCGCGCAGTGTTTCCGCCAACGTTTGCTCTGCATCGGGCAGACCGGTTAGCTTCTCGCCGTGATGCAATTTCTCATAGTCGCATTCCGGTCGCCCGCCCAGCCATTCGGTCAAATTCGTTCGCGCCGGATACTTCCCGGTCAGGATGCTCGCGCGACTCGGCGAGCAGACGTGGCATGTCGAGTAAGCATTGTCAAACAGCATGCCTTCTTTTGCCAACTGGTCGATAGCCGGAGTTTCATAGAACCGGCTGCCGTAGCATCCAACATCCCTTTGCCCCAGATCATCGACGAGGAAGAAGACGACGTTGGGCTGCGGCGTTTCATTGGCAGGAAGGTTCGTGTTGACGATCCCAACGATAACCAGGGCAGCGATGAGGCCGCTCCAATGTGGTGATTTGTTCATAAGAAGTGTTCCGATCATTTCACGCTGATTGATCTAGTTCCTGGTTCCAGAGACCTACCGCTGACCTTTAATTGCTGACGTCTTCTTCGCGTCCCGCGTCACATGTTCCCGAAACCAGTCGATGGTGAGTTGCTGGGCTTCTTTGCGTTTTTCATTGTAGATGGGATCGACGACACCTCGAACTTCGGTCACTTCCGCGACAGTTTTTCCGTCGCGTTCAACGGGACTTGACTTCGTGATGACACGAGCTTCACTGTTTCCCCATCCGCGAAAGTCAAACGTCACAACAAGGAATCCGGCCCGAGCAAAGGCGACTCCATCAGTCCGCAGATGTTCCGCCGTTCCACCCCATCCGTGGCTCATCACAATGGTCGGCAGTTTCTGCTTAGCACCTTTCGGTAAGAACACTTCCGCCGACATGCGAGTTCCTTCGCTAACGATCGACGCGTGGCGAAAGGAAACGTTTTCCGGTGGCTCAAACCTGTTTTCCGGTTGAGCCAGCACTGTTGAAGCAAAGCCGACGCTTAATAAACCGCTGACGGTACCGATGACGGCAGCGAGATATCGTGTTTTCATGATTCTACTTTTGCTCATGGCGATCCTGTTCATTTCCGCTCCCCGTGAAGGTCACAAGTACGGTCAATCGTATGAGGTGTTTCATGGCGCACATGATGGCTGAAGTCGTCTGAAATTGATGTGCCAGGTACCTCACAAACTGTATCATTCTGTACACATGTTGCGCGGAGAAGTAGAAATGCTGCGTCCCTTTGCACCTCGGTACAAAGCGCGTGGTGCTCCGGTAAACTACTCCTGTTATCATATTTGAATGAATCGCTCGCCGGGCTTATTCGATCGGTGAGGTCGACCATCCTCAGGTCAATTATGGCAACCCAAAATGCAAATCCAAAACATCTCGTTGGTAATCGTCTGTTGGATCGCAGCAATCGCGTCAATTTCGTACGCTTCTGATTCTGTCATCACGAAGTACGGTCCCGTGAAGAGTGTGGAGTCGCGTGACGAATCTGTCGAAGTTTTCAAGGGTATTCCGTATGCAGCTCCTCCCGTTGGTGAGCTGCGGTGGCGTCCGCCTCAGCCACCGGCCAGCTGGACTGAGGTTCGCCCTTGCAATGAGTTTGGGCCGCGGTCTTTACAGAAAAACAGGAAGCTGCGGGCTGGTAAGCAAAGCGAAGACTGCCTGTATCTGAATGTCTGGAAGGCCCGTGAGCACACTGAGACCAAACGCCCTGTGATGGTCTGGATTCACGGTGGCGGATTCACTCAGGGATCAGGCCATCAGCCGGGCTACGATGGAACTCAACTGGCGAAACGCGGCGTTGTTCTGGTGACGATCAACTACCGCCTGGGAGCTCTTGGGTTCATGACACATCCTGCGCTTTCGGCGGAATCTCCGCATGGATCCTCCGGCAACTACGCGATTCTGGATCAGATTGCCGCGTTGGAATGGGTCCGCGAGAATATCTCCAACTTCGGTGGCGACCCGGACAACGTGACCATCTTTGGCGAATCGGCGGGTGGCACCAGCGTCTACCTGTTGACGGCGACACCGTTTTCGAAAGGGTTGTTTCATCGAGCGATTTTGGAAAGCCCGTGGCTCGATCCAGTCATCTTTCGAGATCTAAGAGCCGAGAATGAAAACGGTCCGCCTGCTGAATTCGATGGAGAAGAACAGACTCGCCGGGTACTCGGCGGAGAACCCGAAGATGCTCTGGCAAAGTTACGAGCGTTACCGGCCGAAGAAATTCTCGAAAAGGTCAAACAGCGCTGGCCTGTAGCGACCGATGGGTGGGTGTTCCCCAAAGACCCGCACCAGATTTATTCCGACGGCGACCAGCACGATATTCCGATCATTGTTGGAACCAATCGAGACGAAGGCACGATGTTCGCGCCGCGTAGAGCCTTCGGGGGGACGATGGAAACCTACGAACAAGCCATGGTCGAACGATACGGTGAACACGGCAACACGGTCGCCGGATTCTACGCACCGGAATCAAAGGACGAACTTTGGGAAGTCGCGGTCAAGCACATCGGCGACACTTGGTTCATTCAGCCGTCTCGTGAATTTGCGAGGGCGATGGGCCGACAGGGAACGCCGGTGTGGATGTATCACTTTTCGAAACCAGTCTGGGGCTGGATGGGCGCGGCCCACGCGGCGGAAATTGGATATGTCTTCGGCAACCTCGAAGAACCAAAACCCGGTGATGTTACGCTGTCAAATGCGTTCATGGATCACTGGGTTCAATTTGCGAAGACAGGGGACCCCAATATCGCTCGAATGACTGAATGGCCAGCATTCACAACGCAGAATGACGCCCATTTGGTCATGGATAAAACGATCAAGGTCGAAACCGCTTTGCGCAAAGCCGCATGTGACATGCTGGACAGCATCCTGGAAGATCGCCGAACGCAGGCACCACTTGTCGCACGGTAACACCCCTCAGTGCGCCGCGATTGCATTTCTAAACTGGATATGATCACGAACGCAGAAGAGTAGAGAACCGATTATGTTCAACAGTAGAAGTTTCATTTTGCTCGTGTGCGGTGTAGCCAGCGTCGTCGCCACAAACCCGGCCTTGGGTCAAACCAAGGCCGACAATGCAAGTCGGCCGATCAGCGAAGACCTGCGAGACATTATCAATGAACAGTCTGAGCTGGGAAAAGAACTGCAATCTCAACATGGTCTTCTTCGCGAAACCCAAAGTGATAATCGTCAGGATGTTCGGCAACCGACGACTCAACTGACATCCGGGGAATACTCCATCACACAGTCATGGTCGCAGGAAGAGAATTTCCGGCGACCATATCATGTCAGCGTTCCTCAGAATGCCGCGGATAAGAAACTCCCGGTCTTCATCTTCATGCACGGCAACGGCGGCAACGCAAAAGAAGCCATGCGAGGATTCACGCGAGGCCGCAGAAAACTCGCCTCAGAATTCATCATGGTTTTCGCTCAGGGATATCGTGAGAGCTGGAACATCGTCTCCGAACGATCGAAAGCAGACGACAAACGGTTCATCGAAGCGATCGTGCTGAAGCTGGCTTCGTATGAAAACGTGGATGCGAACAACTTCACCATCATGGGAGCGTCAAACGGCGCGGCGATGGTCAATCAGTTGATGATCGAAAGCCGGCTGCCGAACATTCGCAATTACATCAGCGGCGTCAGCCCGCTGAACGTCTTCCAATACGATGGCGAGAACTTCAAAGCCAAGGGCAAGGACAACAACTACAGCGAAGTCGCGACCCCGATGACAGGCAAGCGATTGCTGAACATCTCGGGAACCGAAGACAAACTCGTTCCATACGGTGGAGGTCCATCGAAAGTGATTCCCGCCAAAGACGGCAAACTGGCGTTTGTCGGCGCGGAAAGATCGACATTTCTGTGGGCTAAGCAAATGGGATTTGCAGGAGATCAGTTTTCTCGGCCCACCAGAACTGAAGGCATCGTCGAGAGCTTTAGTTACCTGGGCGGCGACGTCGTGCATTACAAAGTGAACAAAGTAGGCCACGGAGCTACCCACGGGATCAGCGAAGCTATGCTACTGACCTTTCTGCAAGGTGGCGAAAAGACGGACCACCAATGACAAAATTCACTCTCGTAGCGGAAGCGGCCACGGGTTTCGGCGGATCATGTGGCGTGCTTGAACTTTCGACAGGATTCACGACGCCGTTCTTCCTCGAAGCGGCTCCTGGGTGTCCCGTCGATCGGTGCGTCGCTCAGGAACTCGACGAGCAAAACGAAGAAGCTCGCAAACTCAGGTCGAGAATCGACGAGGCGGTGCGAGCGCAGCGGCGATTCAAGCAGCCCGAAACGCGGACTGCTGAGAAGTTTGAGCTGCTGCGCGACTCCGCTTCGCTCTGATCGGGATCGAGCGTGAAACCGTTGGCTTCGAACTGCACGGTGGTTTCGCGTGCGAAATGCGTTTTGGATCACAACCCGTGTGGGGGAAAACCGAAGCCCCGACCGAAGCAACGCCCATGAAGCGGCAGAACCCTCGGCCACAAAAGAACTTTTGGCTGAGTGGAAGCGGCGGTTCGGATAGGTGGCCAGGATGGTCAGCACCGATCCGCATCCGGCGTTACTCCTTTACTGTCGGCATTCAACACTATTGCAGTTCGCAAAACACGAACAACCAGGCCGGAAATCAGCAAAACACGAACTGTCCTGTCGGCCACGAGATTGGACTCTTGTTCACGAGTGCTCGCCACATTGATTTGCGGTGGGCTGTTTCTCGTTTGTCAGCAATAACTTTCATGATCGACGAAGCTCATGCTGATCGGTTCAAACAGTGGTTCCACTTCAGGCGATAAAGAGGGACAATTACGCGAAACCGCTGTGAGGCAGACAGTTGCGGTGTTCAAATCCAGTCTTCTCAGGGTTCGTCAGTCAGGTGGAGTGCCCCCATTCCCGGGGTGCCTCGTCCGATCAACTTATGCGCCTTTTGCTCGCCACGAAAATGGACCGTTAGCTGACGATTGCTTGCCAAGGCTGACTGAAGCCTGTTTAGCTGTTCCTGGATCGTTCGATTGCATTTGCATCTCTGCCTCGCCCTGCTCACAATAGCGATCATGAGCGTCTGCAGGGCCAGCGCGATTAGCACTGCTTACGCCTTCGAACGTGCGCGCTTTGCGCCCGCATCTCAGGAGCGACCAACGGGAGCGGACCATCTGTTTCCGAGCGGTAGCTCGAATCGGCTTGCGGGCCGTCTCGCATCAGGAATTGGTTCTGCTCACTTGTCTTTCGGTACGACGTCCCATCATTATTTTGCTGACGCTGTGTTGGCACGGAAAGCACGCAGAAACATGCCGCACCTGATCCACTCGTTGACTCGAATTCTGGCTCTGATGGCTGTCTGCGGTCCGGTCCTGCCGGCAGCAGAGCTTCACATTGGCAGCGCGACGGCCAGCATCACTCCGGACCGGCCCGTAGCTCTGAACGGCCAGATGGCGACCCGTATATCGAGGAAAGTGACGGCTCCGGTGACTGCCAGCGCTTTGGCTCTGGAATCTCGTGAAGGCGAAAAGTCACTGGCTGCAGCAATCATGGTGTCGTGCGATATCTGTCTCGTCCGCGGCGGCGTTCTGGAGATGGTCCGCGAACGAGTTCAGCAGCAACTGCCTGACTTTGACACGTCGAAGCTGATTCTTAACGCAACACATACTCACACTGCGCCGGTATTGACCGAGGGGATTTACCGGCTCCCGGAAGATGGAATCATGCGCCCCACGGAGTACGCTGCCTTTTTCGCAGATCGCGCCGCTGAGGCCGCAGTGAGTGCGTGGAACAGTCGCCAGACAGGCTCGGTAGGGTGGGGCATGGCTCATGCTGTTGTGGCCTATAACCGCCGTACAGTTTTTGCCGATGGTCACGCCACGATGTATGGCTCCACCAGCGCGCCGGACTTTCGAGCGGTGGAAGGATATGAGGACCACGGCGTCGAGGTTCTGTTCTTCTGGGATGACAGTCAAAAACTGACAGCAACGGCCATTAATGTTGCCTGCCCTTCGCAGGAGGTCGAAAGTGACAGCACAGTCAATGCTGACTTCTGGCATCAGGTTCGAACAGCACTTCAAGCGAAATACGGAAAGGACCTTGTCGTTCTTGCCTGGACCGGTGCCGCTGGTGATCAGTCGCCTCATCTTAGATTTCGCAAACAAGCTGAAGATCGCATGCGCAAGCTTCGTGGTTTATCGCGACTCGACGAGATCAGCCGTCGCCTGGTACGAGCCTGGGAAGAAGCCCATGCCGGAGCCCGGCAGGAGCGTCACTCCGACGCCCCGCTGGTCCACGTCGTTAAGAACATCAAACTACCGCTTCGGCAGATCACCGAGGCGGAAATCACAGAAATCAAAGGCAAGCTCGCCGTGGCCAGAAGTAATCCGCAGGCCTTCCGTCGGGAAGTCTGGTTTCAGGATGCCGTGAATCGTTACGAACAACAGCTGACCGGGGAGGCCGAACCGTACCAGATGGAGCTGCATGCTCTGCGACTTGGCGATATCGCCATCGCAACGAACGACTTTGAACTCTACACCCAATACGGCATTCAGATGAAAGCCCGCAGCCCCGCGCTGCAGACATTTGTGATCCAGCTGGCCGGGCCAGGAACCTACGTTCCGACAGTCGAAGCCGCACTCGGTGGTGGCTACAGCGCCATTGTGGAAAGCAACGTCGTTGGAGCAGAGGGTGGACAGGTTCTGACCGAAGAAACGATTCAGGTGCTGAATTCGCTCTGGCCTTCAGATCAGTAAACAGGCTGCGAATCGGAAGGAACCTGCCCCGTCGCGCCCAACTGGACAGAATTGGCCAAACGGGCTGAGCGAAGAATTCAACGTTCGTTGCAACACGTTCCCGGACAGCTCTCAATCATCACCGACGCACGGCGGCATGGAAGGGTTGCATCCCTTGAATTTGAGATCGTTCCATATAGAGTGAGTGCTGGTGCTGAAATCAAAACTACTATCAGTTTCTCTCTCCTCCTGTGTGGGTCAACAGGGGACGAAGGACCTGCCGACCGTGCTCTCGCTGTTTTTCTCGAGCCAGTGACCCGTGGAGTCTCCATGTGCACCTTCGCTTCTCGTCGGACAGTCGCTGTCAGTGCACTGTGCCTTATCGTGACGACGTGTCTGTCTGCGAACAGTGCAGCGTCGCAAACTCTCGAGATAGACCCCGGGCGGACCAACGATCTTGCGTTGAAGAGGAAAACCGGCGGCATTTACGAGGTCAGCACGACAGGCAGCGACCCCTTCCTGTACACGAGATCACTTCCGATGGGAGTTGACCTGGCAGAGAATCACATCCTCGCCTTTGACTTTTTCAGCCTCACGGGCGTTGGTGACATCCAGGTGTTCCTTGAACCACCCATGCAGGAGAGACTTAGTGTTCGCGGCGAGGGCCTGGCGAAGAGCGAGGGCTGGTCATCCTACAAGATCGACCTGAGGACCGTACTCGACAAGGTTACCAGCCCCGTCACCGCGCTACGCATCGACTTCGGCCGACGTGCAGGTCTCTCTCTGCAGATTCGCAATGTCGTCCTGCGCTCAAGGACCGGGCAGGAACGAGAACTGGCGGCTCGGATTGCTGCCGCCAGCGAAGCAGAGCTGAAGTTGGACAGGGAGATTCGCGATTATCTCGATACCGAATACGACTGTCAGATCACTCGGGTTGAGGCCAGCGAAACCGCCATCCGAGTCCAGGGAACGGTCGGAAAGACGGCGGGCCAGTGCTTTGTGGCTGAAATCCCGCTCCATGAGGAGATCACGGAGCTGACGACTTACTCGACCATTCACGCCATTGCCACGCAGCCCAACGGGGAGTTTGATCTTTCAATTGATCGTCTCGCTGACGACCAGGCCGGGGGCCACCTCCTTGCCCGCTGGCTCATCGTCGGCAGGTCCGCTGACGGATACCGGCGCCTCTCTCACGCGCATTATATCGATCGCCAGCAAATACGCCGCGACTTGCCCCGGGAGATCCCGCACAACCGCAAGGGGCTCGGTGGTTTCTCACCACGTCGCCCGCTCAGCGATATCGAGGATCTGGACATATCCTCCGTCACGGTCAACATCGTCCTCAGTCATCTACTGCGTACTCAGGCAGCCAATGGTCATAGCGAGCGAGAGTTCGCGGGCAAGACCTGGTATGTCAATGACGCGGCGATCGCGAACCTCGACCGCTCGTTGCTGGAAGCCAGCCGTAGGAACCAGGTTGTCCTGGCCATTCTGCTGATTCCTCAGGGCGGAAATGCGGAACCTGGATCCTTCCGCCGTCTCATCGCGCATCCCGACGCCGATCCGGCGGGCATTTACGTCATGCCGAATCTGACCAGTGCGGAAGGAGTGGAAGCCTACTCTGCCGTACTCGATCTCCTTGCCGAGCGCTACAGTCGTCCCAACAAGCCCCTTGGTCGTATCCATCACTGGATCGTTCACAACGAGGTGAACTCCGGTTGGGTCTGGACGAATATGGGCGAGAAGACTGCCCTCCGCTACATGGACGTTTATCACAAGTCGATGCGCCTGACACATCTCATCGCACGGCAGTATGATTCTCATAGTCGCAGCTTCATTTCACTCGAACACAATTGGACTTCCACTCACAACGCCAGGTGTCACCCCGGGCGCGAGCTGCTGGAACTGCTCATCGACTACTCCCGCGCCGAGGGCGACTTCGAATGGTCGCTGGCCTACCACCCTTACCCGAAAAATCTCGGCAACCCTCGTACCTGGGAAGACCGCGACGCCGTATTTCGTTTCGACACCCCGCTGATTACCTTTCGTAACATCGAGGTCATCGACGCCTGGATGCGTCAACCCAGAGCGCTCTATATGGGAAGACAACTGCGCGACATCCAATTCACCGAGCAAGCCCCCAATTCCCCCGACTACAGCGAAAAGTCCCTCCGTGAGCAAGCTGCGGCGCTGGCATATCTCTGGAAGAAGCTCGAGCGTCTCGACTCGATCAGCATGTTCCACGTCCACAACTGGGTCGACAACCGTCACGAGGGAGGCCTGCGAATTGGTCTGCGACGCTTTCCTGACGACGCCGAGGCACCTCTCGGGAAGAAACCCATCTGGCACACCTATCGAGCTCTCGGAACCTCCGCGCAGGAGAAGGCCATCGCACCCTTGAAGGAAACTATCGGCATCCGGGACTGGTCAGAGATTACCTACACCGAGTCGATAAGGTGAGGTGAGGCGGAGTCGCCCCAATTGCAACCTGTCATCTTTCGCCTGGAAGAATAGCGTGGCCGCTTAGAGGTCTTGACGTACTGCACTTTCAAATTGTCCATAGGAAATCCAGCCCATGTTGCCCGTTGTCCTGGCTCCTCACGATGGTGTTCATTGGATGCGATCACGCATCGCTGTCGGCCATCGCATGGCGGCGTTCATGCAGCGTATACGTAGGACGACCGTAGAGATTGGAATTCTCAACCACTTCCCACCTGTCCACGAGTTGTTCGGAATTAGCTGGTTTCGCTTTTCGCTCGGTGGCGTTCATCCAGAAGTCATTCGATCCGATTCGGACGTTGCTCAGATGGGTACCGGACAGGTTCGCATCTGAAAGATCGGCGTCGGTCAGGTCGGCACCACGCAGGTCGGCGCCTCGCAGGTCCGCGTGAGCCAGCTTTGCGGCGTGCAGATCTGCGTCGTTGAATTGTGAATTCACCATCCGCGATGCTTCCAGATGGGCGTCCGTCAGCGTCGAATGGCGCAAGTCACTCAATTCAACGTCTCCCAGAATTGCTCGTGTCAGATTTGCACCGTGAAGATCTGCGTGAATAAGTCGAGCATTGAGAAAGCAGCATTCCTCCAGAACGGCTTCCTTCAGCACAACGTCGACCAGGTCCGCTCCGCGAAACGAAACCTCCCTTGCGTCAACTCTGGTGAGCTGAGCCTTGATCAGCACCGAATCGACAAACGAGGCTCTCTGCAAACAGGCGTTCGTCAGATCCGCATTGATCAGGTCGGCCTTTCCGAAGTTGGCGTCCGCGGCGTTGATGCCAATCAGCGACGACCAGCTCAGATCCGCCTGTTCAAGAACTGCACAGACAAGCTTCGCCTCAGTAAATTCGCAGTGATCTGCAGTGGCGCCGGACAACACAGCATTTGACAGGTCGACACGCTTCAATGAGGCATGAGACAGAACCGCTGCAACCAGGTCGCATTCCCGTAGATCCATGCCATCCAGAATGGCGCACCTCATGTTGGCTCCAAACAGAATTGCGCCTTTCAAGTCAAGCCCCCTCAGGTCTGCCTCCTGCAGATCAAGATTCTCATAAGGATTAGCCTGCTGCCAGGCAGCGATCGCCCGGGGACCGCCGTTCAGAAGTTTCAGGTGCTCGGGATTGGCCATGCCGTCGGTTTCCTGTTTGACCCGGAATTGACGAATTGAGAGAAATCTCTGACGTCAGACAGATTGGCGCTGGTGACGGGACTTAATCAAAGTGCCAACGCTGCCATCACTTTTTCTTTAACGGATCTGCACCTGCTTTTCGGCTGCGGCAATGCCGAAGGCAGATTCCTGCTGATACACACGAGATCCGGTTTTCGGAATGAAGCTTGCTCACTTTGCATTTGGTGTGCCAAACCTCCGGCAAGTGCGCAATCTGCAGTTCGCTTAGCTTGATCGCTCTGAAGATTCAGACGACGATGGCAGACCATGTGCGAAATGTCACACCAGGGCGGCCCCGCACATCATCAGCAATTGCTGACCGCAAAGCGAGCAGCATTTCAGTTAACGGAGAGTGAAGCGTGCCCGGCCAAGAGACATCGAAACAGAGTATTGACGACGCTGGTCGTTTGCGTGCAGTCCTTGATGGCGCTGTTGACGGCGTCATCACAATTGACGAACGAGGAATAATCGAGGCGGCGAACCCCGCGGCGGAAAAACTGTTCGGCTATACGATCGCCGAAATGGTCGGCCGCAGCGTCAACATGCTGATGCCATCGCCCTATCGTGAAGAACACGACGGGTATATGGCAAACTATTGTCGCACCGGAGAACGCAGGATTATCGGCATCGGCCGCGAGGCCGAAGGTCAACGTAAAGACGGTTCCAGGTTTCCCCTGTATCTGGCAGTCAGCGAGGCGTCACTGGGGCATCGTCGCGTGTTCACAGCCTTTCTTCACGATCTCACACATCTTCGACGAGTCGAAGAGAAGGCCACCCAGTTAGGCCGCATCCTGGAAGAGTCTCTGAACGAGATCTTCATCTTCGATGCCAAAACGTTCAGGTTCCTGTTCGTCAATCGGGGTGCACTCGCGAACATCGGCTACAGCGCTGAAGGAATGTCGCGTTTGACGCCCGTCGACATCAAGCCTGAATTCACCCTGACACAATTCAGAGCACTCCTGGATCCCGTGACGTCCGGCAGAAAGTCTGTTCTGCAGTACGAGACCGTGCACGAGCGACGCGATGGCACGCTGTACAATGTGGACGTCCGATTGCAGAAGACCGAATGGGAACAGCGTGAGGCCTTCGTTGCGACCATCATTGATGTCACGGAACACAAACGGGCAAAGGCGGAACTCGCCAGGCGCGATATTGAATTGGAATTCATGGTTGAGCATCTGCCGGCAGCGGTTGCTTACGTTGACTTCAATGCCGGAAACGTTCGGTTCAACCAGGTCATTAAGGAGATCACGGGATACGCTGCATCCGAGCTAACAAGACTGGACGAGTGCTTTGCTCGACTGTTTGGCGACCAGGCGGCAGGCGTTCGTGCGCAATACGAGGAATATCAGAAGACGGCGGCCGACGAGCCACTCCGCCTGCAAATCTGCAGAAAAGACGGGGCCGAATCCGTCGTGGAGTTTCGCATTTACCGGTATGACGACCACGAGATCTGGCTTGTAGATGATGTAACCACACGCGATCGACAGGAAACAGAGCTTCGAATTCGCGAGCGAGCGATTCAGGAAGCAAATGAAGGAATCCTGATTGCCGACGCAACCATAGAAGGTCACCCCATCATATTTGCAAATCGCGCGTTCGAAGTTCTCAGCGGGTACTCTGTGGATGAATCCATTGGTCGTGGCTGCGAGCTGTTGTGTGGAACAGATCCTGACGAAGAGTCACGAGAGAAACTCAGGACGGCAATCGCGAGCCAGGAAGATTTTCGCTGGACAGTACAATGCGTCCGTAAAGACGGACCGGTGTTCTGGAACGAGATCTCGATCGCTCCTGTGAGGTCGGCGGATGGCAATGTCACGCACATTGTTGCGGTGATGGAGGACGTTTCTGATCGAAGGCAGGCTCAGCAAATGCTTCTGCAATCGGAACGGCTGGCTGCAATCGGGCAAATGGTCACGGGGCTTGCACACGAAAGCCGGAACGCACTGCAACGTGCACAGGCATGCCTGGACATGCTGTCCCTGGATCTTGAGGATCAACCGGAACAACTGGAGCTGACGGAAAAAACCCGCAGAGCTCTTCAGGATCTCTACCGGCACTACGAAGAGGTGCGGAATTATGCGGCACCGATAAACCTCGAACGTCGCCCCGCAGATCTTGCGAAACTCTGGCGGAGCACCTGGGCGAACCTGGAGGAATATCATTGCGGTCGAAACTTCCAACTGGTCGAATCTGTCACTGCGTCGACAGCTGTATGTAGTATCGATGATCACCGCATCGAACAGGTCTTCCGAAACATCATGGAAAACACGCTGGCCGCCTGTCCTGACCCCGGATGCCTGAAGATTACGTGTACTGCTCTTGACGACGGGGGCTGTGAAAGTGTCCGGATTGCGTTCAAGGACAACGGGCCTGGAATTGATGCTGAAGCGGCACCAATGGTGTTTCAACCGTTCTTTACCACCAAACAAAAAGGCACAGGACTCGGTATGGCTATTGCCAAGCGAATCATCGATGCCCATGGCGGTCGGATTGAACTTGGTGCCCCCTCGCCGGCCGGTGCGGAGATTATTGTGGTGTTGCCGGTCAATTCGCAGGACGGTTCCCCGTGAACCTGTCCGCGGCGGTTGCAGGAGAATGAAACTCAGTGCAAAGTCCCGTCCGGTTCACCGTCTCCTGGTCGGTGTTGCGGGAGCGCTGGAGTGTACTTTTGCCTTTAGGTTTTGCTCAGGCGGCGCTGAACCATTTCCGCTGGATCACCGTCGCCAGCATCAATGACGCACTGTTGTTCATTCGAATCGATTGGATCCATCGACCGAAGCTGTGACTGCAGAACGATTTCATCAGCTTCCGAGGCGTCCTGTGTCCTCTGGCCAACACGCTCCCTCAGCTCAACAGGCGCGGCCTCGCACCTGATGATCAGGAACGGGACGCCAAGAGAATCTGCCAGTCGCGAGAATCTCCCTCGCTCACGTCGCTTCAGAAACGTCGCGTCAACAACCACAGGAAAGCCCGCAACAATCACCTGGGTCGCGAGTACGGCCAGGTGATCATAAGTGGTGGTCGTGGCTTCCGCGGAGTACATTTTCGCCTTCAGTGCAGGTGTCGAACGTGCCTCAGGAGCCAGTCCATAAAGCCGCTTTCGTTCCACATCTGACCGGATTCGAACTGTGTTCGTAGCTTCCAGCAGTTGCTGAGTTGCCGTTGTCTTACCACTGCCCGACGGCCCCATGGTAATCATCAAGGCAGGTCGGTGTCGGACTGTGTATTGTTGCGCCAGTTCCAGATAGCCTCGACAGTCGTTCGCCACATGACGCTGTTCCGAGAATGAGAGATTCGGCTGTTTCATTCGAACCGCGTTTACTTTGGCTCGTACGACGGCACGGTACGTACAGTAGAACGGCAGCACATGCAAACCTGTGTAATCGCCAGTTCGTTCCAGCCAACGATTAAGAAACCTATTTGCCAGGTTGTGAAATCCTCTATTCTCGAAGTCCATCACAGTGAATGCGACGTCGTTGACGATATCAATCCAGCGGAGAGCGTCATTGAATTCAATACCATCAAAAATGGTTACCTGATCGTTCTGTAGAAACATGTTTCCCAGATGCAGGTCTCCATGGCATTCACGTATCATGCCGTTCTGTTTTCGATCGTTAAATATCTGACAAAGGCGGGAGAACTGCAATTCCGCTTGCTGCTCGAGGGCGTTGCTGAGCGTGCGGACGGTTTCGCTGCCATTTCTCAGAGTGTCGAAGTTCGCGCGGACGGGTGTCATGACCTGTTCCGGCAAACCAAACATCGATCGCGGTATAGCTGCGGGCGCACGACGATGAAACTCAGCACACTGGTCAGCAAGTGCATCGACCTGAACAGGTCGCAATTCGTTCAGTGACAGGTTGCTGAGCAGGCTATGCTGATCGAACTGCAACATGCGAACGGCGTAGTCGATCGCGGGTCCGCTGCCTCCAATCCTGGGGTTATCGGCCGAGCCTGTAATGGGCATGACGTCCAGGTAGAGTCCTGGAGCTGTACGCCGATTAAGCCGGAGTTCTTCTTCGCAGAAGTGGCGACGACGTTCCAGGGTTGTGAAGTTGGCAAACCCAAGATCGACCGGTTTCTTGATCTTGTAGGCACGCAGCCCCGTCAGCAAGACCCACGAAATATGAGTTTCCACAAGATCTACGTGAGTACAAGGATGAGGGTATATGGCCGGGTTCATCAAGCCCTCAATCATTGAAGAAACTGTCGCTGCCATCATCAGGCCTCATGACTGCAGAAGAGAGGAATGATCCAGGAAGAAATTCCGCATTTCGTGTGCCGAATCGTTCGCGAGGACATCTCTGCCTGCATGAGGCACAGGCCGGTGGCCCTATGCGCGTCAAACTCGCACACCCGGCTTGCGAGAAGTGTGCGTCACCGCACACAAACGTAACAGGCGCCGAATGGCCCGGATTCCCACACTGAGACGATCACAAGTAGGCCGGTCCCTTTGGAAAAAACCAGTCTCAAATCCGGCGATTGGCACGTCGCGTGCGGTTCAGTCAAATCACGGTCGGTGTCATTTGTCCGTTCCAGTACCCGGACAAATGGTGGCATCCGTCGCACAAACGACCTTCCGTTGCAACTTTGTGAGGAGGTCAAATCATGAGCAGAACAATGACCAAACCTGAAGCCAAGACACCGCGCCGGTGATTCAAGCGAGGCCCATTAGCAAGTTTGCGAGACGAAGTTGAAGACGTATTCGAGAACTTTTTCGGAGCTTCGGATTTGTCACGGTTTGAGGACGTCAATATACCCAGCGTCGACGTTTCTGAGACTGATGATTCCATCGAGGTGAAGACGGACCTGCCTGGCGTAAGATCGAAGGACATCGATATTGAGATTCGCAACGACTACCTGACAGTCAGTGGTAAGACCGCTGAAGTCAAGACAACAAAAGAAGGCAACGGTCGGACATATCACCGGACCGAACGACGGACCGGCAGCTTCTCCCGGTCCGTCCGTTTGCCTTGTGAAGTTCAGGAAGATAGTGTGGAGGCTGAACTTAAAGACGGCGTTCCTGCGATTACGCTGCCAAAGGCTGAGGTGGCAAAAACGACCAGGATATCCGTCAAAGGGTGATATTGGTGAAGCCGGTTGTGCCTGCCGATGCATCTCGCCCATGCATCGGTGGGTAACATCCGGGTGTTGAGTCGTTCTTTTTGCTGCGGGCGAGCAAACATCATGGTGGGTCCCCGTCTCTCCTTTATTCCGGTCCCTTGTCCTGTTTGATGCAGTACGCATCTGACCACGAATTGGAAACCCGAAACTGTGTCTGACCCGGTGCCCATGAAACTGCTGCTTGTCGAAGACGAGGATGATTTCCGAGAAACAACAGCCCGCTGGATGACTCGAAAGGGACATCAAGTTGGAGAGGCTCCCAACGCTCAGGAAGCATTAGCACTTTGCGACCGGCAGCATTTTGACGTTGCGGTGGTTGATATGAACATGCCGGGAATTTCCGGCGTCGAGCTGCTGCAGCGAATAAAATCGGCCGACATTGACACAGAGGTAATTATTCTCACCGGGCAGGGAACAATTGATTCCGCCGTTCAGGCCATGAAGATGGGGGCCTGTGACTACCTGACCAAACCGTTTCCACTGGGCGACCTGGAACAGAGATGTCGGTTGGCGTGGGAACGCGGCCGACTGGGCAAGGAAAATCGTCAGCTGAAGGCGGTCATCAAACGCCAGCAGCCGAAGACACGAATGATTGGCGAATCGGGTTCCATGAAGGAGGTCTTTCGGCTGATTGAACGTGTGGCCCCGACGGACAAGGCCGTTCTGATTCAGGGCGAAAGCGGAACGGGCAAAGAACTGGTCGCTCGTTCGATCCAGGAACACAGCCTCCGCGCGGACAGACCTTTCGTGACGATCAACTGTGCCGCCTTGCCGGAAAACCTTGTCGAAAGCGAATTATTCGGCCATCAAAAGGGGGCATTTACAGGAGCGACCAGCGAGAAACCAGGACTGTTTGAGGTCGCCGACGGAGGCACTCTGTTCATCGACGAAATCGGCGAATTGCCGCGGTCTTTGCAGCCGAAGCTGTTGCGAGTCCTGGAGGACGGATCGATGCGCCGAGTCGGTTCTCACAAGGAACGCCGCGTCGACGTGAGAATCATTGCCGCGACAAATCGTGATCTGGCAGAAGATGTCAATGCCGGGTCGTTTCGCGAAGACCTGTACTATCGTATCAATGTGATGTCGCTGATACTTCCCCCGCTGCGCGAACGAGACAACGATGTTGAGTTGCTGGTCACTCATCAGCTGGGTCCGGACTGGGAAATCGAAGATGACGCTCGAGCTGCTCTGAAGCGTTATCCGTGGCCAGGAAACGTGCGTCAGCTGATAAACACTCTGGACCGAGCGAACGTCCTGGCTGACAACAATACCATCACTGTCGATGATCTGCTGAGCGAGATCGTGAATGGATGCGACACACAGGATGAACATGTTCTGCGAGTTGCCCACGACACGTCGCGGCTTGATGAAATCGAGAAAGCACACATCGTTGAAATACTGGAGCGTGAAAAAGGCAATAAGGCCCGAGCAGCCCGGGCACTCGGAATTCACCGCAGAAAACTCTATCGGTTATTGGAACGGTTCGACCTGCACAAACCGGACCTCCCCACCGAAAATTGAGTCTTCGTGAACGGTGAAATCAATGAGTCCAGATCCAACAACCGAGATTCTGCGTGCAGAACATACGGCTCAGGCAATTCAGGTTCGTCTGAACACCGCGCCCCGGCACAGCTATCTGCGTGACTTCGTTTACGGCGGGATCGACGGAGCAGTCACCACGTTCGCGGTCGTCTCCGGTGTCGCGGGAGCCGGTCTTTCTTCCGGAGTCGTGATTATTCTTGGTATGGCCAATCTGGTTGGCGACGGATTCAGCATGGCGGCCAGCAATTTCCTGGGGTCCAGGGCAGACCAGCAGTTACTCGAGAAGGCGCGCCGGACCGAAGAACTTCATATCGAAAAGTATCCGGACGGCGAACGTGAAGAGATTCGTCAGCTCCTGGCTGCAAAAGGATTCACAGGAAATGTCCTGGACGAAGCCGTCAGGACGATTACATCAAATAAGCAACTCTGGGTCGACACAATGCTGCAGGAGGAACTTGGCCTTTCGCTGAATCGTCCGAATCCGCTGCGGGCCGCTCTTGTCACATTTCTGGCCTTTGTAGTGATCGGTTTTCTGCCGCTGATCGCGTTTCTGGCAGACTACGTTCTGAGTCCGGGACGGTTAAGTCCGTTTCTGATCAGCACGATTCTGACGGGAATCGCTTTTTTTTGTGTGGGCGCGACCAAATCGCGTTTTGTGGACGATCGCTGGTATCGGTCCGGGTTTGAAACACTGCTCGTCGGTGGAATTGCTGCGGCGCTGGCATACGCTGTCGGTCTGGCCCTTCGAGACGTAATAACTTAGTCTGCTGCGAGAAATCAGCAGCGGGCTGTAGTCGCCTCAGCATGCCCACACGTCCGCATTTCTCGCTCGAACTGTTGTATCTGCCCGGCATCACCGACTACGAAGCATCCCGCTCTTCGATTGCCACGCCATCTTCAATCCGGTCGCCCGGATACAGGACCACTCTGTCGCCTTCATTCAGCCCGGTCACTACCTCTGCTTCATTGTCATTGCGATGTCCGACATCAACATGTGTCAGCCTGGCACAACTGTCCCGCACAACGAAAACGGCCCAGCTGTCGCGATCACGGAACAGGGCCCCGGTAGGTACCTTCAGCACATTATCAGATTCCCATTCCACCACGGAGGCTTCCACCCGATATCCGTCAGCAAGAGACGGCCGAGAGTCAGGAGGGCCTGTAAAGTCAATAATCACGTTCACGCGTTGCTCCTCAATGCCGAGCGCCGAGACCTTCGTAAAGGCAGATGGTTCGATTAGTCGAACCGTGGCGGGAAGAGATTTTATGCCGCCCCATTGTTCCAGCATAACGCGGCTGCCGGGGCGGATACGAACGGCATCTGTCGACAGGACATCAACTTCGACTTCAAGGTCTGTCGGATCACCCACCTCCAGGATCGGGTCTCCTGCGTTCACAATCGTGGAGCTTTCCTGAAACACACGAAGAACGCGACCGGAGATCGGCGAGCTGACGGGAAAGTCCCACCCATCAGATCGTTGATCATCGGTGCCGCGACTCAATGCGGCCTTTGCGACGTCCAGCTCAAACCCGGCAATTTCGATTTCAAATTCGGCGGTCGAGTAGTTGTTGCCGGCCTGTCGAAATGTGACCTGCTGAGCATCGAGTGCCTGCTGAGAGCCGGCGTTCCTGGTTGCCAGTTGCCGAAGCCGTCCCAATTCGGTTTCGGCGTGATTCAGCGCAACTCTGGCAGATTCGAGCCGCGGAGTCGCCTGTTTCAGTCGGGCTTCCGCCGCTTTGACGCGGGCTTCGGACTGTGCGATCGTCCTGGGGTCGAGCAGTCCCGGGTCCGTCGGTTCAATTGTTGTCAGCGATGTTTCCTGAGCGGTGACTTCATCACCCGGCTTGTGTCGGATCCGAACAAGCCGGCCGCTCAGTGGTGCAGACACCACGTAGCGTTCGCGAATTCGAGTTCGTCCATCATCGGTGATCGTGACCACCAGCGAACCGCGCCCGATTTCGGCAAGATCAACGGCAACAGGCGTGGGCAGCATTGCCAGAGTCACGACCGCTACGACGGCGAGTACAACAAGAACAACGAAAACTCTCTGCGAAAACGACTTCATTCCTTACTCCTGCCCCTTCAGCACTGCAAATAAATCCAGTTGGTCCAGTCGTCGCCGAACAATGCACCCCGAAATCACTGACGCTGACAGAACGACAATGGTTGCCCGGCCATATGTTGAAGGATGAATGACAAGCGGAATTCGAAAAAGGTCCGTCTGAAGCGAAAGTGATGTCAGCCATGCCATGCCATACCCCATCACCAGACCGATGGGAATCGCAACGAGTGTCAACAGCCCCAACTCTCCCAGCAGCACGACTGAGATTTCAGCCTTCGTAAACCCCAGTACACGCATCGTAGCCAGCTCGCGATCTCGCTCGGACAGTGAAATTCTGGCGGTGTTATAGACAACGCCGGCAGCAATCACGATTGCAAATCCAATGACAAATCCCTGCATCCGCAGCTGAGTCTCTCCGACAGTCTCATGGAAACTCTCAATTGCAGAGGCATTTGCGGTGACACCCACAACATGAGGCGTGGCCTTCAACTGAACATACAGGTCGTCCAGCTCTCTGCCGTCGACTGACAGCCACGCGCCGGAGACCAGCGCCCCTTCCTGAGCGATGCGGTTCACGAATGGACGCAGGGCAAACGCATTGGTGCCGGAAAGATCGTCTACCGTCCCCACGATATTTGCCTGAATAACTGAGCGTTTTCCTTCAAGAACTTCCACAGTCACCGCATCGCCGACTTTCACTCTCAGCAGGTCTGCCAGCTTCGACGACACCACCAGTCCGTCAGCTGCAAGCTGCGGCTCGTTTCCGGACTGGTCCAGGCTTCGATAGATTTCCCGGTCGGACTCCAGCCCCATCAGCGACAGCCGCCGGGATCTCGGTCCAAATCGAATTCTGACGGGCAAGGCACGAAACGGTTCGACTCTGACAACCCCCGGCAGGTGGCGGAGATCGTGGACGGCATCCGCTGGCGAGGCTTCCATCAGACTGACCCACAAATCCTGACGCTGAACCTGTCGGAACTGAAAATCGACAAGGAAATCCAGAGCGTCACTGGCGTAGCTGCCGAGCACCACCACGCTGACAGCTATCGCAATGCCAAGCGTGGAAAATGCCGTCTTCCATGGGCGTCTACGAATCTGACGCAGTATCATTCGCCACGTCTGCGGCAGCCAGCGCTGCAGTCCCAGACGTTCGATAATGGACTGTCTGAATTCACCAGGGGACTTCGGTCGCATCGCTTCCGCAGGCGGAAGCCGGCTGGCAGATCTGAGCGAACCGTATGTGCCGAAGAATGCTGCCAGAGCACAAAGAACCGTGGTCAGCACAGTCGTCAACCAGTCGAATTCGAACTGAAAAATGGGGAACCGAAAGAACTGGGTATACATTGTCGTCAGTCCGTGACCCATCCAGATTCCGAAGCCGGTCCCGACGATCACACCAACAGCTACAATCAAGGCAACGAATTTCAGGTAATGCCACGCAACTTCGCTGTTGTGGTACCCGAATGCTTTAAGTGAAGCGATTTGCTCTCTCTGCATGTCGATAACACGCGTCATCACGATATTCAGCAGAAATGCCGCCACTGACATAAAGATGACGGGCGTCACCAGCCCCATCGCGCGTAGTTGATCGATCTCATCCGATATAAACCGATGAGACATCTGATCGTTACGGCCAAAGCTACCGATGCCCCCCCAGTCATCAAGCAGATTATCCAGGCGTCTGATAACGTCAGTTTCGTTCGCGCCGCGCAACAGCGTCAGCGACAGGTCGTTGCACGCGCCGTCCATGTCAAAGGCCGCTTCCAACTCGGCGACAGGCATCCAGAAGACTCCAAACCGTTTAAAGTCCGGCAGCATGTCAACGCCATTCATCTCCACGATGTATTCCGGACATAACACGATGCCCACGATTTTCAGCGTACGAAGTCGGCCGTTCAGAATAGCCTCAACAGTGGCTCCCGGCTGAAACTCATGGGCCTTCGCGAAAGACTCACCGACAACAGCCTCCATGCGTCCCGGTTCCGGCATTCGACCACGCCGCAGATACAGCTGGTTCAGTCGTGGCTGCTGATGGTTGGGGATGGAAATGAGCCTGCCAACGGCTGGTTCACGCAGACCTGGAACAATGAGATTCACGTTCCTGACAATCCGCGGCTCGACACGAGCCACTCCGGGGATCTTCTTAACGCGTCGTTGCAGCGACAGTGGGCCGCGTTTGAAGCTGGCGAACACATCCGCGAACCGAAATCGATCATAGTAGGTGGTCCGCGTCGCCTGCAGCGATCGCAGCGTACTGAGTGACATGACCGACATCGCAACACCGCACGCGATGACCAGGGCAATCGCAAACGCCTGGCTCTTCATCATCCAGAGGTTGCGAAGAAGTTTTCGGTCAAGTACCCGCATGATTACCATTCAATCTCGGCGGCGGGTTGCTTCTTCAGATTCTTACGGGTGCCGGAAACACGGCCATCAGAAAGACTGATGACCCGGTCGGCCATGTTTGCAATCACAACGTTGTGAGTAATGACAGCAGTGGTTGTCCCGAGTTCTCGGTTGACCCTCTCTATTGCCTCCAACACAACCACGCCGGTCTTCGCGTCCAGTGCTCCCGTCGGTTCATCACACAGCAGAACTTCAGGCCGTTTGGCAATGGCTCGGGCAATGGCAACACGCTGTTGCTCGCCACCAGACATCTGTGAGGGAAAGTGGTCAAGTCGCTCGCTGAGTCCAACCATCTCCAGTGCCTCGGCGGGGTCAAGAGGAGCGTCAGCGATCTCGGTCACCAAAGCCACGTTTTCCCGGGCCGTCAGACTGGGTATCAGATTGTAGAACTGAAACACGAACCCCACGTGCTCACGCCGAAACTGTGTCAGTTGCCAGTCCGTTGACTGCGTGAGGTCCTGATTCAGAAAATGCACAGTGCCGGATGTCGGCACGTCCAGTCCGCCCAGAATATTCAGCAACGTTGATTTGCCACTACCTGAGGGGCCCAACAGAACGACAAACTCGCCTTGAAACAGATCCGTCGTCACACCCCTCAGCGCGTTGACGGTGACTTCTCCCATCTCATACACCCTGGTCACATTTCGCACCGAAAAAACGGAAGCGGATGTGGCTGCAGCAGAGGAACTCATTGCGACTGTCCTTGTATCACACTAATTGTTGTGATTGCGATTTCCGCACCAGTCACAACCGATTTCCTCCTGCCGAAACTCAACAGAGTGACAAGCATCCTCAAAAACCCGCGTGACGCCAGATCCGACGCCAGGCTGCGGACCTGATCCGAAGCAACGTTGTCGTTCGACACAGCACGTCAGCGGAGAACAAACACTTTCCCCCAACTCCGGGAGGTCGAAAACGTCCTTGCAAACTGCAGCACGGGAACAGCAAAAGCGGTGTCACCTTCAGATTGTGGCGATGATGATGCGTCAGCAACTCGTTTCGACCGACCCTGGTCCGGCATACGAATTCAAATCGTCACAGTATTGAGTACGATGTCAAGTGTGCTCAATCGCACATGCGTGGCTGCTGAGATGCTCGAAGCGTCAACAGACAGACTTCTGACGTATGAAATACAACAGCTGCCGCGAACGGCACGCAACCTGCGTTGACCGTCTGTGGAACTCCCCGCCTGACAGAGGAGGAACGGCATGATAGAGCTCAACAGCATACTGGTTCCCACGGACTTCAGCAGAGACAATCAGCCGGCGCTGCAATACGGGTGTGAACTTGCCCGCCGGTTCGGAGCTGACCTGCATCTGGTTCATGTCGTCGAGCCATCGGGGGGATTGGTTCCTCTGCCGAATCTGCCGGACAATATTGCTCTGGATCTACAGATTTCATCTCCGGTTGCTCGCGCGGGGCTGCGGCTGCAGAATCTGCCTTCGCACGAACAGGGGCTGGATTTGACAGTTCATCGCCATACGGACATTGGTACGCCCGCAGTTGAGATCGTGAGGTATGCACAAGCTCACCAGATCGATCTGATCGTCATCGGAACTCACGGCCATACTGGCTGGGAACATCTTCTGCTCGGTAGTGTTGCGGAGCGGGTCGTAAAGACTTCGTCATGTCCGGTGCTGACAGTTCGTACGCGGGAACATCTGCCACAGCACGACGACGTCAATGCAGCGGAATCGGCTCCCCAGTCAAATGCCACGAAAACGTCATGAACAGTTCTGCGCAGAACACTAATCGTTCGCCGGCCCGGGATCATCTGCCGCCCTTTCATGAGGATGACTGGGCTGCCCTGACGGCGCAAGCTGTTGAAGAGCGTCTGCAGACAAGCACACTGGCCGGGTTGTCGGATCATCAGATCGAAGAACGTCAGCGGACATGCGGAAAAAACACGATCGCTCAGACTGGCCGAACAACATGGGCAGGTGTGCTGGGCCGTCAGTTTGTTGATGCACTCATCTGGATCCTGATCGCAGCCGCAGCACTGTCCGCCGCGATCGGTGAAATCACAGACGCGGTCACGATTCTGGCCATCGTGGCGCTAAACGGAATACTGGGCTTCATACAGGAATGGAAAGCGGAACGAGCCGTCGAGGCTCTGCGACAGATGCTGAGTCCCCAATGTCGTGTCCGAAGAAACAGGGCCGTTGTCACGATTAACGCTGAACAACTTGTGCCTGGCGATATCGTGCTGCTGGAAACCGGTGACCGACTTCCGGCGGACGTGCGACTGCTGGAGGCGACAAACCTGCGAGTCGACGAATCGGCACTGACCGGGGAATCGGATTCTGTTGCCAAGGGAATCGTTCCCGTGAACACAGAGGCTGCGCTCGCGAACCAATCATGTATGGCATGGATGGGAACGGCCATTACCAACGGACGTGGACTTGGCGCTGTTGCCGCAACGGGTGGTCACACGCAATTCGGGCGGATCGCGAGCCTGACGGGGGAAATCGTCACGGAGCGTACACCTCTGCAACGCAAGTTGGGAACGCTGGGACGGCAGCTGGGTATCTGGGCGATTGGCGTGTCAGTCATGGTAGTACTGGCTGGCATCGTTCGCGGCAAGGCTGTCGTGGAAATGTTCATGACGGGCATCTCGCTGGCGGTGGCCGTGGTGCCGGAAGGGTTGCCGGCCGTTGTCACCATCACGCTGGCGCTGGGCATTCGGGCCATGATCAAACGCCGGGCCTTGCTGCGCCGTCTGCAGGCGGCCGAAGCCGTCGGATCGGCGACAGTCATATGTACAGACAAAACAGGCACGTTGACACAGAACCAGATGACGGTGCAGACGATCTGGCTGCCGGGTCGCGACGAGATCGATGTCACCGGTGTTGGCTATGATCCCGCTGGCCATTTTGAATTCGATGGAAACGTTGTCGACTATCACACAGACGAGGCTCTTGTTGCCCTGCTTGAATCCGGAATGCTGTGTAATCACGCCCGAATCGAGCGTGATCAGAGCACCTGGCACGAATCCGGCGAACCGACGGAAGCAGCTCTGATCGTGGCCGCCTGCAAAGCATGGATCGATCCCAATTCGTCTGTTCCCAGCGTCGCTGAATTTTCATTCAACTCCGCCCGAAAACGCATGACAGTTGTCACGAAATCCAACGACGGCCTGACGGCTCATGTCAAGGGCGCGCCGGAGGTCATCCTCAACAGATCTCAGAATGCCGGGCTCGGTCATCACCAGCGCCCACTTGATGACGCGGAGCAACAACGCATCATCGACATCTGTAATTCCATGGCCGATCGAGGACTGCGAACACTGGCAATCGCTCGCCGGGAAATCCCGTCAGACCTGACACTTGATGCAGACAGCATCGAACAGCAACTTACACTACTGGGCATTGTTGGCATCATCGACCCGCCCCGACCTGAAGTGCCGGAAGCAGTTCGTCGGGCGATTACAGCCGGAATCCGACTGGTCATGATCACCGGCGATGCAGCCAGGACAGCTCTTGCGATCGCACAACGTGTCGGCCTGCCGTCCGACCAGGCTGTTGAAGGATCCGAACTGGCCGCCATGAGCGATTCAGATCTAAGAGCTGCTCTGAACAACAATGCCGTGTTTGCCAGAACCGAGCCGGAACACAAGCTGCGGATCGTGAAACTGCTGCAGCAGGACGGTCAGGTCGTGGGGATGACCGGCGATGGCGTCAATGACGCTCCGGCGCTGAAGAAGGCAGACATTGGCATCGCCATGGGCCAACGCGGCACCGACGTGGCAAAAGGGGCAGCCGACATCGTGCTGACCGACGACAACTTCAGTTCCATTATTGACGCCGTCGAGGAAGGCCGGCGACAGTACGACAATATTCAGAAGTTTGTGCGTTACATGCTGTCCTCCAATACCGGTGAAGCCGTCGCGATCTTCAGTAACATCCTGATTGGCGGCCCGCTGATCCTGCTGCCGGTGCAGATTCTGTGGATGAACCTGATCACGGACGGCCTGACCGCTCTGGCACTGGGATTGGAATCCGCGGAAACGGACGTCATGCGGCGACCACCGCGCGACCCCTCGATCCCAATCCTTGACCGCAAGGCCATTGGCATGATTGTTGGCCTGGGTGCCTATGTGGGAATCGCAACGTTGTGGCTGTTCCAGCATGTTCTTGACACAGGCGGGGCATCATCCGCGGCGTTGGCGCAAACGATGGCATTCAACGGGATCATTGTCATCGAATGGTTTAACGTCATGAACTTCCGCACCCTCCGCACACCGGTAACGGTCGTTGGCCTGTTAACGAACCGCTGGATGCTGGTGGCGATCGCCTTGACGGCCATTCTGCAGATCTGCGCTCTGTACGTTCCCTTCCTGCAAAATGCACTTCATACCGTGCCGCTCAACCTGCCACAGTGGGGATTGATCGCCGTCGTGGCTCTGCCCATCTTTGTCGCCTGTGAACTGATCAAGTGGTGGAAGTGCAGGTAGGCCAGCAATAAACTGAAGAACCATGTGGACCAAAGGATCGCCGGAAACAGCGTGGCAAGTTGCTCGGGATCCTTGATCGTGCGTTCGCCGGAGCGGAATACCGCTACAAGTCCGAATGCCAACAGTCCGGCGGTGAGAAAAGCGTGGTAGCCTGCCTAGGAACTAGTGCTTTGTCACGGGCAAAAATTAGGGTGGAAGCATTCCCCGGAAAAGGGGGTCAGGTACCAAAAATGCAAAGCACCCTTCGGGCCGTTCCGGTTTTTGGTACCTGACCCCGTTTTCCTCGCCAACCCTAAAACCTGGCTGTGACAAAGCACTAAAGCAGTTTTCGGAAAGATGTGGTCGTTCGGGCTCGTGGGAAGCACCCATGGCAGGCCGGAAAACGTTTTTCGCCGCCACAAGTCAGCGTAATACGCTGTAATTGTGCTATGCCTACGGGTTTAGCTCGTCATGCAACGTTCTGATCCGGCGCACGTGTGCATCACCGCACACACAGCCGATCGAAACGTGTGCGAAATGAGGTCATTCGCTGTCGTTAACGCCGGTATGTGAATCGGCACGCCAACTGCATTTCACCGCTATGACCCTGCATGAATGTGGAAAGTGAACTCGAATGGCGTCGTCAAATATTCAACAGCGAGACCAGAATCGGAGCGGGATCGTTGTCGAGGTAGTTTCGCAGCTGAACGAAGTGACGATTCGTGGCATTGCTCTCACACCGACGCGAGGGCTAAGTCGCGGGGCGTCAATTTCGGACACGGGGCATTCATTACGCGTGCCAGTCGGTCAGGCATTGCTT
>JAAERP010000035.1 GCA_024230215.1 Fuerstiella sp. | reverse complement strand
GGCGAACCGAAAATTCGAAAACTGAACATCGATGAAAAGAAAAAACTCAAAGCAATTTCCAGCAATGAATTAGTTGTCTAATTTCCTTCACGGCGTTGCCCAACGGGTATGCTATGGCATTCCTGGTTGGGCAAAAACCATCTTTAGAGCCATTTGCACACCGATTCACGTCAGTTTTCACGAACGAGGACTCGATAATTGTATTCCCGTACAAATGGCTGTAAGTTCACCCGCACGTAGTTAATCGGGCCTCTCTCAGTCACTACCTCATTTTTTCTGGAGGAACTTGAATGTTGCAAAAACGTGGGCGGATTACCCGTAGGAGAAAAAGGAAAGCTGATCCACCATCGACCGAATTCCACAGCCCACGTAAGCGAAAGGAATTCACAGTGTTCCTGGTGGAAGATGACCAGGCCATTCGAGCTTCCATGAAGGAAGCGTTGGAAGAAGAAAAACTTCAGGTCGACGATTATATGACCGCGATGGAATTCTATCGCGACTACCGTGAAGCCAAGCCGGGCGTTTTGATTCTTGATATTCGACTGCCGGGTATGTCAGGAATTGAGTTACAGGAAAAGCTGACGGCGGAGGACTTCCCGCTGCCGATCGTGATGATTTCAGGACACGCTGACGTGCCAATGGCCGTTCGTGCCATGAAGAACGGTGCTTTTGACTTTCTGTGCAAGCCTGTCAAGGTGCACGACATGGTAGAGGCGGTTGCCCGCGGGTATCACTGCTACTACGACGTCGACGTCGACATGGATGACGAACTGGATGAGACTGAGGACAGCCTCAATCGCCTGACAAGCCGCGAACGCGAGGTTCTTGATCACGTGGTGGATGGATTGTCCAGCCGTGAAATCGCTGAAGAACTTACTGTCAGCACAAAAACGGTGGAAGCCCATCGTGCCCGCATCAACGACAAAATGCGTGCCGACAATGTGGCTCATCTGATTCGAATGTGCTTCAACTACAATGCCTCTGAAGAAGAGTAGCTGACTGTCGCAGATATCTAAAGCCGGATAAGAACGCCGCGCGGTTCGCCGCGCGGCGTTTTTGTTTGCCCAGGCGAATGACGCGCGTGGTCGTGTTCGACTAGTATTGCACCGTGAACAACGAACAACATCAGCTCGAATCTACCTTACCGCCGGACAAAACCGGTCTGGCGCTGACCCTGCTGGCCTTTGTCGTGGTCTTCATGGCAGTGGTCAGCAGTCAACCCCTGCTGAGTGCCAATGATCGCTCGCGCTGGTGTACAGTGTGGTCCCTGGTAGAGCGGGGCACGTATCGGATCGATGAGATCGATCAGGTGCCCCGGTGGTCGACGATTGACAAGGTGCGACATCGGCTGTCGGACGACCAGCCGTGGCACTTCTATTCCTCCAAGCCACCCATGTTTCCCACAGTTGTAGCCGGGCTGTATTGGGTCGAGCGTCACACTCTGGGATACGAATTGCGCGAACATACAGCGTTTGTCAGTCGACTGCTGTTGGTCCTTGTCAACGCGATTCCCTTTCTGGCGGCGCTGCTGTCTCTACGACGTTCGTTGCGGCTGGCCCGGGTCTCAGATCACACACGCTGGTTTGTGCTGGCCGCGGCGGGGTTCGGCAGCATGTTGAATCCGTTTCTGACGACGCTCAACAACCACACGCCTGCCGCTATCTGTGTCATGTTCTGTCTGGCGGCGATCATACGGATCCGCTCCGCGGAAGCAGCGACACCCGGAGATTACGCCGTTGTTGGATTGACCGCAGCGTTGACGTGCTGCCTTGAACTGCCAGCCGCGTTGTTTGGACTGCTGTCCTTTGTGCTGGTCGTGAATCGAGACTGGAAAACGACAGCACGGTGGTATGTGCCGGCAGCGATCATCCCCCTGGCAGCGTTCTTCGTGACTAACTGGATCTGTACGGGCGGGATTAAGCCGTTCTACGCCTTCTATGGTACTGAGAAATATGTTTACGTTCATGAGGGCGTTCCGAGTTACTGGTCGCAGCCGCAGGGCATTGATGCAAATGACGAGTCTCCTGGCGTGTATCTGTTTCACTGCATACTGGGACACCATGGCGTGCTTGCGCTGACACCAGTCTTTGTCCTGACTGGTGTTGGCTGGTGGATGGGGCTGTGGACGGATCGCAGAAGCGTTCTTCGTGTTGTGTGGTGGCTCGGCGCTGGCTTGTCGTTCGTGATCCTGAGCTTCTATCTGTCGCGGACGCAAAACTACAACTACGGCGGTAACTCGTCGGCCTTGCGCTGGATGCTGTGGCTGACTCCATTCTGGTGGTACGGAATGATTCCTGCCGTGGAAAGGCTCTTTAGGACAAGGCTGGGTCTGGTTCTGTGTGTAGCATTGCTGGTGCCGTCGATTTACTCACCTGCCTATTCTCGCACAACACCGTGGCGGCCGAGTTGGGTCTACCGTCAGATGGAGCGGGCAGGGTGGATCGATTACGGCACAAAAATTCCGCCGTTTGTCCCGCCCAGGTATTCCGTGCTGGGTGAAGTCTCAACCACCGCTGATTCACGGTCCGAGTGGACGAATGGCACTCGCCGGATTTCCCTTCAGGTTCTGTTCCGGGTCGAATTCAGCGACCAGCCCGCTTTGATGCTATCGCTGACTGAAGAACGGGACGTACCTGCGGCAGGAGATGCTGGCGAAGAAACGACCGAGTCCAGGCGTCATCACAACCTCGTCATTCTGCAACACGAGAAAGCTGCCGGAAACGACGTTTCAGCATGGTTAAAGGAATGGACGGCGCCTTTGCCCGCTGCAGTTGCCGACTTCAGCAGGTCTTCCGCAGAGTCTCTGTCGGCACCGGCTCCGGAAATCGTGCAATTGCTGCGCGGACTTCCCAGCCCGCGTCCCTACAATGCGGAGAGTCCTCGCTACTTCAAATACAGTCGTCCATCCGGCCAGAAGTGGGCGCTCAGATGTGAGCGTGGTGCGGCGCGTGTCGCGTTTGAGGATCCGAAACATGGCCGCTGCTGGCAACGCTGTGACGTTATGTACTGTGACCAGTTGCCGTTTGGCGTCGTACAGTGGAGAATCAAGGTCATCGAAGACTCAACCAATACCGTGCTGCGCTCGGAAACCTGGACGTGTACAACGCTTCCATAGCTCTGGCTGTTGATGTTCCTGGACAGGTTCTGCTGCCAGTCCGCTGTCCGGCGAAGCAGCAGGCCGCCCGTTGCACGGCTGCTATTCGGAGGTTAATAGCTATTGGATTGACGCTGGTCATTACGGTGGATTTCGTGCCTCAGACTCTGGCTCAGGACAGTCAGAGCGCACTGCCATTTGCCGGTACGGACGTGATTACTGTGCTTGACGGTTCAACCGAAACGACACGCCATGTTTCCGGGCGGATAGAAGACATTACTGGCGAAGCATTGACGCTGCGTCGCGGCGGACGTGGCACGCTCGAAGTCTTCAGAGTGACGGACATCGTTGAGCTGAGGTTCTCACGAAGTGCTGACTTTGAAGAAGGCCTGAATCGTCTGCAACAGGGACAGACGCGACGTGCGCTCGAATACCTTGACCGAGCCCTGAAGTCCGAATCGCGTCCGTGGGCATGGAACGAACTTCAGGCAATCGCAGCAAAAGCCGCGGTGCGCGCCGGTGAACGTGTTGAGGCCGTTAATCGCATCGACCTGATTTTCGCGGAGGATCGAAGAACACGGCATGTTTCGTCTCTTCCGTTGGTCTGGGATGCGCGACTGCCGCCGCAGGAGCGACTTCCGGAGAACCCGGCAGGATTGGACAGCGATTCCCTCGTGCAACAGCTGGCGGCTGCCTCAGCGGTATTGCACAACGTCGCCCATCGAGGCCGGGCGAGTGCCGTTCTGGAACGTCTGAGGCGACGCAGCGGTCTGAGGCGAATCAGCGAACTGGCTGAAACGCAACTCTGGCGTCTGCACCTGCTTGAGCAGCCCGACACGCCGTCTCCAGTGCTGAATGTGTGGAGTGACCGTGTACAACATCTGCCGGTGGCCGCGCGTTCTGGTCCGCAATACGTCGTTGGCAGATGCCTGCTTCAAAAATATGACCATGACCGGGCATCGTTGGCGTTTCTATGGATGCCTTTGATGACGCCCGACGATCGCGCTCTTGCGGCCAGGTCACTGGCGGAAGGAATTCAATGCCTGAAGGTTTCCGGTCGACAGGGCGAAGCGGCCCGGTTGACAACAGAATTGGAACGACGGTTTCACGGCACTTCTGCCGCCAGGAATGCCGTCGGCGAAGTGGATGACCCTGAATGAGATCTCGCAATGCCGACGGTTGAACCAAAACCCGACTCTGCAGAATCTGTGGTCAATCCGTAAGCAGTTGCCGAAAAAAAACAGCAGGCCGCAGATGTCCGACTTTCGTGGCTGCAAAAAAAGATTGTGTTTGGCGTCAGCAGTTGCGTCAGCCTGGTGGTTCTGTCACTTCTATTGACTGTGCTGTGGCTGGTCGTGTCGGTTCTGGACAGCACGCAACCCTATTCGCGCGATGTGACTCAGTTGATTATCACTTTTCTGCTTGTTGGCGGAGCAATACTGTCTTTGGGAGTATCTCTGCTTGCCGGAGCGCGGTCGATCAGGAAGATGCGAAAAATCATGCGAACACTGAGCGGTCCGACGACTGCTCGGGTCGAACTTGAACAACAGGTTGCTGCAATGATCAGGGATCGCAGCCAACGATGAATCATCACGGCTGTGGATTCGTCAGGCACATGGGCATTAACCGGATCGACACCGCCGCGATCTACATTGCGCCGTCGAGTTGACGCACTTGACGCACTTGCCGCGTTATAGCAGTTTACTTATTGTCGTTACCGATACTGGCTCGTGGGAGCAACAAAACTGCTATGAGAATGCGATCTTCGTGGCCACAAGCCAGCGTGAAACGCTGTAGTGTGAACGTGCAGACACCCAGGGTCTAACGACCGGGCGTCGGAAGACCTTCATTCAGAGGCGCAAGATCGTCGGGTATGAAGAATCCGTCTTTGCGGACAACCTCTCCATCGAATGATATTTCTCCGCCACCATAGTCGGCGCGCTGAATCAGAACCAGATCCCAATGCACCTTACTGCGGTTTCCATTGTCAGCGTCGTCATAGGCGTTGCCGGGTGTAAAATGGAAGGACCCGCCAATCTTTTCATCGAACAGAGTGTCGAGCATGGGATGCAGAATGCGGTTGTTGGTTCCGAATGACCATTCACCTATAAAGCGAGCCCCCTCGTCCGAATCGAGAATGCGATTGAGCCGTTCCGGCTCATTGGAGCAGGTCGCTTTTTCGATTCGTCCATCCTTCAGTTCAAGCTGAATGCCGTCGAAGACGACGCCCTGGTAACGCGACTGTGTGTTGAAGCGAATCGTTCCGTTGACGCTGTCCCTGACCGGAGCGGTGAAGCACTCGCCGTCAGGAATGTTGCATTCACCGGCGCACGGGATGACGGGGATGTCCTTGATTGAAAATAAAAGATCAGTGCATGGTGCGGTAATGTGCACCTGATCAGCAGCTTGCATTCGGGCGACGAGTGGTTTCAGGTTCTCCGCCATTTTTGCATAGTCAGCCGTGCAGACATCGAAGAAGAATTCTTCGAATTGAGGTGTGCTTTGTTTTGCGGCCTGAGCCATCGATGGCGTCGGGTATCTGAGCACAACCCACCGAGTCTGTTTCACTCGAACGTCGACATGGACGGGACTCCACCAATGTTCTGTGTACAGTTCCATTTTGTCGGGCGGAACATCCGCGAATTCGTCGGAATTGGCCGATCCCCGTATGCCGATGTACGCGTCCGCGGCTTCCATGGCCCCTTTTTCGATAGTCCCTGCCCACTGCATGCTGTCGACATCGGCTCCCCGATAAAGGCTGCGGAGGATGGTGTTATCCTTCCAGATGACAAGTGGTACCGCGCCGCGGGCGTATGCGGTCTCAACCAGGTCGCAGACCAGTGCTGTTTCGGGCAGATCGAAAGCCTCAATGATGACCTTCTGGCCACTCTGGAGTCGACAACTGTGATCGATCAGCGTTTCCGCAAGACGAGTGATTCGGGGATCTTTCATGAAGTTAGTCTGCTTCCAATGCCCTGTCGCAGCAGGATCTGGCCGTTAGGTGTGAGCGGGGAATTCATGGACGGGCTGTGGAATATGCCCTGCAGCTGACTGCTGGAGCCCACCTCCCGGATCTTCTTCGTCTGATAAGGGTCAAGTCTTTATCCGAATGTCTGGTGCGAGACTGAGCCACCGCGGGTGTGGTGGGTTTCCAGAATTCTTGCGGGTGGGGCTTCTGCACCACAAGAGCCCTCAAAACATGGCTACAGCGTATTCGGCTGACGGGCGACCGCGGCGATCGTCTTTCAACCTTTGACGGACACTTTCCCACCAGCCCAACAACCACATCCGATTGAAAACTGGTCTAATCTGTAGATTTTGTTCCGGGATCCTGAGGGTACAGGATCAGTCGGTCGTGACACAGCACAATCAGATCCTGCCGTCCATCTCCGGTTACGTCTGCAACCAGGCCTTCCCGCGGTTCAGTTCCCCGTGATTTGGACTTGGACACGAGACGTTTTTCTTCGAAGACGCGAAAGCTGGTGGCCGTCTGCAAACCCCTGTTGGAGTCATATCGAAGCACCTCGACACCATTAATGCTGGTATCGATCATCGTCAGGTCAACAGCGCCATCGCCGTTCACATCACCGGCGATGATGTCTGCCGGGTAGGCATCTTCACGATCGGACTCGAATGACGCCAATTCCTGCAGCTCCGATCCGCTTTTCCCGGAATACAACACGGCAAACTGCTTTGTACCGTGCAGCAGCAGGTCTTCTGTGCCATCGCCGTTCAGGTCGGCAACAAAGCACCCGGCAAAACGCAGCGAACCCAGTTCGACTTCGCGCCATGGCCGGAAGAGTCCGTCCGTCAGTTTGAGAACACGCAGTTTCCTGACGCCTGTGTCTACCAGGACGACTTCGTCTTCTCCCTTGTTGTCAAGATTCAGAACGGCCACACCCGCGATCCTGGCCCTGGATTCTCCCGCGTTGAACTGATCCACGACATCCCACGTGCTGCCGTTGAACTTCATCGTGCGGGCAAAGGCTTCTCGTGCCACGAACAGTCTGCCGCTTTTTTGAAAAAGTTCTCCGGGGGAAGTCGTACCTAGATTCAGCGGGGCGTCGCTTTCAAGGGTTTTGTCGCCTGTCGCTGGATGCACCAGAGTGATTCCCTTATTGCCGGCTCCCCTGGGAACAACAAGCAGCTCATCTGAGGAGTCCCCGTCCGCGTCGATGACCATCAGGGAAACGCCGCGAGTTCCGACCGCGGATGAATCCAAAATGGCTGCTTTCCCGATTGCTTTCCACGACTTCCGGGCGGACACCTCATAGAACTGAAGTTGAACGCTGCCCGCACTTCCGGACCCCTTCGTTGTACAGACAGCCAATTGAACTCCGGCACCCGTATTGAGAACCTGAATAGCGGCAAGTTTGTGGCCTTCCGGTCCGCTGGCGACGGTTCCCGGGAAGGAAAGTCGTCCGTCTTCAAAGCGACTGACGGCGATCACCGCTTCAGTCGGACTCATCTGGATAACTTCCGCGCGTCCGTCACCGTCGGTGTCGATTGCGCAAATGTCTTCCGCTCCTAACAGGGCCGGATACGTTTCCGCAGTGTCAAGGCCGTCAAGCCCGTTCTGGCGGTACAACAGGACCTGAGCGTTCTCCGGATCCGCGACGATAACGTCCTGCAATCCGTCGCCGTCAACATCCCCAATGGCAAGGGCCCGGCCTCGACTGCCCGCTGGCTGACCGATTCCGTATTGAACCAGTCGTGACGGAAGCTCCGCCTTCTCCGGGGTGGACTTCGTGAGTTGGGAGACAACGACGCGTCCGGTGCGACTGTCAATGGTCAGAATCTCCTTTCCCGGTTGCTGATCGATATCGTACAGAGTTACGGATCGGGGCTGATTCAAATCGAACCGGACTTCCGGCCCCAATCTGCCGTCCTCAGTCTGAATCCTGGCACACAGGCCGCGTTCGGACCCTTCGGTCGCCTGGTAGCTCAGATCATCGAGACCGTCACCGTCGATGTCGGCAATCTGCAACAGGGACAACTGAGCGGAAGTGTTAATCAGTTTCACCGGACTCCGCATGGTGCCATCGTCTGTCTGAAACAGCACGTAGGTGACTTCTTTGCCCAGAACCGCAAGATCCGTCCGGTCGTCACCGTTCAGGTCGCCCGAAGAGATCATCCACGTGGCGGGCGCAAGTTCGGGCAGTCGAACGGACCAGCGGCGATTCCAATCTGTCTTGCCCGGTTCCGGCTGGTAACGCAACACCAGCCGATCCGGCGTGCCCACATAGGCGACGTCCAATCTGCCGTCGTTGTCAAAGTCCGCTGTGGTTAGTCCGGCCACCTCTTTATCGACAGGGATCTGTCGCACGTCGAACCGCCAATCTGACTTTAGGTCATTGACAAACCGACCAGTGCCGGGCGTTATCGGGCTACTGTTCTTCTTCTGACGAAAAAATCGCAGACAACTTGCGCGGTTATCCACCGCCAGGATATCCGTCAATCCGTCAGCATCGAAGTCACCGACCGTCAGATGGAATGAACGTGAATCCAATTTGAACAGTTCGACATCAGTAAAACCGTAGAACTGTGCCAACGAATTACCGTCATCTGATTTTTCACCAGCCATAGCGGCGAGTCCCGGACCGACCAAAACGCACAGTGCTACCTGACTTATTCGTGCAAACAATTTCACGTACCACACCTTCTGATCTTGAATAATCATGACAGAACCGTCGTTGTGCACCTTCGCTGGGCATTCCGGACAGCGACAGAACGTGCCAGGAAAGGTCCGGGATTTCTGACTGCATTGCTCGGTGCGTGGGTTATTCTTGAAAGGCCGGGGCATCCTTGCAAGCCGCTCTTCACGCTGCAGCTGGCAAGTCAGGTAATCCGGCGGCGAATACGTGTTGCATTTGGCGTCAGTTTCGCTGTCGTCATCAGATTGGGCCCGATCCGACTTACTCGTTTGGCCGTCAGAACTGATACACCCACCCTACGGACGCATTCGGCCAATGCCGTTTGGACATTTGGTCGATAGATTCAGGCACACAACAACTATCGTACAGCGGTACAGGCACGGATTGCGCGTCAACGACACAAGAGATTTCTGTCCCATCCTTGTGGTCGTGTGCGGCGACAACGCCGCTCATTTCACGGAGGAGGCCGTTCACGAATAACGGGCCTTGAAATGATATTACGCGAATCTTCTCGAATGAGGCAGTGGTCGATCTTCTGTCCGCTTATCGCCACCGTTCTTCTGTTCTGCGGCGTCTCCGGAGCATGGGCTCAGGAAACGCCGTCTCCGATCGCCACCGTTGTACCCCCGCTGGAAGTCGCCGTCGTCGATCTTCCGCCGGTCGTTGAAGGCACGGTTGAAGTCGCTCCTTCACTGGCCGACAGCGGCTACTGGTTCGTCAGTACTGATCATTCGCCTCAGTCGTTTCATCACAGCTGTCCTCGTTTCTGTCCGTGCGTGCTGCGGTATGAAGAATGTGTCGGCTTTCGACGGTCCAGCATTGTGGAACTTTGCGCTGGCCTTGAGCCAGGCGTCCCGGTTTGCATCATGGTGCACGGCAGCTTCGTCGACACGGCGAGTGCGAAACGCGAATCAGCCTGTACCTGGAAATGGCTGCGTCGCGGATCCATGGGACATAAAATGCAGATGATTTATCTGTCGTGGCCAAGCTACTCGCCATTAGGGCCGCTGGTACAGCTTGAGGTCAATAAACTCGGTCGGCAGGCCGGTCGGAATGGCTACTACCTTGCAGAGTTAACTCAACATGTCCCGCCGGAATGCCCCATTTGTCTGCTGGGGCACAGTCACGGAACACGAGTCATCTCCTCAGCCCTTCATCTTCTGGCAGGTGGTACAGTTCAGGGCGTCCGTCACCCGTTTGCGCGTGCGGAAGGTCGTCACATCCGGACGGTCTTCACTGCTTCCGCGATTGATCATGACTGGCTGAATCCAACAGGGCGTTATGGTCGAGCATTGTGCAGCACGCAGTGTTTGCTGAATTTGAAGAATATGCGGGATCCGGCGTTGAGGTTTTATGCATGCAGGCTGCCACTCATTTCCAAACGCCCGCTCGGGCAGACAGGACTCACGTCACGTGATCGACACCACCTTGGTGGCTGGGGCCGAAGAGTCAACGATTATGATGTAACCGGAATCATTGGCGCTGCGCATCTGTGGCCCTATTATTTCACCAAGCCGTCCCTGGCCTGCGTTCTGCACAACTACGTCTATTTTCCGGATCGTACAACGCCGCTACAGGCGTCCCTGAACTGAGAGTGCAATTGCACCCATGTCCAAAAGCAGGAACCGTCGTCGCCCGCCATCTGGCGGGGCCTCACGCCCGGACAAAGACAAGCCCCGACGTTCACCGCCCCGAGGCGCTGCTGAGCGACTGATTCTGGAACATTCAGACCAGATACTGCCTCGTAACGCCTTGCTGGTCCTGCTGAAGGGCACTGCCGTGGCGACGCATCTGACGCAACGTTGCCCAAACGTTGGCTGGAAGATCTTTACCTTTGAGCACCTTTTCCTGACGTCGCTCGTGGATTCGCTGTCCGAGGTGGACGCCGTTGGCGATCACGACGCTGACATCGAATTGTTCTGCATGCCGGACCTTCCGGATGGAGAATTCGATACTGTCATTCTGCCCACGGATTCGCGGGCTTCTTCAGAATTGACTCGTGACGTGTTGCAGGCCATTGCCGCCCGACTTAAACCCCATGGTCGGCTGATCGTGTCTACTAATAATGCACGGGATCATTGGCTCCACAAACACCTGCAGGCCACGTTCGGTCGTATCACGGTTTTCAAGGATAAGCAGGGGATCTGTTACATCGCCAGACAGCGTGAGAGCACCGCAAAGGCGAAAGACTTCCGCTGCGAATTCGCGTTTCGAGCCAACATGACCGGGCCGGATGAGATCTCGGAAGTTTCGGAAATGAGTTCCGTCTCCAGCACCGCATCGGAATCGTCAATCACGGCCCCCGAAGGCACCGCACGTCTGATTCGTTGCGTCAGTCGACCAGGCGTCTTCAGTCATCGCAAAATTGACGCCGGGGCCCGCGCACTGATTCGCTCGTTGAGTCTGCTGAACGGACAGAAGTCGAAGAAGTCAAAAAAATCCCGTCCGCCCGAACGAATCGTGGAAATGGGTTGCGGGTGTGGTGCTGTTGCCACTGCGACAGCGCTGGAGTATCCAAATGCAGAAGTGCTTGCGGTCGACAGTCACGCACGTGCCGTTCAGTCGACGGAAGCAACAGCCTCCCTGAATGAAGCGAACAATGTTTCTGTCCTGTTGACGGCCGATGGAAATATTCCAAACGCTGGCACGTGGGATCTGTTTCTTTGCAACCCGCCGTATTATTCTGACTTTCGCATCTCTGAGTTTTTTCTGCAGTCGGCCGTCCAGGCACTCACATTCGGAGGTAAGATTCATCTGGTGACGAAACTTACCGACTGGCATCAGAATCGCATGATAGAGATCTTTGCGAATGCCACTGTTTACCGCTTCGGCGAATACGACGTGATCGTGTCAATGCTCCGCTGATGATCCGAGAAACGGAGCGGAAGGTAGACGCAGTCGGGAATGTGAGGCCGATTCGAATTCAGTTCGATCACCTCCGTCCCGAGTGGCTGTTCACCGTAGTCCAGGCGGCCTGCCTGCGTCGAACGTAAGCCGGACTCAAGGGACTGAAGTCGCCGCTGGCCCCAGCAGTAAATGCGCTGGATTCAGCGAGATTCCATCGGCAGCGTTTCGGCAATGGTTGCATACGGCGACTGAAGCCTGGTTTCCGGGTGCTCAACCAGCCAGTCTGCGATTCGGTCGGTTCTTGACAGAGCGACTGGAAGGAAGCCCAGTGCCTGTTGCAGCCGTTCATCCGGTTCAGCGCAGCTGAACCTCAGAAAACCCCGGCCGGCATCACCGAAGCATTCGCCGCCGAGACAGGCGATTCCAAAGTCATCGTCCGCTCCCTGCAGCAGGTACAGGGCAAGTCCGTGGCTGGTGATGCCCAGTCGATTGCAGATTGGGGACACGTCAGGGAAAACGTAGAACGTTCCGGTGGGGTCAAGAGCGTGGAATCCATCAATCTGATTGAGTCCCCGGGTCAGCAGCTCAACCTTGGTGCGAAACTTCAGCATGACCTCGTCACGTTCAGCTGAATCTTCCTGCAAGGCAGACCTGCCGGCGAGTTGTACAAGTGGAGGAGTACAGGAAATTGATGTGTTGATCATCAGACTAATCGCCTCGATGATCTTTGGCGACGACACACAAAAGCCCAGTCGCCAGCCGCTCATGCTGTAGGACTTGCTGAACGTATAAGCTGCCACACATTGCTCCAGCATTCCCGGTTGAGCGGCCAGCGAGTGATGCTGCCCGCCCCACACCATGTGGCAGTACGGTTCATCGCTCAGCACGGCGATGTCCCTGCCACGGATCAAATCGGCGATATTTCGAAGATCCTGTTCCGTTGTGACCCCTCCCGTCGGGTTGTGGGGCGAATTCAGAAAGATGGCCTTTGGCGAAGGATCGTTATTAAGGAAGTCTTCAATGTCAGAAATCTGTGGCCGAAACTCGTGTTCCTGCCGCAACGGCTTCAACACCATTCGGGCACCACGGCGAGCGATGTTGGGGGGATACGTCGGAAAGTGTGGGCTGAATACAAGGACTCCGTCGCCTGCATTCAAAAAGCTCTCGCAAAAGAACTGTTCAAAGATCTTCGCTCCGGGGCCGACGGCGATGTTTTCAGCTGTTGCCGGGATGCCAAACTCGCTTTGCACAAACACCGCAGCCGCTTCCCGAAACTCGGGTATTCCCGGCGACGGACAATAATGCGAAACATTGTCTGTGATCGCCTGCAGGCCCGTCGCCCGTGCTGTCGCGGGGCTGTTGAACGGACTGTCTCCGATCTCCAGTTCAACGACGTCCTTTCCGGCGGCTTTCAGTTGTTTGGCCATGGCCAGGACGGTGAACGCGGATTCCGCGGTAAGTGACTTCGCAAATTCGCTAAGGGCGACGACCATGGGGATCAATCATTGAGCTGAACAAAGTGGGGCGACCGTTAACGAGCGATATCGCGATCGGGCATGATAACAACACGGCGTTCGGGGGGCGCCACATCCAACGCGCCGCAACTGGCTGGCCAGAGCGGTCATTGCGGAATTCACTTCGATTTATGTGCTGCTGGAAAAATCTGCATCATGAACCGTTGTTCAGCGACCATCCGAGCATACGGAATCCCCTCCGACAGAGACAAGGCGCACTGCAGTTCAGCGCCAGTGTCTGCATGCCTGACGATTTCCCCCACAACAGCGAACGAATCGCCGTCTGAGAATATCATCTGTCCGCAGACAGTCTCTCCGATGGGCCATGCGTCGATGTCCGCCTCTTGCAACAACACGCGCATGCCGTGTTCTGAAATTTCCGCCACGGCAAATGTGCGACCCTGAACGGTTAGTACCGGCCGCCCGCTGCGCGGATACGTGAGTCGGTAGAATTGTCGCTTTGACTCGCTCACCTGATTACCCCGCATTTCCAAACAAACCGCATGGTTGCCTTGCTGTCCCGTCACCAGTATTCTGCCACGTGCCGGAGACGGGCTGCCACCGCAATTCTGTGTTTTTGCCTTATATGAGGCTTGGACGCTTACGGCCAGTGCCGGGATTGGAGGCCCCGTAAGTGGCCGACCTGTGGTCCGTCCAGACTCAGGATTCTAGCCGTTGGTGAATTCTGCAGTCGTCGTCAAAGTCCGGAATCGAAAAAAATATCCGTCGAAAACTACATAACGCAGGAAAAAGGGGTCTGGCAAGGTGGAAACAACAAACGGGTCACTGAATCGCAAGCTTCGCATGGCTCTTGTGGGAGGCGGCCAGGGATCATTCATCGGTCGTGTGCATGCGACCGCAGCTGTGCTTGACAATCGAGCTTCCCTGGTAGCGGGTGCTCTGTCGTCCAATCCGGAACGGGCCAAGGCGTCGGCACCAGCTTACGACATTGCTGAAAACCGAGCCTACACTTCCTGGCAGGAGATGCTGGATGCCGAAAACGCACTGCCGGAAGATCAGCGAATCGATTTCGTCAGCATTGCGACTCCCAATCACACCCATTTTCAGATCGCCAAAGCGGCGGCGGAAGCTGGGTTTAACGTAGTGTGTGACAAGCCGATGACCTTCGACATGGCTCAGGCAGAAGAGCTTGTAAAGGCGGTCGAAGCCAGCGGTGTGGTGTTCGCCGTGTCACATAACTACACCGGCTATCCGTTGGTGCGCCAGGCACGGGAAATGATTCAGAGTGGTGAACTTGGCGAGATTCAGGCTATTCGCTCGAACTACATTCAGGGCTGGTTGCGAACTCGTCTGGAGGAAGAGGAGCAAAAACAGGCAGCTTGGCGGACCGACCCCACCAAATCCGGTGCGGCGGGTGCATTTGGCGACATTGGCACGCACGCCTTCAACCTTGGCCGATACATGACCGGCCTGATTCCCGAAGACATCAGCTGTAATCTGAAGATCTTTGCACCCGGCCGACAGCTGGACGATTACGGACACGCGGTTGTGCGTTACACCAACGGTGCTCTGGGGACAGTCACGGCCAGCCAGATTTCACACGGACGTGAAAACGATCTGTTCATCGAAGTGGACGGCACAAAGGGGGCGTTGCAATGGCGACAGGAAGAACCCAATGTGATGATCGTCCGCAAGAATGGAGCGCCACACCAGATGTACACTCGTGATCCCAATGCACCGTTCATGAACAGCCTGGGAGCCGGGGCGTGCCGACTTCCGTCTGGACATCCGGAGGCATTCTTCGAAGCCTTTGCGAACGTTTATCGCTTCGCCTACGACGCCATGGTGGCTCGCGCGGCGGGAGAATCGTTTGAGGCGAAAGATACGATCTACCCGAATGTGTACGACGGTGCCGAAGGCATGTACTTTATCCAGCAATGCGTCGCCAGCAGTGCAGACAACGGCGCTTGGGTGCCCATGAAGTACGACGAAGCTCGAGCGTAACGGTCGGTCACGAGCCTTAACGCGCCTGGTTTTTCGTCGGAGCCTGCGTCTGCGACGATCTCATAACGTAACGGAGTCACAGTTGAAACGTGCCCCTGCGCCGTCGAAAGTGGATTGTGAAAATCCCCAGAGACGCCGGAAAGGTCGAGACGGGCACTGAAATTTCTACTGTGCGTGAAATCATTCGTCGACACACTCAATCGTGGAAGAGAAGGATTGTCCGCTCCGGATTCGTCGCTACATTCGTCACCCGCATTTGTGCACGTGCGGAGTACGTTGGCCTGTCCTCCATCGGAGGGCAATGTGGCTGACGATGCAAAAGGGCCTTCGGTAAAGCTCGCTGCCCCCGTCACAGTTCCCGAAACAAATTCGATTGTCGCAAGCAAATCGCGTGTTTCGAGCGTTTCTGGACGCCTCGCAAACGAGTGGCATTTTCGCGGCACGCGCTGTGAGAAACTAAACGATTTGAATATGTTTCTCCAATAATGGGGTCTCGTTCTGAAAATTCATGATTCACTGGTTCTCACACATCTAAATTGGTTCCGCACCCAAAACGGGAGCGAAAGCATAATTTGACTCATTGAACTCATAGAGGCAGAACCTACTTGAAGAAAGAAGCGATTCGCCGTCAGAGCGAATTATGATGCTTCCGAATGCGAGGTTCCGGATCATTTGCTGAAACGGAAGCAATCCGTGAAAATCGAATATCGTTGGATTCTCAGCTCCTCCGTTTGGCCGGGTTTGCCCGGTCCGGTGCGCTGGCTCAGATGCAGTCCGATTCGCAAGAAACGTACGGACTTGATGACACGGATTTCGTGCTTCGAGAAACGTACGGGAATTCGGGAACGGTGGTTCGGTCAAATAACGGTGGTTTGTTTGGAATGTCGATATAGGGGTGAGTTGACGGCACCATCCGCCAATTGCGAGCCGTCCAGCCGCGGTTTCAATCCTATCCCCGGTCTACTTAGCATTCACTTTAGTCCCACGATAGAGTTTTCAAAGGAGTCGAATGTTTGCTCGCAAGGATCGGTCGATAGTCGACACGTCAAGGCGACGTGATTCGTGTGTGAAATTCGCTGTTCGAAGATCGTTCGAGTTTCTTGTCCTCACGCGGATTCTACTTCTTCATCTTGTCACGGGCACCACCGAGCAGCACGTCGTCACCTTTCTGGCCGAACAGGTCATCCCTGTCTTCGTCATCCAGCACGTTGCCAAGAATGTCCATCGTGTTGGCCAGATCCCCGGACGCCCATTCGGTCATTGCGGTATCCAGAGCATTGAGCGCGGCACCGCCATCGACGTCGAAGAGGCTCTGCCAGTCATTGTCCAGCTGACCACCGATCAACAGGTCGTCGCCCCGGCCGCCTTTCAGCTTGTCCTTACTGTCGCCACCTACAAGGATGTCGGCTCCGTTGCCGCCGAACAGTTTGTCCTTACCGTCGCCACCAAACAGCACATCGTTGCCGCGACCGCCCTTCAAGTGATCGTTCCCCGCACCACCAAAGATGATCTGTGGAGTCGCTGCGTCGACACCACCATCGGAACCGCCGTCACTTCCGCCGTCCGAACCGCCGTCGCTGCCACCGTGGAAGTGATCGTCACCGTCGCCCAGATAAGCGGCGATGCGATCAATGGCTGAAATGGCAAACGTCTGCTTGATGTGGTCGTGGTGATGATGCCTGTGGTGGCGATCATGACCGCCGTCGGACCCGCCGTCACTACCATCTTTGCCTTTGTCCCTGCCTCCATCAGACCCACGGTCACTGCCGCCCTGATTTAGTTTGGCGTCGACCTTCAGTTCATCCTTCTTTTCATTGAACTTCAGATCGACATGGTCACGACCGTTCGTGCCGATGACGTACAGCGTTCCGTCCATCAGTCCGACGCCCTGAACCAACGATTGAATGTGCGTAGCCTCGGACACAGCACCGTCACTGTCCGTCGCGGCAATTGTCACCACGTATATGCCACCGTCAACATAAGCATGGCTGCCGACAAATGTGTCGGCGAGCTGATCCACCGCGACGTCTTCTGCTGTTCCGTCGCCCCAGTCGACAGTGACCGTGTGAGTGTCAATGCCTGGATCCATGAACGCACCATTGACCGTGACCGTTCCGTCCGTAGAAGCGTCGTCAAACGTCTGAGCAGACGACACAGCAGACGTCACCTCAGGAGCAACGTTATTCACCGTGAAGTGGACCGTGCGTGTGGCGATCGCCTGAGAATTGACGAAAACGGAGTAGGTGAAATCGGCTGCGCCATCGTCAAACGTGGTGAATCGCACCGTTTCATCGTCGGCAAGGACGACTGCAGCGCCATTGGTCACCGCAGTAACGGAGAAACTCAAATCGGCCGTTGCCAGGTCCGCGACCAGGGTTGGAAGGTCAAGATCGCGGATTCCTTCGTCGATGGTCAGGTATACGTTGTCGGCCACATAGGTCACCAGCCCCGCCCCGGGAATATCAAGGGCATGCTGGATCTGGTCTTCGATGTCGAACGGCGATGTCACGTTTGTGATGGAAACTCCATCATCAACCTGGAAGGCGTTGCCAATCGACATCACCATCGCTGAGCCCGTGTTGCGAATCGCCTGCCCGGCCTCATGAACAAGGAACGTGTTGGCGCCAGGATCTGCGGTGTTGCCCAGGTCAACAGTTCCACCCGTGATCTCGATGGCGGCCTGGTTGCCGCCGGTCGTTTCTTCGACCGTACTGCTGCGAAGCGTCAGGTGGCCTCCATTGACAAGGATCGTCGGAGCATCCGTCACGTTTGTGAAAGTGACGCCCATGACGATCACGTTGCCAGCGTCCACGGTCAGTGCAGGAGAGGCCCCCTCCAGCGAACCGTCCAGCAAAACCAGGTTCACTCCGCCTGGCAAATTGATGGACTTGCCGTTGAAGTTCCCGCCGTCCATGTCGACCACGATGTCGAATGTCCTGGAATCCACCGTCAGTTGAGTCGCACTGCTGATGATTGAGCCCAGATCACCGTTGCTCGTGGCCTCAAGTTCGATAACGGCATCCTCGCCGCTGGCGACAATTTCATCGATGACGTTTTGCAGTCCCTCGGTCGAGATCTCAGCAACATTGATCGCATGAACGACCGAACCGATGCCACCATCCTTATCCGTGGCGGTCACCACAATGTCACACACGGCTGCCGTGCTGTACACGTGCGTGGCGTAAACTCCCACGCCATTGTTCGCCGTTGCGGCCTTGGTGTCCGTTTGACCGTCACCCCAATTGACGACATAAGTAAAACCAGCCGCCTCATCCGCCGGTACGTCGCTGGCCGTCAGGTCAACCGTGATCCACTGCTGCTCAACGGCATAGGCTGTCGCTGAAACGAAAGCAGCAGGTGCGACATTGTTCACGGTCGTCTGTGTGCTGGCCGTGCCCACGCCTCCATCGTCATCGGTCACCGTTACACTGACGGAATAATCGTCTGATGATGCGTTACTCAGCCCGTCGTCCAGATACTGGTGCGTGATCGAGAACGATGTCGCTTTTGAATTGACCGTGTATTGCAGATTGTCAAAGCCAGCCGAATGAACGCCCGCCGCGGTGCCTGGTTTCAGTTGGGCGGTGCTGTAAAAGCCGAACTCGATCGGGCTGCCGTTCGCGGAAAAATCAGGGCTGACGGTCGGTGCACCCACTAACGCAAAGTCACTCTCTGTCAGCCCGTGTTTCGCTCTGGATTCCCAGACCATGTGGTGGATCGCAACGCCCGGTGCTACGTAGACTTTTCCGTCCTGGCGAATGGTCGCGCCAAATCGATTATCGAGTTTTGGCGAATAGTGATTGATGACGTCTATTTCGAAATCAATGCTGTCGATCGCTCCCTGCGTTGCCGGGTCATAGACCCACGTTGTGTTGACATGGAACGTGGACACACTCGCTCCATCCAAATTCGGCGAATCCAGATGCAGATCCACTCCTCGGTACGAGTCCGGATTTCCGCCGGTCGCCACTTCAGACGTCGTGTACGTCGCTCCGCCTCCCCAGTCTTCCCATTGAGCAACGTCAAAATCAGTCGCCGAATAGACGATCGTATCCGTCGTGTTCAGCCCAAGGTCAATGTGCTGTTCGTTGTCCGGACTGAGCGGATCTCCCCAATTCAGGTCGAGCGACAGAGTATCCAATGTTCCCGGATCGACGATCGTTCCCGCCAATGTCGCAATGCCGTTTTCGTCGATCGGCGAAGTGACCGCCATGTTGGCCAGGATTGGCGCCACGTTTTTGACGGTCACGGAACTCGTAGTGCGACCAATCACTCCGATGTCGTCGTAAACCGTTATGCCGATCTGGCGACGGAAAACATCATCCAGGTTGGTGGCGTCGAAGATCGGCGTCCGACCGGTTGCGTCGACGTCGAAATTCACTCCGTCGTAGGCGAGATCCCATTCGGCATCAAGCAAGGAAATATCGACGCCGGGATGACCGATCAGCATCAGTTGAACCTGACTGCCCTCATCCACCTGGTAGTGCCCGGTGTAGTATCCAACACCGAAGCAGGGAGACAAGCCGTTGCGAAACGGCTCGGCGTCGACGTTACCAGAGAAAGAATCACCGGCCCCGCCCAGGCTGCTCGGGCCGTCAAGAGCGCCCCAAAAGTTGCCTTCGGCGTTCACGGGTTCCGGCGAAGAGATCACCACCCCGGAGTCGTTCTCAGCGATCCGGTTCTGTGAAACGACGAGTCCCGCTGCCACGACCTGGGCGTGTATTCCAATTTGATTATTCGCAATCGTGGAACATTGAATCGTGTTGTTGTTGGAACTGGAGAGCTGGATGCCGGTTTTCCGGCTCGTTGCTGTGATGTCCTGGACGGTGTTGCCGGAGCCGCCGTTCAATAGGATGCTGGTGCCCGAACGACCAGCACCGGTCCACGACAGATCCAGATTGTCGACGATTGAGTCGGTGACGTTCTCCAGACGCAGCGCGGTGCCCGTCACCGTGCCCAGGCTGGCGTCCAGATTCGCCGCGTTGACGGTGGTGCCGTCCATGTTGGACAAGGCCACACCATGAGCGCTGTCGGTAAAGTCATTGCCGCTGATCTCAAACTGCGTGTCTGCACTAACCTGGATCGCCCAATCGGTTATGGCGGACAGGTTGTTGTTTAAGTACCGGTTGCCCTGCCCGTTGTTGTCACGGGCGCGGATCCCCCAAATCGAGCCGGAGGCGTCGTTGCCCTGGATGATGTTGCCGCCGGAAGTGCCATTCAGCGCAACGCCAGCGCTATACGAGGCGCCCGTGACAGTGTGGTACTGGATTGTATTGCCGTCGGAACTGTTGACCCCGATGGCACCGGCGCGGTTCGTCGCCGTCACAAACTGGACCGTGTTGCCCGAACTGCCGATCAATTGGATGCCACGGCCGGCTCGATCGTCGCCGGTCCATGAGGAATCGATTCTCTGGATCGTGTTGTCGTCGGAACTGTCGAGCCGAATGCCGTTTGCCCGGTTCGTTGCTGTGATGTCCTGGAGGGTGTTGTCCGAACTGTCGACCAATTGGAGGCCGTGTCCCGAGGAGTCGGCACCGGTCCACGACAGATCCAGCCCCTCGATGGTCGAGTTGGTGACGTTGTCCAGACGCAGCGCGGTACCCGTCACCGTACCCAGGTTGACGTCCAGGTTTGTGGTGTTGACGGTGATGTCGTCCATGTTGGACAGAAACACTCCATGCTTGCTGCCGGTAAAATCATTGCCGCTAATCGTAAACTGCCTGTCCGTACTAACCAGTATCGCCCAATTAGTTGTGGCGGAGACGTTGTTCTCTAAGTACTGGTTGCCCTCCCCAGTGTTGTCGTTGGCTTGGATCCCGTAAAACGAGCCGGAGGCGTCGTTGTTCTGGATGGTGTTGCCGCCGGAATTGCCACTCAGTCGAACGCCACTGCCAAACCCGGCGGCCGTGACGATGTTGTTCGCAATCGTGTTGTCGTCGGAACTGTTGAGCCAGATGCCGGTTGTCCGATTCGTTGCAGTGACGTTACGAATCGTGTTGTTGTCGATGCCATTCACATAGATGCCCTTTCCCGTGCTGCTGGCACCGTTCCAGGAAACATCAACGTTTGAGACAGTATTACCGCCGTTCACGTCAAGGAAGAGTCCGTACGTCGCCACATTCGTGATCGCCAGATCCTGCACGGTACTATTGCCAGCTCGCACGCGAAGCACCGTGTCATTTCCCGTGTAGGCGGCTCCATCGATGGTGATCAGCGGTCCGCCGGTGAACCCCGGTTGCGAAGCGCCATCAATCGTGACCGGATCGGTGATATACGGAAGCCGATCTGCCAATTCAACTGTCTGCGCCCCGGTCCCGATGGCAAATCGAATCTCATCCGGCCCCCCGACATTCGGAAGGGCATTGGCGTTGTCAATCGTCCACCGCAGCGAACCTTCGCCAGCGTCGACGGTCTTTGTCACGTACAGCGCGTGGCGGATTGCAACGGTGGCCGGCTCGCTGTTGTCCAGCCCGTCGTTGGCAACGTAGGTAAAGCTGTCGATCCCGCCAAAACCTGCGCCCGGTGTGTAAGTAAACGAACCATCGGCGTTCAACACCAACGCTGCGTCGAACTCTGGCGAAGTCACCAGAACGGCAGTCAGTGCGTCGCCTTCTGCGTCGGTGTCGCCAACCAGGACACCGGGAGCAGCGACCGTCAGTGAATCGCCGTACATCAGGTAAGCGTCGTCGACCGCGACGGGGGGCGCGTTCTGTCGTTCGATCGTGACGGTGGCCATTGCGGTTGCCGTGCCTCCGTCCTCATCACTGACGGTCACTACGATTTCGTAATCGGCGTTGTCGTCAGGTGTGAAACTGAAGGAGGTGAGATCGATACCAGTCCCGCTGTCAAATACCGGAGCGCCGGTTAATGCCAGACTGTGAGCCTGTCCCGCGGCAATCGCCACAAAATTGTCGCCTGTGGGAACGTCGATCTTGCCGTAAGAAGCTGAACCCCAACCGGTCAGCGTTCCGTCAGATCGCAGCGCGATGCTGAAGTTTCCGCCAGCCGCGACGGCCACAAAATCGTTGCCCGTGGGGACGTCAATCTGCCCCGCGTAGTTCGCCCCCCAACCGACGAGCGTTCCGTCGGAACGCACCGCAAGACCGTGTGCGCCGCCTGCCGCGATTGCTACATAATCGTTACCTGCTGGAACGTTTGTCCGGTCCTCACCGCTTCGCCCCCAGGCCATCAGAGTCCGATCGGAACGCAGGGCCAGACTCCATTCGATCCCTGCGGCAATGGCTGTGAACCCGTTGCCCGCGGGAACACTGGCCTGCCCATAAGCGTCGAATCCCCATCCCGCCAATGTCCCATCCGACCGCAGTGCCAGGCTATGATCACTGGCAGCAGCCATACCGACAAAATCGTTTCCTGCCGGGACGTCGGCCTGCCCCGAGTTATTGTTGCCCCAACCGACGAGCGTCCCATTTGATCGCAGCGCCAGATTGTGATGTGCCGATACCCCCGTCGCCACTGCCACAAAATCGTTACCAGCGGGAACGTCAGTCTCGCCGACAGTATTCTTGCCCCATCCTGATAGGGTGCCATCCAGGTGCAGTGCCACGCTGTGATTCGAACCGGCACTCACCGCAGCAAAACCGTCGGTCGCGGGTGCGTTGATCTGGCCGTCGTTGTTATTTCCCCATGCGTCGACTTCGCCGGGCGATGTCGACGCGGCAGGGTCGAGTTTAAAGACTTCGTAGCTGTATGTCAGCGTGTCATTCGCGCCAGCCGGGTCGGTGGCACTGGCGGTAACATCGATGGGTGTGCCTTCGAGCAGCGGCCCGCCAATGGGGTCAATCACCGGTGTGGGCGCGACATTGTCGACGGTCAGGTCGAACGTGGCGGACATCTCGCCACCACTCCCATTGCCGGCGGTGATGGTGACTTGCGTCGTTGGCAAGTCGTCATTCGCCTCGTACGTCCAGTTCCAATTTCCACTGCTACCGGCGTCTTGAGTAATATCTCCCACCGATGCGGTCAGGGTCACATTGTCGCCCACGTTGACGCTGGCAAACTGACCCGAGTTGGCTGCCACGGTCCCTTCATTGACCGTTACGTTCGCAGTGTCGACGTCGATAGACAGCGGGTTAATCGGGCTAGCCACCAACACCACATCATTGTCGCTTCCACCCATGTAACTGACGCGCAGTTCAAAGCCGTTGACATCGGCGACCGCCACGGCTCCTTCAGGCAAACCGTCGAATGTGCCGACGACCGCGTCGGTGCCGTCGTTGCTAATAAGCACGTATTCATCGCCATCAGCAATGCCTGTCAATTCGGTCGTGTCTAAGTCGAGCGTGACATTGTCACCAATCGTAACACCGCCCGTTACTTCTGTCCGACCAAACGACATCGTAGGCCAGGGGATTGGTGGGCTGATGCCGATGATGGAGCCACCGCTAGAACAGAGTCCGCTGGAACTGTCATTGAGTTGGCGGGTTGTGTAGGAAACAGAGTGAAAGAAACCTGTCCCACTTTCCCAATCGCTGCAGTCACCGCCACTAGCAGCTCCATTTCCAGTGCCAGACATCACGACATCACCGATTGGATGCTCTTGTCCCCAAGCGTTGTATTTGATGGGGTCGACCAGGTTTTCGCCCGTTTCATGAGAAAACGAATGATTATCGCGCGCCACCAAGTCCCCTTGTGTATTAAAAAGTGGACCTTGAATGTTGACGTGGTCAGTCGCGTTGTGACCTCCAAACGACATGTATGGACGATATATGGAATCAGTAAAATTCCAGTCTGGAATCAGACCACCGAGGTATGCTTGGAGAGTCGCCTCATAGGCAGCTCGCTCGATGCCGTTTTCGCCTGGGTTACCTGTGAATATGGGCGCGGCTCCGCCAGAAGTCACGAATATCACATGATAGAAGTCTGGATGGTTCGCGTCTGGATAGGCTTGTTGGGCTCCTTCTTCAATCGTGACGAGGGCGCTTGAAGCAGTCGAGAAGTACGTACTGTTGTATGTGCCATTGTCGGCGAGCAAGAAAGTCCCACTGCCATCGTTGTCGATATCCGCATCGGCAGTGAAGCTGCCCCCAGCGGTCGTTACGGCATCATTGAGAGTAACGTTCCCTAGCGCATTCAAGCTGACGTCGCCGCCCATGGTGTCTATCGAACCATTGACATTGAGCGTGTCGGCAGTGGCGGTGAAGTCATGCTCGTCGAGTGAGACCACACCGTTGATGGTGAGGGTGTCGCTGGCATTCGCGACCACGTTTTGAGCAAGGCTACCGCCGGACGAGTCGAATGTGATCGCGTCGAGTCCGCTCAGAGTGTTGAAGATAATGTCACCCGTGAACGCCGGGTTTGCAGCCGGATTGATGATGACCGACGCGGTGCCATCGCCCGTACCAACCAGGCCACCGCTCAGTGAGATATTCTCATTGGCATCGCTGATGACGATGCTTCCACTGCTAAGAGCAATAGTCAGCTCGTCGTTTGTCGTGCCTCCGGAATCCGTGATCACCAGATTGTTGCCATCAAGAGCAACCGCCGTCAGCATCCGCCGATCTTCCAGAACTTCGAAACCTCGGTAGAGATGCTTTCGCTGGCGGACGGCGTTCTTGCGGCGGGCTTTTCGCAGACGATCCAGGACTCGACTCAACATGTTGGAACTCCGAGGGATAGGAGGTTTCAGGACAGATTTGCAGAAAAACTCGTGAAACGTGCCTCGAACGCCCGCGATGAGCGCTCAGGAGATGGCTGGCCCGCCAGTGACTCGTTCTCAGCGAATGCTGATCTCAGGCCGGGATTTGGGTGAAAACTCCGGCCTCTGCAGGACAATGCGAGAGTTAGCTGGGAAGCCTGCAACGATATTGCAATTTATTTTGGGAGTTCGGTGCGGAGTCGCCGGTTTACCCAATGTTTTGACTGTCAGAATGCCTCCAAACGATTCTTCGCCGCCATCGAAAAAAGCCAAACGCTCAATACAAGCACGCTGCGCCAGCAAGTGAATCCGACCGCGCAATCGCTGGGTGGCTCCGTTTGCTCCCCAAACGGGGTGCCGCAGGCACCGGAGGGTTTCGCCGGAACACTTCGGTGTCCGGCACATGCCTCCTGTTGCTGCGCAACACTGGTTGCAAGCAACCGTGCTACCCGGCGGGCAGGCCGGCATCCAGGAGCCACAGCGACGCAGCTCCGGCAATGCGATTCCGGACGATGCCGATGAACTTGTCGGTGCCGGAACAGCGTTTCGCTCGGTCACGGCCTGCTGCTCTTCACCTTCCCCGATCAGCTCTTCGGCGTACGAATTGGGAATCAATTCTATGGCTTTGGCAAAATCGGCAGAGCGTCCTGTGTTTTTCCGAGTTCGCGATAGCACTTGGCTCGATTAATGCCAGCAGATGGGTGGGTCGCGTTGTTTTCGAGGGCCATGTCGTAGTCCGCAATCGCGTTGTCCCACTGTTTCAAGTGTCGGAACAAGTCACCGCGATACGAATACGTATAATCGGGACGCAGCTCAATTACCCTTGTGAGATCCCCTATTGCTTCGTCATAGCGTTGCAGATGCTGGTAGACGCCTGCACGTTCCAGAAAGGCATAGACCAGATGACGATTGAGCTCAATCGCACTTGTAAAGTCTGATTCCGCCTTTTCGTACTCCTTACGGTGACGGAATATTGCGCCGCGGAGCCAGAATGCAACGGCAGATTTGGGATTGAGCTCAAGAGCATAGCAGTAATCGGCCAGGGCGTTCTCGTACTCCTCGAGGCCGCGATATGCATTTCCCCGATTCAGGTAATGATGAGAGGAGTTCGGGCTATGCGTGATGGCATTGGAGAATGCAGCGACCGCATTATGGTGGACCTGCTGCGATTCACTGGCACGGCCCGCACGCTTGAGCAACGCCACCAGTTGAAATCGCACTCCATGAGACGTCGGAAAGTCAGCGAGGTATCGTCTGATATTTTCCTCTGCGTGAAGCAGGAATGCGTTTGCCTCGACAGGTCGGCCCATTTCGAGCAGCAAATTGCCAAGATGTCGTTGTGACTGATGAAGGGCTCGTCTGTAAGACAACTCGTGTCGACTTGCATCGCCAATTTTTTCGACAGTGCTGATCGCATAGCGCAACGACTTTTCTGCTGCGCCAGCCTGGCCGGCAACTCTCATCAGGCAAATTCCAATGCCCATATGGCTGTGCGCTGATTCGCCTTGATAGTTGGGCACGTCAGGGAAATCTTTGACCAGATGGGTGACCACTGCCAGTCCCTGCTGGTAGCATTTGAGCGCTTGGTTTGTTTGACCGACGTTGAGAAACGACGACCCAAGGTTGTTATGGCTTCGCGCCAACAGATGCTGGTATTCACCATGCTCGGGAAAGTCTTTCGCTAATGTTTCTGCTAAAGAAAGTGCCCTGCTGCAGGCTTGATGTTTTTGCGGAATCTCAACTTTATCATGATGCGTTTCGCCAAGGTGTTCCAGGCACGCCACCAATCCTGCCCGGTATTTGGGTTCGGAAGGCAAAGTGTCGGCGACCTCTTCCAGTAATCGAATCGCCTTGGTGAGGATTTGTGCGGGGTATTCGACTTCCCCGCGAATGCGTGAAACCTGTCCGACGCGGGCATACGCCAAACCGGTTTCGCCACGGACGATCAAATCCGTTGGGTTCTGATTGAGAAACTCATCGTAGAATTCGAGTGCGTCCTGAAGGAGATCCAATCGCATCTCTTCTAACGCCGGTACATAGGCCAGGTTCTGCTCTGCGACTCGCGTAAGCATTCGATCCACCACACTACGGGCACGTTGGAGATTGCTCGCGGCCCGACGCCGTTGATCGGCGGCCTCTTCTTTCGCCCTGATTTCGCTCTGCAGACGCTCATTTGCCAATTCCAGACGTGTGTCTGCCAGGTCACGAGCGGTCCGAGCCTCAACGGCCTGCCAAATGCTGACGCCCGTTCCAATCAGCAGAGAAGCCGCAACGATCACTATCGTGATCAGTGCCGCCTTGTTTCGTCGAGCCAGCTTTCGCAGGCGGTACCCGACCGACGGCGGACAGGCCTGAACCACATCGCCATCAAGGTAACGCTGCAGATCGGCGGACAGAGCACTGACCGAGTCGTATCTGCGCAAGCGGTCCTTTTCCAGGGCCTTCATCACCACCCAGTCCAGTTCTCGCTGCATCGACAGCGACAGTTGGCGAGTATCGGTGCCGCGACGTTCAGAAATCGTTGAAGTCTTCTTGTTGTCCAGCGTGCTGAGCCTGCGACTGGGACGCTGTGGGTCTTCTTCGCGAATGATGCGACGCATTTCGTCCGGACTGGCGCTGTTGAGTGTGTCTTTATCAAAGGGAGTCACACCCGCCAGCAGTTTGTACAGCAGAACACCCAGCGAATAGACATCACTGCGAGTATCGACGTCCAGACCATTGCCTTCCATCTGTTCCGGACTCATGTATGCAGGCGTTCCGATCATTTCGGAAGCATGCGTAAACAACGTTCTTTCCGTCAGGTCGTGATCCAGGGCCTTGGCGATACCAAAGTCGATCACTTTGACAACCGGCACGTCGTTGTGCAGTGTGACCAGGATATTCGATGGTTTCAGGTCGCGATGAATGATTCCTTTCTGATGAGCATGCTGAAGGGCTGAGCAAACTTCGATGAACAGCTTCAATCGATCTTTGACGGGCAACTTTGATTCGTCGCAGTACTTGTCGATGCGGACGCCTCGTGCCAGCTCCATCACAAAGTAGGGGCGTCCTGCCTCAGTCATGCCCGCATCAAACATTCGGGCGATACCGGGATGATTCATCATGGCCAGGGCCTGTCGCTCAGCGCCAAAGCGAGCGATGACCTGCGTGGTGTCCATTCCCGGCTTGATGACCTTTAATGCCACCCGGCGGCGAACGGGCGTAGACTGCTGAGCCAGATAGACGACGCCCATGCCGCCTTCGCCGATCTGTTCATGAATCCGGTACGGACCGATCTGCTTGGGAACATCCAGTGACTGGGGCACAGGAAGGGCTTGATGCAACCCGCTGGCCGGCGCATTGAGAAAGTCACCGGCCTGCTCAAACCCGCACAGCACAGCCGTCACTCGCTGCAATTGTGCGTCGTTTTGACAGACCTGCTGTAAATAGCTTTGCCGATCGTCACCTGCGATCAGGGAACGGGCGACCTGAAAAATGGCTTTGTCATCCAGCTTGCCGGCAGGCATGTGGCTTGGCTCTCGCATAAAAAATGAACATTCAAGAGTACAATGCGAGAGTTAGCATCAAAGCTGCAACAGATTTGCAATTTTCCGCCCCTTTGTGATCAATGGTCGACTTCCGTGACACTCGCTAGTCGAGCCCGCAGCCATCCTCTGGCATAAGCCCAGTCATTATCCGCCGTCTTAATTGAGATCCCCAGCACCTCGGCAGCCTCCTCCCGCTGCAGGCCCGCAAAGTAACGGAGTTTCACGACCTTCGCCGCTCGAGGATCTTCAGTTTCCAGCTGGTCAATCGCTTCATCCAGATCGAGCATGTCCCAGGCAGTCTCGGCTGCCACGCCAATGGAAACGTCTGACAGCTCGACACGCTGGCGGTCACTGCCCGCCTTCGGGCCCGCCTTTCGCCGTGCCTGATCAATCAGAATACGTCGAATTGCCTCCGCGGCGGCCGCAAAGAAATGCCCCCGAGTATCCCACTTTTGAACGTTATCTGTCCCGACAAGTCGAACATAGGCTTCATGCACCAAAGCCGTCGGCTGTAGAGTCTGGCCTGGTTTTTCCTGCGCGAGCCTTGCTGCCGCCAGCTTGCGCAATTCGTCATAGACCAACGGCAACAACTGCTCAGCGGCTGAGCCGTCGCCCTGTTCGATCTGGCTCAGAATCTGCGTAACATCAGACATCTGTCAACTTTACGCTACCTGTCACTACGATTCCAGCTGATCATTCAGAGCCGCGATAATTTTGGGGCCGTAGTTCTTCCGCTCGAGAATTCGGCCGACAACAGCATCGCAGATGCGCCGATACACGATGTTCTTCACGACAGACGACTCGGAGTACAATAGGCAGACAACGCCCTCAGTCTCAGGCTGTGCTATCAAAGGGTGTTTTTTGGCTGAGCGTCAATACGTTTTAGTTTCCGGCACCAACGCGTCCTCCGTGAAGCTTCGAAGTTCGCCAGTATTGTCGCCCTGAGTGCTCTCGACGGGGCGCAAGTGACCCATGACACGCCCTCCTACGTCAGCTGGCCAAGTGGCAGATGGCATCATTTCGACTTCGTGGTGCGATGAGAATTGCGCGGCGCATCGGGCGTTATGCACGATGTCAACACGATAGATCGCTCATGCGATTTAGCGATCGGTAAAGACGTCGTGTTCGGTGTCGTCGGCATCGTGACTATTCAATCGGTATGGCGTTTGGAGAAATGTGTCCTGACTCTGCAAACTCGTCGCTCAGTTTCGTTGCTGCGGCGTGCGTTAGTTGACCATCGTGGGCAACATAGCGCGCTGCAAACTGAAACGGGGCGTTTCTGCTTACGTGAACATCGCGCCCCAGGGCGGCCGAACAAATCATAAGTCCCCAGCCTCGGCAATAGAATTCGTTGCGCACGTTTTCCGGATGACCGAACATCGCGACGCCGACGACGTTGTTGCCGAATCTTCCCGTGCAATCAATCCACTTCGGTGCCTTGCGGTCTCCCTGCTCGTCCCAATAATTGCCGTCCGGATTGATACGACGTTCCGAATCCCGCATGACGCCCCCTTCGTCCGGGTCAATCAGATCATGAACTCTGACACCGACGAACGAGTGGCGATCCGCCATGAGCGTGAACGGTTTGTCTGCCGGTACCAGCTGTGAAAACTGGTCGATGATTGTGAAGTTGCCACGTTGCAAAATATTGTATCGACGTTCTTCAATAACGATTGGATCGCCGCCTTCGCTTTGTACTTCGCGGGTCTGCCATTCCAGCCTCAGCGCCAGTGCGATTTCGTTGGTGACTTGCCATTTCGCACTCGTGACCCGTTGAATTCCGGAAGGACCCATTTGGAACAGGTTGTGGTCCGTGTGGTACGGGTCATTTCGTTGCTCGTCAGCATACGGCAGCTGACGGTAGAAATCCAGATCGTGATCTGCTCCCTCCAGTCGCACTTTCCCGTGACCGGTCATGATCGATTGATGATGGATAAAGCAGAACTGATGCGAATCCGTCACCGGAAAACCTAAAGGCGTGCAGACCGGATACAGTTCGGGCTTGAGTCGAAAATGCGTCGGATAATCGGTGGGGAAAATCAAAGAAGAGATGACACGATCACCGTTCGAAAGTTTCAATCGCCGTGTCTGACCGTTGAACGGCACTTGGTCCTCGACCGTGTAATTCGGAAGTTTCTCCCTTTCCCTTTCCGACGAACGCACCGTCGCGGCAAATATGCCACCTGCGCCGGCGCTCAGTAGAGATCGACGAGATATTTCTGACATGCGACATTACTCCTCTTCATTAAATGAAGGCGACAGGCGTTGGCGTTTATGATGGATCATAGACCAATCCGCCCTCTCGTGGCTTGTATCCCGTGGAGTCAAGAAACTCGAGCGACCATCAAGCGATGAAATCGTCACAACTTACGTCGCTTCGACCTGTTGAATCTCAGTCGAATCTTGTGACAGACTGTCGGATTGAGCCCGACAGAGTGTCGTGTGGCAGAATGTGTCGTACAATCGACCCGCTCGTCCCGGTTTTTTCGTCGGACACGGTTCTACCGCACTTCGTGAAGACCCATAGGTATCTGCAATGAGGACTACACGCATCACTTCTCTGGTCTTGTTTATCGTGATCGGTCGCGCTGCTTCAGAGGACTCCACACCCGTCCCGGTGATTCCGTACGTTTCCGCAACAACCGGCGAACGGCTGTTGAAAGAGTTGATTCTGAAAAGCGACATCACGCCGGAAGATGGAAAATGCTTTGTCGCGAGAGTCAGGTTAAATCGAAGAGGTGACCGTGATTTCAGGGGCAGTTTCTGTTCCTTGCTTGAAGACGGCAAACCTCTGCCGCACCCGCGCTCGCTCCATGCTTCCATTCGCAAAGAAGGGCTGGGGCGCTACAGTCACTGGACGGCGACACACGTGTATTTATCAGCGAGTGATTCGAGCGATCCGCGTACCAATGGTCGACGATACGAATTGGTCAGCAAGGAATCATTCCGGCAGCGAACGGCGCGAACAACCTTGACTGCAGGACATTCGTCTCTTTCCATTGTTGCTGCGGACGATCGCAGTGTCCGGCCAATTCGCATCGTGATGCGAAACCTCGATCAACAGGTTTCTGTCTCTCCACATCTGCGGCGAAGCGATGATCCCGACCTGACGAGCGTAGAATCCATCATCAGCTCAATCACGAATGATCAAATGTCGGACGAAGACCGGGCAACCGCGATTTGGAAGTTTCTGATCGACTGGCGGTATCACGATTATCCGGCGGAAAGGCGTGCCGAAATGCACGACCCCGTGAAACTCATCAACGTCTATGGCTACGGGTTCTGTGATGATAGTGCGGCCGCGTTTTGTGTGCTGGCGAGCAAAGCCGGGATGAAGACGCGGTCAGTCGGGCTGTCGGGCCATGTTGTCGCCGAGGCGTTTTATGACAATGCCTGGCATATGTTCGATCCGGATCATCAGGTCCGCTATCGCACGAAGGACGGAAGGGTCGCTGGAGTTTCAGAACTCGAATTCCAACCGGAGTTGATCACAAGTCAGCCGGATGATCCGCTTGGTTTCCCGTCTCGCCGCATGGCAGAGATGTATACCACTCGCCGCGACAATCGTCCGTTTCAGGCCGCATCTTCGGATCCAATGGAGCTGCGTCCGGTACTTGATCCCGGCGATCAGGTGGTCTTCGACTTCACAAGGCGGCAACGTGTTCATCGTCGTGCTTACCGGGACAAACCCCTGCCACTGATGTTTGGCAATGGAATTCTGAGTCAAAACAAGTTGCTTTCAAAGACGAATCTCCGAAGCAACGCCCGCGTGATTCACGTGCAATGGCCGTATGTGATCCTTGGTGGACAAATCAGGATCGCGAGCAAGGCTGACGATGGTGCTTCGACCGTCGAAGCTTCCGCTGACGGCGGGAACTTCGCTGCTCTGCCGGTGATTTCCATCAACAATGGGCTCGCCACGTCACTCGATTCGTGGATCGATGCACAGCCTTCGGCGGTTTACGAGTACTGGCTAAGAATTCGGCGGAACGATGGCACAGACCCGGCCATTGGGATCAAAGACGTAAGCGTGGACACAGAATTTCAGTTCGCTCCGCGAGCACACGCTCAAATCAAGCCGGGAATGAATGGATTCGTCGTTGCCGTTCACGGCAAAGACAGCCAACTGCCGGAAAACTGGCGTGGCCTGGACGTCGAGCTTGTGTGGGACGAAGTGCGTGACAAGTAGCTGATCGCCACCGGTCCCAATTGAACAGCACCATTTCTGTTGACGAGTACCGTTTTCAGGAGCGACTATGTACGGCGCGTTCGTATCAATATCATCGGGCAAATGAGCGTTAAGTAACTTTAGTTTTTCAACGTCGGGAGGCACGGCTCTGCGCGCTGCGTCCATTGTTGCAGGGCGTCCGTGACTGATGAATCTGAAGGTCACATCGCTGCCGTTGAGAAGCCGGACGGTATACTGATATTCGGTTTCACAATACCCGCAGCCGGTTAGCACTTGATGATACCCTTGAGCTTCCGCCGTCTCTGGAATCTCAGAACGCGGCTTCCATGCTTCCGGCAGTTCAAGAAGGATCGAAATGCACTTTCGTGTGAATATTTCCTCAGCTGAATCCATCGCGTGTCGACTTTCTGATCAGCCAACATCTGAGATAAAACAACAGCAGGACGGGCGTCTCAGAGAACGCTTTTCAACTAAAGGAGCGACCTTGAGTCTGAGTCCTGCCATATTTCGAATTACTCCTCAGCCGTCGCGGCCGTCTCACACCCCTCACACGTCCATTCATCATCCACAGAGAACTGACTCTCACCACACGAATCGCATTTTCGCGTCCACAACCACTGACGAACATGCTCTGCAACGTCGATGAGACGCTGGTCTTCGATCCCTTGGCGGTACACAGCTGCCATTGACTCGTCGCTGTGGCCCATGACAAAATCAACCGCTACCTGATCCTTCGAACCGCTCGCGACCGTTTCGAATGTTCTCCGTAAAGAATAGAAGCCACGCCCCTGCCGTTGCAGGCCGCAGGCACGGACAAGCTTGCTGAATCCTTTTCCTACATTGTCACACCGGCTCACGGTGCCAGATTCGCTCGTTGATTCCCAATACACCGGGCGTCCATGAGACGTAAGAAAACAAAGAGCGTCATCATCCTCATTCTTTGCCACCGGACGTTGAGCCATTGCATCCTGAATCGCGTTGCGCGTTTCCGTCCATACGTAGCACTGTCTCGGAATGCCGGTCTTTATCCGGGGAAGGTCATACCAGCCGGAATCAAAATCGATGTGAGATGACTGTAGACGCCCACAATCGGCGTTCCCGAATCCGCAGTTAATACCGAGCAGGATAGACGCCTTGAGCCACCCGGACGAAGCCGCCAGTAACTGACGAAGCTCTTCGCTGCTGTAGGCCAGGTCTCCGTTTTGGGCCTGCTGTTCCGCCTTGGCGATACGAGAAGCTCGCTTTGGTGGCTTCTTGAACTCCGGCCCGAAGTTGGGGATGCCGTTAATGATCTCAGATTCTGCAGCCCACTTGAATACGGTCCGGATTCTCTGAATCTCGGTCGCAGTTTTGGCAAGCCCCCACGTGGAAGGAAAGCTCTCTCGAAACGCTGCAAAGTCAGATGCTTTGAGGCCGCCAGCTGTGGCTTTGCGGCCAAAGTGTTCAACGATGACTTTGCCGGTGCGAATACAATCACTGAAATGTCGACCGGTTATCTCGCCGCGTTTTGACTTTGCCTCGAGTGCCCCCAAGTAGAGGTTGACCATGTCGGAGATCGTTACACCGTCAGGCGTCGCGACGCCTGCTTGTCGTCTTGGGTCTCGACCTGCCTGTATGTCGTCGACTTGATCAAGATATGCCTGAAGTGATGCGTCCGGATCACCCCAGATGCCGAAGAACCAAGTCTTGCCTTTAATCTTCTTCGCCCACTGTCTGTTTCGGTGAGCGTATAACGGGAATTCTGGATACGGTTTCGCGGGCTTATTGTCAGCCTGAACTTTCGCTGCCATAATCCTGTCCTTCGGGCGTCGTGCAAGAATCGAGTTGCCTGAAGCGGAAACGGGCGTCGTCACGGGCGTCGTTATCCAAAAGAGGCGTCGTGGACCCGACGTCCTAATCGTACAGGATACGGTAAAAACTACAAGCCCTCGTAGCTCAGCTGGATAGAGCGTCGGATTCCTAATCCGAAGGTCGTGAGTTCGAATCTCGCCGGGGGTATTGGTTTTTCATTAGTGCGCACGTTTGGTGGACTGCTGTTTTTGGGAAGTGTCAACCGAAGTGTCACCTAAGCCCTGATTTTCAGGTGACAGTCCCGCCAGCAGTGCTGCAGTGCCGTCTGAGTCGATGTCGACGTAGTACTTTTCGGTGGTGAACACGTTCTCGTGTCGCATCAGTTCCTTGAGAACCAACGGCATGACACGCCGCGCCCAGCGCTGACCGAAAGCGCGTCGAAGATCGTGAGCAGATGCGTATGACGTATTGCCCTTAACTTCGTCCACTTTGACGGCAGCCTTCGCGCCGAGGCTGACAATCAACTTTGAAGCAGTGTCAGCCCGTCTGGTCAAGCGTGCCGGCGGTAGCGTCGTGTTGGTTGGCATCAGAGGTTTCATCAGGACTGTCACCGTGGGATCTTTCGTTCTATCTTCTATTACATCGTTGATGTATTGGAAACGTTCGCTGCTGGTCGTTGCTGTAGTGCCGGGCAAGGCCGCGTTTGACAGGCTCGCCAGGGACAAGGCGTCTTCCTGGTGAATCCAGACGTTTAGAAAGGTCTCTCGGGCAGCAGGGAAACACCGGCGGTCGTAACGATTCAGCACGTCGGCAGCAACTTCATCGATGGAACGAATGCAGCGATGCCGCTTTGATGCATCGACTGCAGCAAACTGATACCGGGCATTTTGATAGTACTTTCGGTAGCCAATACGGGCATAAATATCGACATTTTCAAGAACCCCATCGATTCCGATATTGCGATCGCCGCAATAAGCCAGCCGCGCCTCAGTTAGCGCCAGACCATATCCCTTTCCGCGATGTTCGGGCGACACAATGTACAAGCCGCAGAACGCGTACTGGTCGTCGTAAATAACGGCACTGCCAACTGCTACTGCAGCACCATCCAACTCACCAATGAAAAAGCCATTCGGATCTCCCTGATAAAACGTAAAACGTCGCGGCATCATGAAGGCCGGGATTCCAGCCTTCGCGCCGCGCCCATTCAACAGCGACAGCCACGTCGTCCGATGTCATTCGCCGAATTTGAAATGTGTCAGAGGGCATATGATGTGGGTCCAATCGCGTTATCCAGAGTGTCTCGTCTGTTCCAGGTGTGAGGTGGTGAGTCTACGCGACCAGCTGCGCAATGAGGACACTTTCTCGCCGCGCCTGTTTTCTGCAGATTGCCAGAGGGCGTCGACCATCTTCTGTTGTTACCACGCCGCCTCCATAGTCGTGTCCAATCCTTCAGCGTAGATCAGCAGCCGATCTACCGCTGCGCTGCCCGCTTCATCGTTGCAGCCAGTGCTTTGTTAATCCGCGCGCCGGGCTCGGCACTCCTGCCACCCGGCCGCCCCATCACGATGGTGTAGTGCACCACCCCGTACGCGCCGTTTTCAAGATTAACAACCACGCTGCTGCGCGAGGCGGCCAGAGCACCAGTGTGGCTGACCTGAATGGTCTTCCCGTTCCGTACCGACAGCCCCCAGCCGAACCCATACCGGCCATCGCTGTACGGCCTGGAGGTCCACACCTGCCACGTGTTCGGCTTCATGATCTGTCCCGAAGCCAGCCGTCCCTGACCGGCGACTGCAGCCGCGAACCTGGCCGTGTCCTGAGCCGTTGAATACAGGGACCCGCCGATCAACGGCAGACTGAGCTCAGGCCTGGTCAGGTGCGGCGTGGCTGCACTTGGCGTCCCCATTCCGTTCTTCAACGTCCCACCCGCCGCGATGTTCGCCTCAGCCCTGTTGGGAAAGAACGTCGTCCGCGTCAGCTTCAATGGGTCTGCCAGTCGAGTCTGAAGCAACTGTTCGAACGACATACCCGATAGCACTTCCGCCACACGGCCGGCCACGCAGTACCCCGCCCCGCTGTACGCATACTCCGCGCCTGGCTCGGCCAACAACCGCTCAGCAGCAATCCCCTCGACCGACTCTTTCAGCGTCAGCGTGAAATCACGGATGTAACGCGCCTGCCGAGGCGTCATGTTCTTCTTTTGTGAGAAAAACCCCGCCCGATGGCTGAGGACCTCCGACATGGTCGGTGCACGTGAGCCCCCACCACCTGCAATCTTGAGCGTCCCGAAGGCTGGCATATATCTGTCGATCGGCACATTCAGCCTCAGCGTGCCATCCTCGATAAGGCTCATCACCACCGCTGATGCGAAAGGCTTAGAGCACGAACCGATGCAGAACATTGTGTCGGCATCCGCGTTCTGCGTCCCACGTGGCATGGTCGTGCCTATCGCATGATTCAACTGCAATGTTTCACCGCGTCCTACGATCGCCTGAGCTGCGACAATCTCGCCGTCCGCCAGCAGTTTGTCCAGCGCCGCCCTGAGTTCAATGTCCTGCGCCAACGACTGACGGACGACGGTCAATATGATCGCAGACACCGCCATGTTCCTGATAATCCTGCCTACCCCGTCCATCAGTGTTTAGCTCCAACCCTGCTGAATTCAATGACGCCGAATTCGGAATCAGTACATCAGGCTGACCAAACGAAATCAAGTGAACAGTTACTTCCGGCGGCACCGCGAATGTCCGGTTGTGCAGTGGCTGCTTGTTCGCTTCGGTCCGACACATCGACGTAGGTAGTGGGTGTCCCGAAAGTCTCTCCGGCCAGTGATGCTCGTGAGGAACTGGCGTGAGGAGTGCCGAAGATTATAGCGATCTTCGTTTGCCACAGCGGCTAATACTCAACGAGG
>JAAERP010000034.1:0-40000 GCA_024230215.1 Fuerstiella sp. | reverse complement strand
CCAAACGAAATCAGTAGCTCTACCCCCGTGAAGTAGTGGCTCAACGCTAGCCCTAAAGCTATTTCGGAGAGAACGAGCTATCTCCTGGTTTGATTAGACTTTTACTCCTCCCCACAGGTCATCCCCCCACTTTTCAACGTAGGTGGGTTCGGTCCTCCACGCAGTCTTACCCGCGCTTCAACCTGCCCATGGGTAGATCACCAGGTTTCGCGTCTACCGCCGCCGACATAACGCCCTGTTCAGACTCGCTTTCGCTGAGGCTCCGACCTTGAAGGTCTTAACCAGGCCGTCGACGGTAACTCGCCGGATCATTATGCAAAAGGCACGCCGTCACACATTAATGTGCTCCGACAGCTTGTAAGCGTATGGTTTCAGGTACTTTTAACTCCCCTAGAAGGGGTGCTTTTCATCTTTCGCTCACGCTACTTTTCACTATCGGTCGTCAAAGAGTATTTAGCCTTGGGAGATGGTCCTCCCATGTTCAGACCGGGTTTCTCGTGACCGGCCCTACTCATATAGCTGATCTTCTTCGCTTTCAAGTACGGGACTATCACCCTCTGTGGTTCCGCATTCCATCGGATTCTTCTGGCTTTTGCGATCAGCGGGCTGTTCCCATTTCGCTCGCCGCTACTCAGGGAATCGCTGTTGCTTTCTTTTCCTATGGTTACTTAGATGTTTCAGTTCACCACGTTCGCCCCGCACACCTATGTATTCAGTATGCGGTAATTCAGGGATCCTGGGATCAACGCTCGTTTGACAACTCCCCCAGGCATTTCGCAGCCTTCCACGCCCTTCATCGCCTTTTGACGCCTAGACATCCCCCATACGCCCTTACATGCTTGACCACAAAGATTCACGGCCAGAAGGCCATTCATCTGTAACAAACATGGTAACGATTCACGCTTGCAGTGAGACTCTGCGATGCACTTGACTCCGAGGAGTCAGGAGACCGAGCGACCCACTGCGAGAAAACGCAATTTAGATGCCACTTAGACTTTTTCAAATTGTCAAAGATCTGTGCCGCATCATTGAGTAAGCCTCAATTTTGCGAGCGGGGTACTGTATCGACGACTTTAGCGTCCGTCAACAGTCTGAATCTCCTTTTTGCCGAGATTCGTTCCAGTGGAGACGATCGGGCTCGAACCGACAACCTCCGCCTTGCAAGGGCGGCGCTCTCCCAGTTGAGCTACGTCCCCGGGATAATGGAGTTCTTGAACTTCAGATTCCCGGTGGAAACCTGTAGATTCGCAATCCCCAATGGGTGTGGGAGGACTCGAACCTCCGACCTCGGCTTTATCAGAGCCGCACTCTAACCAGCTGAGCTACACACCCGATCTCAGCGAGCCGCGTATTTTTACAGGGGGCTTATGTGATGTCCAGTCCCAGTCTGGATTCTCACAGAAAACCGTCGATGGCGGCCGACATGAGACGAACCAGTAGACACCTTCTGTTGTGGAGATGTTCGCTGGCATCCCTGTGACGGCCGATCATCGGTATCGGATCGTCCGTGGGCGGACTTTAGCGGTTTCGAGTTCATTCATCTTTCGTGGCGAAGAACCGAAAACTCGAGTGTTCTATAGAGCGGTTGTGGTCGGTATGGTGTCTGACGTCAGCCAGCGAATATGATACAACCTGTGAAGTCAAGCTTACGTGCCGCAACAGTGCTGTGCAATGCATGAGGACGTTTTGAGCGTCAGGTCAGGAACTAATGAGAGACTCCCGAATTAACTTCCGTTCGCGCGAACTTGCCGGCTTTTTGGCGTTCCTGATTCCGGGAGCCGGTCATTTTTACCAGGGACGACGGCTGAAAGCAGGAATTTACTTCACCTGCATTCTGTCCCTGTTCTTTGGTGGGATGATTCTGGGCGACTGGCAACCGGTGTATAGCCAGATGGCGCAGGCGACGCGGCACGGGTCGATTCAGATGCATCCTCGGGACGACGCGCCAAGGACCAGCTATTCCATCGGATATGGCGCTCAGGTGTTAATGGGGCTTCCCGCCTTGCCCGCACTTGTCCAGCAGTTTCGCTTTACCAGAGACGACGGGGTCGTCGGGACGTTGCACAATCCGATCGACAGCAAGTTTGAGGGCGTATTTCAGTCCAGTGAAGAAGCGATTCCCGTAAGCGGGCAGTTGGAGCTTACTTCTGACGGTCCGCGGGATGTTGTGGGGACTTTTCGCGGAACAACAACTCAGGAGGGAATACCCGTGGAGGTGGAAATCCGTGGATTGCTTGAACTCGGTCGGAAAGTCTTCGGCTCTCCGCGTCGCGAGATCAGTGTGTCGCGTTTGCCGGGAGTTCGCGTGAAAGACACTGACGTTTTCGGGATTCACGGTGCTGTTTCTCGGCCGTTTCTCGACTGGTATCAGGCCCCACGGGACAACGTGGAACTGGACCGGTTGCATGGCAAATTAAGTCAGCACTTCGACATCGCCTGCGTCTTTACATGGATTGCGGGGCTGCTGAATCTGATGGCCGTCTGGGATGCCTACGAGGGGCCGGCATACGGTTATGGAGATGAAAAACCAGACGACGAGGACGACGACAAAAAAGATGGCAAGGCAACAAAAAAACAGTCCGACTGAGTCCTCCGTTGCCTCCTGCTGGTTTCCTCAACTTGCCAGTGGCGCTGGAAGGCAGTGAGTCTTTTTCCCCGTCCATTCCTGATGTTCCAGCAAGGCTTGTCATTCAACGATGCCCTCACTGTTTTACGCCATACCCCTGACCGCCGCCATCAGTCTTGTCTACTGCAGCACCCGTTTTGAGTTGCCTGCTCGGATCTTCCAGTCCGCTGCGGTGATGTTCGTGAAGACCACGATCGGTCTCGCGCTGCTGTATTCCGTTCTGTGGTATTTTTCGTCGTAGGTCTTCGTCTTTTCATGGCCTACGGCATATTGCGCAGATTGGTGGTCGCAGCAGGGCGCCTTCCCGTCGGAGAAAGCGGCAAGCCCATGAGCTCGGTCGGTTCACGATAGAAAGGTAGACTGCGTCAGGCTCGGGCCCTGTACTGCCGTGAATTCTATTCGTCGGCCATAGATCAAACGGGGTCTGCAACAGCTCACGCTGGCCGGGTTTCAGTCTGAGCAAACCGTCTGGCCACGAGCCGGAACGGTTTGCCAGCAGTACTTAGTCGCGAAGCGACGAAAGCACATAGCCGTGGGTGTGAGCCCACGGGGCGTGGTTAAGAAGAACTTGCCGGCAATCTTTTAGTGACGCCTGCTACACGTCAATCTGCCAGCCGTCGCGATACTCACGCTGAATTAAAGGCTGCAGATCCGCACGACCTCTGATCTGCATTTTGTCAGCGTCCCACTCCAATCGCGTGTCGGGCACGCGTTGAGCAATGACACCCAACAGCACCGCTTCGGTCAACGGACCGGACTGACCAAACCATGACTGGCCCTGTTCAACCTTTCCGGTGATCGCGTCCATCCACTCGCCGTAATTGTCGCCCCCGGCTCGATGAATCGTTTCCTCCGGTTCCTCAAAGCCGTCCAGAATGCCCGACGGCTTGACCAGCCACTTGTTGCGGCTGCGATTGAAAAACAGTTTTCCCTTTTCCCCAATCACAACGCTGCCGAAATCCTTGAAGCTCTGTCCGTCCAGCACGTCTTCTGACGGGTGGTTGTAGTCGTTGCCATCCTTGACCAGTTTCCAGCCCTCACGATCAAAACCGGCGTTAATGTAACCGTCGTACCAGTTGTATTTGAATCCGTCTTTCGCCGAATACTGATTGGCCCCGAAGTCCCAGGTGATCTTCGAATTGATCGGCGGCGAAAACTCTGTGGCGCCGTTTTGTTCTGCCTGCACACTTACCGGAGTAGCCGGCATCATCGCCCAGTGCCCCATGTCCATGATATGGCAGGCCATATCGCCGAGCGCACCGGTTCCGTAATTCCACCAGCCCCGCCATGCGAACGGCGCGATCTTTGAGCTGTAATCGACCCACGGTGCGGGACCAACCCACTGTTCCCAGTTGACGCCCGCGGGAATATTCTCCTTTGGCGGTGGCGACGCGAAGCCCTGTGGCCAGATCGGACGGTTTGTCCATGCATGAATTTCCTTCACCTTGCCCACGATCCCCGCCCGAATCAGCTCCACACAACGGCGCATGTGATCGTTCGCATGAGCCTGATTGCCCATCTGCGTTTTGACACCCGTCTGTCGCGCAGCTTTCGCCAGCATACGAGCTTCCCAGATGCTGTGCGTCAGCGGTTTCTGGCAGTAGACATGCTTACCGGTCTGCATTGCCATCGTCGATGCGTGAAAATGATGGTGGTCGGGAGTCGACACGGTCACGGCATCGATCTTGTCGCCGAGTTCCGAAAACATCTCGCGATAGTCAGAAAAGTAGCGAGCATCCGGGAAGGTGCTGCGGACCTCGGCCATTGACCGCAATCGTTTGTCGTCGATGGTTTTCAGCTTTGTCGCATCAACAATGTCCACCAGTGCGGCGACATGAAAGCCCGCGTCCCGCGACTGGACGATATCTGTGCGGCCTTTGCCTCCGGCTCCAATTCCCGCCAACGCGGGTTTTTCCATCTTCCCGAACGCATGAGCCGGAATGAAAGTGGATCCAAACTGCGTGGCAATGGCTGCGGCACCAGCGGTCTTGATGAACCTACGGCGAGAAGCCCCATGCCCTGACTTCGGACGGATGTTTTCGTGGTGTGACATATCTACCGTTCTCCCTAATGCGTTTGGTGGCGAACTTGAGCATCGTTATTATGGCGTTCCCATCACGGAAATCCAACAAGCGACGCAGTCCGGCGTCTTCGGCTCTCCTGAGAACTCCTCCAGGCATTGTGGTGCAGCCGTCTCGGCTGCCTTCTTCCTGAATGAATATTCGCAGGCGAGACGCCCACACCACAAACTTCATGAGACACAGTCTGATATTTCGTCAGGCGGGCGATTGAAAAACAACTGCAGAGTCGCACGATGTCATACGGGCCGCTAGTCTGTCGTGCCAACTTACGCTGTATTCCCGCCAAAGGTCTCTCCATGCTTCGCTGCTTTGTCGTGCCCTCCCTGCTTCTTGTCGTGTCGTCAACCACCTTTGCTCAGCCATCGACCGAGTTTTCGACCGCCGTCAAAAAACTGCCGAGTGCCGAAAAAGCAGTCGAACTCTTCAACGGTACAGACCTGACGGGATGGCAGGGCGATTCGAACCGCTGGTCAGTAGTCGACGGCGTGATTCGCGGTGCCAACGACGACACCGTGCCCAGCAGCACATACCTGTTCACCGAAAACAACTACCGCAACTTCCGGTTGTTGCTTGAGGTGAAACAAACGCTGGGTCCGAAATATTCCACGATGCACTCAGCCGTTTGTGCTCTGGGGGAACGTTTCACAGACAAGGGCGACAACAGCTACGGTTTCAAAGGCCCGCTGCTGATGTTCTGTCACGACTGGGGCATCTGGGACGCGTATCGTCGCAACCGAGTTGTTGATCGTGGCCCTGGTCCGAAAGTCGAAAAGAAGGGCCAGTGGAATCTGATCGAGATCCTGGTCATCGGTAACCGTCTTCGCTTCGCGGCAAATGGAACACAGGTTTTTGATTTCACCGACCAGCCGGAACTGCTTCAGGAATCACCGATTGGTCTGCAGCTTCACAGCAATGGCAAGCCTCAGGAGTACCAGTTCCGAGGTCTCATACTGACGGAAGATCCGGAAGATCGTCTGATTACGACGAGAACCGTGTATACCCAGAAGCCGGAACTTCAGCGATCTGTTGAGCAAGGCGGACAGCAGGCAACGCCGCCAGCAGAAAACAAGGTGCAGATTTCAGGCGCAGACTTCGACAGCGGGCCGAGTGCAAAATGGGTCTGGGGCGAAGACAACAATAAGGACTACATTCTGCAGACGACGTTTGACGCATCCAACGTCAAGGCGGCGCATCTGAAAGCGTCCAGCGACAACGTTGGAACCGTCTTTATCAATGGTAAGCAGGTGGCCACCAGCACGGCGTGGGAGCAACCGATGTCGGCCGATGTGACGAAGTACATCGTCGACGGAAAAAACACCATCAGCGCAAGAGTAGCCAACCGCGGCGGTATTGCTGCTTTCGTATTGAAGCTGGCCATACGGGACGCGGAAGGAGAAGTATCTCACGTGGTCACGAGTGAGAACTGGACAATGGCGACGAAGAACCAGGACAATGGTCGCCCGGTGTCTTTGCGAGGCAATTACGGCGACGATCCGTGGGGCAGTGTATTCTCCGCGGCCGCCAGTTACGCAGGTCGAGTTCCGCGTGGTGTATTTGAAGTGCTGCCAGGGTTTCAGGTGGAAAAACTGTTCACCGTGCCAAAGGACGAACTTGGTTCGTGGGTTTGCATCGCGTTTGACAACAAAGGCCGACTGCTGGCCAGTGATCAGGGCGACAAGGGCATCTGTCGCATTACTCTTCCGGATGTCGGCAAGGCGACCTTTTCTGGTGGCACAACCATCGTTGAGCCTCTCGACTTTTCGAAGTGCGACTACCAGCCGACCGGTGCTCAGGGAATGTTGTATGCCTTCGACAGCCTGTACATTTCCGTCAACGGAGGGCCCGGCAGCGGTCTGTACCGCGCCAAAGACCTGGACGGGGACGACCAGTTCGACGAATGTGTCAAGCTGAAGGACTTCCGCGGCGGCGGAGAGCACGGTCCGCATTCGCTGCGGCTTTCGCCGGGCGGAAAACGCATCTTTGTGATCGCCGGCAATCACACCGATCCACCCTTTAAGCCTGGCGAAGAACTGACAAACGAAAACTACAGCAGTCGAATTCCCACGAACTGGGAAGAAGACGTGCTGCTGCCGCGCATGTGGGACGCCAACGGACATGCTCGCGGAAAACTGGCTCCCGGCGGCTGGATCGCCAGCACGGATCCCGATGGAAAGACGTGGGAAATCTGGAGCGTCGGATACCGCAATCCTTACGATATGGCGTTCAATGCCGATGGCGAACTGTTTGCCTACGACGCCGATATGGAATGGGATTACGGCGCACCGTGGTATCGTCCGACTCGAGTTGTTCATGCCACCAGCGGCAGCGAATTCGGTTGGCGCAGCGGCACCGGCAAATGGCCGTCGCATTATCCGGACAGTCTGCCTCCGCTGGTCATCATCGGCCCGGGTTCACCGGTGGGTGTTGACTTTGGCTACGGGCTGAAGTTCCCGGCGAAGTATCAGAAAGCATTGTACATCTGCGACTGGACGTTCGGCACGATGTACGCGATTCATATGGAACCGGATAAGAGTACATACAAAGCGACGAAAGAGGAATTCGTTTCACGAAGTCCATTGCCACTGACAGATGTTGCGGCAGGTCCGGACGGGACGTTGTATTTCACGGTTGGGGGACGCGGGACTCAATCAGAACTGTTTCGCGTGATATATGTCGGGCAGGAATCCGTCAAACCGCAGCACTATGAAAACGCGACATTTGCGGAGCAACGTGCACACCGTCGGGAACTGGAGCAGTTCCACGGAACAGCGGCGTCAATGAACACTGCACGAACTAAAGCATCAAACGCGTTTCTGCAAAGTGCTGTGTCTGACGTTCAGTCAGGCGATCGGTTCCTGAAGACGGCTTCACGGAATGCATTTTTCAATTCACACGTGCTCTGGCAGTCCCTTGACGGGCACACCGCGCAGCAGGCCGATCTATCGAACGCCGGCCCGGACGTGGTTCTGGCGGTTGCCGTCGCCATGGCTCGTGCACCGGTCTCACAGGTGATCAGGACGCGGGAACTGCCTGAAGAATCTGCTCAGGAGTGGAAACAGGCATCGCAGGAAGCAATGATCCGCGCACTCAGGCAGCTTGACTTTGTCGCCCTGTCAGATGAGCAGAAGCTCGATTATGTACGGGCGCTGTCACTTGTCTTTCTGCGTCTGGGACCTCCTGGTGACACGGCGCGTGCTGACTTTGTGGAACGTCTGGATTTCTCATTCCCTGCCGGCAACAGTGACCTGGACCGCGAACTCTGTCAACTGCTGGTTTATCTGCAGTCGCCAACGGTCGTCGCGAAGACAATCGAGCTGATGAATCAGGAACCTCAGCGCCAGGACATCGATATGACGGACCTGCTGGCTCGCAACGCCGGTTATGGAAAAGCTATCCATGCGATGATTGCCAATCAGCCGGACAAAGATCAGGTGTGGTACGCGTTCTGTCTGCGAGTTGCCAAAGCGGGCTGGACAGCGGAATCCCGAGCCGACTATTTCCGCTGGTTTGCGAAGGCTCAAAAATGGTCCGGCGGCAACAGCTTTGTGAAGTTCCTGCAGAACATCAGTGACGAGGCGTATGCCACCACTACCGAAAACGAACGCGTTATGCTGGAAGCGATGGGGGCTCGCACACCGTTCGCAATTCCGGAATTGCCAAAACCTGCGGGTCCCGGCAAGGACTGGAGTCTGGACGAGGTGCGAACTCTTGCAAAGTCAGGCCTGACGAATCGCAGTTTTGCCAACGGCCAGAAAATGTTTGCGGCCACTCGCTGCATTCTGTGCCATCGTTTTGCCGGAGACGGCGGTGCCACCGGCCCGGACCTGACTCAACTGGCTGGTCGATTCAACATTGATGCACTGACCGAAGCAACTCTGGATCCGAGTAAAGTCATCAGTGATCAGTACAAAGCCAGCACCGTCGTCACAACGGCCGGAAAGTCGGTCAGCGGTCGCATCGTCTCTGAGAACGACGAACAGATCAGCGTGCTGACGGATCCGGAAGACAGCACGAGGGTCGAGGACATCAGGAAAGCCGACATCGACGAAATCCTTGCGTCAAAAACATCGATCATGCCTGGCGACCTGTTGAAGCCATTGAACCAGGATGAGGTCCTGGACCTGCTGGCCTATCTGCTGTCCCGCGGTGACGAAAAGAACCAGATGTTTCGGAAATAGAATTCTGCGGACTGCCGCGACACAGAAGAGGTGGGTGCCTCACCGGCAGACGTTCGCTACCGCTCCGCACTTCGGTCATCGGCGGCGCTGGCTTCTGCCAGAAACCAGCGCCTTGTACATTGTCTCGCCGTCGTTACCACGGTGTCGTTCGACCTCGGATTCAATGACCTTGCCATCTGTGGTGGGCCATTCCGTGCTGGCCCTGGCTTTGTCCAGCATGGGTTTGCCAAAACCAAAACCGGCCACTCCTTCTGCGATCACGACGTTTCCTGGAGTATCAGTCTCACGAGGTGAGTACATTTATTTCAGCGAATTGTTGCAACAGTCACGTCCCTTATGACCCCGGTCACTGCTCTAACGTGTTCGTCCACGCATGTGCGTAGAGCATGATCGGTGGCGACGCCGGTTGTGTCCGAACAACAGGCGTTGCAGTTTGGCAACAGAAACAGGTCGGTCCGGCAGGCATCGACATGTAAGTTGCGTGGGGACACCGACACCGGTTGTCTTTGCACAACGCAGCGTAAGAACCAACAACTCGACTTCCGTAAGGAATCGCGCAGAGGCGGAATGCGGTTGTAGATTAACAGTGGACAGAAAAGCTGCCGAAACATCCGTTTCAGATTTAGTCATTTGACAGCCACTGGATTTCCGCGATGAGGCTTCCTGAATTCAGAAACACAGAAAAACGCAAAGGTACAACGCTGGTTGAAACGGCTGTTGTCCTGCCGATCTTCTTTACGTTTCTGTTCGGGTTTATTGAGTTCGGACACGTCTTCATGACGATCCACACGCTCAATTCCGCCGCTCGCAGAGCCGCCCGACTGGGCGTTGGCGACCTGACGACGACCGACGAGGTCGAAACGCTGGCGCACGATATTCTGGATTCAGCCATCGATGCAGATCTGGAGAATGTCAAGATTCAGGTGAAAGACGCCAGCGTGTTTGACGACATCAACGTCGACGTAGAGGCAATGGATGACACCTACTACGCGGCTTTGCCGAATGTCGACGTTGAAGCCCTTGAGCGAGGAAGCCTTTTCATTGTGCGGATTCAGGTTCCCTATGGGGAGGTCGGCATTCTTGGTCCCCGCTGGATTGGCGACATCAATCTCTACGGCCAGGCCGTTATGAGAAAAGAATAGAGGAACGCGGCGATGCGAATCAAGAAACACAAGAGAAGTCGCCACAACGTCGCCACCCGCGATCGATCCGGAATCGCGGTTCTGGAAGCAGCAGTTGTACTGCCAATGATGCTGGTTCTGGTGCTGGGCACCATCGAAATGGGCAGTGCACTGAGAGCCAGCACAATCATGCAGTCGGCCGTCCGCGAGGCAGGCCGACTGGCCAACATGAACTGGAGTGACGTCGTGGAAGCTGACGACACACCGAATGCGAAAATTGAACGGGATATCCGAAATTATGTCACTGCATCGGGTCTGCCGGGTTCGGCATTAACCGTCAGTATTGTTTACGCCGACGGCGAAAGTTCCGGGTTGCCGTTCGACATTTCAGACGAATCCAACGAACTGGAAATGCTGAAAATCGAAATCAGTATGCCGTATTCCGCCATCAGTCTGTTTCCAGGTAATCACATGGCGGGGACCAATGTGCGTGCCTTTCTGATTCTCAGAGCGGGACTCGGTGGAGGGGCACTGTCCAGCTAGTCCTGGATTTCCGCAGTTAAACGATCTGCCGACCGGCGGCAGCCATGAACACACCATCTTTGATCTAATCTTACCTGGGGGGGACCATGAAAAGATCATCACTATCAGAAGCTGTCGTACAGCTGAAGGAGCATCGACGCAAGGGAGTGTTTTTTGTATTGGCGGTCATCAGCCTGATGGCGGCCATGACATTCGTCGGAATGTCTGTTGACCTTGGCATGATCACCGTCACGAAGACTCGCATGCAGGCCGCGGCAGATTCCGCGGCGCTGGCAGCCGCTCAGGAAATTGTTGTCGGAATCAGAACGGCCGCCGAACAGGGCGAAACGGACATGCAGACCATCCAGGCCATTGCTGCCGCAGCGGCAAAAACGATGGCGGCCAACGTTGCTGAATTGAACGGATTCTATGTCGATCCGACAATTGACGTCAGTTTGGGTAGTCGACTGCTCAACGAAGACGGGGCGACGTATACAGAAACGTATGGGACTCCACCGTACAACATGGTGAAGGTCGAAATCCGAAAAACGAATGCAGACCTGACAGCGGCTGACGCCAAGCTTCCGTTAATCTTTGCGCCGGTTGTTGGTGAACGTGCCCAGTCAATTCGAGCAGATGCGGTGGCCTTTATCGAATCACGCGACATTGTGGCAGTACTCGACTACTCGGGGTCAATGGCGTTTGACAGCCAGTTCCGCTCAGACACGGTCAGCCGACTTGGGCTCACCGGCGTCACCGACGGCCTTGACGACATCTGGGACGCCCTGGTCACTTCGGACGTTCGATTCAGCGACGATTCCAGCACTGAAAAGTTCCCCGAGGATGGTTTCGGTGAGATCGATTCCTACGCGGGTACGTATGTCAGCAGCAGTACGACGGATACGATTTTCGATGAACTGAATCTTGGCGGAACAGGAGAAACGACATATTTCTACGAATCGTGGACATGGACATCCGGCTGGGGAGACGGAGCACACTGGTACCTGATTGACGGCGGTTATCGCTGGGAGAAATACCCCAGCAGTTCTCAATGGTCGTCCGGCGTTTGGCGTATCCAATCGGACTTTTCAGGTAGCTGGTCGAACCCAGCTGAGACGTCAGCTCCCGGATATGAGGAACCCGTTACGTCGGGCGAAGGTTATTTTCCGTTCCCGCAGGAAGGCAAAGATGCGGACGGCACTCTGAACGGCAAGCCGTCTCAGAGTGAAAGCGAAACGTTGTGGCACGCGTACATCAACTACGTAAAGGACAATCTGAACAGCTACGGATACCAAAAAGACTACGGATACAGGACGTTGATGCAGTATCTGATCAGCCAGAAGAAGGCGAACAATCAGTCCGAAGACCTCTGGCGTGCTCCAATTTACCCTCATCACGGAATGAAGGAAGGTGTCACGATGCTGGCCACATTCCTGAACAATCTGGGATACGGGGATCACCTGGGCCTGGTCACGTATGCGACAACGTCAAGAATCGAAACCGGACTATGGGATGATGGAGCGGATGTCACGGTTGATCTGGTCGGGGAACACCTGACTGACAATGTCATGGCAATCGATACCATCCAGCGACATAAGCAGGCCGGCCACTACGACAGTTCGACGGGCATCGGCTACGGCCTGGAAGACGCCAGAGACCTGCTTGACGACCAGGGACGTTATGGCGCCCAGAAGGCCATCCTGCTGATGACCGACGGCCAGTCGAATCAATATCCCAGCGGATATGGGTCGGGCAGTCTGCCGGCCGGTTGGAACTGGAACGACATCACAGACTTTGATGACGACGGATCAGCCGATGTTATCATCGACAGCAGCTACGTCAGTGGCGGTAACGGCGACGGCAACTGGCGGGCAGCTCTGCATTCGTTCGTCCGAGCCAAAGAAGCGTTCGACGCGGGCTATACGATTCACACAATCTCGATGGGTGACGGTGCGGATACGACATTGATGAACGCCATCGCCGAAATGAGTGGCGGTGAATACGTGCACATCGCATCAGGAACGTCCAACGCTCAGATGGAAGTCGAACTGGAAGGGGCCTTTGCTGTCATGGCAGGACAGGTGCCTCCCGCCAGACTGCTGGTAGATAGCGACTAGTACAGCAGTCTGATTATTCTCGTGAACCGTGCTGGCTCGTGGGGGCTGCCAGACTGCCGTCAAGAAGCGTTCTTCGCGGCCACATGTCAGTCTGAAACGCTGTAGCGGCGCCGACAGGATGAGCCGACTGGGACGCTCAGGAAGAGGGAACTGAGTCTGACTGCAGGAAGAAAAAGAGCCCGCTGCACGCACTGCAGCGGGCTCTTCTCATACACAGACAGCAATATTGCGTCCCCTCACGGCACCCTTTTCCATCAGCCCCTTCATTCTGACGGAAAAGTTCACACCAGCGTGTGATGCGACGGAGTTACCCGTGAATGCTGTCCTGCGTATGTTTTTCAGTCAAAGAACTTTCACCTGGAACGTGATTGTGCCTGTGGCTCCGCCGTGCAGCGGTGCGTCCAGCGTGAACTCAAGTGTCTGACTTCCTTCAACATTCGGAAGGACCGAAAGACCGCCACCGCTGCCATCGGCCACGTCAACCTGTCCACTGCCAGAGACGTACTTCAGTCGAGGAGTCAGGTTGTCAATGATGCGGACGTCGTGAACGTTATGATCGCCAATGTTTCGGAAGTGGATTTTGAAAGTGATGACGTCGCCTGACTGAGCCGTAAGTGACGACGCTTCCTTGGTGAGATGAACCTGGCCTTTTCGGCCACGTTTTTCCTCGACGCCGACCGTCGACTGAACCCGGAACGTCGCACGTGTCTGTGTTGCCTGCGAAATTGATGCTGTCTGGCCAGGGCCGGTGCGGATGCTGGAGCTGGCAGGCTTAAGGAATTCGAGATTCAACTGAAACACCTGTGACATCTCAAGTGATCCGGGTCCGTTGGAACTCTTGCTTTCCAGCCCCTGCTCCACTTTTCGGTTTTCAGCCAGTATGTTGGAACCATGAGACAAGTGAGCCGGTTGAGCCGTCTCGACACCACTCGCGCTGCGACGTGTCCCCAGCCCCGATGCCCGTGCATTTCGTACGTGCACATCCAGACCTCGCTGGTCGTGCAGTTTGCCAAGTCCGGAAATCTCCGTCGCTCCGGCCGCTTTGTTGACGGCTACGTCGATACCGAGACCCGTGACCGTTCGCACGGCACCAAACCGCGGCGCGTAAACGGCCACACGATTGCTGGCATTCACATGATTCCTGCCGGTGTGATCCTTGAATTCTGCCACGGTGTCTTCCGTATCCAGTCCAGCCATCGCACCGCCGTAGTAGTGGACCGGATGGCCACGATCACCACCATCAAAGATGTACTCGTCCGGATAAGCCTGTGCCAGGGGCGACGCCGCCACAGTGATGGAGGCGGCTGGCGCACTGTCTGGCCGGGGTGATGGCATTCGCGGCTCGGCAGCTCGAAATGTCGACGCAGTTCTGCCGGCAACGCCGCCTGTGTTGATTCTGGCACGCGTTGTCGCAAACCCGGCCGTTGTGGCAACACCCGTCATCCCTGTGGGCCGCGATTGTGAGACTGGCAGAATGCGGTTACGCGTCAGGGATTCAGACGGACTCTGGCCACGAATACGACTGATTTCCGGCTCGACTGTTGAGCGACTCCTGCCAAACTGCGGTTCGACCGCATCGTAATTCGCCCGCACCGATTGAACGTTCGCTGGCACCGGTGATGTTTCACGCAGCAATCCAGCCGACGCGGCAGATGCCTCATTCGCCGAGTAGGTAGCGACGCCGGTTTCGAGCGACGACGTTTTTTCTGCGCGCAGTTCTCCGGGGGCACGGGCTGCAAAAACTCCCTCGGGAACGGTGCCGCCGGTCGTGGTACAGCCGACCATCGCGACGACGCAACACATGGCAGGCAGCCAGAACCGACAGTTTGACCTGAATGTCGTCAGTAAGTTGGACATGTCCCTGGAGCTTGAAGTTTGTGAGTGGTTTCTTGAAGAAGCTGACGAACGGGCGATCTGTGGCACTGGATATCTGTGCCCTGCATCTATGGAATCACTGTCCGTCCGGCCTGCACGACAGCAGGTCCCGCGGCCTTCGGTTCTGTCGCCGCCTGGCGAATCTCAACGCCTCCACCTGTTCCGAAAAACGACAGCGAAGACCCGGCGGTCGGCCGGCGGCCTCCAATGCGAATAATGGCCATCGGCCTGCCCAGTCGGTCCGCTTCCTGCAGCAAATTGTCCGACGGCAGAACGCTTTGTGGAATCTCACGCCGCAGCGGATCCAGATCCTGAGCGATCTGCGGCTGTTCGAGATAGATCACCCTCGTGACAAGCTGACCGCTAAGTGCAGTGCGAACGTCCTGCGCTGTGATGATGATCGGAATCGGAAACTCGTTTTCGCGCCCTTGAGGCGGGTGTAGACGATCGAGCAACTCGATGGACGGATAGATTTCTGTCCCGGGAAAGCCTGGCATGTTCCCGATTCGCAACCGGTAAACATGCCCCACACTGGCCGCCACCAAAGCTGGTGTCGCTGCTCCAGCAACCGGACGATTAGACCCTGAGAACACCTCAAGCTGACCGCCGCCAGCGACTTCCACAGATAATGGCTGTCGCCAGGTCGGATCGTACTGACGCAGATAATTCATCCACTCCGCAGCTTTTCCGGGTGGACTGTTCTGGCTAAGCGGTTGATGGTAGTCACGATTCGTCTGAGCAGTCGCAGTCCCGACAGGAACCAGTCCGAAAACGAACACCAGCACCGTGCTCTTCATGATTCGGATGAGGCGGTCTGTCTTTGGTGGCATCACTCTGACTTTGGAATGTATTAACAAAAACGAGGGCGATCAGAAGTGAAGTCACTCCAGAATCGCCCCCCGGCAAACTCTTCTCTTGTACGTTGCTGAACCGGGCCCCAATCAGACACCGACAAACAGCTTGTGTCGCTGGCCACGACGCCAGGCTGCTGCCCATTTCAGAAGTCGGATGGATGATGAGGGGTTGTGTGCCACTGACCCTGCCAGTGGCACACCTCAGGATATCGCTGACGCTGATCTAGAAACCGTAGAACTGAGAAGCCTTCGAAACCGGATGAGCGACTTCACCCGGGCCGTGAACAGGATGCTTTTCGGTGTACTGAATATGTCGCACCGGTTCCGGCACGCTGTAGCCAGGATCATGCTTCACGTCGATCAACATGTGATCGACAGGTTTCGGCATTTTGTTCTGTGACAGATTTCGGACGGTGTGAGACTTTAGCCCCGCTGGCCCGCCAAACGGCAGATGAGGAGGCCCCGGCAGTCCGATTGGAGTCGAGGTCATAGGCATGCCCCATGGCGGCATCGCTCCCATTCCGGCGACAGGCATCGCTGGCTGACCAGGAAGTCCACCGCCGGCCGCGATCATCGCAGACGGAACACCACCGCCCACCTCCGTGGCCAGAGTGCTGATCGGAGTCGGAGGTGCCATCTGGCCTTCCTGACCGTCCATCATCATGTAATTCACCTGAGTCACGGAACCATCCGCACTCAACATCGATGCCGGCGGTTGCAGGTCCTTGTTGCCGAATCGCAGGATCAGCATGACTGTGCCCATCTGTTCCGCCTGTTGTACCGGATCGATACCGGGATCCAAACGAGTCGAGACAAGTGTTTCCACGCCGGCAATCGCTCGGGCCTGGAACTCAGGAGCCGGCAGGTAGATGACCTTGGTGACCATGTTGCTGCTGTTGACGTGTTCCAGGTCCTCTTCGGTGATCTCAACGGGAACAGAATTATGCTGTAGGTACGCCAATGTGTTCGGATGGGCCGCTCGCACTTCCAAAGTCGGATACAGCGGACGTGGGTCGACGCCTGGAAGTTCCAGTCCTTCCAGCATCAGCTGATACACAGCCGACTGATAGAAGTCATAGTATTGACCAGACTGCACCTGATTGCTGGCAAAAGCAGCACCGGCTCGCCAACCAACCGCCATTGTTTGAGGACCGACGAACTTGATTTGAGTCGACATCGGAGCCGCCATGGGCATGCCCATGCCCGGACCCATGCCGGGCTGCCCCAGCATGCTCATGACACCAGGCCCCGGGCCATCGACCATGGGGCCAGGGCGAGAGTGCAGGGCAGCGGGGGGAGCAACGTGCTCGCGATTGCTGAGAACGCTGCTGCCGGTATCGAAGCTGGCACAACCTGTGCAAACCACGACCAAGGCGCCTAACACCAGAAAATAGTCTCTCATTGCAATCCCTTCCGTGCCATTGGCAATTTAAGCCAACAACGCCTTGTCGAATCACCGTATGTCGTTGTGGAAACCGTCTTTCCGACCAGAATCGTGGAAGACAGCAAAAAGTTGTTTGCTGTCGACCCAGCGGCGTGTTCCGCAGTAGAATTGCTGCTTCCCACACCCGTTTCAGCGCAGTTGTTCTGCGACGTTCGACGGACACTGGTCCTTCACTCCTTGTTTCGGGACGGAACAACTCGAATCTTTGGCATATTCAGCACAATCCGAAAATGAAGCATAAACCGCAAACATTGACATTGTCGCATACCCTCTGTGTAGTGGCCGTTTCTGCCGTTGCCGTAGCCGTCAGCACATTCGGCCCGTCTGCGTTCGGCCAGAATCAGGACCCGCCGCAGGAATCCGCCGCGTCACAGAAAGCCGCCGCGTCACAGAAGAAATCCGATCTCTCGGCAGCGGATGTCTTCAGCAAAGTCGGTAACAAACTGGACGGCGTGGAATCTCTTTCCTGCGAGATTTATCAGACAGTCATGCTGTCCGGACAAACGTTCCACGCCATCGGCCGATACGTACATGCCACGGGAAACCGGATGCGACTGGAGTACCGCATCGTTCCCATGCGAGCTCTCAAAGCCGGCGACGCAAAAATACTGGCACTTGACAACGAGCCGGAAGCCACGCCCGCAGACAGTACAATGGGCTCTTTGCAGCAGATCTGTGATGGCAGTGTGCTGTGGTCCCTGTGGGTTAATGGCGATCAAAAGCAACTGACGCGCCGCAACATTCGGGAAATTGTCGATGCTGTCGGCGAACTGCCAAACTACAGTGCCGCCCAAAGCCTGCAGGCTCTTGGCGTTGGTGGATTGCAGACTCTGGTTGGACAGCTTCAGGCAGGTATGGAATTCGGCTCGGTCATGGAACAGGAATCCGGCAACCAGCGTTATTTTGTTCTTTCCGGACGATGGTCTGCTCAGGCTCGCAAGGACTACTTTGGCCTGACAGACGACCCGGCTGCAGTGCTGCCCGAATACATCCCGGACTACGTGCGAATTTACATTGATGCCGATGCGCTGCTGCCACGACGCATTGAATACCTGAAGAAACATCCCAACCCCGAACAGAAACAGATTCGCCCGGCGGTCGTCCTGGATTTCCGCCGTATCAACATTAAACCTGCCATCTCCGGAGACACCTTTCAGTTCAAGCTTCCTGATGGCGAACCGATCCCGGAAGTCGACCTGACGGCTCAGGTGATTGCGAATCTCAAACAGATCGCCGCGGGCGCCGCCCCCGCCTCCGACACACCGGATACGACGACCGAACAGAAAGACGAAACACCCGCTAAGTCGGAATAATCACGGAATTGCCAATTCCTCATGGACCTGCCAACTCGCAATACCGGCTCTCGACTGGCCGCGATGCTTCCCAGCAGCCTGGTGTCAATTACGATTCACCTTGTGGTGTTGATGGTTGCAGGGATGTCTCTGCGAGGCTGCGACAAGGGTGTACCGGTGGAGGCCGGCGGCCGAGATTTCCGCCAGGTCGGACTGGTCGTGATCCCCGATCACTCGAATCAGAACACCAGCACGCCTCGGCAGAATCCCCACGATGTTGAACAGGAGAATGCTGCAGATCCTGTTGTGCGACCGGAATCAGTGACATCGATCCCCACAAAAGCCCCCACGATCTCAGAGCTGCTGGCCACAGAATCCGCCAACTCCCGGTCCACAAGTCCGTTGGCTGTCGCAATGGACCTGTCAAAAACGATCGGCCCGGGAGAACCGATCGGCGGCACAACCAGTCTTCAGGGAGGCATTCCGCCGCAAATTCGTCCGGCCGGCAATTCGGGGCAGGGATCGGCCGGTTCACCAACGCCCGGGCCCGGCGAAACGCAGTTCATGAACATCGTCGACGGCGGCAGCAGCTTCGTCTACGTAGTCGATACATCCAGCAGCATGAGCGAAGGTAGCAGAATGGGGCTGGCAAAGAGCCAGCTGAAGGGCAGCCTGAGGCTCCTGAGACCGAACCAGAAGTTTCAGGTCATCTTCTACAATGAAGCGATTACTCAGATGAAACTGAGAAGACACACTCTGCGGGATATGTATGCCGCCACAGAGGTACAGGTTAAGCTGGCGGCTCAGGAAATCGATCGCGTTCAGCCGAGGGCGGGGACAGCACACAAAGCCCCGCTGTTGCGTGCCCTTGATTTGCAACCGGATGTTATCTACTTTCTGACGGACGGTGATAACCCGGCGTTATCAACAAGAGGCCCCGGCTCCGACCTGGACGACATTCGTCGCAGAAACCGCCAACGGACTCGCATTCACGTCATCGAATTTGGTTCGGGCGCCAAGGAATCACGGCGTGAATCATGGCTGCAACTGCTGGCGCACCAGTCGGGCGGCGTGTACAAGTACTTCCCCGTTCGCTGAATCGGAATTCCTGCCAACCGACTCGAACAACTCTCCGGCCTGACGTGCTCCGTCAGGAAGCGCGCAGCCGTCCGGTCAACAGGAAGTCGGAAAACGTCCCGCCACGGTAGTCGCGGTCCTGCGGTGCAGTAACGGATTGTGGTTTCGGATTTGTGGGTGGCCATCCGGGGCTGGACTGAGCCTGCGAAGGAGAATCAGTCCGGCAGTGCCGGCCCCGGAGTTTCACTCGTACTTCGCTCCAACCCCGGCCCCCCTCTCCAACTCTACAATCATTCGTAACTGCACTCGCAGACCTGCCCGACCGCCCTGACGATTGACAGACATCACGGGAATCCTTAAATCAGCAACCGTAGCGATATTCTGAAACAGTTCCACAAAAAGGCAGCCAGGTGACCAGGTCATTCACGGTCTTAAACGTTGATGAGGGTATTTACGAGGCAGGGTTCTCCATCGACGCCCAGTCTGTCGGCGTCGCGCAGGGCAATGCCGAATGGAGCGTCCGGTTGCAGCGACTGCACGGCGGATTGTCGGACGGAGTGGACGTCATCTGGCTGGACAACGGCTGCACCAGACTGGCGATCCTGCCTACTCGTGGAATGGGAATCTGGAAAGCACAGGTTGCGGATACACCGCTGGAATGGAAGTCACCCGTTGAACGTCCCGTCCACCCGTCGTTTGTCGACCAAAGCCGACGTGGTGGAATCGGCTGGCTGGACGGCTTTAACGAATTGATTTGTCGTTGTGGTCTCGGCTGGCATGGAGCTCCGGGAACGGACGTGGTCACGGACACCGACGGCAACGTCCTGTCGGAGCAGTTTCTGCCACTGCATGGTCGCATCGCTAACCTTGCAGCCCATCAGGTCCGTGTTGAAGTTTCCGATGACGGAGCGATCTCTGTGATTGGTGTCGTCGACGAAGCCAGCATGTTCGGTGGAAAACTGCGTCTGACATCCACGCTGACAACCCACATTGGCAGCACAACTTTCGAGGTCAGCGACACCGTGCAGAACCTGGGCTCGGCATCGGCTGAGGTCGAAATGCTGTATCACTGCAACATCGGCCGACCATTTCTTGGCGAAGGCGCGAGCTTCCATCTGGCCGCCGAAGAAGTGGCTCCGCGGGATGCCAGAGCCGCCGAAGACATGGACACATGGACAACGTACGGTAAACCAACACCCGGATACACGGAACAGTGCTACTTTGCGAAACCGATCACAGATGACGACGGCCGCGGTCTTGCCGTGCTGCGGGATCCATCAGCTTCAAAAGCTGTGGCGCTTCGATTTGACGCATCGACGCTGTCGTGGCTGACGCTCTGGAAGAACACGCAACCGGAAGCGGACGGCTATGTTACGGGCCTTGAAGCCGGCAGCAGTTTCCCAAACCTGAAGACATTCGAACGGCAACACGGCCGAGTCATCTCATTGGAAACGCAACAGTCAGTAACCTTTGATCTGTCGATCTCTGTGGCTACCGATGAATACGACACGGCAAGACTGACCAATGAAGTCACCGAACTGCAGACGCGTCACGAGCTGAAACTGCGCACCGTGCCTCACGCGGACTGGAGTCAGTAGAACGTGCCCCACGTCAGCGACATTCTTCAATCGTATTTTGGTTTCGACACCTTCCGCGGCCCGCAGCAGCACATCATCGAACACGTGCTGAACAATCAGCACGCCATGGTGATTATGCCCACGGGCATGGGGAAGTCGCTGTGTTACCAGATTCCGGCACTCGCGATCGATGCCGCAAAAAGCGACGATGAACTTCCTCCCATCACGCTGGTTCTGTCTCCGCTGATTGCGCTGATGAAGGACCAGGTTGATTCACTGCAGGATCGCGGAATCAAAGCCACGTTTATCAATTCGTCACTTAGAAGGAACGAACGCGAAACTCGCTACAAAGCCATCGCCGACGGGCGCTACGCCATCCTGTATGTGACGCCGGAACGGTTTCGCAAGCCGGAATTCCTGGATGTCATCGCAAAACGAACGGTCAGACTGCTGGCCGTCGACGAGGCTCACTGCATCAGCGAATGGGGCCATGACTTTCGTCCTGACTATACACGCTTGAGCGATTTGCGAGCTGTGATGGGCAACCCCACAACCATCGCGCTGACCGCAACCGCGACACCGGAAGTCCAGACCGACATCGTGCGACAGCTGGGCCTGCAGCCCGACGAAATCCGCATGTTTCACGAGGGCATCGACCGCCCCAACCTGGAACTGAAGGTCGAGGACGTCTGGGATGCGGACGAAAAAGTCGCAGCCATGGCACAGGTTTTCGACAGGTGGCAGTCCAAAGATTCGACGGGCAGTGGAATTGTCTACTTTACGTTGATCAGAACACTGGAAGAATTCAGCGATCGATTGCAGAAAACGGGCACGTCGCACGTCTGCTACCACGGAAACCTGGAACGTCGCAGCCGAAAAGCCATTCAGGACGATTTTATGAAGGGTCGCAATCGCCTGGTACTGGCGACGAACGCCTTTGGCATGGGAGTCGACAAGGAAGACATTCGCTTTGTGATCCACGCTGACGTGCCGGGTTCGATGGAATCGTATTACCAGGAAATCGGTCGAGCGGGCCGTGACGGCAAACCGTCCGAGTGCGTGTTGCTTTACGACCAGCGAGACCTGAACACGCAGATGGAGTTCATGCGCTGGAGCAACCCCGATGCCGACTTCTACCAGCGAGTCTACGACCACCTGAAAAACAACACCGAACAGGTAAGAGCGTTTGGCATTGACTGGCTCAGAGAACAGCTATGCGATCGACAGCGACATGATCGTCGCGTCGAAACAACACTGTCGATGCTGCAGCGTTATGGGGTCATCGAAGACGAAATTGATCTCGGCAATGTCACCGTTCTGTTACCACTGCCGGAACAACTTTCCGACGAAGAACGTCTGGCGGCCAAGCTGATGCGAGACCAGAAAAAACTGTACGCTCTGGTTCAGTACGTGCAGTCAGAAGACGACCGTAAACGATTCATTCACGAGTACTTCGGCCTGCAAATGCCGTAGCAGGCGGTCCGGATATCTGAAACAGAAGGTCGGCCGGAACCAGGAGCCACAGCGATGCAGCTCCGGCAATGGGATGATTAGAAAAGTGAGCTAACGACGACGAAACGGCGTTTCGCTCGGTCCGGCCTGCTTTCTCCTGTCGGCCCGTCCTGGTTCGGACGCTCACCGTTGGTATCAGCACGCTGCCAACGATGGTGAAGAATCCAGAAAACTCAGCGTCCGGCGATACCTGCATTCCGCGACCAGCATCTGCTTGACCAGTTCGACGGAAACGGTCTGCAGATTGACGTTGGCCTGAACAAGCGAATCGTACACGGCCTGACCGGCAGCGGACTCAAGAAGCTGGTTTTCAAGATTGTTTGAGTTGAATGACATGACTGATTTCCCTTCATTTCCTTTTCAGGGTCTGGACAAGAGTTTGCGATGGTGGGTTCGCCTGGTTTGACATGTTGTTGCCGGGATTTGATCGTTTCAACACCCGGTGCAATCTTCTTCCATGGCAGCACAAGCGATTGAGGTGAGCCCCGCGAGACTGCCAAACTCCATTCCGTTTGGCGGCGTGCAGAACACGGCAGGTGAACGACGTTCGTTCGATGCTGGTTTCTCAATGCAGGCGGTGTGCCGATTCTCCGGGTTGTTTCAGAAATCATCATTGAGCCCGGCAATGACTGGCATTCCACGCGGATCAGGGATTTTCCCAAACGCTGATTCTGCCTGACGAACCACGTGCATCTCCGACAGGTGTCGTGCTGGCGGCACAAAGTGGACTCAGCCTGACGACACCTGCTGTGGCAATGGCCTGAAAGCCGTGTTCGCGTCAACGGATTCCGAAGGAAGGCCTGCAGTTGATTGAAAAAATGACCGCAAACGTCGAAACTCAGCACTCATTGCCTGGGGCTGTGGCATCCCGGGCCCGTCCAATTCCGCAACCTTCCTTTCCTGAGCGCAGTGTTTCCTGGTGCGGTGCAACAACCGTCAAACATTTCGAATGCCTCAGCCCCGCCACGTAAAATCTACAATCTCCGTCCCCAATCCCTATTGGTGCTCCCTTGGTCAAGAAAAACTTCAGCGCAACCGTTGCGATTACTGCAGCGGCGTTCCTGCTTCCGGTAATTTCTGCCGCCTCTGCTCAGGACAACACCACGGCGATAAAGCATGTTGTTGTGCCAGGCTACGAACGATTTCGAGCTGACCAGCTGTCAGCCATCGCCGCCGGCAAACTGCTGATCTCGGAATTAAACTGCCAGTCCTGTCACGGTTCCACGCTGATGTCCGCATTGCCCCAGCGTCGCGCACCCATCCTGACAAACGTGGCCAATCGAGTCACGCCGGAGTTTCTGAGACAGTTCATCGCAGATCCGCATCACGTCAAACCGGGAACGGCCATGCCGTCGCTCGTGTCGGGTGAGAACACAAATCATGTGGCGGAAGCCCTGACACATTTTCTGGCTGCTGACGGAGCTGTTGTGCCGGCACCCGTTTCCACAGATTCGATCACCCGCGGAAACCACCTGTTCCATTCACTCGGGTGTGCCGCATGTCACGGTAACCAGCAGAAGCCGGCCGCAGAACGTCCGTCTTATGCAATGCCGCTGGGGAAACTGGATACGAAGTACACCGTCGGAAGTCTGTATTCGTTCCTGAAAGATCCGCATGCTGTGCGACCATCGGGCCGCATGCCATCGCTGAGTCTGAGTGACAGGGAAGCCCGCGACGTGGCGAATTACCTGTTGCAGAACGTTGACGTGGAGCCGAATCTGACGTTCGAGTACTTTGAAGGATCATGGCAAAAACTTCCGGACTTCAATGCACTGACGCCGACCGCCACCGGAGCAGCCGCCGGATTTGATGTCAGCGCGGCTGCCAGAAAAGAACGGTTTGGTCTGCGATTCAGAGCTTTTCTGCACATCGCGACAGGCGGTGAATATGAATTCTGGCTGGGCAGCGACGATGGCAGCCGCCTGTTAATCGACGGGACAACCGTCATCGACGTGGACGACATTCATCCGCACACCACCAAAAATGCTCGTCAAGAGCTATCGTCCGGCGTTCACTCGGTGGTGGTGGAATATTTTGAAGCCGGCGGTGAAGAATCGCTGAATGTCGAATTCAAGGGACCAGGCATCAGTCGTCAGCCATTGGCGGGGCATGTCAGCAACAGCGAAGCGCCCCCCGCAGAACGTCGCAGCTTTCAGGTCGACGCGAAACTGGTTCGAAAAGGACAGGACTTTTTCGCCTCGCTCGGGTGCGCGTCGTGCCATCAGCATGAGAAGGTCGGGAAGAATACCGAGACATCGAATCCCGTGCCACCATTCGCCGCTCTGAACGTGAGCAAAGGATGCCTGTCCGGCAGCTCGCAGACAGGTGTGCCTGAATTCGCGTTAAGCCAGGAACAACGCAGCGACATCGCTGCGGCCATGACTTCATTGAAAACGAACACGGACGCCGCAGCTGCCGAAGTCACGCAGCAGATCAGCGAAGTGATGCTGACTCTCAATTGCTACGCCTGCCACCAGCGCAACAAAACAGGTGGCGTGCCTCGAGAACACAACGAACTGTTCGCCACCAGTATTCCCGAAATGGGCGACGAAGGCCGCATTCCTCCGCACCTGGACGGCATTGGTGACAAGCTGCAGAAAGGCTGGCTGCAGCACGTTATGAACAACGGCACAAAGGACCGCCCGTACATGGCAACACGAATGCCGAAGTTCGGAGAAAAGAACGTGGGGCAACTGATAGATCTGTTCGTCCATGCAGATGAAATAACGAACGTTGACGAAGTACCGTTTGAAGAGCCGGAACACCGTGTGATCGCTGACGCGCGCCTGATGGTCGGTGATCAGGCGCTATCGTGCGTCAAGTGTCACTACTTCGGAAAACACAAAGCGACCGGCATTCAGTCCATGGATCTGACGACCATGACGACCCGCCTGCGCCGTGACTGGTTTCACCGGTATATGCTGAATCCTCAGGCCTACCGCCCGGGCACACGCATGCCCTCAGCATGGCCCAACAATAAATCCGTCGTGCCGAAGATCCTGCATGGCGCGCCGTCGCAGCAGATCGAGGCAATCTGGATGTATCTGCTGGACGGGAACAAAGCAAAGTTGCCCTCCGGCCTGATCGCCAAAGCCATCGAATTGAAACCGATCGATCGCCCCATCATCTATCGTAATTTCATCGATGGCTTATCGCCGCGAGGCATCGCCGTTGGCTATCCGCAGAAAGCACATGTTGCATGGGACGCAGAACAGATGAACCTGGGCCTGATCTGGCACGGAGCCTTCATCGACGCCTCGATGCACTGGGTCGGCCGTGGCCAGGGATACCAGACTCCCCTGGGTGACCACGTCATGCGTTTAACAATGGGGCAACCGCTCACCGTACTGGAAGACATGAATGAACAATGGCCCACAGAAACGTCGCGCGAAGCAGGCTATGTGTTTCGGGGCTATAAACTGGATGCTGCCGGCAAACCAGCGTTCCTATACGAATGGAACGGAATCACTGCGGTTGATTTTGTCGAACCTCTTGCCGGTGAGGAATTCGCATCATTGCGCAGAACCCTGCGATGGACATCGGACAAGTCCACCTCCGGACTCTACTTCCGAGTCATTGCGGGCAACATTGAACGGCAAGCAGAATCCTGGATGGTCAACAACGCCATTCGACTGACATTCGTCGGAATCGAGCCCACGATTCGTGAAAGTGGCGGGCAGCAGGAACTCATCGTTCCTATTCAGTTTGATGCTGACGGAGTCGTCACAGTGCAGTATGCAATGGAATGGTAGACACTCTCTGGCGTGTTTCGCATGGATTCAACTGAAGCGCGAACACTTCTCCCGGCACGGTGGTGCAGGTTTTTTTGTCGGGCATTTCAATGGCTCAGTCCAGCAGGCCGTCGCAGAACTTTTCCCTGAGTTACATGACACGTAGATGCACATCACCGAAGCGACTTCCGTAATCGTTCAACTACGGAATTGTTCGGCGCTCCGGCAATCCTTTCGTACAACACGCACCAGAGCAGGTTACTTATTGTCGTGAGCGATACTGGCTCGTGGGCGTAACAAAACTGCTATTGAAAATCGCTCTTCGCGGCCACAAGTCAGCGTGAAACGCAGTAAGCTCTATTTGGCGAACCTGCGACTGCTTGTCTCGTCCGCCCCCGGAAAGTCATCGGGAATCGCAACCGTTACTTTTCCGGTCGCTGCCCATTCTGTCCCGCGCTGCAACGTTGTGATAAACCCAACGCACTCCAGCGAATATTCGGCGTGGCCCATCGGTGTGTGAAAAACTCGGCCCTTGCCGTACCTGATGGTAAAGATCATCGGCTCGTGACGTTTCGTCACCTGGGATTCTGCCGTGGCCAGAATCTCCATATTTCGGGCCGGTCCACGCAACTGGTCGTAGAGTTCATCCTGGGCATGCAGCCACTCAACGGGCATCCCTTTTGTGATGGGATGCTCGCGATCCCGGACGACGACAGGAAATTCCCACTGCTTGCCGTGATTTCCTCCTCTGCCGGCCGACGTATCCCGAATGACATCACCTGCATCATTTGTATAGACGTACGGCCCACTGTTCTCGTTTCGACCGCCCCATCCGCCGAGTCCGATCATTTCGTTGTAGGCTGGCCACGCCGGAAACGAATTGTCAGCGGCGTGCACGACGACAAAACCGCCGCCACCACTTACAAATTCTTCGAACGCTGATTCCGTCTCCTTCGGCCACGGTGCCGCACCATGTCCAAAGTTGCAGACGACCACGTTGTATCTTCCAAAATCAGGCTTGAAATTCGGATCGGTGCCTTTCGGCGCCGCTGTCGCCACGTCAACAGTGAATAGCTTCGTGTCCTCTAAGTACGACTTCATCATCTGTGTCGTTTTTGGCCAGACCCCATGGTTGTTCTGACCATCAACAATCAACGCCTTCATCGGTTCTGTAGCTGTCGCAGCAACAGAAAACAGCAACGAAGTTGCCAGCAGGGCGGCGGCAAGAGCGATATTCTTCATGGGGGGAAGTCTCCGAAACGGTTAATGGATACTGCGGTGCCACAAATTAACGAAAGTCGCCATGAACCGCAAAGCTCCGCACCCGAATCAACAGCCATTCTTATCTGGCTGGCCTGCAAACGCCGCAACTCATCCATTCGCGGGGCAACGTTTCAGATTCGTCCGACGCGACAACTTATTTTCCGGCACTTAGCTGCATCGCTCCAGGCGCGACACGCATCGGCTGGCCGGCCGTCCCGCCTCAGGGTACCAGGTGTGCGCGTGTAGCGTACGTTCGTTTTCTGCCGGAAGGTCCGATCTGCACCGTGTAACGGCTGAACAAGCAACGTCAGCTTCGGCTTCAGGATTTGATATTGGACCAGCTGTCGCAGTATCCACACTTGAAATCACCACTCGGAGAAATCTCAGTGCCAGCTCCCAACGCCGCGCCGCAGTGATCGCAGGCATAGTCCGAAGTTGACGACGGTCGCGGCTCTGTGCTGTCCTGTTGCGGTGACGACCGGTGTCGAGACTGCCGTAGAGCTTCATCGGCGATCTGCTTTATCGTTCCACGGTGACGAAAGGTCGTGAAAAACGTCATGAAGACACTTCCGAAAACGAATAACGCGACGACCCCAATGAAGAGCGGCACGAGGGTGAACATTACGCTATTCATAGCGAACCTTTCACATACTTTTTGCAACTGATCCGAAGATGCTGAACGACCGCAACGAGATCATCTGCCACACAGATTGAACAAATCCCTGAATTCGGGCAACCCACGACTGATTTGAGGATCGGCGAAAATCGGATTTGACTTCTCAAATCACAGATGTCGGGTGTCGCCCCTGCCCGTGGAGATTACGGAAACGGAATGTCGAAAGAACCCGGTGGCTGCGTGCATCCGCCAGCTGGAGAGAAAGCGGTCTTGTCGCCCTGAGTGACTAAATCCAGTGGAGACCTGACTCAAATGCTCTTTCATCCTTTCCCGGTCATCGAAGGCCCCCTTTAGCGATACTCAGCGAATCCGCCGTCGCGTTGGTGCAGCTCAGATGTTATTCTGACGCCTTATCGATGACGAGCATGACCGTCTTCAGTTTCCCGATTTCCGAGGTTGAATCATGCGAAGTGGGCTTTTGGTCGCGCTGCTGTGCAGTCTGACCGCCACAGGATGTGTCAACGACGCCGGTGCGCCGCCGGTAGCTTTGTCAGAACCGCCCCCAGCGCCGGTTAAGGTGGCCGCGCAGACTGAGGTTGAATCAGGAACAAGGTCAGACGAGGGTGCAGAAATGCAGGAAGAAGTGCGGACGGAATACAACAAGCTGACGGAATTCGAGGAATACGTACTGGTCGGCAAAGGTACGGAACGAGCCTTCGTGGGAGAGTACACCGATAACAAAGATACTGGCACTTACATCTGTCGCCGCTGCAGCGCGCCGCTGTATCGGTCAGAGCAGAAATTTGAAAGTTACTGTGGCTGGCCTTCTTTTGACGATGAAATCAAGGATGCCGTCACCAGACATGTTGACGTTGACGGACTGCGAACGGAAATCGTCTGCAGCAACTGCGAAGGACATCTGGGCCACGTTTTCAGCGGCGAAGGATTCACGGAGAAAAATACACGACATTGCGTCAACTCGGTGTCAATGGTCTTCGTCCCGGAAGGAGAAAAGACTCCACCAAAGATTCGCCTGGCCAAAGACGTTGCCTCTGACACAGATTCACCCGTCGGCGATTCACCAGCTGAATAATTCGGGTCGTCCTGCTGGCACGACGTATATCGTCGTTCGCGCTGCGAGGGTGCGTGGTTACATCACAGCACCGGCATCACGTTTGTTGACCGAACTCAGATACAGTGGCTGCATACGGTGTGACGATGTCGTTTCTTCGGGAAAGCACCGCTGCACGGCTCGCAGCAGGTCGCTGCGGCTGATCTGACCTTCAAGTCGATCTTCATGGACAACCGGAATCTGCCTGCCCGGCGATCGCTGAAACCGCTGGGCAATGGCCAACACATCGTCAGAACGTCGCACACCGGTATTCTCCCGGTACATCCAGGACTCCACGTTCGTCTTCAATCCCGTCGACGGCTCGGCAGATTCAGGCTCTGCTGTCGTCGACAATTCACGACGGATCTTCAGGGCTGCCTGCAGCGCGTCTCGACGAGTTACCTCGCCAACCAGTTTGTCGCCCCGCAGGACCATTAACCGTCGATAATGGGTGTTGTGAAAACGGTTGAGAATCTCATTCAGTCGAGTTTCTTCCGTAATCTGCCGTTCTTCAGCACGCACCGCCCATGCCGTAATCTCCGATGACGGCAACTGTTCCCAACACAGGCCGATAAAGACGCGCATCGCCGACTTTTCAGAAAACACTCCGCGCAACGTTCCGTCTGCATCAACCACTGACGCGCCTGAAACTTTCCTGTCAAGCAGCAGCTTGATACTGTGAAAAACGTCCTGTCTGGAATCGAGCACCAGACTACGGCGATTCATCAAATCTGCGGCACAGATCTTCCCCAGCTGCCGCGCAACTTCTGAATCATCGTCAGTGGTCCCCAGATCCAGAGCCACGATGGCCGATCGTTCTGAGAACCGCCCCACAAAATTTCCGGCCGCATCAACCACCGGCAGTCCGGAGACGCGACGTTTGATAAGTTCTTCAGTCGCCGTCGCCAGATGAGTTTCAGGCGAGGTGACAGCAAGCCTGGTCGTCATAATCTCTTCTGCGGTGATTGTTGTCGTATCCATGCGAATGTCTTTCCTGTCAGAAATGCGTTAAGAAAGGGATGCTGTGGTCAGCTGACATTCTTCGAATTAACAGTGACAACAACACGATGTCTGTGCGGAGATCCCGCGGTCAGGGGCGTACCCTTGATGGTGAAAGGAGTCGGGCCACTTATTTTCGCATAGGAATTCGGACCATCAACAATAAATTCAGCAGATTGTGATGTTGGGCGAATTCGTGGAATTTTCATCGGATTCTGCCTTGCGGAATTGCATAAACACTGGTCGACAAAGGGGGGGACAACACTACGATATCTGATCGCGGAAACCAACATGCCGCAAGAATCAGGTCGTGAAGCCGGAACGATGATGAACGCCGCAGAACACAGAGCAAACCTTGTCTTTACTGTTGTTATCGTGGCGGAGGTGCTGCTGATCGGAGCAACCTGGCCGTTGTGGACGGCAATCCATCCTTTCCCGGCAGTTCCGTTACTTGGTGGATTAGCAGTCGTCCCTGTCGCCATCGACTGGCTGACACTGGCGGTACTGGCGGCCTCCACCACCGCATATCTCTGGAATCGCCGATCGTCGTCCGATGCTGAAGAAATCGCACCACCTGGCGCAGTCCCGCAGGCAAAGACACAGCAGTGCAGCCTGGTGTTAATGGTGGTGTCGGGCAGCCTGCTTGTGTTGCTCAATCAGCACCGTCTGCAATCCTGGCACTGGCTGTTTCTTTCTGTCACGGTACAGTCGATTCTGCTATCCGGACGACATCGCCTGTGGGCACTGCGACTCACATTTGCCACGATTTACATTTTTGCTGCACTGTCCCGACTGGGGCCAGACGTCAATACAGAAATGTCACTCCAACTTCTGCAGACAGCCTGCACACTGGTGGGCGGCGAACAGCTGTTGCGCAGCGAAACGCTGTTATTCAATGCTTGCCTGGCAATGTCGCTGGTGGAACTGGCAGTTGGCTTGTGCCTGATGTTGCCCCGCTTGCGTCGAGCTGCTGTTGTGACCGCGATGATTCTGCACGCGACGCTGTTATTGCTGCTGAGTCCGATTGGGCTGAATCATCATCCCGGCGTTTTGATCTGGAACGCCTTTTTCCTGATTGCCGTTCCGACGTTGTTCACTGACATCAGACCGCAGGATGCGAAACCTTCACCCGCAAGCGTTCGACTGCGCATCATCGCAGCTGTGATCGTGTTGTTTCCACTGTCAGGTTTGTTCGGCATTGCGGACAACTGGCCCTCATGGCAGCTGTATTCAACCAGGTCCGACGTTGTCCGGTTGTACATTGACGAAGTTTCGGTCGGACAATTGCCAGAACATCTTCAGCCGTTTGTCGGGCAACCGGAACCGCTCGACCGATGGTGTCCGGTTCGCCTCGATCGGTGGTCACTCGCGACAACACGAGCCCCGATCTACCCGGAAGATCGCTTTCAGCTGACCGTTGTGCGAGCCTTACTTGAAAATGTGCCGGCAGCGGCCGTTCAAATCACAGTCGAATCGGCTCAATCGCCGGCATGGTGGCACCGAATAATCCGAGAAATCAACGCCGATGAACTGGATCGATTCGCGCAAACAGAGTTTCTGCTGAACGGAAGACTCGCGAGACAATAAAGGCTCTACAGAACACACGGACAATGGTGCAAAGACCTGCTTCAAAAGATTTCAGAAACAAACTCTAAGGCGACGAAACAACACCAGGCACAAACCGACTGACCGGATAGCGCTGGTCAAACGAAATCACGAACTGACCATTCGTCGTTTTGTAAACGATTCTGCTGCGTCGTTCGAAGTCACTCGGCCCGACTCTGCGCATGGCCTCCATACCATCGGGCAGCAGGTACTTCCCGGCGACCTGGAACACAATCTCCGTGCGGTTTCCCAGGGCATGGCCAAGACTGGTGAACGCTGTTGCATTCAGGTCACATTCGTCAATGAAGTACGCGATGACGTCCAGATCTGCGGCTTTCATGTTGCGGACCATCTCCTGTGCATCCGGGAATGGACACGTGGAATCGTTCACGCCATGCACCACGACAATCTTCGTCTGATGATTCTGTTCCTTCATGGCAGCCAGATGCCTGGGGCTGCCGACAAACCGAAGTTCCTGCTCATCGGTCGACAGAAAGTGCGTGCTGTGACGATCACGGCTCCATCGGGCATTCAGGCCACTTCCGCCGGCCTGGTTGAATGCGATGTCGTCGCTGAGTTTCTTCATGCCGCACATGTCGATCACGCAGGCAAAGGTATGTGGAGCCAGTTTGTTGGCCATCAGCGTGACATTGCCGCCACCAGATCCTCCCGTGCAGTAGAATCGTCGATCGTCATAGGGATGTCCGGAGGCGATAAGGCTATTGCGGACCCAGGCCAGTGCTCGCAGCGCATCCATGGCCTGCAGGTAACCAAAGTCATACGGCTGAGGATCGTCGACAGAAGCCTTGCGACCGCTCTGCAGATAGTCGACGCACACAGCAATTACGTTCAGCCGGCTGGCTAACGCGACAGGGCTTGCGGTCCCCGCACATCGTTCACCACCCCAGTTGTGCAGCGTTAACATGATACCGATCCGATCGGTTACGTTTTCCAACGCGCCGCCGGGGTAGTACACCGACGTCCTCACGCTGCGAGGTCCCGGTTGATGTGGCCATGACTGCGCAGGGACGAAGACGTGATCGTCGTGAGCCGGCAGCATGTCCCGGGCAGCCATCCATGCTCGTTTCTGTTCACCGATCCATTCGTCGACAACTTTCCCGGCCGGCCGTTTGTCGGACTCGCGACGTTCAATGAATCGGACGTCTTTGCCTTGAACGATTTGGCGCATCAATCCGACTCGGCCAGATGTATCTGCATCGTCGTCGGCATCCTGATCTGCAGAAGCACTTGTTCCAGATGTAACGTCCTGTTCGACATCAGACGCGTCATCCGACGGCAGCTGCAGAACGCTCGGCAGGACCGGCACGACGTCCCATGGTCGACCGGCAAACTGAAGACTCCAGTTGAGTACCCATTCGTAGTCATGGACAAACTGTTCGTCGTCGATGGATGCTGTATTTGTGGAAACTGCAGGAATGACAAGGTCGGGTTTCACAGTTCGAATCTGTTTCGCCCAATCCGCCATCTCGGCCAACGAGTGACCTTCGACCGGCCATGTCGTGACATCGATCACCGCATCGGGAAAGTGCTTTCGCAGCATGTCGGGCAACGTCTTGTCGAATGGCGGCATGGCAACTAGTTTGACCGGATGCTGCTGAGTCAGCCGGTCAAACGTGCGATGCAGTGCGTCAATCGGCGGCGCAGAGTTCGCCAGAGAAATCTGTTTGCCGCAAATTGCCTTAGTCATCAGTTGTGCGAAGACCCGGTGCCCATTCATATTGGGATGAATCGTATCGCTCATCAGCAGCATCCATGCGGCAGGATCGTCGTCGCGCAGCGTCTGCCACGCCGTGAAACAATCCACCAGCGACAACTTCAGTTCGTCGGCCAATTGGCGTACAGCACCGGAGAACTCAGCCAGTCGATCATTCGGCCGTGCCTGGTTTTCGTAGACCGAGTTCGGAGTGCACAACAGGACGGCGGCCCCCGCGTCCTGACAGCGGGCGATGATGGCTCGCAGATTCCTTTGATAATCCTCCAACGGCACTCGTGTCACATCGTTCATGCCAAACATCACGACAACAAGATGCGGCTGCTTCGCAATCACGTCTTTGTCAATCCGTGCCAACGCATTCACCGTCGTGTGTCCGCTGATGCCGGCATTGATCATTTCCACGTTGGCACGCGGATTCGCCTGCTGTAATGCCAGCCCCAGCATGTCGCACCATGCGCGCACTCCGCCTGTGTGATAGTACGCTCCGGTGATGCTGTCTCCGAAACAGACAATGCGAGTCGTTCGACCGGTTTCCAGCCGTCGGGCGATATCGCTCACCTGGACTCTGCCGCCTGAAGGGTCAGATTCGTCGGCTGAAGTCTGTGCTGATACCAGACATGCCGCCAGGACGACAAAGTTCAGCGTAGCCAATAGACGATTGCGGCGCAATTTGTCAGTGTTAAACATCTATGAACAGACCTTTCCGGACATGCGACGGTCGCCATGCTGTGGGCAGAGTTCCGAGTCAGACGCAAGGCAGTCTAACCGATCACGACATCACACAACAAAACCTCCGTCGTTTCGGCAGAGAATCGAGAACGGGAAAATTGTAGTTTTGGAAAAACGAACAGAAGTCCGGAGAAACAGCGATAAATCGAAACCCGCCACAACGCCGAAACGCCTTGCGCACAATGCGCAATCATAAGACACACCTGAATTACCGCTTCAGGATTTCGCCAAATGAACCCGATCATTTACGTGCGATCCGCTCCGCAAACCAGGCCATCGTTCGCAACTGCGTGAAAATTCGGCTGCAAAGACCACCGTCACCGAAGTGAGTGCGTATCATGTGTGCCGAAACACAATGCCCGATCGCCCCGTCCTCCGACGTGGGTTGTTATGGGCGCCCAATAGCTTTGGGTTACACAGATCAGGAAATCATGACAACGCACAGCAAGACGGTGGTCATAACGGGAGCGGCCAATGGAATCGGCAGAGCAACAGCCTTGAAGTTTGCTGCACAGAACGACGCCGTATTCGGCGCAGACCTGCAGTATTCCGACGAAAACAGAGCACTTCTGGAAGCCGAAGGAGTGACTTGCCTGATGGCAGATGTCCGCGACGTTGCATCTGTGGAATCCGTCGTCCAGACCGCGATTGATACAACATCGCGACTTGACGTGTTGGTCAACAACGCTGGCGTGGGAATGGTGAAACAGATCGACGAAGTGTCCGACGCCGACTGGAACATGGTCATGGATACTAACCTGAAGGCCGCGTTTTTCGGTTGCAAAACTGCCATCACCACGATGTCAGAACAGCCGTCCGGAGGAAGCATCATTAACGTTGCCAGCAACGCAGGGCTGATGCCCAGAAGTCATGACCCCGTCTATTCCATCAGCAAGATAGCGTTAGTCGGACTGACAAAAAGTCTGGCGCTGTGCCATTCCAAAGACCGGATTCGCGTCAACTGCGTCTGCCCCGGCCCGGTTGAGAACACTCAGATGATTGAAGAGAACTTTGTCGGCCGGTCAGACCGACAGCAGGTGGTGCGTGAACTGATCCATGCAAGTCCACTGGCGCGTGCCTGGGATCGGATGATCTCGCCTGACGAGGTGGCTGACGCAATTCTTTACCTTGCCGGTGATGGTGCTCGAATGGTATCAGGAACGGCGATCGCCATAGACGGCGGCAAGTCACTCGGCGTACCACCAGCTTGATGCAGTTTCATCCGCCGGCCATGTGCGGCGTTTGCTCTGTATTAGAGCAGTATACTTCTTGTCGTGAACGATACTGGCTCGTGGGAGCAACAAAACTGCTATTGAAAAGCGATCTTCGTGGCCACAAGTCAGCGTGAAACGCTGTAATGTGTGCTACCGGCTCTGCCAGCACCTCAATGTTCCTGACACTGACAGAGCCAGTGGCATACAGCTCATCATTTCATCACTAACAAAGCACTCGGGAACAGCACGCAACAAAACCCCGATTGAATAACAGCAGAATCATGAAATACCACGCCCCGGTCAGAAGTCGTTCATTCCTGTTCGCTGTCATCTGTGTGTGTAGTCTTGCCCTGTCCCCAGACGCGTTAAGGGCACAGAATTCGTCTGAGAATCTCCGGACGTATTCGCCGAAATTGTTGCGACCGTTCTGGCGGGGCGATGTTGTTGAACGTGAATCCGTGCTGTTTGTGCGTGACTCAAAGACCGGCGAAGCGCGGGCGTCACTTCTGTTTCCGATACAGGACGTCATCTCAATTCGTAATGCTGCTGGCGACATCGCCTATCAGGAGGGCGTTGATTTCCATTTCAGCACTGGTTCCAGAGAAATTGTCATCGCGGCTGGATCACGAATCGTCACAAAAACGCCTCAGGATCTGCGTCGCCCCGCCAAATCGCAGAAGCATCAATTGACGCACCGTGACGGCAACGGAGAGATCCTTTTCGGAGCGAAGCTCGAGTACCATGAAATGCAGACATTCGTGACGTATGCCACGGCCTCACACGACTGGCCGGTGCAGATGCCAACGTTCGATGTGCGTGTCTTGCCACGCACCGTGCAAAGGCTTCGATCGCAGAAGCCAATCTCTGTCGTGCTGCTTGGCGACAGCATTTCCACGGGCTGTAATGCTTCCGGCTGGGCCGATGGGATGCCGTATCAGCCGCCGTACCCAACATTGCTGCAACAGCACCTGGAGGCCTGCTATGACACCAGAGTCACGCTGGCCAATCTTTCGGTAAGCGGCAAAGCAACGCCGTGGGGGCTGACGATGATTGAAAAGGTGGTCCAGCAGAAACCTGATCTGGTGATTCTGGCATTTGGCATGAACGATTCTGCCGGGCGGTCTGCTAAGGAATACGGCAGGAACACGGCCGCTATGATCTCGAAGACTCGGAAAGCACTGCCAAATGCAGAATTCATTCTGATCGCTTCAATGCTGGGAAACCGCGACTGGGTTCTGCTGAAGCACGACGTGTTTCCTTTGTATCGCGACCAGTTGGCAAAACTCTGCGAGCCCGGAATTGCGCTGGCCGACATGACATCCGTGTGGACCGAGTTTCTGAAGCGCAAGAAGGACTCGGACTTAACCGGAAACGGAGTCAACCACCCCAACGACTTCGGGCATCGCGTGTACGCTCAGGTTATATCGGCGCTGCTGGTTGAATAACGAAGGAGTAATATAGAGGGTCGGAAATGTTTCGGATGAACGCTTCCTGAGTGCGCTCGGTTTCCGCCCGAAAAAAAGCTCCCGATCTTAGCCTTGCTTATTCGTAATCCCACTTCATGATCCAGGGATCCTGCATTTCCTTTTGCAGTGCCTTCAGCTTTTTCTGGTACGTAACCAGCACGTCGTTGTACTCCCGTTCCAAGGCAAGATTCTTCTGTTCGTGAGGATCCTTTTGGATGTCGTAGAGTTCAAACTTTGCCCGGTTGATGTATTCGCCAACCGTCTTCTTTCCGTAGGGAGCGTCCAGGCTACTGCGAAACTGAGCCTGCCAACTGGAGGCCGCCCACAGATCTGATGCGAACGGGTACGGCAACTGGTGAGCAATATTCCAGATCAGCTTGTACTTTTTGTCACGCACCACTCGCATCGGATAGTACATCTGAATTTCGTGAAAGGTATGCGAGGCAAATATCGTGTCCCAGTGAGTTGCGTTGGCATCTCCCAGGACGGGGACCCATGACTTACCGTGGTAGCTGCGATAACTGCCTCGGCCGCGATTGTCACGACTGGCGTATTCTCGAGTCTTCCAGAATTCGTTGGGGTCAACCCAGTTCTTCGGTCCATTGGTTTTCGCGTCGAGGCCTCCGGCAAAGTCCAGCAACGACGGAGTAATATCGATGTGGCTGATCATGGCTTCAGACACGAGGCCACGATTCTTTTCGTAGGGATTGCGAACGACAAACGGGACTTTCAGTCCTCCTTCGTAGACCGTCGTTTTTCCCCCGGCGAACGCCATTCCATGGTCCGCCGTAAAGACGAACAGTGTTTTATCGTACAGACCTGCTTCCTTCAGGATCTTCACAAGTCGCCCGACACCCTGATCGATTCGAGAACACGACTGATAGTACTGGGCCAGCTCTTCTCGTGTTTCGATGGTGTCCGGGAGAAAGTGGGGAATCGGCAGTTTTTCCGGATCGAAAAAGACCTCCTGGACTCCTGCGTAGGCACCGTCATTCGGCTTGTTTCCGAACAGGTCCGGCTTCAGTTCCCGAGTGGACGTCTGGTCTTTCCCGCCTCCGCGGTGCGGATCGCTGGTTGCAAAGTACAGAAAAAACGGCTTGTCTGTTGATTGGTCAGTGATGAAGTCCTGACAGTTCTCTGCCATTTCCACAGCATTGCGGCCATTGCCCTTGATGTACGATTCGAAGCGAAACACCTCTTCCGGCGCGACATGGTATTTTCCGCACTGCCCCGTCCGATAGCCGGCCTGCGCCATGACTCGCGGCATTGCCAGACTGACTACGTTGTGGAAGGACGAAAACTTGTGGTAGGCATGCTGATGGCCGTATTGTCCATTGCGATGGTTGTGCAGTCCTGACATCACCACCGATCGACTGGCGCTGCAACTGGCTGTCGTCGCAAAGGCGTTCTGGAATAACGTACCATCCGCGGCAATCGCGTCGATATTCGGCGTCACCGCGACAGGATCGCCGTAGCATCCAAGCGTCGGACTTTCGTCATCCGTGATAAAGAAGATGATATTTCGTTCTGCCGCCCGGGAGACGTTAGTAGTCAGGGCAACAGCAACGAACAGAACACAGTTTATGAATCGATTCATTTGAACGCCTTTTTCTGTTTGCACACACCAGAACACAGCCACATTATCCGCCGATTAACGCAAACGCCTTCTTCATAGCGGCCGCAGTCGCAGCACAGGCGTCGTCGTTCTCCATAGCGTTCAGCTTTGCGTTGAACGGTTCGCTGCGAACCGGACCGTCGTAACCGATTTCCACCAGCACTCCCAGGAAGTTTTTCAAATCGATAACTCCTGTTGCGGACGGTAGTTCGCGCCTGTTGTCGATCTGCTGATCAATCATGATTCCTGCCGGCGCATCGTTCAGGTCACAGGCAACGACATCCTTATTCGTCAACGTTCGCAGATCGTCCGCAGTCTCGTGAGCCGTGTACCAGTGCCAACTGTCCAGGACGAAGCCGACGTTGTCCCGACCGATTTCCGCAATCAGGTCCTTTGTTTCTGCCATCGTGTGAATAAAACTGTGGCGTTCAGAGGCCCATAGTGTTTTCGGGCCGACATATTCCATCCCAAAACGCTGACCGTGATCGCCAAGGACCTTCACGCATTCTCGCAGTCGCCGGGCGTGCTGACGAAAATTCGCGACGTACGTCATATCGGGATGATATGGTTTAAGCCAGGTGCTGACTCTCGTCACTCCTGCCAGTTCCATCGCTTTCGCAAGTTCAGGCAATCTCTTCATTCCGCTGCGAAACGTGTCCTGGTCTTTGCGGAATTCCACCGGCAGACCGGCGGCTCCCCACACAACACCTCTGGCTTTCATCAACGCCGCAAGCTCTTTTCGCCCGGAGTCATTCAACGAAGCCAGGTAGCCTGCATTAGGCGCGACGGATTCAAATCCGTACTTATTCGCAAGACTGATGGCATCAAGCTGACCGGCACGCACTCCGATCGCCCCGCCAGTCAGGTCCATCGTGAATGCACGTTTGGCGGCCATCGGGTTCCATGTATTCGCAGGTGCCGTGGCAGCAACAGAGGCCAGGCCAGCAGCGAGGGCCTGCTTCAAGACGAATCGTCGGTGAACATGGGGCATGGTCGGTGTATCCGGAGAAAACAAAAGGCCTGCAAAATATCGATCGCCGGCGCACCGGCAGACTGGAAATGATGACAGCGTACATCTGACGTATCAAGTGAAGAGCCGTCCGGTCACGTACAACATTTCCTGTCATTCTTCGCGAGCACAACACCGACCGGAACTTTCAGATGGCCGTGTTGCTGTGAATCAAATTGAGTTTCCGAGCACATGTCTCTGACCTCGCGTTATTGTTACTTTGTGTCAGAAGTGTCATCATTGGCTGACATAGCTATGGTGCCCGCTTCTTTTCTTCGGACGACACCACAAGACGGATCTCTGTTCCTGGCGGTATATTGACATGAACGACACAACAAGACGATGTCGCAAAACGATGGCTGGAAACCAATAGTGTATCATGCGGTGTGCTCCTCGCTCTGGAGAAACTTCGACGAAGGATCGGCCCATCACACCAACGTGCCAATTGAGGAAACGGCTACGGCCGACCACACGCGGTAGGTTGGTAATCGAACTCGGCAACATCTTCGTGCTTCAGGATGAGATTGGTGTATTCGCGATCGATGACGATGTTCTCTTTAACCGGATGGCCTTTTGCTCGCGGCTTTGCAGTCACGTTGTGGCGAGGCAGTCGTTTCAGTTCTGTCCATGC
>JAAERP010000033.1 GCA_024230215.1 Fuerstiella sp. | reverse complement strand
GCAGGACATCCCGGAGAACGGGGCTAAGTTACCGAAAAAGCTGCAACAGGCAGTTACAGACAGTTACGACCGCACGGCCGGCAAGGCAGCCAGATACAGACCACCCAAACCCGATAAGAAACCGCTCGGCGAACCGAAAATTCGAAAACTGAACATCGATGAAAAGAAAAAACTCAAAGCAATTTCCAGCAATGAATTAGTTGTCTAATTTCCTTCACGGCGTTGCCTATGGCCGTGTCACCCGCCACAGCCGTCGTTGCTCGCACTTTCGCGACTGTCGGCACCACCATTACGTTCATCGTCGTCCGCAAAACTGGGCATCTGACTGCAGGACCGCGATAATTCTTCGGTTCCCTGTGCAGCATTTACGGGCGTATCCTGAAGGCATTCCGCCGGACACAAACGCTGACTGAGTACAAAGCTGGCCTGCCCCACACAGATTCTGTTCATCAAAAGACGGTGAATCGCGTATACAACATCGTACGATGCGGACAATCTCTCTGTCGGCGACCCAACTACAGTACCAGGACAATCGATTCATGCCCGCAGATGACACTCCGACAGACGACGTTCCGGATAACGACTATGTCGTGGGCACGGCCATGAGAGTGTCACTATCTCTGCTGGCTGTGGTGGCTGCGGTCGCCGGTGTTCTGTTCGTCCTGCAGATGAACGAGCCGGAAATCGAGCCCGACGAAGAAGACGTGCCCGTGTTGCCGCAGGTACGAGAACTGCCGGAGCTGGAGATTCCCGCAATTCCGTTTGTGGACGTCACCGAATCGGCGGGCATCGACTTCGTGCACGAGAACGGTGCCGGGCAGGGGACAGATGCGGAAAGATTGCTGCCGGAGACTATGGGCGGAGGCGGCGCATTTTTTGACTTTGATGCCGACGGCGATCAAGACATCATCTGCGTGAATTCAACCGTCTGGCCATGGGCACAGCAACAGCCGGAAACGACGCCTACATCTGCACTTTATAAAAATGACGGCAGCGGCCACTTCACGAATATCACCTCCGGATCAGGACTGGATGTCTCATTCTATGGCAACGGCGTCGCCTGCGGTGACTTCGACAACGACGGACTGGTGGATTTGTACATCACGGCCGTCGGTCCGAACCGACTATTCCGCAACGCAGGAGGCGGGAAGTTTGAGGACATCACTGCCTCGGCAGACGTAGCGGGATCAGACGACGGCTGGAGCACTGGCTGCGGCTGGTTCGACTACGATCTCGATGGCGACCTGGACCTGTTTGTCTCCAATTACATCGAATGGTCTCGTGAAAAAGACCTGAGCTTTGGATTCAAGCTGGACGGAACTCAACGAGCCTATGGTCGCCCGACAGAATTCAGGGGAACATTTCCGCTGCTGTATCGCAACGACGGTGCCGGAAAATTCACCGATATATCCAACACAGCCGGTGTCCGGATTAGAAACCCGGACACTGACGAACCGATGGCTAAGTCCCTCGGCCTGACATTCGCGGATGTTAATTCGGACGGGCGTCTGGATGTAGTCATTGCTAACGATACAGTTCAGAACCTGCTGCTGATCAATCGGCAGGACGGAACGTTTATCGAGAACGCCCAGGCCTCAGGCATCGCCTTCGACAACAACGGAAAGGCGCGAGGGGCGATGGGAATCGATGCCGCCTGTTTCCGCAATTCAGATGCGATGGGTATCACCATTGGCAACTTTGCCAACGAAATGACAGCCCTGTATGTCTGTCAGACGCCGGGATTGCCAGTGCCGATTTATCGCGACGAAGCCGTCAGTAACGGCATCGGTCCGGTGACCCGGGTCCAACTGACCTTTGGCGTGATGTTTGCCGATATCGACCTGGACGGTCGCCTGGACATTCTTAGCTGTAACGGGCATCTGGAGGACGACATCCAGAAAGTGCAGGCCAGTCAGTACTACGAACAACCGCCTCAGCTGTTATGGAACTGCGGCGTCGATTATGACAACGAGTTCATGGTTGTCCCGGAAGAGAAAGTCGGGGCGGACTTCACAAGACGAATGGTTGGTCGAGGAGCCACGCGAGCTGACATCGACGGCGACGGTGATCTGGATGTGCTGCTGCTTTCGTCCGGCGGAACACCTCGCCTGCTGCGAAATGACCAACAGACGGACAACCACTGGCTCCGCTTTCATCTGACGGGGAGCAGGTCGAATCGGGACGCAATCGGAGCAACAGTGCGTGTCACTCTGCCGGACGACACCATACTGACTCGTACCGTAATGCCCACGTGCAGTTACCAGTCACAGGTCGAACTGCCCTTGACGTTTGGACTTGGCAGCGACAATAACGTGAAGTCCGTCAAGGTCACGTGGCCCAACGGTCAGGTAACGGACGTTTCCGTCACAGCGGTCGATCAGCAGATTGACGTCATCGAGCCATGACGGGCGAAGAGGGTCGGGAGTCTTTTTCGGATGACCGGAGTTGTGTGCAGATACAACACCGGCCGAAAAAGACTCCCGACCCTGTCCGATTTCACCGTCCGATACAATAGGGTTTGGAATCAATGTGCGGTGCCTGGCCGGTGATCATTTCTGAGATCAGTTTGCCTGTGGCCGGCCCCATACTGAGTCCCAGCATGTTATGTCCCGCGGCAACCCAGACATTTCCAAACCGAGGGGTGCGGTCGATGTACGGCAGCCCGTCCCATGTCATCGGTCGCCAGCCAAACCATTCTTCTTCCACGGGCTCAGCCGTGGGCTCGACAAGATACTCCGCAGCACCGTCACGCAGGTACTGCAATCGTTCGGGGCTGAGTCTCGAATCGTAGCCGGCGAATTCCATCGTGCTGCCGATTCGGTATCCGTTGGCGAATGGAGTGATTCCGACATGGGCTTCTTCCAGCAACATCGGATAACGCGGACAGATTTTCGGACGAGCCATCGTGATCGAGTAGCCCTTGCCGGGTTCAATCGGGATGCGGCATCCCAACGCGGCATTCAGCATTGGCGTCAACGGACCAGTCGCCACAACGAATTCATCGGCTTCAATGTTCTCTGAGTTGGTAGAAACGGCCGCCGCGGTGCCATCCGCGGAGGCCACGAACCCATTCATTTCGCGCTGCGGCAGGATCTGCACACCTGATTCCAGCAGGGTACGGTGCATTTCGGTCATCAGCAGGTCAGGCCGCAGATGACCATCATTTCTGTAGTGCCATGCACCGGCAAGTCCGGTCTTTAACGCTGGCTCCATCTCAGACAACTGTTCGCCGTCGATCGGTTCAGCCGCCACACCAAATTCGTCTCGTAACAACTGATCCGTCGCCGCATAATCTTCGAATTCCGGCTTGTCGCGGTAAACGAACAGCAGTCCGTTCGTCGTCCACTCCACCTGCAGCCCCTGTGTCGTAATAACTTCTTCGTAGAGTTTTCGGGAAGATTCCAGTAGAGCCGTTCTGCCCCTGCCAGCCTGCAGCATATTTCTGCGATTGCAGCGCAATGCAAACCTGATCATCCATTTCCAGAATGTTGGTGACAGACGTGGGTGAATCCGCAACGCCTCATTGCGACTTATCATCCCCTTCAGTCCTCGACCAATCTGCCCCGGCGCCGTTAAAGGGAGCACATGACTGGGTGAAACGTAGCCACAGTTTCCATGAGAACAACCGGCACCGAATTCCTCCCGATCGATAATTGTGACCGTGCGGCCGGCGGCCGTGAGATACCATGCGCAGAACGCACCGATAACGCCGCCACCAATCACCACCGTGTGCTTTTCACCATTACTCATCAGCAGATTCCATGACGAAACGGATCAGAATCATCCAGAATCAGTTCGCACTCACCAGTCACCCACGCCGAACCGATAATTGTAGGTACAATCGCTCGTTCATCGTCTTTCGCCGCAGCTGATGAATCGCCGTCTGCTGTGAAGTCAAAGCTGCCTTCAAACACACTGCCGACAATGCTCTCCTGCCGCCATGTAGCGCCCGGTAACAACTTGCCGTCGGCCGCCAGGCAGGCCAGCTTGGCACTGGTGCCGGTACCACAGGGTGACCGATCGTAGGCGCCGCCAGGACACAGGACGAAATTACGACTGTCGGCAATCTCAGAATTCGACGGCGACCCAAACAATTCGATGTGATCAATAACAGCTCCGTCGGCGCCCGTAATGCCGTTGCGTTTCAATTCAGCGCTGATCCGCCCGGCAAAGTCGGTCAATTCGCCGCAACGATTCAGCTCCAGCGACTGACCATGGTCAGCCACCAGAAAGAACCAGTTGCCGCCCCATGCGATGTCGCCTGTGACAGAGCCGTGACCATCAACATCCACGGACACGGACTTCCGATATCGATAGGATGGGACATTCGTGACGGCCACGCGATGTGCGTCCAGCAACGTCGCAGTCACGACGCCAACAGGAGTTTCGATGCGATGTTCTCCAATCGCCAACCGGCCCATGTGGGCCATGGTCACAGCCAGTCCAATGGTGCCGTGGCCGCACATCTGCAGATAGCCAGCGTTATTGAAGAAGATAACTCCCGCAGCACACGACGTGTCCGCCGGCTCGTACAGCAGTCCACCAACCAGAACCTCTGAACCTCGTGGTTCCAGAATAATGGCCGTTCTAAGGTAGTCGAATCGATCACGAAAACGCGCAACTCGCTCGGTCGGGGAGCTCATGCCGAAATCCGGGGCGCCTTCGACAATAATCCTGGTCGGCTCGCCACCAGTATGAGAATCAATGACACTTATTCGTTGCATCGCACGATGTTGGGCAGAGAGATTTCGTTCTGTCGTGAAGTCAGCAGCATAGCCCATTCAGAACCTGAATGCGGCCCGCAGGCCGCGTGATTCACGAAGAATGGACGTCTGTCGCCTACAGCGCCATTTACTGCGTCGTGCGCTGACTCATGGCCGCGAAAGCCCCTTCCCAACCTGAGAAGTTGCCTGCCCACCAGCCAGAATCGTTCAAGAAAATCAACTGCTCGATTCAGGTGGACAAACGGCCGCAAAGCCAACTTCTGTGTCCATGGCTTCGTCCGCGTTCGATCGTCGAGCTTCGATGCGAATTCCGTAGGACTGACGATCCGGAACCTTCAACCGCAACGCTTCATCACCAACACATTCACACTCAACGTCCGGCTTCCCCGGAAGTGGCGGCGAGAACGGAACATGCAGATTGGCCCGTTTCTGTCCTTTGTCGAACCGTACCCTGATCACGCCCTCGACCACTTCGCTGCCACCGTCGTCCAGTGTCCGATGAAGCTCGGGTGATAATGGCCCTTTTACATCGGGTCCTTCGGCGTTCGGTTGTGCGGCAGGCTTCGGCAGAACAGCTTCGTATCGAGCCGGTTCCGCAGGCGAAGCCTGTGCACCAGTCTGGTCTGCCTCTGCCGCAGGAACATCGACTCCCAACAACGTCGCAGAGTCAGTTGTGAAAGCTGCCGCAGCACGGCGATGATCGTCATCCGATTCTGTTGTCGTTTGCTGCGACTGTTCTGACGGCGTGTTGTGATCCCGGACAGACTGCGGCAAGGGTGTCTGTATCGGCGAAAGCGGCAGCATCGCTGGAAGTGCAGCTGCGCCATTGGCAACCGGACCGGCTGCCCCATTGACAGGGTTTGAAGTTCGCCGCCGCGGCCGCTCCGAGATGTCAGAACGATCATCGACCGGATAGGGTTGATTGCGCCGCTGGCGCTCCGCGGCGTGGTCAACTCTCAACTGCTCAGGAGCAACATCGTCGTCAATCAGTAGCTCATCCAGCAAACTGATATCAAAGTCTGTTCCCAGAATGTCGTCCACGTCCGATGCAGGCCGAACCTGCACCTGTCTGCGAGGTTCCGGCCGGACATTCTCGCGTTGCAGATATGCCCGCGGAGCCAGCGACGGACGTTCTGCGTCAGAGACAATCTGCGACAACTCTGTGAATCGGAACCACGCCGCATTGGGATCCAATGCCGAGTCTTTCACACGGTCAAATGCCGGAATCGGGACCAGATACGTATGACGGCCTCGCGGAACGCCAATGAACTCATCGGGTAGACGGCTCAGGACAGCGATCACGCACAACATGAACACAGCGAATGCCAGCCAGCCCCGCAGCGGTGAATCTGCGGGCATCAGACAAAACGCGATGATCGGAGGCGGAAAGAGCGTTGCAGCGGCCGCAAAAAACAGCGAAGGAGATTCCCTGGCGGATCGTCGGTTCGGATTGAACAACATCCACGCAAAGACGCTCACAATCGCAGCAAATGACGCCAGCAGAAAACAGATCGGTTCTGCCACCGTTGATCGCATGCTGCCGATCTGACGAGCGTCACACAGAAAGAAGGTGGTCAACACCAGACCTCCCCATGCCATCAACGCCACGAATCTGCGATTCCGAGACGCTCGGTTGGTTGCACCCGGTTCAATCATGGCTCCCTGCCTTGTTTTCGCTAACTAACCGCAGACTTCAGTTTGTCGACCATGTCTGTGGCTTCCCATTTGAAGTCGGCTTCGCTGCGACCGAAGTGCCCGCCGTGGGCCGTATGGCGGAAGATCGGTCGTCGCAACTCAAGATGTTCGATAATCCCCTTTGGATTCAGAGGGACGATCTCCTGCACCGCCTTCTGAATTCTCTCTTCGGCGACCTTCGCAGTGCCGTTTGTATCAACTCGAACACTGACCGGATCCGCAACTCCAATAGCATACGCCAGCTGCACCTCGCACTCGTCCGCCAGGTCAGCTGCCACGATGTTCTTGGCCACGTACCGGCCCATGTAGGCCGCGGAACGGTCAACTTTGGTGGCATCCTTGCCAGAGAAAGCTCCGCCACCGTGGCGGCCCCAGCCACCGTAAGTGTCAACAATAATCTTGCGACCTGTCAGACCAGTGTCACCATGAGGCCCGCCGACCACAAATCGCCCGGTCGGATTAATATGGTATTTCGTGTTGTCATCCAGCAGGTCATTGGGAATCGCTTCCTTCACAACCTTCTTCACATAGTCAGAAATATCTTCCTGACTAACGTCAGGTGAGTGCTGAGTGGACACGACGATCGCGTCGATGCGAACAGGCTTTGCTCCATCGTATTCGACGGTAACCTGACTCTTGCTGTCCGGTCGCAACCAGTCAACTTCGCCCTGCTGTCGTTTTTCTGCCAGCAGGTTAATGATGCGGTGCGAAAACGCGATGGCCACGGGCATCAGTTCAGGAGTTTGATTGCACGCATAACCAAACATCAAACCCTGATCGCCGGCACCGTCGCGGTCCACGCCCTGCGCGATATCGCCACTCTGGCTGTGCAAAGCACAGAAAACCCGACAGCTGTCTGCGTTAAACCCAATATCGTCGCTGGTGTAGCCGATTTCACGAATGACCTGCCGCGTGACCTCAACATAGTCAATTTTGGCTGCGCTGGTAATTTCACCGGAAAGGACGACCAGGTCGGTGGTGCATAAAGTCTCGCAAGCGACGCGGGACATCGGATCCTGCTGCAGCAGAGCATCCAGAATTCCGTCTGAAACCTGATCCGAAACCTTGTCCGGATGCCCCATGCTCACGGATTCACTGGTGAAAAAATAATTGGCCATCTGTTGGTCTTACCTGATTGTTCTGTCAATGCCCTGTTTGTTTTTGGAATGGACCGTCCGTTCCGCTGCAGACACGCTTAACACCACTCTAGACGAAACATTTCCCATCAGATTCGTCCGGTGAGGGGAAGTTTAGGAAAGGGGCGTAATGCTCACAACAGAGAACCGGTCGCAGCAAACTGAGATTCCCAGCGTTGGAGTTCTGTCTTCAATTGGGGCATCCGGCTGCCAATTCGCCTACTCTACGGTCGAACGTCGGCCGCAGGATCCTGCTGCGGGTTGCCAAACCACCGCGATGGCCTGAAACTCTGATTCAACTTTCCATGTATTCGCTGAGATCTGTCCGGAAGCCCAAATGCCCAAGGAAGTCCGCCACCCGTACGATGCCCTGTTGTTTGTGTCTTTTGGTGGTCCGAAAGGTCCGGACGACGTCATTCCGTTTCTGGAAAACGTTCTGCGCGGCAGGAACGTTCCCCCGGCACGCATGTTGGAAGTGGCCGAGCACTACAACAAATTTGGCGGCGTCAGCCCGATCAACGAACAGTGTCGACAACTGATCGCAGCCCTGGCCGTTGAACTTCAGAATCACGATGTTGATCTGCCGATCTTCTGGGGCAACCGAAACTGGAATCCGCTGCTTCCTGACACCATGCGAAAACTGAAGCAGGGTGGCGCCGGTCGAGTCCTTGCTTTCGTCACCTCTGCCTTCTGCGGCTATTCGGGATGCCGTCAATACCTCGAGAATATTGTCGCAGCGCAGGAGGAGGCCGACGCCACCGATGTTGAAGTTCACAAACTTCGAGTGTTTTATAATCACCCGGACTTTGTTGAGGTCAACACACAAAACGTTCAGGCTGCGATCTCTGAATTGAAGACGGACGCCGACGAGGATTTCCGCGTTGCCTTTACGGCACACAGCATTCCGAATTCAATGGCGGACACGTCCGACTACGTACAGCAGTTGACGGAATCATGTCGCCTGGTTGCTGAACGCCTGAAGCTGCCTGCAGACAGATGGAGTCTGGTATATCAAAGTCGCAGCGGACGGCCTCAGGATCCATGGCTGGAACCGGACATCTGTGACCATCTTCGTGAACTCAGGGATGACGGGGTTAAGCGGGTTGTGGTGTCACCCATCGGATTTCTGTCCGACCACATTGAAATCCTGTATGACCTGGATGACGAAGCAAGATCTGTGTGCGAACAGATCGGTGTGCAGATGATCCGCGCAGCCACGCCCGGTACGCACCCCGTGTTTGTACGATTAATCTGCAAACTGATCCTGGAGCGTTTGCACGAAACACCTCGGGAATGCAGCGGGCAGTTTCCCCCTGGCAGCGACACCTGTCCGCCCGACTGTTGCCCGGCACCTCGCCGACCGACGGGACGACGTCCCTGACGAACCACGCGGTTGTCCATGCAGCATACAGAGTGTCGTCCGGCGCAGCGCGTCATTCGTCATTCGTCATTCGAAACACCAGTACTGCCCCGAACCCACCTCCGCCCGGGGTTTCGATTCGGATCACGTCACCTGGCAAAACGGTCGTGTGAAACGCACCGCCCAGGTCCTGGTGGTCGGTCGCAGACGTTTTGAGCAAAGAATTTCTACCGCACCGTCCCCCCGCCGCACTTTGCAGGCCAAACGGAGGATTGGTTTCGCGACGTTGCGACAGCATCGACACCTGCAGCGTTTTCAGGAACTCAATCTCACGCACAATGCCGTTACCGCCGTGGTGTTCTCCCGGTCCACCGGAACCATGACGGATTTCGAATTTCCGCAGCCGCACAGGGTATCGCTGTTCCAGCACTTCCGGGTCCGTCAGACGAGTGTTTGTCATGTGAGTGTGAATGGCATCGGCCCCGTGTGCCGCCGATGTTGCTCCGGCGCCGCCACAGATGGTTTCGTAGTAGCCAAACGTGTCATCACCGAAGGTCAGATTATTCATCGTTCCCTGACTGGCCGCCGCAATTCCCAGCGCACCCAGCAGGACATCAACAATTCGCTGAGAGGTTTCGACGTTGCCGCCGACAATGGCCGGAGAATCTTCGGGGGACGTGCCGACGGACGGATTCAGCAGCCCTTCGGGAATCACGATCGTCAGTGGTTCCAGGACTCCGGCATTCAGCGGAACATCTTCGTTCAGCAGGCAGCGAAAGCTGTACAGCACTGCCGCTGTAGTGATAGCTCGATTAGCGTTCAGGTTGCCCGGATGCACACCGCTGGTCCCGGTAAAGTCGACGGTTGCCTCGTCGCCATTCAGGCGAATCGCAACACTGACTTTTGCACCGTCATCGAGTCGATCCTCGAACTTGTAGGCGCGGTCTTCCAGTCGGGAAAGACACAACCGCATCTTCTTTGCCGCCGCGGTCTGGATATGCTGCATGTAACCCAGGACAGTGCCAACCGAATGTCGCCTGACCAGACTCTGTAACAACTGAACGCCACATTCATTGGACGCAGACTGTGCAGCAAGGTCGGCCAGATTGTCATTGATCGCTCGACTGGGGAACGGTCCCGCGGCGAGCAGCTGCTGTATTTCGTCTTCACAGGACTGACCCCGGTCAACCAGCTTTCGACTGCGAATCAGTATCCCTTCCTGTGCCAGATTCGTGGAAAACGGAGGCATGCTGCCGGGAACGATGCCGCCGATCTCGGCATGGTGGGCACGATTGGCGACGAAGAAGGCGGGGCGATAAGAAGAATCATCATCATGCGCCCGTTCTGGTAAAACGTCAGCGAACGGATCGCCGGGCGGTGAATCACCGACAAACACGGGCGTCACGACAGTCACGTCCGGCAGGTGCGAGCCGCCACGGTAGGGATCATTGGTGACAAAAACATCACCGCGCTGCATGTCGGGATGATCGTCAATGATCACTCGCACAGTTTCTCCCATGGCCCCCAGATGAACGGGAACATGTGGAGCATTGACGACCAGTCGCCCGTCCGCGTCAAACAGGGCACAACTGAAGTCCAGCCGTTCACGAACGTTTGTCGACGTTGACGTGCGCCGCAGTGTCTGGCCCATCTGTTCGGCGATGGACACGAACTGATTGTTCAGAACTTCCAACAGCACGGGATCCGGTGTGGCAGCGGCTGACGCTGCCTCCGCCCGGCTCATCCCTTCGTCTTCGTATACCTCAATCAGCACTGTGCCGGTTGCCGTGATCTGCGCGTTGCAATGGGGCTCGATCCAGATTGTCGACGTCGGTTCGCAAATGATCGCAGGTCCTGTGATGCGCATGCCCTGTCGCAGGCCGTTGCGATGATGAACGACCGCGGCGTATTCAACGCCGTTCCAGAACGTGGTCGCCGAATGGAGTTCGCGGATTCGAGTATCCCGGGAACCTGATTCGTCGGAGACAGGAATCTCGGAAACATCTCCTGACCGCCCAACGGTCTCGACGCGGACCGAAGCGATTTCGATCTCTTTTTCCGGCCGAATGTATCCGAACAAACGCCGGTGCTCAGATTCAAACTGGACTCGAAAGTCTGCATCAGGTTGCGCGGCAATCCACAGCGAAGAATCAGTGCTGCGGTAACGCAGCTCAAGAGATAACGTGGAACCCTGAATCTGGTCTTCCGCTGCTCCCTGAGCCACGACTTCGGCCCGTGTCTGCGCAGCGAAGGCCTGCCGTGTCGATTCCAGCTGCAGCAACGATTCATCAGTCAGTGGCTGTAATACGCTTGCCTGTCGGATCGCACGAACGTCGGCCTGGCCCATGCCGTAAGCACTCAGGATTCCGGCAAAGGGATGAATCAGGATTTTCTTGATCCCCAGACTGCGGGCAATGCTGCAGGCATGTTGACCGCCCGCCCCACCAAAACTCACCAGCACGTGATCCGCCGGATGATAGCCCCTGGCCACCGAAACTCTGCGAATGGCCTGGACCATGTTGTCGTCGGCAATCTGCAGCAGCCCCTCGGCAAGCTGATGCAGAGATGCCCCCGGCGGTGCGGCACCAGTGGCCGCCATGTCCGACCGAAGTTTCAGCAATCGTGATTCCACCGCCTGTACATTCAGGCGGAACGGAAAGTAACGGGGTAAAACGCGTCCTAGAAAGACGTTCAGGTCCGTGACCGTCAGCGGTCCACCAGCTCCGTAGCAGGCCGGCCCGGGATCGGCTCCGGCACTGTCCGGTCCCACGAACAAACGAACACCGTCAAAACCACAAATGCTTCCTCCGCCCGCGGCGACGGTCTCAATGGCCAGCACGGGAGTCATGATGCGGACTCCGGCTTTGGTCGTTTCGTTTTCGATTTCAAAGTGGCCGTCGAATCGGGCCACATCAGTGCTGGTGCCTCCCATGTCAAAACCGATGGCGTTCGTGAATCCTTCGTCGACAGCGACCTTAGAAAATCCCACGACGCCTCCCGCCGGCCCCGACAGAATACAATCGCGACCACGGAAATTGTGACTACCCACCAAACCGCCGGCGGACGTCATCACCTGAATGTCGCTGCCGGGCAGATGACCGCGAATCCGGTTGAGATACGTACGCAGCACAGGGTTAAGATAGGCATCCAGCACAGTCGTGTCACACCGCGGTACAAACCGAATCAATGGTGAGACTTCCGAGGAACGACTGACTTCGGTAAATCCGGATTGGCGCACAAGTTGCTCCAATCGTTCTTCGTGCACAGGATTGCGGTAGGCATTCATCAGGCAGATGGCGACGGAATCAAAGTCGCCAGTCAGCAGCCCGGCGTCTTTGAGGCGTTGGACCTGGTGCGCTGCCTCCAGAGCACAAAGAGCGGCCCCGTCGGCCGTCATCCGTTCGTCAACTTCGAAGACCTGCGAGAACAACGGCTCCGGTTTCTTGATGTCCAGGTCGAACAGATCAGGACGATCCTGATTGCCAATCAACGGCACATCGCCAAAGCCTTTCGTTGTGATGAACGCCGTCCGGGCGCCCGTTCGCGTCAGCAGTGCGTTGGTACCACGAGTCGTGCCAAACCGCATTCGCACTGGCGGGCATTCCGCACTCGGTGGCAGTCTCAACAACCATCGAATCGCCAGCACGGGCGCTGACACGTGCAGGTCCAGTTCATAGGTTTCGACGTCGCCCGCGGCGGTTGCCGCACCATCGGCCAACGTCAACCGGCCGGAATCAGCATCAAACGCTGATACCGTCGTCACATGAAGTAGTTCTGCAGTCGCGGAAAACAACCGCAGTTCGGCACCCACCCAAAAGTCATCAGGATCATCGATTCGAGGCGGATCCGTGATTGTGCCGTTGACGATGTCTGCACCAGTGCCCTTCGTGACACCGGAACTGAGCGTCTTGAATTGACGTAGTTCGCCTTCCGGAGTGATGGCAATACAGTCGGTAAACGTCCCACCAACATCAATCCAGAATTGCCAGGGCTGTGACATGAAGAATACAGGACACGAAGGGGCTGAAGACAGGAACCACTCTTTAACCATAGTGCTTTGTCACAGGCAAAAGTTAGGGTGGAAGGATTCGCCGGAAAAGGGGGTCAGGTACCAAAAATGCAAAGCACCCTTCGGGCCGTTCCGGTTTTTGGTACCTGACCCCGT
>JAAERP010000032.1 GCA_024230215.1 Fuerstiella sp. | reverse complement strand
TGACCCCCTTTTCCGGGGAGTGCTTCCACCCTGACTTTTGCCTGTGACAAAGCACTAGCGGCCTCTTCGCGGCCACAAGTCAGCGTAAAACGCTGTGATGCGAGTTACCATGGCACGAGATGAACACCGAGAGTAGACCTCCGCACGCTGATCAAGCGCCGAAAAGGCTCAAGGATCGGGTATTGGTGTCGCCGCAGCAACGTGGCTGGTGCGACCGGACTGCCGACATCCGCGGAAGACTCATGAACGCACGACTGTTTCCAATCGCCACCGCCACCGACGTGACGGTGTTAGTCAGTGTTATCCTGTGCCTGTTTGCCGCGGGCTGTGGTGGCAACGAGGACCTCGGAGGACGGGTCGCCGTCGACGTGACGGTACAGATCGGAGGTGAAGCTCCAGAGTCGGGAACGTTGGTGCTAAAGCCGGAACCGGGCGTCAGGAGTCCACTGATTCGCATTGCCATCGCCGATGGAACGGGATCTCTGCCGGCTGCAAAGGGGCCGGTGCCAGGCAGTTACAACGCCAGTTTTCGGTCCGGTGCTGCGGGCCAGAGCATTGATGATCAACTCACAGATTCCGGGCGACAGATGCCATCAAACCGTGCCCGAGTGTCCGATCCGCAAAACCGCAGAAAAACCAGACAATCGCCGGTGCCAAAGGGTGACGTAACTGTATCTGTTCCGGACGAAGACCCAGCGACCCTGATCGTGTCATTTGACGCAGCGTAATTGGATTAGTTCAGAGACCGCACGGGATCCCATGCAGCGACGTTCGTCGATTCGGGCACAATATATAGTTCGACCCGACGATTTCGCTGACGTGACGATTCGTCGATGCCGGTTTCCAGCGGTTGGAATTTGCTGTAACCCATGGCCGCCATCCGCTCCGACGAAATCCCCAGGATTTCCAACTCGGCAATAACCTGACCAGCACGGTCCGTGGACAAATGCCAGTTGGTGGGATGTTTTGCTGCCGTGCTGCCGCCCAGAGCAATGCGCTGGTCGTCGGTGTGTCCAACCACCAGAACCCGCATTCCGTCTGCTCCGCCGGAACTTACAAGCCCGGCAAACTCCTTCAACACAGAAATTGCCTCAGCACGAAGCTCCGCGCTACCCAGATCAAACAGGACGTCGTCGGGGAATTTGCTCAGTCCCGTCAACGGATCATAGTTAAAACCAGCGACGCTACTGCCGCCTCCGCCAATCATTAGCGGGTCACCGGAGGCGTCGGCCAGACGCGCTACGTAGCGGTCCTTGAGTTCCGATCGTTCCGACAACAGATTGTCGATGCGTGAATTCGCCGTGGCCAACTGACCGTTGTTCTGCGCCAGCTGCTGTGCCAGTGCCTGTCGAGTCTGCTCAAGCCCGGCCACAGTCTGATTCAGATTGTTTTGCGCCATCAGCAGGTTTTCGTTTTCCGCGAAGAGTTCCTGAGAACGCAACTGACTGGCAACGAGGTGTTCTTGTGCCGCATTATGGCCGGGCAGACAGCAACACCCCGTGGAAACACACGACATGATGGTCCAAAACAGAATTGACAGATTTTGTTTTTTTGAGGGCATGGCAGTGGGCTCGAAGAGAGCTGTGGCAGACAGGACGTCTGCGAATCGGTAATCGCTTCGCAAACGGAGGATTCGGTGTGCTGTAGATCGCAGGTGGGATTCGTTTTTTACGTTTGCCGAATGATACCGACTACACGCTTTTGAGCATATTTTGGCATTGGCGCGTGCATTTCGCGATCGACCGTCGACGAGTCCGCGTCTCGCTGCATTTCCTGCCGAACCACTTCTGGCATGACACACGTTCGCGATTCTCTTACGCGTCGCAACCTGCAGAAGCTGCCGGTGCCCTGGCGACGCGGCGCGTTACAGTTCTCGATGGTGCGTCACGGACAGCTGCCCATTGGCGGTGACCGCTATCGAAACCGCGCCGACGTCGCTGGTGTGAAAGAGAGCGGCTTCACCAAAAATGCTGGCCAGTCTGCCAGCATTTGCTGAATCTCGAGCACTCACAATCACGGTACCCGGAGTCAGACATCTGGCCAGCGGGGCCGTGTTGGCACTCGGCGAGCCGTGGTGAGGACTAACAAGGACATCAATCGGTCCAATTTCTGTAAACACTTCCAGACTGCCGCTGCCTTCCAGATCCCCCGGCAGCACGATGCGACGTTCACCATGCCGGGCGATGATGACCAGCGACCTTTGATTGTCGTCGGCCGCCTGAGGCAGCAGTCGCAGGTCAGGCTGAACGCACTGCAGCAATGACATTCCAACCTTCGCACAGTCACCGCTGCAGAGAATTCGCATGGGCGTGCCCTTCTGTTCTGCCAGTTGAATCACCGACTGGACAGACGCCGAGTCTGACGCCACGAAGTCTCGTGATGTCAGGATCTCCGACACGGGCATTCGTTTCAGGATACCGGACACGGCGTTGTAGTGATCAGTGTCGGCGTGAGAAATGAGGATCCCGTTCAGGCTTCGGTAGCCTCGATACCAGAGATAACGGCAAATCAGGTCTGAGGTACGTTCTCCCCGATTCATTGCGCCACCGTCCACCAGAAAGACCTCACCGCCGGGAAACTCCAGCACGGCCGCACTGCCGTGGCCAACGTCCAGTACGGTACACCGCAGTTCGCGCGAAGCTCCTTGCTGAGTCGCCATAAAGAACGCCACGGCGATGGAACAGTAGAGGCCAGGAACGGCAGTACGGCGCAGCGGTCGCCAGCGGATCAGAAGAATTGTGGGAACGAGCAGGTAATAGAGGATCAAAAACCACTGTGGAACGTCTGCAACATAGATATGGCTCAGGGGCAGGCTGGACGTCGCTTCAACAATCGAGGTCATGGCCGTCAGCAGCGACGAGAATACGAAACCCGTGACCTGAGCGAGTGTCGGATGCAACATCCCTGCCGCCAGAAGCACAAAACCGGCACACAGTGTCACTGCCGTCAGTGGGATCAGAAGCACGTTCACAATCAAACCAACCGGCGAAATCACATGAAACGTGGCAGCAACCAACGGTGTCGTGAGCGCCAGAATGGACAGCATCTGGCGGAAGCGATGTGCAAGCCGTGTCGACAGATTGCTTAGCATGTCACGCATTTTTTCACCCGCACTCAGGGCATCGGCGGGCACGTCCTGATGCACATCTTCCGGCATCGTACGCCCGGAAACCCAGCCCAGAGCTGCCACCGACAGAAACGACAGCCAGGCTCCCGTGTTAAATACCAGATGGGGCTGAGCGCTGACCATGATAATTGCCGTCACAGACAGCAGGCTGACGAGACTTTGATTGCGCCGCACAAATTGAGCAACCACAAAGACGACAAAGAAGACGGTGGCGCGAAGGACAGATGGACGCAGGTCGGTGATCATGGCGTAAAGAATGCACACGGCCGCTGTCAGCAGCAACGCCCGACTGCGACGAATGACCAGAAGATGACAGATGCTCAGCAGGAACGCACACAGGATCCCGACGTGCAGTCCGGAAATTGCCAGCAGGTGCATGGTGCCACTACCAATGAATGCATTTGTCGTCTCGGACGGAAGTTGATTTCGATTTCCCAATAACAGTGCCAGCGCGATTCCTCGTACGCGTTCCGGCACGGCAGTCACAAGAACGGAACGTATTTGCTGCCGAAGCTCGCTGACCCAGTATCCGAGCGACCATGTGCTACACGCCGTAACAACACGTATTGCGGCGGGATGTTTGACATAGAACAGCCCGCAAACCTGACGGCGTTCCAGAAAATGCTGATAGTCAAATTCTCCAGGGTTCCCGGGAGAACCAGGCCAATCCCATCGCCCCGTCAGGATCACCTCGTCACCGCTGCGCAGAACGCCGGTTGTGTCACCATCGACGTAGACCTGACAGGCGCCGCTAACGTCAGACTCACCCAATGGTGTACTGACAGACTTCGCCGCCAGCAGAAACCGAGATTGTTCGGCGGCCCCATAGAGTCGTGGAACAGTTTTCGAGGAAGGTCGGACATGAACGGCGGGAACAGACACGACATGTCCGGTCAGCGTCAGAGTCACCGGGCCGTCTCCGCAAAGCTCTTTCAGCGATGCACGCGCAGACGGAGCCTGATGCAGTTGCCAGCGTACGGCTCCCAGCAGCACAAACGCCGTCAGCGCGCAAACCACGCAGCACGAACGAGGATTTCGTCGCCTGAAAAACGTTGCTGCAGACAGGCAGGCCAGGCTTGCTGCAAGAAACAGAAACGGAGCAGGTGGCGCAAGCGAACCAATTAGTATTCCGCCGACGAGAGCCGCCGCCGTCCACCCACTGAGCGGCAATCGCGGCCAGACAAACAACCGGGTGAGTATATGCCCGCCGACCCGGATTCCAGCTAACGCTGGAAGACCACCGGCCCGCTTTGACTGCCTGCTGCAGATATGTGGGCGAAACGGTTCGTTGTTCTTCCGAAGGACTTTGGCGTTACGGTCGGTTTCCGGAAGTTTGGCGGGCACGGATTCCGCAGCCTCGACTAGAGCAGTTTATTTATTCCAGTGAATCGTTCCGGCTCGTGGGTACGCCAGTTCTTAAGCTCGAACACGCGTTTCGCGGCCACGAGTCAGCGTACTACGCTGTAGGTGTTACTTTTCATCAAGATCGTTCAGAATTGGTTGCAGCTCATCGACAAAGTCATTGACGTCCTTGAATTCACGATACACCGATGCGAAGCGGACAAACGCCACCTTGTCCAGATCACGCAGTGCGCTGAAAACCAGCTCACCGATCTGCCGGGACGGCAGCTCGCGCAGACCGTCTTCATAAATGGCGGCTTCGACTTCGGAAACGACCCCATCGATCTGTTCGTTGCTGACAGGTCGTTTGTAGCAGGCCTTTTCGATACCGGCTCGTATCCGGTTTCGGTCGAACGGAACGCGGGACCCATCCTTCTTGATCACCTTGATTGGTGATTCTTCGATCCGTTCATAAGTCGTGAAGCGACGACTGCACTCCAGACATTCGCGGCGACGTCGGATGGAAAAATCCTGACTGTTTCGCGAGTCGATGACTTTGGTTTCGTCGTGTTTGCAGAAGGGACATCGCATTGCGAAGTCCTCCGAATGGTGGAAGCCTGAACACACCTCTCTGGCGTCCCGACTGATCAATTCCCCGCCATATGGCGAAAAAGTCACGCCTGCAGTCTAACACCAACCGCCGCAACTTGAGAACCAAACGCGGTTTTCTCTCAGTCATTGGCTTCCATCCATGCCGGATCGTCTCGATATCGCTGATTCTGCCAGGGATTTCCGATGTTGTGGTAGCCCAGCTGTTCCCAATAGCCGGGAATGTTGTCAACACCCAACGTGATCCGCCTGATCCACTTGGCACTCTTCCATGCGAACAGTCGCGGCACGATCAGCCTTACCGGACCACCATGATCTTCGTCAATGGGTTCGCCGTCGTGTCGATCCGCCAGCAACACGTCTTCGTGCAACAGCGCTGACAGCGGTATATTTGTGGTCCAGCCCTGATCGTAACCCTCGACAATTGCGAATTGGCTCCCATGTTGAACGCCGACTTCGTCCAGCAGGCGGGCCACACTGACGCCTTCCCACAGATTGCCAAGCCGCGACCAGGCAGTCACGCAGTGGAAATCCGAGTACACTCTTGTCCGGGGCAGCTGACCAAACTCTTCCAGCGAGCAGGTCAACGGACAGTCCACCAATCCGTCAATCGTCAGCTGCCATTTCGCAGGCTCAATGCTCGGCACCGCAGTGGCATGCAGGACCGGCCACTTTCGAGTGCGATGCTGCCCCTGCGGAAGCCGATCTGAACGCAGAGTGTCCGGTGAGATAATCGTCTCCTCTGGCAGACTTTTGCTGCCGGGAACTTCCTCAGCCTGATATTTGGGATCTGTTCGGGGGCTGTACATCAGAGTCTCTCCGGTTGCATGGGCTGCCACATGATACCTGGACACGCCGACCTCACGGATTGCCAGGACCTCAGTCGCAGCCCGGTTTTTCTGAAAACGTGTCCATCAGAGGCCAGATTGTTCCTTCAGGCACCTTTACAGCGTTTTACGCTGACTTAGGGCCGCGAAGAACGCTTTTCGATAGCAGTTTCATTACTCCCACCGGCCAGCATCGTCTACGACAATATGTAAACGGTTCTGGCAGTCGGTGCCTGCGGCCACTCGATCGCAGCGAAACCGGGCTGCAGAAATAGCTCCCAATGACATGAACCGATATTTCCCACGAACCGCGGGGGCAAATAGACGGCCCAATTCCTGTTGAAGCAAACTCAGGTTCGACGAAAACCACTGATAATGTCGAGCACGAGGCGATTCGTTAGGTACGCAAGTTGCCCTGTCAGTTCGAAGGATCGGCCATCTGGTCTCCATTGACCGTGTTTCGCTCGTTCTAATACACTTGCAGGCACACAGGTTACGACAATTCGACCTGGCAACCGGAACGGATTGCCGGGCCGGTCAGGCAGACGGTCTGACAGTTGCCCAGTCGGCCGACTGCTGAAATTGCAGTGCGGTGTCAGATAACGCATCGCTGAGATAACGTGTTTTTTTGAGGACACACTTCGGAAATGGAATTGCTGGATAAAGTCGGTGACTTCTTCACCTCGGCGACAAGTAGGATCGAACGAGGGATTACTTCGATATTCGGTTCCTCAAACGAGAACCGGATCAAGAAGATTGGGTTCGTGTGCGACAAGCACGGCAACGTCACCATCACTCCCGGTTCGCTGATCGACCGAATCAACGACCTTGAACCGGAGTGGCAGGCCAGGACCAACGACGAGCTTCTGCAGACGACTCAGATGTTTCGTGAACGCCTTGCCGGGGGCGAAACGGTTGAGGATCTTCTACCGGATGCCTTCGCTGCGGTGCGCGAATCCGGTCGACGTTTTCTGAAAATGCGTCACTACGACGTGCAGCTGGTGGGTGGATGGATTCTGCACAATGGCATGATCTCTGAGATGGTGACCGGAGAAGGCAAGACGCTGGTTGCCACCCTACCGACGTTTCTGAACGCGATCGCCGGCAAGGTTCACGTGATCACGGTCAACGACTATCTCGCACGTCGCGACATGGAGTGGATGGGCCCCATTCATATCAACCTGGGAATGACGATTGGCGCCATTCAGTCTGATATGGGGCCGCAGGAACGACAGAAACATTACGCCTGCGACATCACCTACGGCACCAGCAATCAGTTCGGCTTCGATTATCTGCGCGACAATATGAAGCCGACAAAGGAGCTGCAGGTTCAGGGGCCGCTGGACTACGCCATCGTGGACGAAATTGACAATATTCTGATCGACGAAGCTCGCACACCGCTGATCATTTCCGGCCCGGCACACGACAACCTGGATAAGTACCCCAAAGCCAACACAATCGCACGGCAGCTGCGAACGGACGTTGACTTTGAAGTCAAGGAGAAGGAACACACCTGTCACCTGACTGAAGAAGGCACCCGGCGCGCGGAAGAACTTGCGGGCGTGGACAGCTTCTACACGGCCGGCAACATGGAATGGCCGCACCTGATCGACAACTCCCTGAAGGCGCACTATCTCTACAAGAAGGATGTTCACTACGTCGTCGAACGCGGCGAAGTTGTCATCGTGGACGAAAACACCGGTCGAAAGATGGAAGGTCGCCAGTGGAGCGACGGATTACATCAGGCTGTGGAAGCGAAAGAGGGAATGAAGATCAAGGCCGAGTCGCAGACGCTCGCCACGATTACGCTGCAGAACTACTTCAAACTGTACGGCAAGCTGGCAGGAATGACCGGAACGGCGATGACCGAGGCCGAAGAGTTCTGGAAGATCTACCAGTTGGACGTGATGGCGGTGCCGACCAACAGAATAATGCAGCGAGTCAACCATCCCGACAACATCTACGGCACGGACAAAGAAAAATGGGACGCCGTCGTTTCGGAGATTCAGGAAGTCAACAAGTCCGGACGCCCCATTCTGGTTGGGACTACGTCCATCGAAACGTCAGAACTCGTCAGCAATAAGCTGGTCAAACGTGGTATCAAGCACGACGTGCTGAACGCGAAGCAGCATGAACGCGAAGCTGAAATTGTCGCTCAGGCCGGGCGACGCAGTGCCGTAACAATCGCCACCAACATGGCCGGTCGTGGTACCGACATCATCCTTGGCGGGAACCCGGAACATTCGGCATGGGAAGAATTGAAGGTCAAATACGAATCACGGCTGGAGGTCCCAAAATCGGAATGGGATGAGTTGACTGACCAGATCGCTGAACGCGGCGGTATGAAGACCGAAGCGAAGGAGATTCAGGAACTGGGCGGCCTGCATGTCGTCGGAACAGAGCGTCACGACTCCCGCCGCATCGATCTGCAGCTGCGAGGGCGCGCTGGTCGACAGGGTGACCCGGGCTCCAGTCGCTTCTTCATCTCGCTCGACGACAAACTGATGCGATTGTTCGCAGGTGATTTCGTAAAAAGAGTCATGCAGTGGGCAGGGCTCGAAGACGGAGAACCCATCATCAGCCCGATGGTCACCCGCAAGGTTGAAGGTGCTCAGAAGAAAATTGAAGAACGTCACTTCGACCAACGAAAGAACCTGCTTGAATACGACGAGGTGATGGATGAACAGCGGAAGCGGACGTACTCGTATCGCCAGAACATTCTGGACGGTGCAGACTGTCGCGATCTGCTGGTCGGCATGATGGACGACCAGATCAACCATTGGGTCGGTCACTTCCTGAACAGTGACTATCGCAACGAAACACTGGTCGAATGGGCCAGCCAGAAGCTACATCTGGATCTGGATGCGAAGCAACTGCGTGGTTACAGCCGGACTCAGCTGGAAGAGTTTCTGCGTGACGAAGCCGAGCGTCAATACGATGGAGCCATCTTTGAGCAACTGGAAGTCCATCTTCCGGAGGAAGGTGGCGAAGAGGACGAGGATATTACCAGGCAGTGGAACTGGATCGCCCTGACAAAGTGGGCCAACGTTTTCTTCGGCCTGAACCTGCATGATCGGGATCTGCAGAAGATCGATCGAGGCGACCTGCAGATTCATCTGCTGGAACTGGCTCGCGGATCCATCGGTCGCTGGGACCTGACGATTCTGGACGAGTTTCTGGATGGCGACTTTGAGCGAAAATCACTGTGCGGCTGGGCTCAACATCACTTCACGCTGAACATCACGGTGAAGGATCTTGAAGGCGAAGAGTTGAATGATATTGAGGAGCATCTGAAGAAGCTTGTCCGCGAACGATACGACGAAAAGGAAGTGACATTCCCCGTCAATGTCGGTCTCAGCAGTTTCCTGACCGGCGATGGTTCACGGGGAGAAAAGTACAATCGCGAAAAGCTGTGTCGTTGGGCGAACAGCAGATTCAAACAGGACTTTTCGCCTGAACAGTTTGCGTCCATGTCGACGCAGCAGATTCTCGACCTGTTGATCGACGCAAGTCGTAACTACCTGAAGGGCAGACCCGACACACGATTGATCGAAGCCAGGCTACTGGAGCTGCTGCCGGATTCAGAAAACGTGGCCACTCGAGTGACGCCGGAGCAGGCGAAGCGGGTTGCCGAATGGGCCGATCAGGACATTCACTGGTCAGTCGATCAGGAGAAACTGCATACGATGCGGCCGGCGGAAGCGCGGACTCGTTTTCTGCAGGGTGTCGACCACGCCTTCCGTCCGGAACTGCGGCAGACAGAGCGTTCAGTGCTGCTGGAGATTGTCGATACGGCATGGAAGGATCACCTGTATTACATGGGGCACCTTCGCCAGGGAATCGGCTTTGTTGGCTACGCACAGAAAGACCCGAAGACCGAATACAAGCGGGAAGGCCGCAAGGCATTTCTGTCGATGTGGGAGCGAATCGACGAACAGGTAACCCAGGCCATTTTCCGAATTGAACAGGAGAGCCCGGCCTTCGTCGGTTCCCTGTGGAAAGTCACCGCTACGGAGCAGGACGTGGCTCCGCCGATCGACGACGCGGTCGACGATTATCAGACCAATAGTTCGGAACCAGGTGAGGGTAAGAAGGCCGTCGACCCAATCATCAACAGTTCACCGAAAGTGGGCCGCAACGATCCATGCCCCTGCGGTAGTGGCAGGAAGTATAAGAAATGTTGCGGTAAATAATTCTGCAGACAGGAATGGATTTCTTGATGAAGTGGGTTTTGAACTGCATCTATGCATTGCTCTTGCTGATGCTGTCGCCAGTGATTCTGTGGCGAAGTTATCGCCACGGACGATATCGCACGGGGTGGCGTGAAAAACTGCTCGGAAGTCTGCCGATCAGCAGTGGCAGCAAACCAGTGGTGTGGTTTCATGCGGTCAGTGTCGGCGAAGTTGTGCAGCTACAGAAAATTGTGGACAGGTTTCGGACCGAAACGGACGACGGTTTCAAGATCGTCGTCACGTCCTCGACAGATACGGGCTTCGAGCTGGCCGCCTCACGATTCACGGACTGTAGTGTGTCGTGGTTTCCGCTGGACTTCTCATGGGCGGTCTCAAATGCTATCCGACGCGTGAAACCGGCGATGGTCGTGCTTGTCGAATTGGAACTCTGGCCTAACTTTCTGCGTGAATGTGGCCAGGCGGGCGTCATGACAGCTCTGGTGAATGCCAGACTGAGTGAACGCAGTTTTCGAGGCTACTCGCGCGTGAAGCCGATCATGGCTCCGCTATTTGAGCAGTTTCACGTCGTCACAGCACCGACGGAAGAATATGCCAGTCGAGTACGAAAACTTGGTGCCTCCGCGACCGTCACACAGGTCACCGGTTCGATAAAGTTTGACGGTGTGACAGCGAATCACGAGAACGCCGCCACGAGCGGATTCCGTAGACTGTTTGCAATCTCGGACAACGATGTCGTACTGATTGCCGGCAGCACGCAGCATCCGGAAGAGCAGATGGCACTGGATGCCTGGATGGAGCTGCGGAAAGAACGCCCCAACCTGCGTTTGATTCTGGTCCCTCGACACAAAGAACGATTCGACGATGTGGCGGCCATCGTGCGTGCCTCAGGTTGCCGGTTATATCGACGTTCGGAATCCAGCGAAGGGGAGATTGCCCCCGTTGATGCGGTTATCCTGCTGGACACCATCGGTGAACTATCTGCCTGTTGGGGACTGGCGGACATCGCTTTCGTGGGCGGCAGCTTCGGTTCACGCGGCGGTCAGAATATGCTTGAACCCGCAGCTCACGGGGCGGCCGTGCTGTTTGGCCCCAATACATGGAACTTCAAAGACATCGTTGAGCAGTTGCGCCACACAGAAGCCGCCGTACAGCTGCAAACCAGGGACGAGTTTCTGCCGACGGTGAACAGACTGCTGTCCGACGCAGATTCAAGGCAGCGACTGGGGCAGAATGCCCAAAGAACCGTAGTCGCTCAGCAAGGCGCTGTGGAAAAGACGACCCGCCTGCTGCGTGACGCAATGTTCAGTGACAGTTTTGTGAGTCGCGACGCCGCCTGACTGGCCCTGCACTCAATCAAGACGTACTTTCGTCCGTCGCGGCGCTGGCTGGTATTGCTGCGGCTTCCTGTGCTTTTGGTTTCAGCACGTCGCCGACATCTTCGACTTCTTCCGCGTCGGCCGCTTTCGCAGTGACTCGATAAGCCTTTCGGTCGCCAAATTTGTTGCTGCACTTTGGGCACTTGGCCTTGGCGAGTCCCTTGCCGGCGGCCCCGCCAAGTTTCTTGTTTTTTCTTGAACTCTCAGTGATTGCGACACCACAGGCTCCGCAAACGTAGCCGGACAGCTCAAGATCGAAACCAGGATCGTTCTCGTAGTAGACTACGTTCTTAGCGGCTTCAACCTTTACCTCACTCAGGAAGCAGAACAACGTATCTGATTCCTCCGCCGCAGGAACACCGTTGTCTTCTGCCGGGATTTTCAGCCCGAACAGATCGCTCGCCTGCTCGGAAAACCTGCGAAAGACGCTCAACGGCATAGAGATAAAGGCCTGCCGATTTTCTTCGAGTTCAAGCGGCATGTACAAAGCGATTCGCCCCTCGCCGAACACTGGCACGCCAGCGAACATACTCTCGTGAGCCTCAGTGACCGGCTGAATCAGTCGAATCTTTGCCGTCTGTTTCGCAGCCACTGTGTGCAGTTCGCCAAACGGCAATTCGGCGACAGCTCCGGTCTTCTGAATGTGTTCCCGGGTCTGTGCGCGTTGCTGCCCGGTCGCTGGCGGACCCTCCGCGGCCTTTCCAAACATGCTTTTCTTTGCTTGTGCGGCGTACTTCACAAGATACAGGCCCGATTCGTGAAAGATGCCGTCCACGTTCTCGTACGTCTTTGCCAGACTTCCAGGCTTCAGCACCACGTCCGTCGGTGAAATAACGTGAAGTTGCAGATCCTCAAGCCAGCCAAGCTTGATCTGCGGCGCTTTGGACCGCTGGGCTTCCTGTGGGCCTTTTTCCTTCTTCTTGATGTCCGGCACAATGAAGGGATTCTTGCACTGCTTGCAGCGTAGAGTACGCCCCCCCTGGTCCTGACTGACACGAATCCATGCACCACAGGAGCACGGCAACAGAATCCGCTTGCGACGCCACTCCATCACCTTGCCACGCTGGCGGCGTTTTTCTTCTTTTTCGTCCTGCATGGCAATGCCGACCAGGTCGACGTCGTCAATATCGCCACTTGACTTATCCTCATTTTCCGTTGGTGCAGTCTCCTTGCTGGCAGAATCGTCTGCTGCAGCGTCATCTGCCTTGGCCTTGTCTGAAGTCGACTGTTCCGACGCCGCGGTGGCGGCTTTCTCCGGGGCAGCCGTTTCGCTGGTTTTTTCGCTTGTGACAGGCTTCGCTGCCGGAGCTGATGGTTGTGGAGCCGCCGCGGCAGCCGCGGGCATATCAAGTTCGAATTCCGCGCCGGCACCATCGCTCGCGGGAAGGTTGTTCAGGGTGAATTCCGCGTTATCTTCTTCTTCGGCGTCAAACATTTCACGCGGATGGCCCCCATCAGTCGTTTCTGTGGCTGGAAGCATTTCCGTTCGTTCCTCCAGCGGAATGTCACTGAAAATGATCGCCTGAGGCTTCGACTTCAATTCACGGTACTTGGCTTCAATGTCAGCACGCATAAACGCATTGCAGTTCCAACAACGAACAAGCCCGGAACGGACCAATTCACTGCATTTCGGGCATGGGTCGAACATATCCCGAAATTTGCGCGTGCCGAAGGCTTCCGAAGTCTCCTTTTCCTTGACATGATTGGCATCAACGACGTGGCCACATTGCGGACACTCCTTTGTGTCAGACAGGATGAAGGCCTCACAGCCCGGACAACTCTGAAATGATGTGGACATGCTGACTGAAAACTAAGAGGAAGTGGCTAGAATAGGTATGGAGTATTGGAAGAACGCGGCCGCCTGAAGGGTAGAGACACTTCACCATAGTTTTGCGGCAAATGGGCCGAGATGCAAATCCTTAAGTTCACCTTCTTGTCGACACATCGGTCACGGAACGCCCCACCCTGGTAAATTCGGACCGTCCGACGGAAATTGAGCGCAGAAATGCTGTGTTTTCTGCCGTATAAGTCGGGCTAATCCGCCTCCCTGTCCCAACCCAACCTTGCCGCCGTTTTCTGGCCTGGAGCTGCAGAATCAAGACTCATCCAGTGTTCATGGGCCATACGGAATGATTTTTCCCCGCAGGAATGCTGAATTCTGCGTGCCGATGGATTAGTTGGCCGCCGTATTCAGGCCATCAGCGACCGCCGCCCACGTTCTTTAGGCCAAATTAACAGAACTTGTCTGCAGACATGCACTTGCATGAACCCGATGTCTGGCAATACCGTTCGTTCCGCAAGTTTGCATACAGCCCGAAGCGGAGTTCAATCAAGTGCACAATGACACCAGTTTCAATCACATATTCCGGCAGAAAACAGAATCGACGACCGGAAAGTCGGTTATCAACGGCATTGCCACAGCTTTGTTGATGGCGGCGTTGGTGGTCGGGTGCAATGACGGCGGAACAACGCCAGGTGACAGTGGGAGCGTCGAAACTGCAGCAGGCCCATCGAATACGGGCGATCACAATGACTCACTGGATGCGTCAACATTCAAGGAACGCGTTGCGTCCGGCAAGCTGCGGAAGGCCAGGTTTGTCATGCGCTCGGACGGGCCGAAATCTCTTGATCCGATTCGCGGCTCAACGGTGTACGAAAACCGGTGTGCCAGCCAGGTTTATGAAACATTGCTGCAGTACAAATACCTTGTTCGCCCCTTCGAACTGGAGCCGCTGCTGCTGGAAGAAATGCCCGTTCCGTCAGAAGACGGCCTGACATGGTCGTTTAAACTCAAACAGGGCGTTCATTTTCATGACGATCCCTGTTTCCCAGGTGGCAAGGGCCGCGAGATGGTGGCGCAGGACGTGGTCTACTCGCTTAAGCGCATGGCTGATCAGAAGGCCGACTCCAAGGTCTGGTGGATTATAAAAGACACGATCGAAGGCTTTGACGAATATCACAAACAGCAAAACGCCGCAGCCACTTTTGACTACGAACCCGACATCGAGGGCCTGAAGATCCTGAATGACTATGAATTCGATGTCACTTTGCGGAAGCCTGCCAGTCGGTTTCTATGGACGCTCACGATGTATCAAACGTCGATCGTTCCCCGTGAAGCGGTTGAAAAATACGGCAGCAGATTCGGTCTTCATCCAATCGGGACAGGACCATTCGTATTGAACGAAGAAGACTGGCAGAAAGCCGTGAAGATGACCTTTCGGCGCAACCCGAACTATCACGAGTGTGTCTACCCATCCGAACACATGCCGGAAGATGTAGACGGCGGCTTTACCGAACCCGCAGGTCGCCGACTTCCCTTTCTGGACGAAATCCAGCTGGAGTTTCTGCAACAGGACCAGCCCGTGTGGCTGAAGTTCAACAAGGGAGAGCTGGATTACACACAGGTCCCGTCAGAATTTCACGAACAGGCTTTCAACAAACGCACAGGCAGGCTGCTACCCGCCGTGCGAAAGAAAGGCATCACCGGGCATGCGATTCCGTTGATGGACTTCATCTTTCGCGGCTTCAACATGGAAGACAAATTGCTGGGCGGCTATACCGAACAGAAACGCGCCCTGCGGCAGGCGATTTGCCTGGCACTGGACTGGGACGAGCTGAACGAAGCGTTTTACAACGGGCTGAATGTCGTGTACGACGGCCCGATCCCTCCGCTTCTGGCCGGACACCCCGAAGACGGTTTCAGTCCTGATGCGTACCGAGGCCCCGATCTTGCTCGAGCCAGAGAACTGCTGGCCAAAGCAGGATATCCGGGAGGAAAGGGGCTGCCGCGAATTGACTTCCACTTTTCCAAAGGCCGCAACAACAAAGGGCAGTCCGAAATGATCGTGCGACAGCTGAAGCAGATCGGAGTGGAGCTTAACGTCATTCTGGTTGATTTCTCGACGCTGATTCAGACGGTTGACAACAAAAATGCTTCCTTCTTCGCCTTCGCCTGGAGTTCCGACTATCCGGATGGGGAGAACAACCTCGCGTTATTTTACGGACCAAACGAATCTCCGGCAGCCAATCACTTCAACTACAAGAATGCTGAGTACGACAAGCTCTACGATCAAATTTCGCAGATGCAGCCGTCTGCCGAACGTGTCGAGATATTCGCACGAATGCTGGACATGCTGTACAACGACTGCCCCTATGCCGGCTCAATGGCACGGACACGCTTCTATCTGGTGCAACCGCGCATGAAGTACTTCAAACCCGTGGAAACTTTCGAGAACTGGTTTAAGTACGTCAACGTCGTCCCTGGACCAGACCAGGACTAAAGCAGTTTACTTATTGTGATAGACGATACTGGCTCGTGGGAGTAACGGAACGGCTATCAAAACGCGTTCTTCGCGGCCACATGTCAGGGTGAAACGCTGTAAAGCCGCCGCGCAGGAAGCCCCATTTGCCGGACGCGGCAGCAATGAAAGCGGCCATTGCGTCTGCGGACGATAGACATGGCTGTCGCTGATGGATGAACAGGCATGTTGCGGCGAACGGTCACCGAGACTGTTTTCGGTTTCGAATGAATCGAAGCAGGCCATGTCCGGCTGTGTGCGCCACGGCATTTTCAACCTCTGGATCTTTCAGTGATTGCTCCATGATTCCGGGAGCCAGTCGCCGAATTCGGACGCCCCACAGACTTCCGGCGCGCAGTGGTGTGGTCTGAAGTTCCGCCTGGGGAATCGCCATCTCAAAACGCCATGATGCTTCGTCGGCCTCTGCATCAACATACCATTGCGGATTCCAGCTCCTGGCCGTCCAGCACCGTTCGCTTGTCTGACCGCTTTCATCAATGACGAATTCAAAGCCGGTCGTGTAATCACGATCGACATCAAAAGTGATGATCACGCGATCCAGCGTACCATGCTTAGCGTCGTGAAACCGATCGACGGTATGGTTCATTCTGTTCGAGTGACCAGGACAGTGTTCCATTCGCCCGGCAACGTAAACGTGATCGTCGTCCCATGCCAGCATGACCAGGCAATCAGCGGGTGCGACGACCGAACCGTCATTCGCGACTGCCAGATGCAGCTCAATCGCATCCTGCCAGCATTCCTCTGTCAGCTGGCCGTCCAGCACAGGCCTGGCCCGTGCTTTCGGCAGGTTGATCGCAGGCACGGTCGTTTCTACAGCACCGTGCACGGCCCCCTGTTCGGCCCGTGCCAGTAGAGAAAACAGATCGCTGCCCGCGGCCGCTTTGGCCAGCAGCGTGCTGTTCGCGCCAAACTCACCGCGTCTGCGGACGTTGGCCGCCTGCCGAAGAAGAAGTCGAGGAGAATTCACGACTTCCGGTGCCAGCGAGCGCAGGACTCGCAACGCTCGGTCTGCATTCTCGTTCCATTGAGCGTCCACCGCCCGTCGGTCAGACCCCGATGGATTCCAGAGCAACGTGCCTGTGCCGGAACGCACGACGGGAACACTGCCCGCCGCTGCCGCGGGCAGCCGATAATCGACGGGCTGAATGCCGCCCCCGGCGCGTTCTTCGCTGACGTTGCGTCTCAGAAAACGAAGTTCTTCCGACGAATAAAACTGAAACAGCTGTTCCGCCGCACGGGCCGATTCCGGCGTCTGGGGAAAGCGATTGACCAGTTCCTTCAACACAGCGACCATGCCTTCGAGATTATCTTCGGATTCGTAAAGATCCACGAGATGCTGCAGTTGCTGCAACGCGAGACTGCTCGGCAAGTCAGCCCCCAGGGTCTGCAGGTGCGCGATCAGACTCAGCGGCGTCATCCGCTGAGTCAGATGGCCGGTAAGTGCCGCACGCTGCGTCTTTTCCCGCTGGCTGATTTGTTCCAGTCGCCGGCGTTCTTCCGGGCTGGCGTGAGTCAACGACCGCCGGGACGATGAACCGGGCGCGGCCATGCCACCGGAAAAAAAATGTGCGGACGTGGCTGCTGCTGTCGTAGCGTGCGCATGGGCTGCGTACGACGATGCGCCAGGTTCACCAGTTGCGTGGGAGGCGATCACGACAGAAGCAGCCAGCCGCTGACAGTGGTTGGAAATCAATTCTGCGGTGGTTCCAAGGTTGGGCAGCAGTGCATCGCCGGGAAAACTCAGCGGTGACGTCTCCTGATTCGTGAGCCCTCGGAACACACGGGAAACCTCCCAGGGCGCCAGTCCGACCGAATCAAGAATGGCGCCTCGCTGATCGCGACCGGAAGCAATGTTCATAGCGACATCGATGGCCTGCAGCCAGACATCGGCAATCTCGTCAACGTCAGCCGTGCGTTCGACGCAAATCACATCCGGTCGCCAGATTCGAATCGTCTCTGCCAGACGCTGCGGCAGCAGTTCACTGACGCGATCATCGGTTTGCCGAGCCCACGACTTCAACAGTTCATCTCGCACAAGTTCCTGCAACGGTTGCGTGCGTGCAAACATCCAGTCCTGAACAAACTGATTTCCGCCCGCCTGCGCTGTCGCAACCCGCATCTCGCGGGCTGCGAATTGATCGTCAATGTGCTCGCTGGCCAAGCGGGCGGATGGTTGCACCACTACGGACCGAAATCCCTGGTCGCCACTGATACTGGCCAGCATTTGTAGCGATACGTCCCCCGGGTTGGTGACCAGACACATAAGGGCCGCTCGGTAATCGCCGTTGCGGACGGGGGTCCACGTCAGGCCGGCGTCCTGAGACCGATGGATTACGCCGAAAGCCCCCACAGCCAGGGCTGTCGTCGCGTCGATGAATCGTACCTGTCGCAGGGGAGCCGGCGAAGAAACCCGCCGAAACGCCCACGATCCGCCGTCGTCACTGCTGTGCAGGACAACGCTGCCAGGACTTCCGACGATGCATACGTTCGTTCCGTTCCTGTCGACACTGGCGAAATCAATCACGTCATTGAGTCGGCCTGAAAGACGTCCAACGGGCGGGGCCCATGAGATTCCTCCGTCCCGACTTTGCAGCAGAAAACCTCCATCACCTACCAGCCAGCCGTGTCCGTCACGCGAAAGTGTTGCTCCATTGACTTCTCGAAATGTTCGAAGCGGACGTGCCAGGGTTACGAGCTGTTCGCCGACCACAGCTCCGTAGGCGCTGCCGGAACCAACAACAATACCGTCCCCGGGAGCAAGAAATGCTCCCGATGTCCACTGACCTCTGTTCTCCTCCGCATGTAGTAACTTCCACGTCCGGCCGCCATCGTCGGTTCGCAGCACGCTGGACTGGCCCGCAGCTGTCAGCGGCCCGATAGCAACTCCGTTTTCCAGATCGAAGAATCGGACATAGCTGAGCGGCGGCAAATCCGGTCCTGTACGAACATCCCGGACCGAAGGCCTCGGAGTTGTGACAACGTCCCTGTTCGCAGCAACGTGCTGCCAGCTGTCGCCGCCATCTCTGGTTTTCAACAGAAGTCCCCGATAACGCCTTGCGAAATGATCAAACCGAGCTCCGGCGACGAAGCCGATCTGATTCGTCAGAAAACAAACGCTCTGCAAGCTGCATTCGATGGGCAGGACCGCAGTTTGCCAGGTGATGCCGCCGTCATGGCTGCGAACGATTACTCCTCGATCGCCGACGGCCCAGACATCGTTGCCGACATTACACAAATCGTGGAGCGACGCGTCATCAGCGATGGCGGTCGTTCTTGGAACCGGCCCCGCAAAAAATGGTGCTGGAAAACTTTCCTCCGCAACGACCGCCAGCACGTTTGCTCGCGGCTGGGGGGCTGCTTGCTGGGCAGAACATTCCAGGCTCAGCAGCAGGCACAGGATTGCACATGAGGCAACAGCACCCTTGACGTTTGTCCACGATCCATGCGCTCGTCTCACGTGGACGGTGCGTGCCATTTGAAACGTCATTTCGCAAGGACTCCCACGGTAAGTGAAGGTACTCGTCATCTAAGACCGGTTTTCAGTGTCGCCCTTTAGTCCATGCTCCGCGGTCAGGCGGAGTTGAACAAGGATGGCCTGGACCGAGTTGGTGTGAACCTTCCGGCACAGTCAGAACCAATGGCACACATCAACTCAGGGCGGAGGGAGCATGAGTCTCAGCTGCAGGCACAGCCTGAATGCTGACGCAGGTCAAAATCACAACCAGCGCCTGCCGCACGGGGTAAACCAAACCAATTGCTGTTGCATACCCTATAGCACAAACATGCACTTCTCGGGATAGGAATCCCGCCAGTTGCAGAATGTGCCGATCTCCGCAGAAAATGTGTCCGGAATGGCGATTTCCGAAGCTGTGCAAGGCGACAGATCTTGACCATCGGATGAATCTTTGAGACAGTCAGGCTCTGCTTCAACTGATTCCAGGATCAACATATCACTGCCCCATGGACCGGGGCTGCATTTGGCAAAGGAGTGCCCCTACCGTGAAACAGCTGATTCTTACGCTGTTGGCTGTCGCTGTCACAGCAACAACCGGTGCCGTTCAGGCTCAAAGTCCTGCCCCTACAAAAGGCCACCGTGTCGGGCTGATCGATATGGCCCACGTCTTCCAGCATTACAAGAAGTTCGAAGAGCTACGTTCCGGCCTGCAGGCTGAAATCGAAAAAAGCGATGCGGAAGCCAAGGTAATGGTGGAACGCCTTCAGAAGATGCAGGTCGAAATCAAGAAATTTGACGGCGGCAGCCCGGAGTATGAACAACGCGAAAAGCAGTTGCTCGACCTTAAGGGCGAATTTGATGCCTTTCGCGCCGCCACGCAACGCCGGCTGGCCAGACGAGAATCTGAGACCTTCAAAGTGATCTACACCGACGTCACCAAGGCCGTGAAGCTTTACGCTGAGTACGCTCATTTCGATCACGTGATGCGGTTCAACCGCAAAGGGATCGAGGAAATCACGAACCCGCAGGAAGCCGTTCAAACGATGAACAAGACGTTCATCTACACAAATGGTGAAAACGACATTACTGACGTCGTGCTGCAGTACCTGAACAAGCCTTACGCATCAGGGACACCTGCGTTGCCGGCGGGACGCACCGAACAAAAGTAGCAGGACGAGGCACGCGGTGAATCGTGCAACACTGCATCTCTTGTAACAGTACGGCAGAGACTCCTGCAGCAGCAGGAGTCTTCTGCTGGTTTATGCTTTCCTCACGGACGAAGCTCACGTGCATTCCGATTTCGAAACACGGAACAGGAAAAGACCACAAACACCCCCGACCCGGCGTCAGAACACCATCGCAGGACGGGTGGAGTTTCGCGGTCGCGGAATGTTTCATGGAATTCAGACAACGCTGGCGCTGCTGCCAGCGGAGGCCGATACGGGAATCGTCTTCCGTCGAACGGACCTTCCAAACTCCCCGCCGATTCGAGCGTCCTGCGATCTGATCGCTAAAGAACCACGGCGTACAGTTCTCGCTGCAACCAAAGATGCGCGAGTCGAAACTGTCGAGCACCTGATGTCCGCATTGGCTGGACTGCAGGTGGACAACTGCATTATCGAAATCGATGCTCCGGAAGTGCCGGGATTCGACGGATCGTGTCGTCCCTTCTGCGATGAAATCCTGACCGCTGGCAAAATCCCCCTGGATGTCAACGCGCGTCCCGTTGTTGTTGACGGTCTGCACATGGTTCAGAGCCATAACCGTGCACAGACGCTCGTACTGCGGCCGTACTTATACAGCTGTCTGGCCATGACTTATCACCTCGACTACGGCCGACACGCTCCTGTACCACCGCAGACGATGTCAGCAGAAATATCGCCGGAGTTCTTTTATTCTGACATCTCTGCGGCCAGAACGTTTGTTCTGGAGAGTGAGAGTTCAACGCTCCGAAAGATGGGCTACGGAAAACACCTGACGGCTCAGGATCTTGTTGTCGTTGGTAACGACGGGATTCTGGACAACACTCTGAGATGGCCGGATGAAGCCGTTCGTCACAAAATCCTGGATTGTATCGGTGACCTTGCACTGGCAGGAACCACGCTCTCCGGGCATGTCACGGCGTATCGAAGCGGACATCACCTGAACCACGAACTCGCAAGAACAGTTTCGACGCTTAGTAAGGGACAGCGATCTGGTCGAGCGGCCGCGTGAGAAGATCAGCTGTTGTCTTTTGAACGATCATCAGCCAGACAATGCACCAGGACATGGCAACACCTTGTTCCCGAACACGGGCCAGGGACTGGATTCTCCAAACCGAAGTTTGGGGCCGAAATCAACCGGAATCGGATTCCGCGACGCGACTCTTGATCAGGATGATCACCATGGAACCTCGAATCTCACCGTTATCGCAGGTCGCCTCCACTGCCCAACTCGGCAAAGGGGTGGTCGTCGGACCATTTTGCATGGTTGGACCGGAAGTGGTCGTCGGCGACTTTACCGAATTGACCAGCCACGTGGTGTTGAACGGGAAAACGACGCTTGGTTCCCACAACAAACTGCACCCAGGATGCGTGATCGGCGGCGAACCACAGGACGTGAGCTATCAGGAATCGGCAACTGAGGTAGTGATCGGAGACAACAACATTTTTCGGGAGGGCGTCACCGTCAACCGGGGTGCGGAAAAGGAGGATCACGTTACGCGAATTGGCCATCGAAACATGTTCATGTCCAACAGTCATGTCGCCCACAACTGCCGAATCCACAACGACGTGATACTGGTGAATGGAGTCCTGCTGGGCGGCCACGTACATGTTCACGACCGAGCCATTGTATCGGGAAACACGGTTGTTCACCATTTTTCCACGATCGGTCGGCTCAGCTTCGTCAGCGGTGGCTGTCGTGTACCGCACGATATTCCTCCATTCATGCTGGCGGCCGGAAGCGACAATCCAACTTTGAAGACAATCAATATTGTCGGCATGCGTCGTGCCGGCATCTCTGAACATTCAATTGAGGTCATCCGCACGGCCTTCAGAATGTTGTACCGGAAACGCAAGACACTCGCGGAAGTCCACCAGCACTTCGACGAAACACTGGACGGCGTAAGACCACTGGAACTGTCGCAGCTGCTGCAGTTCATTGAGGCTCAGCGCGCGGGAAAACTCGGACGGGCACGCGAAGTTGGGCGAGCTCCGGCGGCGGACGGAAACACGGAACGAAAAGCAGCATGACACAATTACGAATGGCAGTCGTTGGAGTGGGGTCACTCGGACAACACCACGCTCGAAAACTGGCGAGCTTTGACGGCGTCGATCTGGTTGCAGTTGTTGACCCGAATGAACAACAGGGCCGCAGCGTCGCTGAACAACACGGGACAACCTGGGTGGCGTCCCCCGATGATATTGACGGCAGACTTCACGGAGTAATCGTCGCAACACCGACTGTGTTTCACCTGGAAACCGCCAAACAGTTTCTTCAGCGTGGCGTTCCTGCTTTCGTTGAAAAACCACTCGCCGCCAACGTCGCTGATGCAACGCAACTGGCCGCAATCGCGGAACAACATGATGCGATTCTGCAGGTTGGCCACATCGAACGATTCAATCCCGCCTTCGCTCTGGCGAAGGAACATTGCGGAGTTCCATTATACGTTCGCTGCCAGAGAGTCAGTCCGTACACATTCCGATCAACGGATATTGGGGTGGTTCATGATCTTATGATTCATGATATTGATCTGGCGCTGGCGCTGACCGGGGAACTGCCCACATCGGTGGATGCATTTGGTGCGGTCGGCATTGGCCCTCATGAGGACATGGCCGTTGCGCGACTCAAGATGCCTGGCGGAGCCGTCATCGATCTCACTGCCAGCCGGATGAGCCCGGAAGCAGAACGCAGTCTGCAAATCTGGGGCACAAACGGTTGCATCCACGCCGACTTGCAATCGCGAGTCGTGCGAACGTGGAAACCGAAAGGACAATTCCGCACGACGCCGCAGCTGGTTCACGCGATTGCCGCCAGCACTCCTGACCCCAGAACACTGAAGGACCGAGTATTTGGCGAATGGATCCAGGCCGACGAATTTCAGGCGAATTCCAACGATGCGATGTCGCTGGAACTGCAGGATTTCCTTTCTGCGATCCAAAAGCGAACGACACCCACGGTATCCGGGGCCGAAGGGGTTAACGCAATGATTGTTGCAGAATCAGTGCTGAACGCTCTGGAGGTGTGGTCGTATCAGACCGGACAAAAACAAGGAAACCAGCAAAAAGCTGCTGCCTGACGTCCCTCCGACAGAATACCAGGTTGCTTGACCACGCTGGGGTCGCGCCGCATAATCCCCGCTCCTCAGACGCTCCCCCTGCGTCGATATCGATCGGAAGTCCAGAGGTTATGGCGATCCATGCTAAAGGCAGAAGAGCTGGAGCAGTTCAGAAAAATGCTCCGAATGATTCAGGCTCGACTTCGAGGCGACGTCGAGAAGATCGAAGAAGAGGCGTTTTCCGGCAAGAGCGGCGGTGACCACGGATCCTCCAACCACATGGCGGAAATGGGTAGTGACGCCTGGGATCTCGACTTCTCCCTTCGCATTGTGGAAAATGATCAGGATTCCATGAAGGAGATTTCCACGGCGCTTCACAAAATCGACGAAGGCACGTTTGGTCTGTGTGAAATGTGCCTCGAAGCGGAAATTCCTCAGTCAAAGGCGTGGATCCCAAAGGCTCGACTAAGAGCCATTCCCTACGCTCGAAATTGTGTCACGTGTGAACGAAAGCGAGAAAACGACGACTGATGGAGAAGCTGCCTCGGAATCGTGTTGTCATTTTTTCGACTTTGGCTGCAGCCTGCCTCACACTTGACCTGTGGTCCAAGTCGTTGGCGTTTGATTCCTTCGGCGTACGAAACGGGGGTCCATGGTTGATTGATTCGTGGGTCCGCTTCCGTTTCTTCACAAGTCTGAACGAAGGCGCGCTGTGGGGCATGGGACAGGGCTTCGCATGGGTATTTGCTCTGCTGAGTGTGGCTGCCTTCTGCGGAATCGTTTACTGGTTGTTCGTCGCTCGCGCGGCCGAAAGTCTATGGCTGACTGTCTGTCTGGCGTTGGTTTCAGGTGGCACGCTGGGAAACCTGTATGACCGCCTGGGATTGCACGAAGTTACGCTGCCCGGTCAGAACGAACCGATCAAAGCAGTCCGCGACTTCTTCCACTTTCAGTTTGGCGGTACAGTAGAACAACCTGCACTGGACTGGGCCATCTTTAATGTGGCGGATATCTGTCTGGTCACCGGCGCCATCATGCTGATGATCCAGTCTTTCTTCGCGCAACCGGAATCAGCTCCCGCGCAGTCCTCAGCGGCGACCTTCGAGTCCTGACACGACATCAATCCCGAGCGAATAAATCAGACGTGGCTTTGAATGCTGTCATGCACGCTGCAGGACCTCATGCCAGCACGCTCATTCGCGTCGGCTATAGACGCCGCAGCACAAAAACCGTGTCGCCCATTTCATCAGACAGCTGCAGCGGTTCTTCGATGTCGTACCAGAAGTCGTAGACGTCCAGCAGCTCAAACTCCGGGACTCGGTTGATCAGTTCTTCAAACTGATGAGCCCGATAGATTCGCATCTGGTAGTCGGTTTCGAACAGCTGCGGCGAAGCGGCGTCGCTGGTAACGACTTCCATGCGAAACTTCAGGGTTTCCAGACGCGTTGTCCGATCGCAATCAGCAACATCCAGTCGCATATTGACGGTCGTTTTGTCTTTCGAAACGCTCCATTCCTCGCTGTCTTCTTCGTCTGCGTCAGGAGGCAGCAAATGCATGCCGATCAGATACAAGCCGCCACTTCGAACGGAATCGGCCATGGCTTGAAGATGCCGAACCGCATCATCTTCCGTCAGCAAGTGACGGAACGTGTTAACCAGACAATAGCCGACATCAGCTTTAGGTTCGCACGACAGTGCGCGCATGTCCGCAATAACCACGTCCGCGGACAGGCCTGCGGCGGCGACGCGAGCCATGGAAAATTCCACGGCGGCATCGCTCAGGTCACAGGCCGACACAGCGTAGCCTCGCTGCGCCAGTTCAAGAACAAGGCGACCACCACCACATCCCGGTTCCAGCAGTCGTCTTACCGGAAAGCTGCAGTATTTTCGGGCCGCCGCTTCGACAAAATCAGCTTCCAAATGTGTGTCGTCATCAAAAGCGAGATCCCAGTACTGCGGCCAGTCATAGCAATTCATGCCAGATGTTCACTCCGTCTGTAGGGATTGTCAAGACAGGACTCCTGGCTGTCCCAGGGCTCATCGCCCGTTCCTTTGATCGCGAAGTGCCACGAATCGGGCTTAAGAGCAATGGCGAAATTGACTACGATTTGAGGTCGATTGCTGAGAATTTCACTGTCATTTCCTCCTGTCGACCTGCAGGATATTCCGCCGTGGTCGACATTCATCTCGCTGTACCGACGTTGTCTCAGAACAACGCCTGCCTGGAGTCTACTCAATGAGCCAATCTGCTGTGCCTGATTCGATTGCCGCTGACGTTCTTCAGAAGATTGAAGACAAGACGGCTCAGATTGGAGTCATCGGCCTTGGATATGTTGGCCTGCCCCTGGTCAGCGCCTTCACAAACGCCGGATTTCGCTGCATCGGCTATGACGTTGACAAAAACAAGGTGGACGCCCTGTCAGCTGGACGCAGCTATATCAAACATGTGGAATCAGAGACCGTCGCCAACTGGATTGAACGGGACGTGCTGGAGCCGACGGCCGATATGGAACGTCTTGGCGATGCGGACGTACTGCTGATCTGCGTGCCCACGCCATTAACGGAAAGCCGCGACCCGGATCTGAAATACGTGGAACTCACCGCGCAGGCCATTGCCGCGACGCTGCGGCCCGGTCAGCTGGTGATTCTGGAAAGCACGACTTACCCCACAACCACGCGCGACGTGATGGTGCCGATCCTGGAAAGCAACGCGAGGGGACTCAAATGCGGAGAAGATTACTTTGTCGCTTACAGCCCGGAACGTGAAGACCCGGGCAATCCCGATTTCACAGCGGCTGGAATTCCGAAGGTTGTCGGCGGCTACGATCAGGCAGGTTGCGATCTGGCCTGCAGCCTGTACTCAAAGGCCATTGTGCAGGTCATTCCGGTAGCCAACGCAGAAGTAGCGGAAGCCTGCAAGATCCTTGAAAACACCTACCGCGCGGTGAATATCGCTCTGGTCAATGAACTGAAGACATTGTTCGATCAGATGGACATCGACATCTGGGACGTCGTCGACGCGGCAAAAACAAAGCCCTTTGGATTTCAGGCATTTTATCCAGGACCGGGACTCGGTGGACATTGCATCCCCATTGACCCGTTTTACCTCAGCTGGCTGGCACGTCGTCAGGGCATGAGTACTCGTTTCATTGAACTGGCGGGCGAAGTCAATTCGCGAATGCCGCGTTATGTAATCAGCCAGTTAGCCGAGTTTCTCAACAACGTCGGCAAGCCGATCAGGGGCAGCAAAATCTGTTTGTTGGGCATGGCATACAAGAAAGACGTGGACGATCCACGAGAGAGCCCATCGTTCGAACTGCTGGAACTACTGCTGGAACGTGGTGCTGATGTAACCTACAACGACCCTCATATCCCTGAACTGCCACAGGTGCGTCATCGCGATGTGCCGCCGATGGAGAGCCAGGAACTGACGGCCGAGTTCCTGGCCGACCAGGATTGTGTACTGATTGCCACCGACCATTCGTCGTACGACTACGACTTCATCGTCGAACATTCGACGATGGTGCTCGACACCAGAAACGCTGCCAGCAATGTCGAGACAGGACGCGACAAGATCTTCAAGGCCTGATTGTCCTGAACCTCGCACAAGTCTGCCCCGGGGTCGCCAGTGCATGGTGAATTCGACGGCCTACAGCGTTTCACGCTGACTTGTGGCCGCGAAGAGCGTCCTTCAATTGCAGTTTCGCTACTCCCACGAGCCAGTATCGTTCACGACAAAAAGTAAACTGATCTAAGATCCGTTCCTAATCCAGTGGCAGATCGTACGCAGTCGCTGCGTTCTTCCAGAAGTATCGTTCACTTGCGTCCTGTCCCTTCGCGGAAAAGTACGCGTTCACCAGACGAACAAAGCTGGCATAGTCACCACTCTTCTTTGTGCATGGCCAGTTGCTGCCGTAAATCAATCGATCGGAACCGAAATGCTGCCATAACGGATCCAGCACCGTTCGATAGTGGTCCGGGTTATGAGGAGCGGGTTGCCGCGTACAACGCTGATACAGGCCGGACACCTTGCAATAAACGTTCGGATGTCTTGCCAGGTCCGCGACGGCATCAATCCACTCCTGGCCGGGAGGCTTGCCGTCGATGTCGTAGCCCAGCACGTGGTCCACGACAATTCGAAGCTGCGGAACATTTGCGGCCAGGACATCCACCTCCTTCACGCCTTCGATCCCTTTCCCGTTCGCCAGAATGTCGAGTGACAGTCCCGCCTGTTCGAGCAAACGGAAATTCGCCAGCACCTGTGGGTGCGTGTAGTCTATTGGAGTGCTGTTGCGAGCTCGAATACCAACAAAACGTTTATCCTTGCGGAGACGCTTCAGTAGTTTGCCAAAGTTATTTCGATTTGGATCGATATTGCCTACCAGAGCGACATAGAACGGATCGCCGGCAACCTGGTCCAGCACCCATTTGTTGTCTTCCAGCCGATCACTTGCTTCGACGATAACAACTCCTGTAACGCCTGCCATTTTCGCAACGCGTGAGTACTCCTCGGGGAGATGCGGGTTGTACAGCACCTTGTCATCTGCCGGTGGCCAGGGCACGCCGTTTGGGCGCCGAGTGTCAAACAGATGAATATGAGTGTCGATCAGGTGCTGCACTTTCGGCAGCGGCAGATCCCCCGATTCATCCTCCGCCAGGCTCATTGTGGCCGGGAAAAGGACCAGTGCCGCAGCCAATGCGCGAAAAATGTGCATTCAGAATATTCCCTGGATCGTTCTCAATGAAATCAAATCAGCGGCCGGCACGAACGCGTTCTACACGCCGAGCAGCGGATTGCCCATTCCACAGAATCTGCCTCGACATAGCAACTGAGTGAGGGGATACAGAGTACGACACAAAACTCTTCCGGTGGAACCACTATTCCAGTCTGATCGACAGCACGTTTCGCAGTCCGAGACTTCAAGGACCTGAGCCGCACCTGCCAGACGGTCCGGTGCGGCGATGTTCTTTGCTTTTCCTGTACGATGAAATCGGGCAAGATACAGACAGGAGTCGCAATTCAGTCACACGTTGGTCATTTCGCAACTCGGTAAACGATGCACTCGGTTTCTCGACCTCCACAATCAAAGCCCGGCAGCACAGGTACCATCGCTGGCGGCTGGTGGCACACGACCGAAGAGGACGGACGTATTGTCTGTGACCTTTGCCCTCGTGAATGCCACATGAAGCCTGGCAACCGCGGCTTCTGCTTTGTTCGACAGAATGTCGAAGGTCAGATGCAGCTGACGACATACGGAAAGAGCACGGGTTTCTGCATAGACCCCATTGAAAAGAAGCCACTCAATCACTTCTATCCGGGCACTGCTGTGCTGTCATTCGGCACAGCCGGCTGCAATCTGGGCTGCAAATTCTGTCAGAACTGGGACATCTCCAAATCGCGGGAGGTCGCTCGGCTGAGTGAACTGGCGATGCCGGAGATGATTGCTGCCGCCGCACAGGAGACTGGCTGCCGCAGCGTCGCCTACACGTACAACGATCCGATTATCTGGGCCGAATACGCGATCGACACTGCGAAGGCCTGTCGAGAACGTGGGATCAAGTCGGTAGCTGTGACGGCGGGGTACATCACACCAGCGGCGCGGCCGGCTTTTTTTCATGCCATGGATGCTGCTAACGTCGACCTGAAAGCATTCACCGAGGACTTCTATCACAAGATTACCTATTCGCATCTGAAACCGGTTCTTGACACTTTGAAGTGGCTGAAACACGAAAGCGACGTATGGTTCGAAATCACCAATCTGATCATTCCGGGTGGAAACGATTCCGCAGATGAACTTCGTCAGATGTGCGACTGGATTCTGGACAGTGTGGGAGCTGACGTCCCGATTCACTTTACGGCATTTCATCCGGATTTCCGGATGAAGGAGCTCGGTCACACGCCTCACGAAACACTGTTGACGGCAAAGCGGATCGCCGGCGAGCAGGGACTTAACTTTGCATACGTGGGCAATGTCAACGATGTACAGAATCAGAGTACCTGGTGCCCGCAATGCAACGCGCTGCTGATTGAACGTGACTGGCACCAGCTGGGCAGATACAGGATGACCGCAAATCGCTGCACCGCGTGTGGCACTGAAATCGCCGGACACTTTGACGACGCCCCCGGAACATGGGGGCGAAAGCGTCAGCCGATTCGCATTGGCGAATATGGATCGGCCTCAAATCACACCACCGCAATGCCCGGTAATCTGATACAACCCGGGACAGCCACAACACGCGAAAAGCAGACATCGAACGACAGCCGAGACCTCAACTCCAAAGCGAATGAAACGATGCAGACAGTTCAGGAAAGCCCAGCGCTAACGGCGGATCAGGAATCTGCGATTCATAAAGCAGCGTGCGAAATCGTGCGGGCCGCCGTGAACAGACGGCCCGTGCATCTGAGCGACCCAACGTTGCTGAATGCAGCTGACGAAACCGTGATGGGCACCTTTGTCACGTTGAAACGGCAGGGGCAACTGCGAGGCTGCTGCGGCAATCTGGGGCAGCCGATGAAACTGCTTGCGGCACTGACCCAGTCGGGAACCCGGACAGCCGTTGAGGATCATCGGTTTCCTCCGGTTTCCGCGTCGGAATTGCCGTACCTGACACTGGATGTCACACTTCTATTTAACTTTGAACCGATCACACAGCAGGGTGAACAGCGTGCCGACGCCGTCGAAGTCGGCAAGCACGGCCTCAGAATCGCACGGGATAACAAGGCCGGCCTGCTGCTGCCGATCGTCGCCATCGAGCGCGACTGGGATTCGCATACATTTCTGGATCAGGTGTGTCACAAAGCAGGGTTGCCGATCACTGCGTGGCAGCAGGCGGATGCGCAGTTAACACGCTTTGAAGGTCGCATGATCGAACGTGATTTCGATGCGTCAGTACTGCGTGACAATGATGCTGACCTGCAGCACCCTTTCAGCCAGGAAGAAGCTGAGACACTTGCAGGATTCGCAAAGACCAACATCCTGGCAGAATATCAGGGCGCGGTGCCGGCGTGTTTTCCGGCCAGTTGTTCGGACGGTACTGTCGATGGAATTGCCCTTCGATTGTCATTTCCGGGCGCGGATCAGCACGCCACATTTTCGCAGATCCAGATTCGCCACGGATTTGCATTACAGACAACCATGTTGCAGCTGACCGGCACTGCGGCCAACTGGTTGCGCACGTCGCGGCTTGACACTCAGTTGATTGGACAAATGGTCGTCGACATCGTGCTGTTTGCCGATTCCGCCATGCACGGAACTGTGGCAGCCTGGGACGCAGGAGGTATTGACCCGCAAACCCGAGCGGTGATGGTCGCCGAGTCCGGCCGCACAGCGTGGCGATTCCAGCGGGATGCTGCAGCTGATGAATTGGTTAAGGCAGCCGCCGCCGCGGCAAAGATCAGGGTGCCGGCTGCGGCTCAGGTGTTCAGCTTTGCGGCAAGGTCCACTGTGGATGTCATCGGCAACAGCAACGTACCGAAGGCTCAGCCCGGAACCGATGTGCGACCGGCCGGTGTGGCAGGGCGATTCTATCCGTCGGATGCAGGAACGCTGGCAAAGATCATTTCCGATTGCCTTGGCGGTACATCTGCGGAAAAAGAAACGTGGCCGGCAGTCATGGTACCTCACGCCGGGCTTCAGTTTTCGGGACGCATCGCCGGCGATGTATTGAAGAGAATACAGATTCCGGACACGGTAATCATCATCGGCCCGAAACACACGCGGCACGGCGTCGAGTGGGCCGTCGCACCGCACACCACCTGGCAGCTGCCCGACGCAACAGTCGCGGCGGACCGAGAACTTGCCAACAAGCTGGCCGAGCGAATCGACGGACTGGAACTGGATTCAGCCGCTCACGCTCAGGAACACTGCATCGAAGTGGAGCTGCCCCTGCTTCACCGACTGGCACCAAACGCGAAAGTAGTCGGTATTGCGATTGGCGGCGGCGACGCGGAGCGTTGCCAGCAATTCGGTCAGCAATTGGCAGCTGTAATCGCAGAACTTCCCGCGCCGCCCCTGCTGGTCATCTCCAGCGACATGAATCATTTCGCTACGGACGCAGAAAACCGCAAACTGGACGAGATAGCGATGTCGGCCATGGAATCACTTAACCCGGCAAGGTTATTCAATACCGTCACATCGAAGAATATCAGCATGTGCGGCCTTCGCCCCGCGGTGATCGTGATGGAAGCACTCCGCACAAACGGTCAACTGTCGAAAATGCAACGCGCAGGCTACGCCACCAGTGCCGACGTTTCCGGTGACAAAAGCCGCGTCGTCGGCTACGCCGGCATGCTGCTGGGTTAACGCGGGGCGGGGCGGCCCGCAAGCCGATGCGGGCTGACGCCCTGAAGCTGATGGCCCTCTCCTGTTCGTTACTCATGGATTGCGCAGGACACAACGCTTCCTTAATTCTGATGGGGGACGGCCCGCAAACCGACACCGGCTGTCCCCGCTGGTTCTGATGGTCCGCTGTGGTTTATTTTCTCGGCCTGCCTTCCGGCATTCGCTGAAAACTCATGGCGGTCAGCGTTTGCCTGCTGATCGGAACCTAATATCATCCCGCCCATGCTGCACCTTCAGTCAACATCTCCCGATCGCTGGCTCACTCAGGTGGATCAGAACCTGAACGCTGTGCTTATCGACCACGCTCACTGTGAACAGAAGGCCGCTTCGACCGCGATGCACCTGATGTTTGAATACGTTGAAAACGAGGACCTGTGTCAACAGATGACGGAGATCATCACTGAGGAGCTGGAACACTTTCATCTGGTGCTGGCACTGCTGAAGCATCGCAATATTCGCTTCTACAAGATGAAGCCAGGCACGTATGGACGAAAGCTGAAAGAACTGTGCCGTCGTCAGGAACCGGACAAAGCCATCGATCGACTTCTGATCGCTGCACTGATTGAAGCTCGCAGCTGCGAACGGTTCGTATTGCTGCGCGATCACCTGAAGGATGCACAGCTAAGCGAATTCTACGGCAGCCTCTACGAATCAGAGGCACGACATCATGCGACGTATGTCCGTCTCGCAAGATTATATGGCAGTGACGACGTCGTCAGTGAGCGGCTGGAAGATCTGGCTGCGGCAGAAGCGACGATCATCGCCGAGGGCTATGAATTGCCCCGTGTCCACAGTTGAGACTGCGGCAGAATTCCACAGTGGTGCGAAACTGATGGACACATAGAAAGTCCCGGTCTCCTGAAGAGAGACCGGGATGATTGTTCTTTGTCAGTCGCCGCTGGAACGCCACTCCATCGTGGTCGGTTCTGCAACCTTGCGGTAGCCAAGGCTTATCAGTACTTCCAGCACTTCGCTCCACGTTGGAAACGGACGACCACTCTTGCGTTTGTAGTTGTCCATGGCTCGCATGAATTCAACTTCAGAACCTGAATAGTCTCGCTCGCACGTCGTGGGATCGATCTGACGGCGACGGTCCTGTTTGCGTCGGTCAGTGACCTCAGGAGCCGATTCTTCCAGGAAGGTGTCGACAGGGGCGGAAACAGTTTTTTCCGGGACAGCACTTCTACGCCGGTTCCCGCGGCGTTCAGTGACCAATACGTCCGGTTCAACTTCAATCATGAATCAGTTCTCTCGCGTTTGAGGACAACGGAGTCGGTCTGCGACCATTCCACAAGGACGCAGACTTCTCACAGCGGAAGGCTTCTCATTCATTGAGAAAGGGCAACAGAACGGGCAGCTCTTTACAAATGAGCAACACCGGCCTGACTTCCTGTGCATGGTTCCACCAGCCCGACCTTCCGGACTTTAGAACTCTTCCACAAAAACTGATGACGAGAGAAGATAATCTGATTAAATGAAGCTGATAACAAAAGGAAACATGAGCGACCGCAGAAAATAACCACCTGTGCCGGTTATGTCGCCGCTCAGCGATTCACAATGTCACGATGATCCGGCTACTTGTGATAACCGAGACCTGTCATAACGTCAAAAAGCTCTTCAAATGTGATGAAGCGGCGGCGATGCGTAACCTTGTATTCGTCGACTGCTTCGGCAAATTCCGTGACTTCCGGACGACTTGACCGATTGCCATCGCGGAATTGACGTCGTTCAAAGCCTGCCCCACCAGTATTGGTGCCCGAATTACGTCGATCCACAAAACTACGATTCTCGACCGCTGCGGTTTGTTGTTCCATCGTAACTGCCTTGTACCTGCGTTGTGATCAATCGGAAGATCGGGAGCTTGTCAAATGTCTGCTTGAGTCTCGGTCGACTTTTCGACATCTGCAAACGGGAATGATCGCCGTAAGATGTTTCTGAGCCTGTTCTGTGGCGGTTAAACCGAATACATTGATTGGCTCGATCGCGCCCGGCGCCTCAACAGCGTTGAAACTGCCGGCCGACCTCGTCTTACCACGGAACGGCCACCACGACTCTGTTGAGCAATGGCCGGAATTCATGAAGGCCAGTCAACCATATGTCCGAATTACGGCTCGATCTCGACGCGATGGAACGCAATGCAGCCAGAATCGGAAAGGAAATCCTTGGCCTCGGCAAGCTGTGGCGGCCCCACGTCAAATCGCACAGCCAGCCGAAGATTGCGAAAACGCTTGTGCAATACGGCGCGTGTGGGGTAACGGCGGCCAACATCGCGGAAGTTGAAGTGATGGCAGCGGCTGGTATTCCATCAGTCCTGCTGGCTCACATCGCGGTGGCCGAATCACATCTGGACCGTCTGGCCGCCGCGTCAAAACAGACAAACCTGCTGGTGACGATCGATCACTATGTGCAGGCGGAACTCTTTTCAGCGACAGCGCAACGTGCCGGCGTCGAGTTTCAGGTGCTGATTGACATCGATATTGGCATGCAACGCACCGGAGTTCGCCCCCGCGTTGACGCCACCCGCCTGGCAGTCGCGGCAGACCAACTGCCAGGAATATCGGTGGTCGGCATTATGGGCTACGAAGGACATCTTCTGACGATTGCTGATCCGGTGGAAAAACAGAAGGCCATTTTCGACGCCATGAATGTCTTAGAGCAAACGCGGGATGCAATTCAGCATGAAGGCGTGTGCTGTGACTTTGTCAGCGCGGGAGGCAGTGGGTCCTTCTGGATCACCGGACAACACAAGGCCGTGACGGAACTGCAGGCAGGTGGCGGCATCTTCGGAGATCTCTTCTACACGCAGGCCTGCAGCCTTCAGGATGTAGAGCCCGCTCTGACGCTCACCGCGGATGTGGTTTCGCGACCATCGCTGGACCGAGCCGTCCTGAATTGTGGGCGGAAAGCCGTCAATCCCGTTGTTCACCCGGCAGAACTGAAGGATGTCGCCGGAGCAACAATCGAATCGCTGAGCGCTGAACACACGGTCGTTTCGCTGGAGGGGACGGCTCGGGACCTGAAGATCGGCGATTCCGTCCGCCTGGTGGTGGGTTATTCAGATCACACGATCCTGATGCACCGACATATCCACATCTACCGCGGCGCAGAAAAAATTGATGTCTGGCCAGTCATACGCAGCTAATCAGAAGGTTGCCGGCAAAGAGCAATTGCAAATTGGCTCTTGAACATTACGATTCCGGCAGCATGGGTCAGGGGATCGGGGTTCAATCAGCCACCCCTCAACCGCCGCTGAACTCTTACTGCAACTTAAGTCTTTAAGTCGATTATCTTCGGTCAGGAACGCTGGACTCACTGAGCCTGGCTACGACAGTCATGAACTGACCGATGTCCAATAGCGCACGACCCTATCCGGTGTCTGCCCGTGATTTTCAGGGGGAATCAATCGTCATGAGTATCGATCATATAACTCGCGTTCAGAAATACATGCCTGAAGTTGTGGCTGCCGACCCCAGCAGCGTTCACGCAGGAACGACTCCGGGCAGTTTTTCGGCGGCTCCTCAGATAGCCGCCGGCCGAGCGGGAGCGTTGACGTATTCGTCGATGGACACGCCCGGCATACCGGAGGTTTCGAACAAGACGGCGTGGGATTTCATGCCCGCAGACTGGACGTTGAAGGCCGGTTGCGAAAATGGTTACGAACACGCTGAGGCATGGGAACAGCCGGCCGAGTTTAAGGCCATTACTCAGCTGGAACATGCCCGCTGCGGCACAATAACGTCAGAAATGCTGCGTGTCGCCGACCGTGAAGATCACCTCACACCGGAACAGGTGCGTGACGAGGTTTCTGCCGGCCGCATGGTCATCCCGGCCAACAGGAACCACCTGCGGTTCGATCTGGACCCGATGGCGATTGGACGTGCTTCAAAAACGAAGATCAACGCCAACATGGGTGCGTCTCCGGTCTCCTCCGGAACCGCTGAGGAAGTTGAGAAACTGCAGTGGGCCGAACGTTGGGGCGCGGATACGGTGATGGACCTGTCCACCGGAGGCGACCTTGATGCCTGCCGTGAAGCCATCATCGAAAACAGCACGGTGCCAATCGGTACGGTGCCGATCTATTCCATGATTATTGGCCGAAAGATTGAGGACCTCAACAGGGAGATGATTCTGGAGACGCTCGAGCACCAGGCTCAACAGGGTGTCGACTACTTCACAATTCACGCCGGAGTTCTGCAGGAACACCTGTCCCTTGTAAAGGACCGACTGATTGGCATCGTCAGTCGTGGCGGTTCATTACTGGCCAAGTGGATGATCACCCACGGTCAGCAGAATCCCATGTACACGCTGTGGGAAGAAATCTGTGACGTGATGCGGCAGCATGATGTCACATTCAGTATCGGCGATGGCCTGCGTCCCGGTGGCCTGGCCGATGCGACGGACCTGGCCCAACTGGCGGAACTCTCCGCTATCGGTGAACTCACCGAACGAGCATGGCGGAAGGGCGTACAGGTGATCGTCGAAGGTCCCGGACATGTACCGCTGGACCAGATTGAATTCAATATGAAACTGCAGCGGCGGCTGTGTCACGGTGCACCGTTCTACGTACTGGGCCCGCTGGTCACCGACATCTTCCCTGGCTACGACCATATCACCAGCTGCATCGGAGCCACCAGCGCCGCGTGGCATGGGGCCAGCATGCTGTGCTACGTGACTCCCAAAGAACACCTGGGACTGCCCAAGAAGGACGACGTCAAACAGGGCTGCGTCGCATACAAAATTGCGGCTCATGCCGCGGATATCGCGCTTGGAATTCCAGGCACACGTGATCGTGACGACGAACTGACTCTCGCCCGAGCAGCGTTGAACTGGAAGAAACACTTTGAACTGAGCTTTGACCCGGACGTCGCGCGAGCGTACCACGACGAAGACCTTGATGTTGACACGGACTTCTGCGCAATGTGTGGACACGACTGGTGCAGTGTTCGTATCAGTAGAGAGATCGTGGAATTCGCCAGTGGCAATGCTGAAGCCTACAAATGGGACAAAGCAAAGGTGACCGAGGCGCTGACAGATGAACAGAAAGAGATTCTGGAAAAACGTGGCGTTCTGTCTCCGGAAGAAGTGCATCGACTCGCATCAAAAACTCGAAAAGACATGGGGGCCGACGGCGGCAAGGCTGCCTGCCACAGCGAAACTGCCGACACCGAAAAAGCTCAGCTGCTGCAGATTGTTGAACTGGGCACGGATGAATAGGTAGCGGTGCTGAAGATGGAGCAAAGATCGACGTCGCGGGTGCTCAGTTACGTATTCAGGACACAGGTCAACACATTTCATGTCAATGCCGCAGGTTCCTGCTGTCGAAGCATTTCTGCCGGACTGGTCAGTCAGGCGGTTTCTGGTAGTGGACAAGTCGGGGCGCTGGCCTCCTGCCATTGCTGCTCAGGTGATGGAACAGCTGCGGGACCGAACTGGCGGTGATCAGGACGGTGGCAGTATTGTCTTTGATTCGTTTACAACGACAAAGGACCTGGCACCGGTTGCTCAGCAAATCAACACGGCAGCACTGGTGATTTTTCTGGATGGCCTGGAACGGGAATGCCTGACACTGCTTCGGCGGTTTGTGCTGGCCCCGCGCCGTCCTGCTATTCTGATTGTCGCCGATGAACACCACCAGGAACTGATGCCGGTGCTGCTGGAATCCGGCGTGGACAGCCTGCTGTTCGATGTCGTCAACGACATCCCGATCGCCGAATGGTGCCTGAGGCTGCTGCCCAACCGCTCGTACAGCGGAAACGCAGTGCGTACAGACGCGCCCGCTCAGTAACTTTGATCCGGAACCGCCGCCAGATTCACCAGACCTGGGTTGCGCGGAAGTATTTCGGTTGGTAAAACATCGGCATGAACGGAATCATCAGAATATGCGGGCAGACTGCTGACATGTTACGCCCCGCGAGACATGCCGCTGTAGTGCTGGCTGCCGCGATGGGCTGTTCGCTCGCGGGAGCTCATATGCAACCGCCCACAGCACAAACGAATGACGCGACGGCGAAAGAAGGTAGCGGTGCAAATCAGGTCGATTCGACCGATTCCTCTGCCGAGCAATCTGTCGATGACCTGGTTGAAGAGTTTCAAGACGAAATCGAAGTGCTTAGCGGTAAGCTGTTTGACGCAACTAATAAGGACAGCGTTGCTCCGCTGCTGGAACAGTCAAGCGCCAACGTGGGTGAGTTGCGGAAGCTATTGCAGTCCACCGCTGAGATCAAAGCGATAACGAGTGGTCTCACCGCTGAAGCGGAGGGTTTTAAGACACCCGTTGTGCCTTTTGATTCGAGTGGTGACTTCAGAATGACTGAGTCCGATATCGATAGCCGAATTCTTAAACTGACGAATGACCTGACGGAAGAAAAACAACAACTGGGCGATTTAAGGACGGCTGCCAAAGACCACCTGACACGTAAGCAGGAGAAAAAAGGAAACTCAGAGCTACAGAAGCGGAACCTGAAAGCGTTTGAAGCTTCACCGAGAACAGAGCGCGGCAATCCGGAAACGCTTCTGCAGGACGCCGATGACCTGGAATTCAGGACAGAACTCGCCGTGGCGAAGGCTAAGCTGCAAATGAGCGATGCTGAACTGACCAATCTGATAACGGAAGAGACATGGCACCTGCCAACAACGCGTGTCGAACACAGGAAGAAACAGATTATTAAGTACGAAACGCGTCTTCGCGAGTTGAAGGAACTATCGGAGAACGTCCGTGAGGGGCGTATTAGAGAGCTGCGGAGCAAAGGGGAAGACCTACAGGCGATTATTGAACAGGCTATTATTGATGGCCTGGATTCATCGGGCGTCTTGATGTCGCTGCATTCTCCGAAAACAATTGCGGACACCAACATCTCGGTTTTGAGGGAGATCACCGTCCGCGAAAAGGAATTGGAAGACCTCACGGCGGCCAACGTTCAACTGGAAGATGAAGCAGAAACGATTCAGCAACGCATCAAAGAATTCGGTGCAGAAGGAGTGATTGGTCGCGATCTGTTGCACTTATATGACGACGCAACGCCGCGTGCAGACATCGTCACGCAAATGACCCTGATCGAAAAGAAACTGTCCGAACGACGAGCAGAGCAGTTGGAATATGCCGGCAAGCTGGAAGACGTTGAAGAAATTGACGTGCCGGATGATGAGCGTGAGAGGATTGACGTCATCAACGGGCAAACGGAATTGCTGAAATCTTTGGGGAAGGATTTGAGGACGCTGTCGTCGCTGCTGTCCGACCTGGACAGTGAGCACCGGCGGCGGCTGGCGCTGATGAATGAGTGGGAAGATTATTCAAGTGAACAGTCCCTGTGGTTCCGCAGCCACCCAATGCTGACGCTGTCGGATCTGGCGTCGCTACCGGCTGAGTTCTCCAGCGCGGCTCGTGAAGCTCGGGCAGGCCTGAAAAACACTCTTAGCAACATAGGTGGATCTTTCCTTGTCATTCTCATTCCAGCGGGACTGGTCATCGCGTTGTTGTTTGCCATACAGCACAGAGCGAAACTCGGCGTGGATAGTGTGGCTGAATTGGCAGGGCGGCGTGCCTGTACCACGTTTCGTCCCACGGCGCGGGCAATGCTGCTGACCTTTGGACTGGCCGCGGAGTGGCCGCTGCTGATGCTGGTGACTGGCACGCTGCTGCAGACTCAGGCGGCCGGTCAGACGATACCGCACTTCGGTCTGGCGCTGTCCGAACTGGGCATCATTCTTCTGTGGCTGAACTGTTTTCGGCAGGCGCTGCGGCCCGACGGCCTGGCTGAGGTTCACTTCGGGTGGAACAACACTATTTGTCAGATCCTGCGGCAGTGGTTTCACGGCACGATTATTGTGACGTTGCTGCCAATGTTCCTGTTTCTGGCCGTCCGTCAGGGAGAATCGGACGGGGACCTGATCGAACGCAGCCTGTTCATTGTATTGATGATCGTTGTGGGCGCGCAAGTGATGCGTCTGCTGCTGCCACCGTCAAACCTTCTGGTCAGCCGCCTGTCGGCATCGTTCTCGATCCTGGCGACAACCCGATGGATCTGGACATTTGGCCCTGTCGCACTGGTGGCGCTGGTGATCTTTCTTTCAGTCACCGGGTTTCATTACACGGCCGTTCAACTGGCTATCCGCTGTGGTTACACCCTGATCGTGATGTCACTATTACTGCTCGGGCATCAGCTGCTGACACGCTGGCTGCGTCTGCACCGCACAAAAACAAGACTGCTGGCGGCTCGTGCACGCGCGATGGAGCGGTCTAAATCCGCAAGTGATGAGGCAGAAGCGGCGAATTCATCCATTCCGCCGGTGGAAGAGGATACTGAAGACGTCGAAGTTTTTGGATTGCAGGCAGACGCACTACTTCGCAACATCGCCTGCCTGACGGCCCTGGCCTGTATGTGGGGAATCTGGCTGGATGTGCTGCCGGCTCTTCGTGTACTGGACCGCGAGCCGCTGTGGTCGGTGTATGAAGAAGTTGTCGTGCCGACCGAATCAGGTGAGGAGACTACGGTCCAGACCAGGATGGAACGTCGCGATGTAACGGTCGGAAGCCTGCTTCTGGCTGTATTCACTCTGACAATCACAGTTGTCGGAGTTCGTCAGATACCCGGACTGATTGAAGTCGTGCTGCGCAGTGAGTCGAACATGGACGCCGGCGTCCGCTATGCGATCTGCACGGTGACGCGGTATGTTGTACTGCTGTTGGGAATGGCGATGATCTTTCGACTGGTCGGCCTGCGGTGGAGCCAGGTGCAATGGCTGGTGGCCGGGCTGTCGGTGGGTCTGGGATTTGGCATGCAGGAGATATTCGCGAACTTCGTTTGCGGACTGATCATTCTGGTCGAGCGTCCCATTCGTATCGGCGATATCGTCACGATTGACGGAGTCAGTGGTGTCGTTTCGAAGATTCGAATCCGAGCAACGTCGATTACCGACTGGGATCGACGAGAATACATCGTTCCGAATCGTGAGTTCATCACTGGCAAGCTGCTGAACTGGACACTAAGCGACACCACGAACAGAGTCATGGTGAACGTCGGCGTCGCGTACGGCACGGATACCAATCGAGCTCGTGAGGTCATGCTGGATGTGGCCCGGAACCATCCCGACGTCATGAGCGACCCGGGACCAATCACCACGTTCGAGAACTTCGGTGACAGTTCTCTTGATCTGGTGCTGCGGGCGTACCTGCCGAACCTGGACAATCGGCTCGGAACGACCACGGAACTGTTCACTCAGATCAACCTTCGCTTTGCCGAAGAAGGCATCTCAATTCCGTTTCCCCAACGCGACGTTCACATGCAGGCGGATTCGTCGATCACCCAGGCAGGGTGATGAAGGCCCGACGCTCAAACGTTGAACGCTCGGCGGCAGATTCTGCTGAAACGACCTGACAAGTTGCATCTCCGACGCCCGCGACAGGTTGGGCAAGGCCGGCAGCTTTTGGCGTTGGTAACGGTTTTTCGGGATTTTGCGATCACGGTGTCTGCGGTAGCCGATGAATGAGACAGAGACAGAGGTCTCATTTGTGCCGGTCTTACGCCACCGATTTCTCATGCTTCATTTCCCAAACTTCCACTCAATGACACTCAGGTGGCTGCCGCGAGGACCGGTCCTCCGGTGCAGCTACGCGCTGCTGAGTGTGGTTTTGCTGAGTTCGGGAGAACTCGGCGCGTGGCAGGAAGAGCTTCCATCGGGTTTGAGCGAAAGCCCGATCCAAAGTCAGCGGGTCTACTTACCACAGACGACGCCCGACAAGTAGCTGACCGCAGAGCAACAGACGATTCTCGAGAACACGGTCAACGACCTGCTGGCATCTCAGATCATCGACAGCCCCCCATTATTAGATGGCGCCGCACCCGGCGGAGAGCTCATCAATTCGAATGCGGCCCGCGTGTTACAGCAAATAATCGACCAGGACGACCAGCTGCAGCTGCCTCGCACGGTCGATGTGCCCCTTCAGGAAACGCCGCTCCCGGAAGATGCTACTGTACTGGCGACGGGCGATCTGGTCACTCTGGTGGTTCGCAAGGCGTCACTCGGCACCGTATTGAATGCGGTCGCGGAAAAGATGAATTTGAACGTCGTTTCGTCCGGCGCACTCACGGAATTGATCTCGATTACGCTCAATCGCGTCCCACTGGATGACGCGCTGGACGCGATCCTGAACGTGAACGGCTACCGATGGGTAAAGGAGAAGAACATCATCATGGTGTCCAGCCTGTCGGGCGGTACGGCGTTATCGCCCCGGGTTCAGGGGCGGGAAGTCCGGGTGTATCAACTGAACTATGTATCGGCCGAAGACATTGACTCGACAGTTCAGAAACTGCTGTCTCCGATCGGAAGCTCCTCTGTCACGACCGTTCAGGCAGACAAGCTGCGAACACGCGAGGAACTGGTTGTAGAGGACGTGCCCGAGTATCTTGCTCGCGTCGACGCGTATATCGCTCAGGCCGACTATCCCCCGATGCAGGTCATGATCGAAGCGCACGTGCTGCAGGTTGGATTAAAGGACGACGACCAACACGGTGTTGACCTGACGTTGTTGGCGCGAATTGCAAGTGCGGACGTGACGCTGTCATCCAATGGCATCGCAAATCAATCGGCCAGCCCTGCGTTTCTACTGAACGTCGACAGCACTGACCTGAAAGCGCTTGTGGAAATGATTAAGTCCACGACGGACGCCAAGACTCTTGCTGCACCAAAAGTGCTGGCAATCAATGGTCAGGAAGCAAGGATTCAGATTGGTGAACGACTTGGCTATGTGACGACGACGACAACTCAGACCAATACTCAACAGGGTGTGGAGTTCATGGATCTTGGCGTTGTTCTGACAGTCACGCCGGTGATCAGCCGGGACGGACAGATTCTGATGACGGTAAAGCCTGAGGTCTCCAGCGGGCGTATTAACCCCGCCACTGGCGTCCCCGACGCAGAAACAACGGATGTGGAAACAACCGTGCTTCTGCCGAATGGTCAGGGCATGGTCATTGGTGGCCTTATCCAGGAAGAAAACTCTGATCAACAGAGCAAGATTCCATATGTTGGCGACATTCCGTTGTTCGGCAGATTGTTCCAACGTCGCGTCAAAGTGAAGGAACGCACAGAGATCATCATCACTCTGGTGCCCCGTATCGTGCCTTACTGTGATCCGTTGACCCAGGTGCGACACAGCGAAGAAATTCAGCGTGCACATGCACCATTGACCTATGGACCATTGAAGGAAGTGGACCGCCGCCGATTCGAAGCGAGTCTCCCCACGGCCACAGGGACATTCTGTCCACCGGGACGACCAATCGACCTTTTCCCGACACCACCGGTGGCGAACTCACCGTACAGCCACGCTGCCCAAAACGCGTTCCCATACCTGCCACCGCAGCCCGCGCCACCAGCCGGACAACAGCCTGATGCAGCTCCGTCACCGCAGCCCTATGAACAGGAACAGCTTCTGCCGCCAGTAACAAGTCAGATGTCACCTGCGAATGTGCCGATCAGGCAGACCTCAGGGACCCAACAGGCCGGGTGGCGCCGCGCACGGACAACGCGGTAACTCCCTCGCCACGATGAACAACAGCCCGTTCGGATTCACGATAAAAAATCCTGGCCAGGCGTTCCCCGCAACTTACGATTCGAGTTCACCCAGCGTTTCCGCGATCGTTGTCGCAGTGACGTCCTCAAACGACGCATATGCGGGCAGGCGAGTGAGTGCATGTGCTCGAGTGCGGGTATGGGCGGCGTCGCTCATCATGAAACTCCACGCCACCAGGACGACTCCGGCACATACGGCCATCGTGAGCCAGCCAAGGTACGGAGTCAGTTGCTCGGCGCGCGTGGAAGCGATCACAACCTCGGGGATCTCGTGCAGTGTGCCGGCCAGCAGCAACGGCGCCAAAGAAACTCCCTGCCTGCTGGCGTATCCTTCGCGTTTGAAGAAATATCCCGTGAACTTCACATCGGGAGAGAGTGTCCTGTTGAACTCCACGACTGGCCGCGGCACCTCTGTCTGCTTTGACGACCGTCGCGGCAACAGCCCTTTCAGCGTCTCATCCGCGTCCATGGCCACAACGTGTACCAGTTGATCTCCGGAATCAGATGTGGTGATCCACGCGTCGTAGACTTTGCCGCCGCCATACGGATTCGGTCGTTCTTTGACCTCCGCCAATCGCCGAAGACGTCCCTCGACTCGCCATGCAATGCCTCGTGAACCGTTTGGGGAGTCCATGAACAGCGCGAAGGCCCCCGATGGCAGCGTGCTGCTGTTCTTCTTTTCAATCAATGTCGCCATCTTCAGGGTCGCATAATACGCCTTCGACTCCGTCGAGTAGACTCCGATAACATCGTCCTTCACCGTCTTCAACAGGTCTTTCGGCACGCGGGGAACACCACTGCTGAATTCAGATTCCGCAACGTCAAGCGGCAGACGGTTTGTTGTGACCGAAACCACAGCGGACGTTGCGTCCTGATCTAACGATGGAGCACCGGCCAGAAACTCGTCATGTTGAATGCCGCTGCTGTTCGCGACATCATCGTTTAGCCAAGTGCCGCTGGTCGGGATGGGCCCTTTCGAAACACCTTCGGTTTGTGCACTGGTATCGGGAAACATTCTTTGCCAGAACTGTGGTCGACGCACAACACTGAAACACAGCATGATCACCCCAACGCCAGCAATCAATGCTGCAAGGCGCCGCTGATCGCCTGGACGCAATGCCCCCCGCGGTCGTTGTTTTGTTCGAAATCGCACTGCTGTTGCTCCCGATCAGGACGACCAATCAAGCATGATCAACCAACTGAGTCCATCCCCATTTTACGAAAGAACAAGGCAGTTGGGCAAGACTTTGCCTCAAACTCGACCACACAAACCGAGGAGTGGGGTGAATGTCGTGAGAACTTCAGAGATAGTTTGTACTGTCCTTGACGCCGACTGTTACTCCGAAAACAATCCCGCGCAGGACGAAATCATCAACTGTCCTCAGTTCATTTCCTTAACCTTAGATTTCACGTTCTGCAGCAAGGCGTTTTTCTCATGAGCGGTCCAATTGTTCGTACAGGTACCACACCCGAGTTCTGGAAAAACTGGGACCAGGCATTCGGCGGCGGTAGTGGCGACGGCGGCACGGCCAGGAAGAAGAAGCCCAAAAAGGCTGCGAAAGGACCGAAAAAGGCGACTAAAAAGGCCACAAAAAAGACGACAAAGGCGGCTAAGAAATCGACAAAGGCACCTAAGAAACCGGCCAAATCCACTAAGAAACCTTCGAAGACCGCCAAGGCATCAACGAAGTCGCCCGCCAAGGCTGCCAAGCCAAAGAAAAAGAAGAAGTCAAAGAAGTAGGCTTGTGCTGATGCCCTCGACCCGCACCTGAATTCATGAAGGCCGAGTCACCGAACGACGCAATGCGCCCCAACCGCAGAGCAGGAGATGCAGTCACCATCCTGCTGGTGTGCGGTGTCTTCGTTTTGTATTCATTTTGCCGCGTTCCAATTCCCGGTGTGAACGAGCCACATTACCTGTGCAAGGCGCGGGCGTTCTACGACGCTCAGTGGTGTTCACGCGATCACTTTCTCCATTCGGCGAATGCACATGTCGTGTTTTTCGCGTTTATCGGAGCAGCCGCTCAGGTCCTGCCATTCGCCATCGTTGCAATTGTCGGACGAATCATCAGTCTGACATTGTTCGGACTGGCCTTGGTGGCACTTGGTCGACGTCTGTCACTTTCGTCCTGGGCAATTGTATTCGCGGCATGCTGCTTCTGTGGCATTGCCATGACCGGCAACTTCTCCGGCGAGTGGGTTGTTGGCGGACTGGAAGGTAAGGTCGCAGCCTACGGCTTTGCCCTGCTGGCGATGTCGTTCTGGCTGGACGCACTGCGAGCAGGCTCTCGCCGCCGCTACGCCGCATCGGGCGTGTGTGCCGGCCTGAGCGTCGCCTGTCACCCGGTCGTTGGTCTATGGTTCTGCATTGGCATAGCGCTAAGTGAAGCGGCCATGTTTCCGTTTCGTGGTGTTCGATCCGAGGGTACACACAAACGCAACGTAACTGCCCTGGTGCTGGACGGTCTGTCGTTTGCGGCAGCGGCGTTTGTCGTTTCGCTGCCGGGACTGGTGCCGGCGCTACTGTTGCTCACGTCCGGCGATACGCCCGTGGCCCGGATCGAACGAGCAAATTACGTTCAGGTTTTCTGGCGACTTGCCCACCATCTCGATCCCGGCACATTTCCAGCGAGGGCGTGGATTCACACTTCCGTCCTTTCCTGCGTCTGCATCGCGGGATTTGTGGGACTGCGAAAGCTGATGACTCAGCCAACACGGCCCTCTGCCTGGCGGCCGTGCCTGTATTTGCTGGCCGCTTCTGCGATCATCGCCGCGACGGGGGTCGTCGTTGGGTGGCACTCCGGCCTGGCCAGCAATATGCCTGACTGGCAATGGCGTGCTGCTGTACTGAAGTTCTATCCGTTTCGATTATTTGACGCGTTGCTGCCGATTACAACGTCATTGGTGATCGCAGGCATTGTTGACACTATCGTGCGACAGCGTGGGGAAAGACATGGAATCCAGGAGACGATCCCTGAGAGTGCTGCGACTGGACGCCCGAACCGCAGAGGGAATTCGTTGCTTGCCGCGGTGACTCTGATGTCCGCCTGTCTTGTGATCATAGCCGCACTATGGCTACGTCCAATGGCGCCTGCCGGCTACAGCCGCAAACACTTTGTCGACTGGAAGTCTGCGTGCGACTGGGTTCGCCACAACACCCCGCCGGATGCATTGGTCTTCACGCCTCGCGAGTCGTTCGCTTTCAAGTGGTTTGCAGAGCGGGCCGAATATGTCTGCATAAAAGACTGTCCTCAGGACACGCAGGGGATTCTGGGATGGAATCAGCGGCTGTGGACCATTCACGACTGGGCCAACGAGTCGTTTCAGGATGGCCGGTTTGACGACGTGGATCTGCAGCGACTGCGGCGTCAAACGGGTTGCAACTACGTCCTCACGCGGCGACTGGGACCATTTGAAGCAACGCCAGTGTTCCGGAACGACATCTGGCGAGTCTACGAAATCCCTGACCGCGACAGCGCAGTACGCTGATTCACGGGTGTGAAGCCTGCGTTCTGACGACAGCAACGGGCCTGCCCACGAACCGGAACGGTTTACAAGCAAGAGCAAACTGTCTTACAGCGTTTCACGCTGACTTGCGGCCCCGTAGAACGCTTCTTAATAGCAGTTTCGCTACGCCCACGAGCCAGAACCGTTCACAACAATTGGTGAATTGCTCTAATACTCGCGACGCTGGCGTGAACTGGGGATGCCCATTTGTTTGCGGTACTTTGTGATCGTACGGCGGGCCAGTGTCAGGCCCTGTTCTGCGAGTGCTTCGACCAGTGCATCGTCGCTGAGTGGTTTCGCCTTATTCTCTGCGTCGATCAATTCCTGCAGCTTTATGCGGATCGTATCCCACGCAACATCTTCGCCGAGTGCTGTCTGTGTGCCACCTCCGAAGAATCGCTTCAGAGGAAACAGTCCACGGGGAGTCTGGATCCATTTTTCGTCGACGGCCCGCGATACAGTGGTGACGTGAACTCCGACGCGGTCAGCGATCTGCTGCATCTTCAGCGGCGAGATATACTCCGGCCCCTTGTCCAGAAACTCCGTCTGGTGATCTACGATCTGCTGAGCCACCTTTCTGACGGTGCTGTACCGCTGCTCAATCGATTCGATCAACCAGCGTGCAGATTCGACTTTCTTCTTTATCCACTCCCGCGTTTCCGGCGTTGGATTTTCCTGCAGCATTTTCGCATATCGCGGGCTGATTCTGAGTTCCGGCACGTATTCGTCCAGCAGGCTGACGATGTAGCGTCCCTTGTCGTCCTTCTCGACGGCCAGGTCCGGCGTGACTCGCTGCACGGGGCGCTGCTCAAAGCCTCGACCAGGGTACGGATTCAAAGTCTGAACCTGCTCGATACCGACCTTGATCATATCGATGCTGTAGCCGGTGGCCTTTTGAATGATGGGCAATCGATTGAAGGCGATATCTTCCAGATGGTCACGCACCAGCACTCGCATGACTTCGTGAAACGGCATGTTGTCCGTGATCTGCAGCAACAGCATCTCACTGTGATCACGAGCCCCCACGCCCGGCGGATCAAGGTGCTGAATCAGGGCCAGAATTTCTTCCACCTGCTCCTGCGTCAGGTGTTGGTCGTATACGCGATTGAACTGCTGACCGATTTCCGCCAGCAGACTCTGCAGTCGCCCGTTGTGGTCAAGATGCTGAATCAGATATTCGCCAAACTGACGAAGTGGTTCGTCCAGTGTATTGAACGAGAACTGTTCCAGCAGGTACTCATGCAGTGACTGAGGGCGAGCCGTCATATTGGCCATGGCATCGTGCCGACGATCCATGCTGTCGCTTACCTGGTTGGACGATGGTCGTGAGCCGCCAAAACCAACATTATCTTCCGGCCATTCGGAGGCGATCTCCACCAGGCGTTCGAAGTCAGATTCGTTGTTGGTCTCGTTTTCAGCGACGAGCTCTCGCTCTTCCACGTCTTTACTCAGTTCGCGAGCTTCGGCCGGGTCATCCGGCTTAATGACTTCGGCGCCCTCGGCCGTCGGCTGGTCGCGTTCTTTGTCGACCATTTCCAGAGTAACGTTTTCGACCAGCTCCTGTTCGATGCGTTCGTTCAGCGCCATCATATTCAGCTGCAGAATCTCCATGGACTGGATCATCCGCGGGGCCAGCTTCATCTGCTGGCTCATCTTCATTTGCTGAGAAATGTTCAGGTGCATGAGAGAGAGTTTACTTCACAATATGCAAACACAGTGCCAACATTTCATTTTCCATCAAAGTCTGCTCCTGAAGAGTCTCGGCATTCCGGAAAACAAGCGTTTTAAAAGGCCTGACGACCACGCATGGCGTCCGCCAGCATTTCGCGGTTAGCGAACTCCAGCACGCTGCCCGACGCGATACCTCGCGCAAGCCGCGTAATCTTCACATCATCATTTTCCAGAAGATTCGTAATAAACAAAGCAGTACCATCGCCTTCCAGCGTTGGATTCGTGGCCATGACCAATTCGGTCACGCCGTCCCGGCGAATACGTTTCACGAGTTGATGAATCGTCAGATCCTCCGGACCAATCCCGTCAAGCGGAGCGATTCGGCCGCCAAGGACGTGATATCGCCCCGTGAAGACCCCACTGGATTCCAACGCCACGACATCCTTCGGCTGCTCAACAACACACACGAGATGAGCCTCTCGCCGAGGATCCTGGCAAAGACCGCACACGTCGTTCTCTGTCAGGTTGAAACACGAGGTGCAGCGTTTGACTGACGTCTTCACATCGCGAATCGCATCCGCCAGTGCATTGGCGTCACCTGCGGAACACGACAGAATATAATTCGACAGTCGCTCGGCAGACTTTCGACCGATGCCTGGCAAACGGCTGAATTCATCAATCAGCCGGCCCACCGTAGGGCCATACGGGTGCTGCGAAGTATCTGATTTCATAATCAGTTGCCACCCAGACCCAGTTTGGACAGCGCATCGCTGAGTCCCGGAACATTCATGTCTCCGGCAATATCTGACATCGCGGACGCCGCCGCCTCTTTGGCTTTCTGTAGCGCCTGATTGGTGGCCGCCGCGACCAGTTCTTCAAGCATTTCGCGGTCCTGTGTCTCCAACAACGACTGCTCAATTTGCACACCAACGATTTTCATATCACCGGTGGCTGCTACTCGGACCATCTCGCCGCCGGCGATGCCTTCCACGCGAAGTTCACCGATTTTCTCTTTGGCCTCTGCCATGCGCCCCTGCATCTGTTGTGCTTGCTGCATCATGGATCCGAGGTTTTTCAGCTGATCAAACATTCAATTTCCTCTTCAGTTTTCTTCGTCGGGAATGTCTCGCCTTGCGGGCGCATCCGTGACGCGAACGACCCTGGCTCCAAACGTTGCGACGACCTGCTGGACAAATGCGTCCTGTTCCGGATCAATATCGTCACGTACCCGCAAAGGTGCAGGATTCTTTACCTGAGAAGGTGGATCCTTCCTTGATTCTGCCGCTTTCTGTGCCGGAGCGGGACGCTCTGAAGACACTTCTGACTGTGTATTTGGGGGCGGACTGTCCTGCACCACTTTTAACGTGACATGGGGATCCACACCCGTCAGGCGACTCACGATGGATTGGATTGCTGAACAGCTCTCCGACTGCTCAATGACTCGCTTTTGGAAATCATAGGCGGCCCCCAAACGTAGTTCTAGGCCGTTTGGTCCGGAAATTGCTATTGACTCAACCGACTTCATTGCCGACGACAACGTAAAGGCTGTTTCAGAAATGACTTCTGCCAGCAGGCGGTCTGCATTCTCGGCAGAGAATTCTAACTCCGGACCGCTTCCGGCAGCTGGTTCAGTGGCGGCTGGACTAACCGCCTCTAAAACTTCAGGATTTTTTTTTTCCCCGTCGGCCGGCCCGGAGGCGATGGCCACCCCGGAACTCTGAGCGTTGTCAGCCATCGGCAAAGCCGGCAGGTGACCGGACAGCAGGCTGCTAAGCGCCGTCAGGTTTTCCAGCATGGATATTTGAACCAGTGCCATTTCCAGCAGCACTCGGGCAAACGTGCTACGCATCATTCGGCCCTTGGCTTCAGAGAGAATCTGAAACGCGGCCATGACGTTTGGCATTCCCAGCGTCTGAGCCTGCTGAGCCACAGACTCCCGACGGGCCGCCCCGACGCTGCACAGACTTGCAGTGGCCCCGGCGCTCAACGTCACCATTTGATCCCGTACGTAACCGACGCACTGGTCAAGTAATTCGCCGGCCTGAACGCCGGCCGTCAGCGCCGTTTCCAGAATATTCAGCACTTCACCGGGACGATGTTGAGTGATGGCTTCAAACATCGATACCAGCATCTCGTCGCTGGCAGTCCCCAGCATGCGATGAACGTCATTCGCAGTAACGCTTCCATCACTGAACGCCAGCAGTTGATCAAACAGCGACTGGCTGTCGCGCATCGAACCGCGCGCTCGCCGCGCGACCAGCTCGATGGCTTCGTCTTCCACCTCAAAGCCTTCTGCTGTTGCGATCTCCTTCAGCCGAAAACCGATTGATTCTTCGCCGATGGCACTGAAATCGAAGCGTTGGCAGCGAGAGAGAATTGTGTCCGGTACTTTGTTTGGTTCGGTTGTGCAGAACACGAATTTAACATTCGGTGGCGGTTCTTCCAGCGTCTTGAGTAACGCGTTGAAGGCTTCGCGTGTCAGCATGTGAACTTCGTCAATGATATACAGCTTGAACTGCGTTCTCATCGAACGTACGTTTACGTTGGCTCGCAGCGAGCGGATATCATCAATCCCACGATTCGATGCTCCGTCGATTTCCAGAACATCGACATCATTTCCGGTAGAGATGCCGTCGCAGATTTCGCAGTTGTTGCACGGAACACCATCGTCAGCGCCGGGACAGTTCAAGGCCTTCGCCAGAATTCGAGCTGTCGACGTCTTGCCGACACCCCGTGCCCCGGTAAACAGATAGGCGTGCGCCACACGTCCCGCCCGAATTGCGTTTCGCAGTGCCTGGGCAACGTGTTCCTGCCCAACAACGTCGTCGAACGCCTGCGGCCGAAAACGCCGCGCTAAAACAGTGTAATGACTTCCAGTGCTCACGGCGGGAGCTTCCTAATATCAGACGACATTTCAGAAATTGAGGCCGATTCTCGGCCGTCATCGGGCACAGCTTTCCCCGATTTGCGTATTGTGACGAATCCCTGCGCAATCCTCTACTCTACCCGTTCTGCTGCTGACAGCATGTCCACGATGGCCGTAACGGTGTTTCAACCCGACTTTCCGGCGGGCGTTTCTTTTGCAGCAAAGTGCGAACACACCCTGAAATCCGGTTATTGGGAGGTCATGCATGGGTGGGCCGGTTCAACATCGTTCATCCCCTGAACGAGCCCCCACATCGATGACGCCATTTCAAACGATGTCCATTTCATCCGTTCACAACGTGGTTTCCTCGCAGAACCGTCAACGTCCGCGGTCCGACTTCCGTGATTGTGAATTCCGATAGACTCGTCACGACATCAGCAATTTGGGGCGGTCATTACGAAGCCGTATGCCCGTGGACACACGTCATCATCAAGCCCCGCGGTCCAATTCGATTGATGCGCTCCGCGATGCACCCCAGTCAGAGCAGTTTACTTATTCTCAGGAACTGTCCCGGCTCGCGGGAGGTCACGTCAGCGTCAAACGGCTACCTGACGTCCTGCGTGATGAGTCTACAAAGGCATGGGCTGCATCGGGTTACGCACCGATCATTGACGCCAATACACCGGGGCTGTCGTGTGATTGCCACGGCCGTGGTCGTTCGCGTCTCGGAAATGGGTTCGAGGACGTTCTGCGAGGCAAAACCACTTCTCTCCGCATTGAGTACCGTCAATTTCCAAAGTTTGCCGGATTATTGGTGGTCCTTCTTGCATTTCGTCTCAGATCTGAAAGATTACCGCGCAAAGGCTTGGTGAAGATTTCACCGAACGCCCTGAAAACATCCAAAATCGAACCTGAATCGGAGAACATTGGTATGACGAACTTCAAATTGGTGGGTGCATTGTCACTCGGCTTTGCCCTGATCATCGGTTGTGGCGAAGCTGAAAATGGAGGAGCCCCGCTCGATGATCTGACAAACGATGCTGAGCACGCCATGGAAATGGAAGCTGGGTCAGGCGTTGGCGGTGGATCCATGCATGAAGCCGACGAAGAAGAAGTAAGCGAAACAGTTGAAGAAGCGACCGAAGAAGCGACCGAAGAAGCGACTGAAGACGCGACTGAAGAAGCGACCGAAGAAGCGACCGAAGAAGCGACTGAAGAAGTCAAAGAAGAAGGGTAGATCACCTCGCCGCCAGACCTGACAACCATTCCCAAAGCAGCACGTTTTGATGCATCCGCACAGACTCCGCTGATCTTTCCGGTCGTCGGCATATCAAGAAATAAACGAGGATGACCAATTCTGGTCATCCTCGTTTTTTTGTGACGGACCTGGAATATGAGTTTGAAATTCCGGTTGAGAATCGTCACAACAGCGGGGCAGCAGAGCGTCCAACCAGTCACACGAACGGTTCACTGACCATCGGTGTTCCGCTAACGCGACAATCGCCGTCAGGAGCCTGAGCGGACCGCGCACTATCGAATCACACAACATCACGTCTTTGGCACATCAGCCAATCAGGAATTGCTCAATGGTCCGTATCAACGAGAACTATCTCAAGCTCAAGGCCGGATATCTGTTTCCCGAGATCGCTCGCCGTGTTACGGCTTTTTCGGAAGCAAACCCGAGTGCGAAGGTCATCAAGCTGGGCATCGGAGACGTCACGGAACCACTTCCGCCAGCCATCGTTGCGGCGATGCATGAAGCGGTCGACCAGATGGCGAACACGTCAACGTTTCACGGATATGGTCCGGAACAGGGCTACGGGTTTCTGCGTGAACCGATCGCTGAGCACGATTATCAAAGTCGTGGTATCAACGTGTCTGCGGACGAAATCTTTGTGTCTGACGGGTCGAAGTGTGACACCGGCAACATTCTTGACATCCTGGGAACAGACAACCGAATCGCCGTCACCGACCCGGTGTACCCGGTCTATGTCGACACGAATGTCATGGCAGGACATACCGGCGACGCTGATGAACACGGTCGATACGCGGGTCTGATTTACCTGCCGGTGACTGCGGAGAATGGGTTTGTTCCTGAACTCCCGGCGGAGCCGGTTGACATCATCTATTTGTGCTACCCCAATAATCCCACGGGCACGGTCGCGACAAGAGAGACTCTGCAGAAATGGGTCGACTACGCCCGCGCAAACAACAGTCTCATCATGTTTGATGCGGCTTACGAAGCATTTATTTCCGACGACGCGATCCCTCGTTCCATCTACGAGATAGATGGAGCACGAGAGGTCGCGATCGAGTTTCGAAGCTTCAGTAAGAATGCTGGATTCACAGGCGTACGATGTGCATTCACGGTCGTTCCGAAAGAGCTGCAGGTTACGGCTTCATGTGGCACTCAGGTGTCTCTGCACCAACTGTGGAACCGCCGCCAGTCCACAAAGTTTAATGGTGCGTCGTTCATCATTCAGAAAGGAGCTGCCGCTGCGTACAGCCCCGAAGGTCGACGGCAAACGAAACAGCTGATCGACTTCTACATGACGAACGCTCGATCGCTGAAAGAAGGTCTCGAAGCCGTCGGCATCACGGTCTATGGCGGCGAAAACGCGCCGTACGTCTGGCTGAGAACACCCAACAATCTGAGCAGCTGGGACTTTTTCGACGTGTTGTTAAGCAAGGGCCATTTGGTTGGCACGCCCGGCAGTGGCTTTGGCGCGTCGGGTGAAGGCTACTTTCGCCTAAGTGCGTTCAATAGCCGAGAAAACGTTGAGACTGCAATCGAACGATTCAAAGCGGCCATCGACTGAGTCCACCAAATCCACTCGTCAAATGGCTGTTCAGCCGCCCCGCAGGACGGTCCCCAACGCAATTTGCGTTGACGAACCCTACGTCGGCCCGGTCTAATGGGGCGTTTGCGTCCTTCTACTGTGGTGGCCGACAATGGTTGATTCTGCTGAAATTGAAAACCTGCCGTTAGGCGACCGCCTCAAAAAGGCGGACCACCTGGCACGGGAATTGAGTGAACATCTGACGCAGGCCTATCTGCCAAAACTGACTGACCTGCGTGCCGCCACGAAAATCTACGACGCCGAGGAAGTCAGCGATCAACAGATCCTCGACCAGACGCTCGCCGTTCTGCAGGCCGAAGAATTCACTGCAGATCTGTATGGCAAACTCCGCCTGTATCTGGACAGCATCAAGGCAGAAATGAGCCCCATGCTGTTTACTGATGAACCACCCGACCCGGTTGATCGTCCGATGGCGGAAGTGGATGTTGACGACTTGTTGGATTAGCACAGTTTTTCAGAAGTCGTGGTCGCGGGGCTCGTGGGAATACGACTCTCGCAAGCGAAAACACGTCGGCCGCGGCCACGGTCAGCCTGAAAAGCTGTCGCGAATTGTCAACGCTAACGACCGGCGTGATTGGCCATGTATGTAGTCGGGCGGATGTCCCCGCGGCCAGCGGTTGCGTTGAACTCAACACGGAAGTGCTCCAGGTTTCGGCTGGCAGCCGGTGAGACTCGTTTGAATTATCCGGCTTCGGTCGCCATCCTATGCTTACGACCAGATTTACGACTGGTCCAACAAATGAACATCATCAAAAAAGGGAAAATCCGATATGACTCGCAATCACTTCCAATCATTCATTGTGACGTTTGGGCTCTTAGCGGTATTGCTGCCGGGACAGGCAACAGCCTACGACGGCTGGAAAAGTCTGTTTGACGGCAAAACGCTTAACGGATGGACGCGAGCTGCCAGAGGAGTCGCCGAATACGCCGTCAAGGACGGAGCCATTCATGGCGTGACTGTCGAAGGAAGCGAGAACACGTTCCTTGCATCCGACAGGGAATACGGTGATTTCGAATTGGAGTTCGAGGTGAAGGTTCACAACAGCCTGAACTCAGGAGTCCAGATTCGATCGCGCGAACAAACGAAGGAAGACGGCAAAGAAGGTCGTTTCTTTGGACCGCAGGTTGAGATCGAGGCCAGTCCGGGCCAGTCCGGTTACGTCTACGGTGAAGCCACAGGGCTTGGCTGGCTGTCCGAGGCCCCGCAGGACAAGGGCCATTCACACAATCACATCAAGAACGACCAGTGGAACAAGTACCGCGTGGTTGCCAAAGGTGCTCGCATCCAAACATGGATCAACGGTCAGAAGGTCGCTGATCTGACACACGATGGTATCTACAAGACTCATCCGAAAGGCAAAATCGGGCTGCAGGTTCACGGGATCAAAGCGGGAACCGGGCCGTTTGACGTATCCTGGCGTATGCTCCGTATCAAAGAACTTTGATCGGATTCGACGACTCTGGATCAGTTTTCAGGAAGATGTGGTCGTGGAGCCCGTGGCACAGCGGCTCTCCCACGGTGAAAGACGTTTACCGTGGGCATAGGCGTAATACGCTGCGGTGTTATCGAAACAGTTTTTTGCGCAGACCTGGCAGAGCCTGCTGAAAGGCCTTATTGGGATCATTGAGGCCGTCCAGGATCCTGTTCGATTTCTGCATGACTTCGTCCGCCTTTTTTTGGTCCTTTGCAGACAGGACGCCGGACTCTGAGACAGTTCGAAAAATGGCGTTGGGGTCAGCCTTGCCCGACTTCAGAGCCACGCCCAGCTGACGAATCTGGTCCAGTCCTTCCAACACTCTGGTATTGTCCGCCAGCAACTGTTCGTGGCGTCCTCCAAAGGTCGTCGCCAGTTTCTGTCGCTGTTCGTCCACGTAACCGCTGACTTTCTCAGCCAGCAAGGCCTGTAACTGAGGCTGGTATTCCGCAAATGCTGCGTCAAAGCCAGTGACGACCTGCTCTCCCAGGTCAGAGGTCACGTTCACATTCGGTTTTTTAATCGGCCCATCCAGCTGAATCGTAGCGTTCACGTGTTGGATGCCAGCCAGTGTCTGCTGTGCCACGCCAGCCAGGGCCGCAGCGAACTCGTTCTGTACATGAAGCTCAGGGCTGTTGAGATTCGACGAAACCGTAATCTGCCCCTGAACGTGATTCTCAATCAGGGTCAGTCGTGCCATCCAATGAAGATTGCTGAGACTGGCCGTCAATCGATCGCCACCCGGCTTCCCCGCGGCTAACAGTTGCTCTTTGTGATCGGTGTAATCGGCCGCCAGATCGGTTTGGGTAACTTCTTTCGTGGCGTCGTGCTGCACGACTAGTTCGAAAGCGGTATCGCCCGCCGCAGTCGCTCGCAGGAGAGTGGGCTTGCCAAGAAGCCGAGGATCACTGGTCGCGTTCGTCAACACGGCCTCAAACGGTGTCGGCACGGTGCCCAGCATCAGTTCACCATTGATCGATACCGTGCGACACAACAATTTGGGTGTGGGATCGAAGATCGCAAACTCGAAGTCACGTCCTCGCTGCCTCTCCGGCGCAGCTGGTTTCCTGAGATCTTCCTGATAGGTGCGAGCCGTTTCCAGCCATGACAGAATCTGCTGAACCTGAAGATACATCTGTTCACCAATCAGTGACTCGGAAATTCGTCGAGAGTCGGGCTTCAACAATTGCACCGTGTGCATAACGTGCTGCTGATCATTCACTCTGGCCTGGTCAAGTCGGGTGAAGTCCCGCCGAACCTCCGGTACAATGCCCTGCAACTGCGTCCGCATATGCCGTGTTTCGCGCATCAGCAGATCGGCCTGCTGAGCCAACTGAAGATAGATTTCAATCTGCTGCAGTGTGTCAGCCCTTTTTGCTCGGTCCATCTGTTCGCGAACAGACTTGACCTGCTGCTTCTTTTGCTCAAGCTGTCCGTCCATGTGCGTGAAACGTTGATCCCATTTCACGTACAGTTGATTGCCCAGCCGATACGATTCCAGCACATTGGGGTCGAGCTGGCCCTTCGCCTGTTCGGTAAAGTTGTCCAGCCACTCATCGCCAACGTTCTTCAGCTTTTCCGCAAGCCACGACGGAGTTTCCGGTTCCTCGTCCGGGGGGGCAATCTCCAGCTGGCCGTTGTCCGACCGAGGAGTCCCAAAACGCACACCGGTTACCGACGCTTCCTCAACGACGTATGACTTTCGCAGCAGCGCCTCACCGGTGAGGTTGAATTTCATTCTGTCAAACTGCAGCAGGTTTGACCCGGGCCTGCGCTGACTTGCGAGCGCCGCATCATTTATGGAGAAACGCGGTGGAAAGAAACCGGTCTTCACAGAGCCGATGTCCACCTTCGCGCCGGTGACAGCCTGTAGTGACTGTGTGGCGGAATATCGCAGTAACGGATCAAAACCGAACGCCATGAATGCCCAGATCAACCCAACGATGATCAGGCGTGGTATCACATAAGTCCAACGCATGTGCACCTCCGTGTGCAACTTTTGAACAGTCCCAGGACAGGTTTCAGGCGACTCTCAATCCGCCTTACTCAGACCGTTGGCCCATTCCACACCCATCAGAAATCGAGTCAGCCAGAATCGTTTCGCCCAGACAGACAGCTTTTGCGAGTACTTTTCAAAGACCGGCTTTGAGAATCGGTAGGCCGGATAAATTGCGGCGACGCCGACGATAAAACTGCCCAGCACAATGGAGTTGTTAAACGCTGTCCATGGCATGACGGGCATGTTGTAGAGTTCTGTCCAGACCCTGGTGAGCGAGGGGTGAGCCAGCAACCACGCTCCAATCTGATGCGACATTGGATCAAAATACGGCGAGACGAAACTTACCGCAAGAATTGTGGCCGCCGCGATGCCCAGATTCGCTCGTGATGCCGCAAGGATAACTCCCAGCGCGACAGCCAGAAGATTTCCTTTAGGCACAAAGCCAATCAGGACACCCAGCGCAAATCCCAGCGCAAGTTGTCCGGGGGTCGATTCGGCGACAAGTGCCTTGCAAAACAGCCTTATTGGTCTCACGATCAGAAACACTTTGGTGTTCTCCCGCTACAGATGAACTTCCACTGTCACTCAGCCTTCGGCGGGGGCATCGCGAATGCCCGGCGGCCGGTGCATTGGCAGTTGTAGTCACGCCATCAGTGACTTTCGCGGTGCAACACTGACCAGTCAATATCCGAAGTCCCTCCACACTACTCGATACGGAACGCGGAAATGCCACAGCGGTCTCCAACGGCACACGAGACTGCAGGCGAAAGGCAACGGCAGATTCCGCCGGTGAATTGCAGCGTATCGTGATCTCGCCGCGGCGCAACGCGCGACGGAATGATCAGCCCCGGCTACCTGAAGACATTCAGGCAGCGGAACAGCCAACAGCAGAACACCTCTGCAACCGACATGGTTACTCGTTACGCAGCACTTTCACGGCATTCAGCAACGGAGTGCCGTGCTTTGACACCAACGCGATGGTGAGGTCATCGGTAACCTGCACGCCATTGACTTCGTGGATAACCGCAGCAGCTGCGTTGCCGTCCGTTCCTGCGAGAGTGACATCCGTTAAGACTGTTTTTCCATTAAGCTGAACGTCAAACGTCGCTCCCTGGTCCGCCACTCGGACATCGGCAAAGTGAAGTTGAACAAAGAATGTCGCAGGTGCGTCGTCTTTACCCAGCAGTGGCAAAGTCAATTCCTTCAGCCCGTTTGCCCAGGACGTGTACAGCCACGGGGCCTGAGCATCACCAAGCTCGGTCGCGTTTTCGTTAACGCTCTGATATCCGCCCTTGCTGGCAAACTGCGGCTTCAAATCCAGTTTCACGTCCAGCGATGTTTCCTGATACGCCTTGTACCGAGGGTATGACAACCACACCGTACCGTGGGCATCCTTGCGGTCGCCCGGTGCTCCCAGATTCAAAGCCAGATGCCGGACGGGAGTCTTCGTGCCAACCGAGCTGTAAATCGCCCACGGTCGCCGGGCTTCACGCGGTTCCAGTACAACGGTCGAGGCGATGGAAAACAGGCACACACAGCCTGCACTGGCTTCGGGAATCATCACCAGGCCGTTGGCCGGCACGGCGTTGATCCAGCATCCCAGACGATGACCGGCAAAGTGCCGCACACCGGCATCCTGTTCCAGATCCATAAAACCTGTGAAGCCGGACCTGAACATGATCATTCCGGAATCCGCCCCCGTCAGCATGCCACAGTGATGACCAGTCCGCATCATCGACCAGGGAACGTCCTCACCCGTGATGGGGTGTTTTCTGGTCTGCTGCTCGCCGGTCTGGAGATCATAAATCCATGGTTCGGCCAGAACTTTTTCGCCCACGATGATCGGGCGGTGACGATAGTTGGCATCTTTGGCCCACAGCTTGTATCCATCGTCAGCAGACAGAGCGACCAGACGTCGGCGAGAAAACTCGCCGGCAACAAATTGCTTCCAGTAGTGGCCGTTGGCATTCGCTCCCCCCAGAATTAACGTATTATTCTGATACATCAGCGTCAGCATTCCGCCACCGATGCCAATCTCACTGCAATCGGTAACATCGACCGGATGTGACCAGAGTTGTTCACCGGATCGTGAATCGATACCCACAGCGCGACGCAGGTCGGCTGTCTTCAATCGGTCCTCCGCAATCTCACGTTCTTTGCCTGCCAGATCTTCCAGTGCAGTCTTGTCCTGTTCCAGAATCTCAGCTCGTTGTTCACTGGTGATTGTGCTGTCGATGAAGAACACACGCTTCGGACCAATCGCGATTGTGCGATGCGAGATACTTTGCCCCTGATAATCCCAGAGGTGTTTTCCGGTCTTCAGATCGATGGCAAAAATACCATCTGTCGCGTCCTTCGTTCTGCGACCGCGCCGACGATTGCGAGCATCAATATCTTCCATGACCGTCGCCGTACCAAACAGCAGATCATCCTGCACGGCAACATAAGCCCATTGATGCTTTCCATCGTCGCGGGACTTCGGCAGCCGGTGAATGCGGACGAGTTTTCCGGTGACGGCGTCCAGCTCAAAACACTCTTCACCGACAAAGTGGTACAGCCGGTCTGCCGTCGCAGCAAGGTTGCCCGGACTGACGTTCATAAAGACGCCCGTCCGAATCGCGTTGAGATTATCGTAATTCCACAGGAACAGTCCGTTATAGGCGTCGTAGGCGCGGATATTTGTTTCGCCCTGCACGAACAACCGACCACCGATCGCCAACGGACCGACGGCACCGTCGTGACGATTGACCATTTCTCCAATGCCGGGATCACCGTACCACAGGACGCCCAGACCGCCTTTGACTCGCAGGTCGTCGCTGACGGCCGTGTTGGCCGGGTTGCCGTACTGATGCGACCAGCCCCCGGCTCCCGGCAGCATGCCGCGAGACAGTGTGGCCCATCCATCCGCTGTTTCCTGCGTAACCTCCGGTGCCGTCAGACTCGTCGACTGGCCTGCCTTTGCCACAACAGCTGTGGCGGTAGCACCGTCGGTCTTACCGGGTTGCCCGAAACACATGATGCCACCGGCTGGTTTCAGGTGACGGACCAACAGCGCCGGATCTGTGGGGGCCTCGCCCGTCTTCACAAATCGGTCGCTGACAATCAGATTCGCAAAATAATTTGAGTATGGAATATCTCCCACGTCGAACCGGTGAACGGTGACTCGACTGCCATACACGCCCGCTGCGGACAGATTCGCTCGAGCCTTTACTACCTTCGCGGCATCGGATTCGACGACATAGACTTCAAGGTCACTCTGCCGTGCAATTTCGTATGCCAGCTGCCCTTCTTCACCATCGATCACCAGACAGAATCCACGATTCACACCAGTCTGAGCCAGAATCTCCTTCGCTGCCTGCTGGTATTCTTCCGACGTTGAGAACTTTGATGCAACAAGCGGTGCGACTCTTGCGGTCTCGCCGCTGGAGAATGTGTGAATACTGCCTTTGTCGGTAGACACGATCAGGTGCCCGTCAGCGACCGCCAGCCCGCGTGCTCGACCGTCAACAGCGGCCTGCCAGACAATGTCGCCACTGTCAGCTGAGTACGCAGTAACTTTGTCGTCTCCTCCCAGGAAGACAACATTCGGAGTAGCCAGCAGTGCGGCATCATCCAGTGTGTCCTTCTGCCAGGCGACGCCAACATCGGCAATCTTTCGAATGCCGTCATTGGCATCGGCAATTTGTTTTCGAATCTCATCTGCCTTGACCTTGTCCTTTTCAGATCGCAACTTGCGAGACAGGGAATAGATATCCATTTCCAGCTTGTGTCGTATGCGACTGTTGACAGCGTAGTCCATTCGATCAAGACGGGCCACGACAGTACCGGTGGCCACGTACGCGGCGTCGCTAATGACGGACATCTGCCGACCAGCGAACCACCCGAAACCAACGTCGCCTTTTTCCTGAGTCATCGCCAGCAGGTGATGTGGTCCTCCGGAATACAGCTGATCATCGGCCAGCAGAGCCTTCGTTCCGCCAACAACGCCACCCGCCGTTGAACGCCAACTGTGTGTTCGTTTATGAACAAGCTTGCCGGTCTTACGATCAAATGCGGCGGGAAGAGTACGCCCCGAAGGTACAAACAGCAGGTCGTCACTGGCCAGTAAATATCCCTGAGGGGAAATCTCGTTTCGCCCCGCATCACCGGCGCTCAGGTTGTCCTGTTTCCAGATCACCGAACCGTCGTCTGCATTCACCGCATACAGATAAACGTCCTCGTGTGGAAAAATCCCCGCGCCGAAAAACGCGACACCATCATCAACAAGAACTCCCGTTCGTACGGGCCACCGGGAAATCATCTCACCACGAGCCAGCAGCCAGTCTTCTTCGGGGCCGCCACGGAACTGCCAGTGCAGCTTGCCGCTAACAGCATCGACGCAGTAAACATGACCATCGTCGGAACCAAAATAGGCACGGCCGTTCGTGACCGTCGGCGCGAGCCGAATCGGAGCACCCGCAAAGAATGTCCATTCCGTTGCCCCCGTTTTCACGTCGACACAATGCAGCTGGTCATCCGTGGCACCGAAGTACAACCTGCCACCGACGACAACAGGATGAAAAACGTCGTCAAATTTAACACGATGTCCCAGTGTCTTGCCTTCAATCTCACGGCCTTCACCACTGGACCAGGCCATTTCCGGAGGCGCCGGAGATTCGTACTTCCATGCGGCCTTCAGTGGTACGCCGATCTCTTCGCTGCTGGAGGCCGTTCGACCGTTGTCACCTCGGTACGTGGGCCAGTCAGCTGCTTCGGTGAACGCATGTCCAACAGCAAACAATGCGATCAACATGGTGCTCATCAGGCGAAGCGACGGGAACGAAAGCATCTCGTTTCCTTTCATGGGAGGCGGGCAGGGCGAGGCGAAAGAATCAAAACAGGCGAGTAGGTAGTCTGCAGAAGTTGTCTTTTCAGAACAACCGAATAACCGTGAACCGGCTTCAATGACAATAACACGAGACGTTCGATGAAGACACCGTGACCACATTTTTCCACGGCTGCACCGGACGTTTTTCCCGAACTGACGGCCACCACGCGTGAGTCGCGAATTCGGGCCAGTCGCGAAAACCATCGGCGCAAGGCGGTTGAACGGCCCCACGCATGGCCGTACACTGTAACAGTCATCCCTTCATCTGTCCTACCAATTGCGAAATGTGCGGCATTGCCGGCCACCATTCGCAGCACTGCGAGACCCGTCATGCCGCGTCATACAGCCAATTCGCGACTTGCTGCTTTAAGACGTACATTTCTCTCGCAAAGCGACAGAGGTGGGCGTGCCTCGAAAGGACGACGTACAGCCACTGCTGTGGCGTTGATGGTAATGGCCAGCGCGTCACTGGCGTTGGCCTGTTCCGTGCCGGTCTTTCGCTACGCTCTGGAACATTGGCGGCCGGATTCGTATATCGCCTTCGTCTTTAATAGTGGCGACCTGACAGCAGAACAGCAGGCTGCGGTCGATTCGATGCAGCCGCTGGCCGCAGATGGAGCACCATTAACCAATGTGACTGTCACTGTAATCGACGTTGATACTGACACAGATCCGGTCACGCAGAAACTGTGGCAGGATCATCAATCAGAGCAATTGCCACGAATGGTTGTTCAGTCGCCGCCAAAGTGGGGGCCGCCTCAGACCATCTGGCAAGGTGAATTCACCGCAAAGAACGCCGCTATGGTGATGGATTCGCCGGCACGCGCCCATGTCGGCAAGAAACTGGTCGAAGGAGAATCGGTCGTCTGGATCTTCCTGGAGTGTGGTCAGCCGGAGGTGGATGACAGCGCATTCAGCGTTCTGACATCGGAACTGAAGCGACTGCAGAGCGAACTCAAGCTGCCGGAAATTGAAGAAGAAGATCTCGGCGATCTGTCGGTCAATCCGGATGCCCTGAAGATTGCATTTTCTGCCGTTCGAATTTCGCGCGAGGACGCGGTGGAACGGGCATTGGTAGAGATGCTGCTGCGAGTCGAACCGGACCTGATGGACGACGAACTCAGTGGCCAGCCCATGGCCTTTCCGGTGTTTGGACGTGGCCGCGCCTTGTATGCACTGGTTGGCAAAGGCATCGCCCCGGAGGTGATTGAAGATGCTTCGCAATTTCTGACCGGTGCCTGTCAGTGTACGGTGAAGGCTCAGAATCCGGGCGTCGATCTGATTATGAACGTCGACTGGGATGGAATGGTCATTCCCACCGAGCCGCTGGATGAAGACCTGCCGCCGCTGGCGGGATTCTCCGGATTCGGACTGCCAGACGACAATGCAGAAAACACGGGTGCCGATGAAACATCGGCGTCGGTTAAAGAACCGGAAGTGCTGCTGGCCCAGACGACCAGTAAGACAAATGCCGCACATAATGACAGTTCAGAATCACATGACGTTGTCGCGGCCACAGAAACAGCTGAAGCAGGCGACGCTTCACAGACGGCCGCATCGCACGTGGCCGCCAGCGACGCCGTCGCGGCGCCATCGGCCGGCATGGGCCAGAATGTCATGTTCGTTTTAATGTTCCTTGTTGTCGGCGTTGTCGTCGCCTCGTTGTTTTTCATGCCGCGTTCGAGCTGATTCGGTTTGCGGCAATCTGTGTAGCGCCCAACGGCAACGGGCAATACCTTCCGGACGTCTTCCTGCATCGGCTTGCGGGCCGTCCCGCAAAGGAAATTTCATGACTGTCTGGCGACTTGCCATCCGCGAGATCCGACATCGAAAACTCAGTTTTCTGATGGGCGTCATTTCCGTATCCACCGCAGTGGCCTGCCTTGTCGGAGCCCAAACTCTGCTGCGCGCCGATCACGTCATCACCGAGCATCTGCTGCAGGCCAGGCAGTCCGAAGTCCAGGAAGCGATTGCCGCCAAAGAGGAGTCCGTCAAACAGGCTGGTGTTGAACTTGAGGACGCCATGCGGAAGCACATGAAGGGACTCGGCTTCAACATCCTGATCCTTCCTCAGGAGCAGTCCCGGTCAGAGATGTTGCTGGACGGAATGACGGCCACGATGCCGGAAAGCTATGTCGAAAAACTGGGGCAGTCCAAAATCGTTACCATCAACCATTTGTTACCCAGCGTGTCTCGGCGAGTGTCCTGGCCGGAACACGATCGGGACGTCATTCTGATTGGGACTCGAGGCGAAGTTCCCATTCAGCATCGAGGCCTCAAGAAACCATTACTGGAAGAAGTCGCCGCAGGAAAAATGGTTGTCGGCTATGAGATTCAGAAAGAGCTGGACCTGAACGTCGGCGACACCGTGACATTTCAAGAACAGGAATTCACGATTTCAGAAGTGCACCCCGAACGCGGATCGATGGATGACGTTACCGTCTGGATCAACCTGAAACAGGGTAAGGAGATGCTTGGCATGCAGAATCTGATCAACGCGATTCTGCCTCTGGAATGGGATTGTGCGGGCGATGGCATCTCCGCAATTCGC
>JAAERP010000031.1 GCA_024230215.1 Fuerstiella sp. | reverse complement strand
TTCAATACCAGCGCGCAAGGCCAGGAATTGAGTCATTGGCCGATGCTTTGTCACAGCCAGGTTTTAGGGTTGGCGAGGAAAACGGGGTCAGGTACCAAAAACCGGAACGGCCCGAAGGGTGCTTTGCATTTTGGGTACCTGACCCCCTTTTCCGGCGGATGATTCAACCACACTTTTGGATTTAACAAAGCACGAAGTCGATTCACTCATCACATGCCCTCACCCGCACGGCACATAACGCAGGAACGAATTTGGAATGCCGGAATCTGCCAACGTCAAATCGATTGATGCGGTGAAACGCTTTCACGCGGCTGTCGTGAATTTTCAGGAAGAAGCTCGGCTGTGCGTGACAGCTCTTGAGATGCAGTTGCTGCGGATCATGGGTTGGCTGGAGCGTGATCGCCCCGTTTTCTGGAAGCGGGAAATCGAAAGCTGTTATCGTGAAATGGGTGAAGCTCGCGTGCGGCTCCATCAGTGTCGCATGCGCAAATACGCTGATTACAAGCCAACCTGTTTCGAGGAAAAGAAAGATCTGGAGAAAGCCAAACGTGATCTGGAGTTTGCGCAGAAGCAGGTTCCTGTGGTTAAGTACTGGAACGTCAATGCTCAGCAGGAAGCCAACGAATACCACGGACGTGCATCTCAGCTGACCCAAATGCTGGAACGCGACGTTCCGCGGCTACTGACTTTGCTGCATCACAGCGTCGATCGACTGGAAGCCTACGGCGACCTGCAGGTACCCGGCACGCAGGCAGAGAACATTTCGTTTCATCATGCGGGCGATTCGGGTGACGATGCAGCGTCGGCGGAAAATGAGGAGAAAACTGAATGAGACACGCCGACTTTATGTCCCCGGCCGCACGGCTGGACGACGCCATGAAGAAGCTGGAAAAAGCGTGGATGGATGCGAAGGAGGAATGGGCGGACCCCGTGAGTCAGCGAGTGGAAGACGACTATCTGGTCCCCATCCACGCGCAGGTCCGCACGATGCTGGACACCATCGAAAAGCTATCGGGAGTGATGTCAAAAGCGGAACGAGCGTGTATGCACCAGCGCGAACACGGTCCGATTCTGTGACAAATCGCGAAAGCTTCTAATTCCTGCCGGAAGCGGCCACAGACTTGTCGTTTACAGATTGGGGTATGTCATTACAACAGCACGGCCTTTACGGGCCATCCCATCATTGGAAGCGACATGGACACCAGACAGATAACGATCAACTCCCAACTGGCAACGGCCAGCAGACTGGCGACCGATGGGCAGAACTTCCGATCTCAATTACTCACGATCCAGGAACAATTGCGTGAGCTGACTGAAGTCCGCGACGAAGAGCTCGGGAGAATAGAGAATTCTGCAAACTCGGCGCTGCAGACTGAGCTACGACGGATCGAAGCGGACGTTGACAGCCAACTGGAAACATTGCAGTTGGATTGCCGGATACGTGCCGAGTCTCTGAACGAGAGTCACGATCAGGCCTTGCGGCAACTGACGGAGCGGATGAGCGAAGAGGTCGCGCGTCTGGAAGAGCAGCGACAGAGTGAAACGTGGATCCTGCAGTCGGTGCTGGACGAGGATACGGATGACAGCCCGGTTGCACAATTCGACCGCGAAGCAGAGACCTTTGTCACACAAAAGACGTTTCTGGACCAGCGATTTGAACTATTGCAGGAACAGTTGCAGCGAACGGAACGGTTTCTCAGCAACTGTCACGCAAGCAGTGAATCCACCTTACCCGAAGCCACAGTCACCACGACCTCACGAGTTGACTTGTGTGACGCGGCGGTCATGCACGGCGATTCCGCATTGGGTGAAGCGGGGCTGCTGGAACGGATGCATTTGCCTCACTGGGTCAAGGGGTTTCGCATCTGGGGATTCAGCGGGATCCTGTTTGTTCTGCTGTGGATTCCGATCACCGCACTCAAGGCGGATGTGCGACAGTTTGTGAATCCGGATCTTTCCAACCCCGACTGGCAATGGGCGGCCGTCTCGTCGCTGATCTCACTCT
>JAAERP010000030.1 GCA_024230215.1 Fuerstiella sp. | reverse complement strand
TGCGAACGTGAATTGAGGATCGACACTGACAGAAGCGGGGACGTTTTTCGATTCCCGCCGGTCCGCCGCATGGGCCTCCGCGGCTTCCTCCTGATCCAGGTCGGTTATAATGGCTGACAATAGGTTGCCTACATGCTGGACGCCACGGCGGCGAATTGAGCGGGTTCTTCTTTGTCGTCTCATGATTTCTCCCTTGATTGAAACGTCGAGTGAGTTTCGATAAAGGATTCTTCGTCGGTGGGTGGACAACTTAGGTCCACCGGTATTGAGGGAAAATCATTTTTTTTGGAACCGTCCGCGACGAGTGACACGTCAGGTCACAAACGCAGAAGCTGGGTAAACCTGCCTCGCCTGAGGACGAATTCGCGGATGCTGGCAATCGCTTCGGTGTGTAAGCAGGGGGGGTTGCCGGTGCTCGAGCAGCGGCCTGCTTCCTCTTATCTGACGGCAGGCGTCTGCAAAGGAGGCAGCTCTGAAACGCCGTATGGCAAGCAGCAGATGCCATGCGGACACCGACACCACAATGCGTTATTATGTTGAGGGGGGTTCGCCGCCGTATCGTTGATTCACGGATTGGGTTCACGTAGGCGGTGCTTCGGGAGTAAGAACCCGCTCGCCAGCACAACGACTGCTCCTGCCATTGGCAATTAGCAATAAGTCATCATGGAATGCACTTTCAAAACATCTTGTTTCCTGGATCAGCGATTCACGCGAGGGAAGCGGCCCCATTTTGACCGTTTCAATTTAAGACCTCTCGTC
>JAAERP010000029.1 GCA_024230215.1 Fuerstiella sp. | reverse complement strand
GGACGCTCCAGTGCGACGGCTGCGTTGACTGCCACAGTCAGATCGTCGGTGGCGACATAGTCCTTGGTGCCTGCGAATTTCATCGAATTTCCCTGCGCGTTCCCTGTTTCGGCGGCGACCCTAGCCCAGACATAATTTGTCCGCAATGCAGTGCTAGGGGTGGTGGACATTACGTCACGAAGGCGCTATTTGCAGGCCAGTTAAACGGGGGGTTGCATGTCTGACACAAGTTCTACGCTGGACGTGACCCGCGAAAAGGGAGCAGAAATGAAGGCCGAGACTTTCCTGCCTGACGACTACCGTCCCGCAGAAGACGAGCCGTTCATGAATGAACGGCAGACCGAATACTTCCGACGCAAACTATACAACTGGAAAAACGAACTGCTGGCAGAAACCCGCGACACGATCGAGGGATTGCAAGACAGCACGCGCAACATTCCGGATGTGGCTGACCGGGCCAGTGAAGAAACGGACCGGGCGCTGGAACTTCGGACACGTGACCGCCAGCGCAAGTTGGTACTTAAGATCGATAGCGCCCTGCGCCGGATCGACGAAGGTGAATACGGATACTGCGAAGTGACCGGTGAACCAATTTCCCTAAAGCGACTGGATGCACGACCGATCGCGACAATGAGCCTTGAGGCGCAAGAACGTCACGAGCGTCGCGAAAAGGTTCATCGCGACGATTGATCATTGCGCATCACTGACATAGAGAACGCCGGGTCAACTTTGGTCCGGCGTTTTTCGTTGGCGGGCCTTTGATTTCAGGTAAAAAAAGACGCGATGACTCTGAACGGATTGAAAGTCACAGTTGTGGGTGCGGGCATCGGTGGTCTGACCGCCGCCTTGGTGCTGCACGGGCATGGGGCAAAAGTCACTGTGCTGGAACAGGCCGAGGCCATCACAGAAGTCGGCGCGGGCTTGCAGGTGTCGCCCAATGGCATGGCCGTGCTGCGGACGTTGGGCCTTGAGCCGGCACTGCAAACAAAGGCAGTACGCGGACAGGCGGTTGAGCTGCGCGATTTTGCACGTGGGCGGCTGGTGTCGCGGCTGGATTTGACCAAGCTGGGCGAAGGCGCGGCTTAATATTTCATTCAGCGGGACGATTGGATTGATGTTCTGGATTCCGTCGTGCGTTAGGATGGTATGAAGATGCACTT
>JAAERP010000028.1 GCA_024230215.1 Fuerstiella sp. | reverse complement strand
TTCCTGCCACGGCAAATCCAATAACCACTCGCCTGCGCTGTTTACATTGAACACCGGTGTCAGCCGCATGGGATATCCGTGTGTCGGGTCATGGGTCACCTGGGGACTTGGCAGCGAGAACAAGAACCTGCCGTCATTCGTGGTGATGACGGATCCCAAGGGTCGCGGTCTCCCGAAAGGGCAGGCTCAAAACTGGGGCGCCGGATTTCTTCCCGGATCGTTTCAAGGAACCTCGCTCAATAATGTCGGACAGCCTATCAACGATCTGACTCGCAGCAAAAACATATCGGGTCGGCAGCAACGTCGACAACTCGACTTCATCAATCGGCTTAATCGGGAACATCAGCAATCGCGGAAAGCGAACGCCGCGCTCGAAGCACGCATCCGCGGCTTTGAACTCGCTTATCGAATGCAAACCGCTGCTCCTGAAGTCTTCGATTTGAAACGCGAGTCACCGTCGACGCACAGCCTGTACGGTCTCGACAATCAACGTTGTGCTCATTTCGCTCGTCAGTGTCTCACCGCCAGGCGTCTGGTCGAAAACGGCGTGCGTTTCGTCCAGCTTTACAGCGGCGGCACTGAGAATCAAAAGAGCTGGGATGGACACAACGATATTAAAGGCAATCATCGTGGTTTTGCGGACGAGGTAGACCAACCGATTGCAGCGTTGCTGGC
>JAAERP010000027.1 GCA_024230215.1 Fuerstiella sp. | reverse complement strand
CGGCCATCCACGTGGAAGGAAAACTGGGCGGCTTCACGAAAAATCAGGCAGACTTCCGCTCTGGTGGCCTAACAACTGAGACTTGCGGCACTAGGGACCGATGGTCAAACGGAGTTTACGTCGACAACCGAGGATTCCGTACTGACCATCACGGGCGTTAATACAACAACTGGTGTGATCACCTTCACGGTCAGCCACCAGTATCTGGACGACGGCCTGGCAGGCGGTCAACCCATGGGTTCGAACAACATGGCTGCCGACGGCAGCACGATCAGCGTGACGGTCGACGACGATGACACCGGGACGGTCAACCGAACCGACGGCATTACAGTCACAAACGTGAGTCCGAGTCTGGTGCTGGATGACGTGCTGGACATCGTCGAGAACGGGACGGCGGTGCTCAGCGGTACGATCACTGACATCGGTCGCCTCGACAGCCACGACGTGACAGTCGACTGGGATGATGCCAACGACACGGCCGACTCAACCTTCGAGCTGGATCCGATCTTCAGCATCAACACGGCTGACGGCACACTGACCCAGGAGCTGATCGCTGGCGAAACATTCAACTCGACCAATGCCAACGATAGCAACCCGCTGACAGTACTGACGGTCAACACGGTTAACACAGCGACGGGCGTGATCACGTTCACGGTCAGCCGCGCGTACCTGGACGACGGTCTGTCAGGCGGTCAGCCGGGCGCGAACACGACGCCTTCGGACCTGAGCGGGATCACCGTGAGTGTGGCGGACGATGACACCGGGACGGACGCCGCATCGGACGACGTTACAGTATCGAACGTGGCTCCAGAAGAAGTCGCTGTGTCAATCGACGGTCTCGGCACCAGGGGCAATAAGGCTGTGCCGAGTGATGATATCGTTTTGGTTGGTACTTTCACGGGTAACGGATTGCTTGATACGCATGATGTCAACGTCGACTGGGACGATGGCACGTTTTCGGTTTTCGAGGTGGACGCGAGTCTGATGTCGGATCCCGCCGATGGTACGACGATATCGGATCTGACCGCGGGCGACTCTTTCACCAGCACGTCTGGCGATGGTGCAGTGTTGACGATTACGGCTCTGACTGTGAATACGACGACGGGCGAGAGTGACGCCAATTTCCGCATCGATGCACACCAGTATGTGACCGGCGGCCTGTTTGCCATCGACGTCACAGTCGACGATGACGACCTGGGCAGCGATCGTGCAGCGACCGAGGCTTGGGTGACTGGTGTGCGCGTGGATCCCGAAACAGGCGAGCTGCAGATCATCGGCAGCTCGGGCAAGGATATTGTCGATGTGCGGCTGGTGGCCGGCAGCGATGGGGGAAGTGACGGCGGCAGCGACGGAGGAAAAGATAAAGGGAAACACAACAGGAAACACAAAGGGAAACATGGAGGCAGTGACGGCGGTCCGGATCAGGTCAGAGTGATCGCGAATTTTGATATTCCGGGAGGTTCTGACGGCGGATCGGACGGAGGAAGAGACCGTCACCATGGCAGTGATGGTGGTTCCGATGGCGGTGCCGACATCTACTACTACAATCCCGATGACATTCAGACCGTTCTGGCCGTGTTGTGCGAAGGAGATGACCACCTCACACTTCATGGAGGATCCGACGGTGGTAGTGATGGAGGAAAAGATCAACGGCGACACGGAGGATCCGATGGCGGCAGTGACGGAGGGAAAGATAAAGGGAAACACGGAGGCAGCGACGGCGGAGCGGATGTCGGCAACGATGACATCCTGATCGGCGGCGACGGCAACGATGATTTGAAAGGTGGCACAGGCAGCGACGTGCTGTCGGGCGGCGCTGGTGATGACAAACTTAACGGTGGATCGCACGGCGGGAGCGACGGCGACATTTTGATTGGTGGATATGGTAAAGACGATTTGAAAGGCGGAAAGGGAAACAGCCTGTTGATTGGTTCGGCCTGGACCTCGGAATCGGATGTTGGGGCACTCAACGCCATCCTCGCCGAATGGACTCGTGACGATGCGACCTACGAGGAGAAACGCGACCACCTGACGGGAATTCTGCCCGGCGGTTTGAATGACTCACATTTTTTAAACGCCGCAACGTTGACCGATGATGGTGAGAAGGATGTGCTTAAGGGCAATAAAGGCCGTGACCTGTTCTTCTCATTTCTGGGCGACAAGGTCAAGGGCAGGAAACGCAACGAAGAATTGTTCCTGTTTTAACTTCCATCGAGGCGGTTGGCACGGTGAACCGCGGGCCGCCATGGGCAATGGCTAAAGCAAGGAGTCTACGACACGGATGCGAACGGCGGTGAGGAATCTTAAGCTCTGAGAAAACGTTATGATCAAATCGACAGAGTATTTGGCTGTGTTGACAGTTGCGGCCATCGTGTGCACACAAACGACACTTGTCGCCCAGGTAGAACAGTCGGCCGATACGGTGTTGGTTAGCGGCAGGATTCTCACGATGGATGCGGATGATCGAATCAAGACAGCGATCGCAATTCGCGGCGGGCGTATTCTGGCCGTCGGCAGCGATGACGAGATCAGACAGTTTGCTGGTGCTAATACTGAAGTCGTTGAACTTGGCGGCAGGATGGTGATCCCTGGCATCATCGCAGCCCACTGCCACGCGGTCGGTGTAGCTAAGAACGTTTTGCAACAGCCGCACGTCGAACTGTTATCGATCAGCGCCGTGCAGGATTGGATCCGCGAGCGAGCGAAGTCGGTTCCGGCTGGCACGTGGATTCGGGTTCCACGTGCGGACATAACGCGTCTGAAAGAACGTCGTCACCCCACGCCTGCGGAACTGGATGCAGCCTGTACAACTCACCCGGTCATCTTTACGGCGGCTCGGAAGTCCGCGATAAACTCGATGGGACTCGAAACGATCGGCGTCAAAAGGAAGAAAGCTTCGGTTCCAGGCGGCGAAGTTATTTTTGATTCTGAGGGCCGGGTGCGGCTGATTGCGGGAGCGAATGCGCACTTGAAGTCGTTTATGCCGCAGGTGTCGCACACGCCGGAGCAAATTCGTGCTGCTCTGCAGAATGTCCATCGGCACTACAATTCCGTCGGCATCACCAGCATCTTTGAGCGCGCCGGCAGCATTGCCGATTTTCTGCTGTATCGGGAATTGCACTCCGCGGGAAATCTGACCGTCCGGATGACGCAGACGTTCCGCTCGGGGTTTAGGACGGCGAGAGATGTTACGTCGTATACAGAAAAGCTGGGAATGAGGACCGGCGATGGCGACGACTGGGTTTGTGTCGGTCCGCTCAAAATCACCGTCGACGGTGGCATCCACTGGGGCAACACCTACCTGCGTGAATCGTACGGCGAGAAACGCATTCGCTTTTATGTACACCGGGATCCGGACTATCGCGGAGACCTGAATTATTCTGTCAGGCAGATGACGGAGGTCTTTCGCGAAGGTCACCGGTTGGGGTGGCAGTGGTGCTGCCACGTGACTGGCGATGCGGGTGTTGACGCCGTACTGGATTCTCTGTCAGCCGTACACCGCGATGAACCAGATATCGTCGCACGTCGATTCAGTCTTACTCACGCCTACTTCCCTGCGTTGGATTCGATCGCTCGAGCGAAGAAACTTGGTGTGTGTGTCGACACGCAACCGTCGCTGTACTTCAAGGATTCTGCGGCCATCGCGGAAGTCTACGGTGCCGACTGGGCTGCCCGGTTTATTGGCCTGGGCGATTGGGTACGAGGAGGCGTGCCAACGGCGATTGCCGGCGACCACATGATGGGGCTTGATCCGGATCATGCCATGAACGCCTACAACCCGTTCCTGATGTTGCAGGTGGCGGTGACCCGCCGCAATCGTGAAGGTCGCGTCTACGGCCAGCAGCAGCGGATTAGTCGGCTGGCTGCGTTGCGTTGTCTGACAGCCAGTCCGGCTTATCTGTCTTTTACGGAAGACACAAAGGGCACGCTCGAGAAGGGAAAACTAGCGGATCTTGCGATTCTTGATCTTGACTTTCTGAACTGCCCGGAAGACGAGATCGGCGGAATCAAAGTGCTTCGATGCATGGTCGACGGTCGATTTGTCTTCGATCGCGAATGAGGGGCAGTAGACGGAAGTTACAGTGTTGCAGGGATCAACACGGAAGGGGTCGTGGTTGTCACACGCCGGTGTGCACAGACGCACGGGTAGCGCGATCGACTACTCCAGGATGCTGCCCTGATCCTGTTGAATCAACTGCGCACATGTTGACTACTGCAAGTTGGTCGTCGACACGAGCCGTCTCACATCGGGGAAAACGTTCGGTTCTGCTGGCTGCACCAACCAAATCACGGCGATCAGAATGGAATCAACGCAGGAATCTGTGGATTAATGCCGATTTACTTCCTAGACTGTCAGTACATTGGCCAGAAGCTCTGACCAATCCCCGCGTTGCATGACCCACCTTTGTCGGCTCTTCCCCCCCCCCGCCGACACACTGCTGAACAATCATGTCATCGATTCATCACCTCGCCGCAGTGCTTTGCAGCAATGTTGCCCGAAGACGCTTCATGGTCTTCGCTGGCTCTTCTACATTGCTGTTCGGTTGCGTTCTGCTGCTCACCGGAGCCGTTGATCGTGGCATCGCGCCTGTTGAAGTTGGCCTGACGCAATTAGAACCTTCATCGTTCAAGGTGGAGATTGAGCAGCAGGGAATTGTTGAGCCGTATCAATCCACCGAAGTTGAATCTGCGTGCTATTGGACGACGACCATTCTGAGTATCGTGCCGGAAGGCACCTGGGTCCAGAAGGGGGATGTCGTCTGCGTTTTTGATGCAGCCGACGTGGAAGCCTATGCTCGCTCTCGCGAGATTTTGCTGATCAAGTACAGAAGCCGACTGGATAACGCGTTGCACGATCAGGAAATGCGCAAGACGACAAATGAGCGGCGTCTGCAGGCCGCTGAGTATGCCGTGGAAGTGAATTCGCAGAATCTGCTTGAATACACGAATGGCACGTTTCCGCAGCAGATGGAGAAGATGGAGCAGAATCTCTCTATGCTGTCTCAACAGCTTCAGTTGACAGACGACAGTGTGCGTCAGACGGAACAGCTGTGGGTCATGGGACTGGTTGGTCGTCGCGAAATGCAGTCTGATGCCTTTAAGCTGCTGGAGGCAGAGGAGAAACACAGCCAGCTGGAGACAAGCCTGCGAATGCTGACGGGGTTTACGAACGAACGCAGCACGCTGCGTCTGGAGTATAAGAAGAGGGACGCTGAACGAGAGCTCGTCCGTACAACAATCAGCAACGGCCTTGCCAGCACGAAAGCGTCACTGACAACTCTGTCTTACGAACGCACTCTGAGAATCTACGAACGATATTACCGTCGAGCGATTGACAGTATCAAAGCCTGCACTCTGCGAGCTCCCTGTGACGGACAGGTGATGCATGGGAATTCATGGTATCTGAAAAGTCGCGGCATCACTCAGGTGGAAGAAGGCGCACGTGTGAGGTACCGGCAGAAGACCTTTGAAATCCCCGACCACGGTCGATTCAAGGTCAGCGTTCCGTTGCCGGAGTCGTTGATCTACAAAGTGCGACAGGACATGCCCGTGACAGTAAAAGTGCCGGGGAATGACGACGTTCAGATTAACGGGAGGATCTCCACGATCTCAAAGTACCCACGCATACGAAGTTCGTATACACCGGGGCTGAAGGATTATTGGATCGAAGTGGAACTGCTGCCGACCGACGACCAGCGAGATCTCTTGATTCCCAAGGCGGACGTGATGGTCAATATTGTGCTGTCGGAATCAGATGACGTGCTTCAGATTCCTCGTGACGCCGTGACAGGGATTGCCGGTCATAACTTCGTGTATGTGTTCAACGGTCGAGAATTGCTGCCCCGAAAAGTCGAACTGGGAGAGGCCAACGAACAGTCTGTGCGTGTGACTGGCGGCCTTTCGGTCGGCGAACAGCTCGTCACGGCGATGACTTCTCAGCACCAGGCCGCACTGCGGGAAACCCTCGCCACAGATCTCAACGAATCCGAGTAGTCTGGATTTGCCGATTGGGAACTGTGTGGAAGCCGGTTTTTGACGTTCCGTACGCCCGAAATTGCCGCTTCCGAGACGTATGTGTCTCGCAATGAGCGATTGCGGGATTTGCGGACTTCAACACTCGACCCAGCCAGGCCGTTGAGAGTAGGATTCTCGGCTTTCCCTGACTGGCCGCTGTTGCGGTGTGTCCGGAGTTACCGGTCCATGTCTGGAATCCAGCATTTTCCTCAATTCAAGTGTCGAGTCGGTTGGCAGAGAAGCTCATGGACGCCCGGTTAATTCGTAATTTCAGTATCATTGCCCACATCGATCACGGCAAGAGTACGCTGGCAGATCAGTTGCTGTTGAAGAGCGGTACGATTACCGAACGCGAGTTCCGGTCTCAGATTCTCGATGACCTCGACATCGAACGTGACCGCGGAATCACCGTGAAGGCGCGTTCTGTCACGATCGATTATGTCTACAAGGGCGAGACATACGAGCTGAATCTGATTGATACACCGGGCCATGTGGACTTCCACTACGAAGTGAGTCGCAGTCTGGCAGCGTGCGAAGGCGCGTTATTACTGATTGACGCGTTTCAGGGAGTTCAGGCTCAGACAGTGGCGAATGCGTATGCTGCTATCGAATCGGATCTGGAGATTGTTCCCGTCGTCAACAAAATCGACCTGGCCGTAACACGGGTCGACGAAGTGCTGGATGAAGTCGAAACGATCCTGGGGCTTGATGCATCCGACGCGTTGAAAGTCAGTGCGAAGGTCGGGTTGAATATCGAATCGGTGTTTGAAGCCATTATCGAACGGCTTCCACAACCGGCTGGCGACGCGAAAAAACCGTTCAAGGCGCTGGTCTTTGATTCGAAGTACGACAAGTACCGCGGCGTGGTGACGTATGTCCGTGTCGTTGACGGTTGTATTCGCAAGGGAGACAACATTCGTTTTATGCGCGAAGGCGTCACCAGTGAAGTGATCGAACTGGGGCAGTTTCGCCCAGGCCTCGTGCCGTGCGAACAGCTTGGTCCGGGGCAGGTCGGTTACATTCTGACGGGCGTGAAAGAACTCAGCCGCGTCACCGTCGGCGACACCGTCACCAGGGCTCGGGAGCCAGCGGATGAACCACTCCCGGGCTACCAGAAACCGAAACAAATGGTGTTCTGCGGAATGTATCCGCTGGACGCCACCGGATTTGAAAGTCTGCGCGATGAATTGCTGAAGCTCAGCCTGAACGACTCCAGCTTCTCGTTCCAGCCGGAAACAAGTGATGCTCTGGGCTTTGGGTTCCGTTGCGGTTTTCTGGGCATGCTGCACATGGAGATTGTCCAGCAGCGGCTGGAACGTGAGCAGGACATGGACCTGATTCAGACAGCTCCCAACGTTACGTATGAGATTGTCAACCGACGTGGGGACGTCATGGTCATCGACAATCCCCAGGACGTTCCGGACGCTGGGGATATTCAGGAGTTTCGGGAGCCCATTGCCCGAGTGACATTCATTGTGCCGGCCGACAACGTCGGTACGATCATGCAGCTGAGTCAGGATCGCCGCGGCATCTACAGGAATACAGAGTTCCTGGGACCTAAGCGAGCACAGGTGATTTATGAATTGCCGCTCAGCGAGATCGTCTACGACATGTACGACAAGCTGAAGAGCGTGACTCGGGGCTATGGCACGATGGATTACGAAATCATCGGTTTCGAGGCCGCCGACCTTGTCAAGATGGACGTCCTTGTGAAGGGTGAACGGGTCGACGCGTTGTCAACAATCGTTCATCGAACCACGTCGGACAGACGTGGCCGCTCCCTGGTCAAGCGTCTGAAAACGGAAATCAACAAGCACCAGTTTGAAATCGCCATTCAGGCAGCGATCGGGGCGAAGATCATCGCTCGCGAAACAATTTCGGCATTCCGAAAGAACGTCACCGCCAAGTGTTACGGTGGTGATATCAGTCGTAAACGCAAACTGCTGGAGAAGCAGAAGAAGGGTAAGAAGCGGATGAAGCAGTTCGGCGCTGTGGAAATTCCGCAAAAAGCGTTTCTGTCCGTGCTTGAAGCCAACCGGGATGAGTAGCCATGCTGACTGCCGAAGGCTGCCTTGAGCGGCGGAAGAATCTCTGGTCACGAATCCCGACAGGTGTCGATTGGGTGTTGATCGGCGACGCTCGCCACGTTCAGTACTTTTCGAACTTTCGGATCAATCCGGTCAGTTTCTCCGCGGATCAGCGTTGTCTGTTGCTGTTGCAACGTAGCGGAGCGGCGACTTTACTGGCCGACAACTTTGCGCGACGGACAGCGGTCAATGATCCCGTGGTCGACGACGAAATCATAATTCCGTGGTACACGCATAAGAAGTCCGTCACGAATCGCGACCATGCCCTGCTGACTGCGCTGGAAGGGTGTCGCAATCGCTGGTCGACGACAAACGGCCTTGTCGAAGCCGAAGGTGTGACTCAGGCTGTTGCTGCAGTCGTGGCGGAAAATACACTGCCATTGCCAATGAGCGGTCAGGATCAGTCGCTGTCGTCTGTAGGCACATTGATCCGTGAGCTGCGACGTCAGAAACTTCCGGATGAGATTGCGTTGCTGAAGCGTTGTATGTCAGCGGGTCACGCGGGTCACGCTGCAGCGTTTAGTGCCGCAAAGGCTGGCGCTACAGAACTGGAAGTTTATCTTTCGACTCAGCGGGCGGCGGAACTTTCAGCGGGCTGTGCGTGTGTCGTCTACGGTGACTTTCGTGCCACCAATGCGGAAGTGCACAAAGCCGGCGGACTGCCTACCGAGTACGCGTTGCGGGGCGGCGATCTGTTTATTGCTGACTACAGCGTGATCATTCACGGATATCGCAGCGACTTTACGAATACGATTGCTGTTGGCGATCCGACTGACGACCAGTCGCGACAGTTCGAAGCGTGTCGCGGTGCGTTGCTGGCGGCAGAATCGGTTCTGAAAGCCGGCATCCGTGCCAGCGAAGTTTACGATGTCGCATCGGCCGTGCTGCTGGACCGCGGCTATCCCGCGCTGACCCATCATTGCGGACACGGTCTGGGAATGGAACATCCGGAGCCGCCCATCCTTGTCCCGGAAAGCGACGATGTGTTGCGGGATGGCGATGTCATCACACTTGAACCCGGGCTGTACATCAATGGCGTCGGGGGCATGCGTTTTGAGCATAACTATGCCGTGACGCCCATCGGTGCAGAACGACTCAGCAATCATCACATCGGCCTGACCGAGGTCTGAAGCGGCCTGCTGAAGTTCACTCGTTCGTCGGAAAAGTCTACTTCGCCTCATCTGCCGTTGTGGAATCATCATGGCCGCGCCACAGCCATCGCAGGGATTCCGGCAGCAGCGCGCCACCATGACGGCCGTTATGCCCGCCCGTGCCCATGACCAGCTTATGGTCGTACCCGGCAAATTTCAGGGATGCTGCCATCTGGCGATTTGCAAGTGGCCAATTACCGTGCAGATTGTCCAGATCGTTTTCACCTTCCTGCAGAAAGACACGAATGGGCTTCTGTTCTGTCTCGCGGATCAGGGCATGGCAATTGTGACCGCCTCGAATGTTTGTAAAGCTGCCGACGTGACTGAGCACCTTGCGAAACTGGTCGGGCCGTTCCCACGCAACCGTCCATGCACAGATTCCGCCTGAGCTGATTCCTGCGATCGCTCGATCATCCGGGTCTGTTGAGATGCTGTAGCGCTGCTCAATGGGAGGCAGCAGTTCCTCCAGCAGAAACCTCGCGTATTGATCGCCGAGGGAATCGTATTCGAAACTGCGGTTCTTCCGGGGCTTTGCATTCGGGGCCGACGGCGGAATGACACCGGGATTTACAAACACAGCAATTGTGACTGGTATTTGACCACGGTGAATCAGGTTATCAAAGACGATCGTCGTTCGAAACTGCCCGTCTTCTTTCATGTAGTTGCGACCGTCCTGAAAGACCATCAGGCAGGCTGGAGTGGTGCCGTTGTACTGTTCGGGAACGTAAACCCAGAAGTCACGTTCCGCTCCGGCGAAGACCTGGGCACTCACGTGTCGCAATTGTTCAACCTTCCCCATCGGCACTCCGGACTGCCGCTTTGAGTCCGGCCCCGGAACGTACCGTGATTCGTCCGCAACTGCCGAGGCGACGATTAGCGTGCTGAGAACCGGGACAAAGATGAATTTACGTCGATTCACTGCATATCTCTCGCTGTTTTTGTACTTGTGTCGCATCATCCCGACAGAATTGATCCAGTAGCACAACGCCGGAAGGTCAGTTTCTGTGGTTGGAAGCCGATGGGCGAAGGCCTACACTGCCTTGCGTTCCCAGGACAGACGGTAGCCCATGACAGGACGGAATGCCAACTCACCAGCCGCAGTCGGTGCGATGACACAAATCGTGTCCGGGGGCCAGACCGGCGTGGACCGCGCCGCGCTCGATGCAGGGCTGGACGCTGGTATACCCATCGGTGGCTGGTGTCCTCGCGGACGCCGATCGGAAGCTGGTCCTATTCCTGAGCACTATCCGTTGAAAGAAACGCCCGCCCGCAGCTATGCCGTCCGTACGGAATGGAACGTACGCGATTCCGATGGAACGCTGATTATTGTGCTGCATGAGATCAGCAGCGGCACAAAACTGACACTGGAAGCCGCCAGGGGCCTGGGTAAGCCGTTCAAAGTTGTACATTTACGTCCAGAGGACGAGCCGGGGTTGTTTACGACTGAGAATCCGCCGAATGATCAGATTGAGTCTGTTGTGGACTGGCTTCGTGCCCTTAGAATCCGCGTTCTGAATGTCGCGGGCCCTCGCGGAAGTTCGCACAAGGATGTCTACAGCGAGGCTCTGGGCTTCATGACTCTGCTCCTGAAACGGATCGTGAATCAGGACACGCCGTGCTGACAATCGGACGCACGTTGCCTCCGGGTTGAAAAGTCTCACGTTCGTCGAATTGCCGGACCGCTCCAGCGACTTCACCGTGCCACCATTCGCGTGTCACCTGGCCGCCGTCGGCTACACACTAATTACAGAGAAATCGACATGTCCGAACAGTACATCATGACCATTGAGAATCTCACTCGTATGTACGACGAGAAAGAGGTACTGAAAGACATCTGCCTGTCGTTCTATCCTGGAGCGAAAATAGGAGTGCTCGGTGATAACGGTTCGGGCAAGAGTACGTTGCTGCGAATCATGGCCGGCGAAGATTCGGATTTCATGGGTACGGTGCGTCCGGCAAAGGGCACGAAAATCGGCTACTTTCCTCAGGAACCACGCCTGGATCCGGAAAAGACAGTCGGCGAGTGCATTGAAGAAGCCGTTGCGGAATCCCGTGCCATTCTGGACCGTTTCAACGAACTCAGCATGAAGCTGGGCGAAGATCTGTCACCGGAAGAAATGGAGAAAGTGCTGGAGCAACAGGCAGGAATTCAGGACCAGATTGAGGCGGCCAATCTGTGGGACCTGGACAGAACACTGGAAATCGCTGCGGATGCAATGCGGCTTGCCGAAGCAGACGCTGTCATCAAGACGCTGTCGGGTGGCGAAAAACGTCGTGTTGCCATGTGCCAGTTGTTGTTGATGAATCCCGATATTCTGCTGCTGGACGAACCGACCAATCATCTTGATGCGGCTTCTGTCTCGTGGTTGGAAAAGTTTCTGCATACCTACACAGGAACAGTCGTCGCGATTACTCACGATCGGTACTTCCTGGACAATGTCGCTGGTTGGATTCTGGAACTCGACCGCGGCAGGGGGATTCCTTACGAAGGAAATTATTCGTCCTGGCTGGAGCAAAAAGGAAAGCGACTGAAGCAGGAAGAACGGGGAGAAACTCGCCGACAAAAGGAACTGAAGAAAGAACTCGAATGGGTACGGATGTCACCCAAGGCACGTGCGTCAAAGAACAAGGCGCGGCTGGATCGATACAAAGAACTGGCTGCTCAGGAATACGACACAAAGGACGGCGCCGCTCAGATTCAGATTCCCATCACACGAAAACTCGGTCAGAAAGTCGTGATTGCTGAAGGCCTGAGCAAGTCGTTTGACGGCCGCATGATTTTCGAAGACATGTGTTTCGATCTGCCGCCCGGTGGAATTGTTGGGATTATTGGCCCCAACGGTGCGGGTAAGACGACGTTATTCCGCATGATTATGGGCCAGGAAGACGCGGATGCCGGTGCCCTGGCGGTCGGTGAAACCGTCGATATTTCGTACGTTGATCAGTCCCGTGACGCTCTTGATGCAAAGAAAACGGTCTACCAGGAAATTTCCGGCGGCAATGAAACGCTGGAAGTCGGCAAGGCCAAGATCCATGCTCGCAGCTATTGCGGCCGCTTCAATTTCAAGGGCTCGGATCAGCAGAAGTTTGTTGGCGATCTGTCGGGTGGAGAACGAAATCGAGTTCACATGGCAAAGCTGCTGCGTTCAGGCGGCAATCTGTTGTTGCTGGACGAACCCACCAATGATCTGGATATCGAAACGCTCCGCGCGCTGGAAGAAGGACTGTCCAGCTTCGGTGGCTGTGCAGTGGTTGTCAGCCATGATCGGTGGTTCCTCGACCGAATTGCCACGCACATCCTCTCCTTTGAAGGCGACGGTTCTGTGGTCTGGTGCGAAGGCAATTACCGCAGCTATGAACTACAACGGAAAGACCGTCTGGGCGACGCCGCTGACGCACCCGTCGGGGGACGCTTCAAGCCGCTTAGTCGTTGATGCGGCGCCCGACGCTTGTTCCAATCGTGGCCGTAGACAGTATTCCCGATCGTGACATCAGCTCCCTTCAATTCGGCACTCGTCATGAGCGGAACTTCACCATGGGTGGTGCGGGAAAGGGCGATGGTGATGAACAGAACGCAGAGGCGGTCGGGGTTCATGTCAGTGGTTGTTCGAAACTCGGGTCAGGCCATTAGGTAAAGGAACGCATCTTCGGATTGCTTCCTCTTGCGTTCGTCTTCCATGAATCGCATAAGGACGTTGAAACCGTACAGGGTTTTGATTCGATGTGTCAAACGTGCCTCGTCGCGTTTCAGTGTCCCTTCCCAATATACCGGGTCACGTGGGTCGTATTCGGCTTTAACGACCGCTCCCAGTTCGTCCTCCACATCAGGCAGTGATCTCCACAGGCGGATGTGCTGGTGATGTGCTGGCAATGCCTGCCGTGCGGTTTCACCGTAACCGAAACGATCCAGCTCCGTGATGGCGGCGGCGTGGTTGATTATGTGCCATAGTCCGCCAAATCCCTGCTTCCTGATCGCAGCGGTGCTGATCAATTCGGCAATCGTGACGTCCACCATCTGCGGAATCGATTCGTAGCGGGGAAACTCAGTGTCAGCGGCCAGCCGCACCTGGCCGCCCATCAGCCAGGATTTTTCTTTCCCAAAGAACCCTCGACCCGGAGGAGCGTTGTTGAAGCCTTCGGTCAGTCTGCGAATTCCGGTGACGATCTGAGGCGTAGCGTATTCTTCGTGGTCGTGCAGAGCCCGGACGGCGATCGCCGCGAAGATTACGTTGTGCCCGGACTGCCTCAACGTGCCAACATTTTTCTGAAGTGCAACAACGATGGACCTGATCGAATCCTGTTTGGTTTGCCCCTTCGGGAAAGGCCTGAACAACTCGGTTGGTGTCACTCCGGCCTTCTTTGCATCGTACCAGAGAGATTCTTCTCCAGCGATGACTCTCTCAAGTTCAGCTTCGACGCCCGTATGTATTGCTTCAGCGAGATCGCTCTGGTCCTCGCCGAAGAAGTATCCGGCCGCGACGGCGGCACCCAGATGCCCGGCCATTGTTCCAGCTCTGTGAGCGTTGGCGAGTCCACAGATGCCCTTGTAAAGGTAATTGAAGTCGATCATGGCTCAAGTCTCCGATTGTTGTCGTCAAGAGGCCTGCGAATAGTCTCTTCCTTGAACTGGACAAACCCTGCTTTCGTATAAATGTGGACGGCTGAGGGGTGGTCCAGCGTGCATGTGTGCAGCCAAAACCGTTTCGGAACGTAGCTCCACACGGTGTCGATCGTCCATTTCAAGAACCATGTGCCCAATCCGTGGCCGATGAATTCGGGCATCAGGCCAAACTGCACTAATTCGACCTCATCGGACTGACGGCGATTTAGTTCGGCAAAACCGGCAGGTGATCCGTCAACATGCAGAACATGGACTTCATTCCGTGGATCGTGCAGAATGGCGCCCAGTTCTTCATCGGAAAGCTGCCGGCGACTCACCCAGTTATACTCCTCTCCCACAATATTGTAGAGAAAACGATAGTATGGCACGGGCGGTGTTTTCGCGTGGACTACAGCCAGTCCGTCTTGTGGTGCGGGCACATCGAGCTGGGGATGGGCGAACATTTCGAGGTGGTACACGGCGATATCAGGATGTGCCACGGCGTCCCTTTTTCTGTTACTCACGATTGTGCTTCTGCTTCGCTTTCCGGGTGTGTCCTGCCCGTCAGTGATTTCCTGAATCGCACGTTGATGTTACCATGACTTATCGAATTACTCCTTCCAATCCAACCAACCCTGCCCCTGGTCTCTGCAATTCGACCACCAATTCCTGAAGGACCTCTGGCAAACGCCTGCGTCGTGTTGCTATCTTCACCCCTGCTAAGGGGCAAGTCTCTTACTTAAGGTACACGGTGAACGAGTACTCCACGAATCAGCCAGTGACCGGCGACCAGCCCTACAGGCACACCCAGCGTGCGCCGCTGTGTCTGCTGATTTACGCCGTTGGTGTCGTGTTCCTTCTGATGAGTTGGGGCATTCGCGAAGTACCCGTCATTCAATGGGTCTTTCCTCTGGTTGGTCTGATGTTGCTGGTTCTGGCCGCTTCGTTCCATCATCTCACCGTGAGAGATGAAGGGGACTGCCTTTCGGTCACCTTTGGGCCAATCCAGCTGTTTCGCCGAGTTGTTCAATACGCGGACATCATGAGTGTCGAAACGGGACGGACCACAATTCTGGACGGCTGGGGCATCCACATGAGTTTCAAAGGCGGTTGGGTCTGGAATATATGGGGCCGGGACTGCGTAGTTCTGCAACTCCGCAAGGGGCTCCTGCGGATAGGCACAGACGACGCCCGGCAACTTGCCGACTTCCTGAACGTCCGATTGGCATCGGAAGAACACACATCTTGAGCACACAAAAACATGATGCTACGATCACCGACTGCTGATCGTCTGTTTTGGAAATGCATCACTTGTGGCCACGGCGAACCTAAGAACGCCGTTGAGCTGCGTGCAGGACAACTCAGTCGTAGACGACACCTTCGGTCCCGCCGAAGATCTGATTCTTTCACGCAACGAGAAGGGAAGTAGATATGTCATATCTGAAATCGGCGACAGTGATCGTCGCATTCCTGGGCATTACGGCGTTCGTCTGGGCATCGGAATCTGATGAGCTCAGAGATAAGGCGGACGCGATGCAGCGGCAAGCTGCGGAACTGGCCGAGCAGGGGCACAGGCAGGAAGCTGCCAACCTCAAACGCAAAGCCATGACCATGCTTGACGAGGCTGAGGAGCTCGAACGGCAACGCCCGAAGCAGCGTGAGGCAGAGATTATGGAACTGAAACGACTGCTGGAGAAGCTGCATCAGGAAGAAAAACACCTGCGGGAAGATGACGCGTCCGATGAGCGGCTGACCGATGTTCGTCGTGAAGCTGAACACGTCGAAATGGAATTGCGGGAGTTTTTGCATCCGTCTCACCACGATCGCGATCTCCCCCGTGATGAGGTCGCTGAGCGTCTGGAGCACATGCACATCGCCATCGAACATTTGAACCAGGCCGGACTGCACGATATGGCAGAACATGTGGCCCAGCGCGCGGAGGCCACCGAACGGGAACTGCATGAGCACAGACAGCATCATGACGGCGACGCGATGCACGAAATAATGCAGCAACTCGAAGAACTGCGACACGAAGTTGGACGCCTGCATGATGAGGTGAACGAACTGAGGGAAAGACAATAATCCGACCGGCCGTGCACCATACTCGATACACTTCTCAGTCATGCCTCGTCTCGCGGTCAGCCAGCAGTCCGGCTGGGCGTGTTTTACGCAGCGAAGCAGGGCTGGATTCTGCCGGTCGATTGTTCGCCATTAACCTGACCGGAGGGCCTTCACTGCCCAGCAATCACTGCCGGGAAGAACCAGGACGCTTCAGTCTGCGATCCTGAATTGCTGTCTCAGAAAGTCGATGGTTGACACACGCTGACCACCCCCCAGCACTTCTCTTCCGGCGTACACGTTGCATTGAATACCAAGTGCGTCCATCCTTTCCTTGAGGATTTTGCCGAACCGAACGTGGTGAATGCCGATGTTCACGTTCGTCACTTTCTGATCGAACCTCCCGCCGTAACTCAGCATCGCTGGTGCGTCGTCCTTCGTTAAATGATGGATTGGTGAAACTTCCTCAAACAGCCTGTATTTGGCCTCTGGCAATTCCTCCAGATTGTTCAGGTCGACATCGAACAGCTGAGCCAATGCGTCATGCTTGTACGTTTCGAATTCCGGGAACAACTCTCGAATGAACCGAGGGTCATAGGATGACTGTCCCGCCGACACCATCATGCACGTCAGTCGAGTTGAGTGCCGCAGGATCGGATCTTCGTTGTCAGGATCGGCAAGGTCATCATGAAAGCCCAGCCACAGAGAAATGCCCGCCCCCGCTGAACTGCCTGTCGCCGCAAATCTTGTGGCGTCAACATTCCACTCATCGGCATGGTGGCGAATATACTCTTGACATGGATGTGACGGATTTGTTCGCGCAACTCACTCCACGTTGACTTCGCGTTTCTGGGCCAATAACCACTCATAGAACTCCGAGTTGCTGTAAGTTGCAGTCCACGAGTCGTGTCCTGCCTCGGGATAAACTGTCAGCCGCGGCTGGCCACCTTTCTCCGTCAACGCGTCGACCATTTCCTGGGATCGTTCCAGTGGCACTGCCGTGTCTTTGGCTCCGTGAAATGCCCAGGTTGCCAGATGCGGAAATCTTCTCGCCCAATAGGCCTCGCCGCCGCCGCAGATCGGAGCAATTGCGGCGAACCGCTGCGGCGTGAAGGCCGCCAGTCGCCATGTGCCAAAGCCGCCCATGCTGAGGCCTGTAACGTAAACACGATCCTCATCCACTTTGTGTTTGCTGATGACGTCATCCAGCAACGCGGTCAGTTCAATCGGCTCCCACCAGACATCTTTGGGGCATTGAGGCGACACGACGATGAATGGAAAGTCCTTGCCTTCGCCGATCAGCTTTGGAGGACCATGCTTCCTGACCAACTCCAGATCATCACCGCGTTCTCCTGCGCCGTGCAAAAAGAGAACCAGCGGCCATGATTCCCGCCTGGCATAGTCATTCGGTAAGGCCAGCAGGTAATCCATCTGGACTTTGACCTGAACGTTCAATCGTTGAGAGGTCTGACCAGAGTCATCAGTGAGAGCCGTGCTTTGCTGACATGCTGCACACACGGCCAATAGAATCAGAAATCGCATGCTTAAGTGTTTCCTTGTTCAGGGCAGTTCGGTTTTACATGGCAACTACTGCCCCAGGCACACCAGTTCGCCGCTTTGCGTCGTCAGATACAGACGATTCTCGGCGATCGCCAATCCATCCCACGCAGGTGTCGGAACCTGAGTTTCGCGAACCACGTAGCCGTCGGACGTTGAGAGTGCCTTTAGGCGGCCGTCCTGATGAACGACGTACAGCGTGTCATCACTGGCCAGTGCCATGGCGTGAATTCGATTATGACGCTGTGACCCTTGCTTGACTTCTTCCTTCTTTGCGTCCGGATCAGTGAAGGGGTCCTCTGTCCATGCTGCTCCTTCTGCGATGCGATAGGTTCGATACGGTTTGCCGTCTTTCCTTGCTTCCTGAGAGGCCTGCCAGCCAGTGATCCATTTGCTGTCGAACTTCTCACCTTTGTCCAGATCGAAGTCACGGCGGAAGACGTCCGTGCTGCCATTCAGTGAGCTATAGACATTGTCGTCGCGAAAAACGACCAGCGGCCGTCGAGGGGCTTCGCCGGGAAAACGATGCTGATGCCGCGCCCCGTACGTCCATGATCCTCTCGGAATCCATACATCCCCGGCACCGGTATTCAGTTTGGCGAATGCATTCCATTTGTCGACGGACACGTCTTTGCCATCAGGCGACAGCACCCAGCGGGACATGGCCAGACCATCACCTTCTGCATGCAGCAGGTCGAACGGATCGAATTCGAGCCCCGAGTTTTCATAAAAGCCCTTCTGCGGCACGGTGTTGATCCGCTGAACCCAGTGACGTTCGCCGGTTAACGGGTTCACGGCGAAAACCAGAATGCCGCCGTCGGCCAGTGGTTGACGGCCGGCGGCAAAGTAAGCGATGTCATCCATCACAAGCACGGCACCAGGTACAGGCCATGGAGATTCGACCTGACCATAGGCGACGATCCGTTCAATTGTTGGCGCGGCACGCAGTTTCCAGACTACTTCACCGGTGGTGGCTTTCAACGCATATACCCAACCGGCCGCCGAACCGAACAGGCACAGACCACGATGAATGGCGGGCGGTGTATCCAGCCGGCCGTTGGCGGTGAATCGCCAGCGAACGTCGCCGGATGCGGTGTCGATGGCAATCAGTTCATGAGCATTGGGGCGAGTGACGTAGGCTAATCCATTTGCGATTGTCGGAGCACTCAGCAGTCCCTTCACGACGGGGTTGTCGTCCCAATCGTGCATAATTGGACCGGTCGGCGTTTTTTTGGCATCGCTCGTTGAGTTCAGAGCAGTGGTCCAGCGTTTCTGCAGCAGTTTTGGTCCGGGAGTAATCGCGCTCGCGCTGCGCCAGCGGTCGCGGCGGTACAATGGCCAGTCGTGCGGTGCCGGATTGGCGGCGGCGGCGTCAGCTTTGCCCGGTCCTTTGATCAGCAGGAATTCCATTTCGTCAACCGGCAGGTTTGCCGGCGAATCCTCTGCCGCGGCCGGCGCCATCGCCACAAATCCTCGCAACATCGGCCAGCACGTGCAGTGTTTGGGAGTCGTGTAGACCAGGCCATTTGCCGGCACCCATCCGTTTTCCCGTGAGCAGTTCGCCTTCGTGATACGGTTGGCGATCACTTCTCCTGATTTCAGGTTGGTCATGTCCAGCTCGCCGGCAAACATGAAGTTGGGCGTGGCCACCGGCGGGAAACAGTGTGTGAGTCCCGCCGGGTAGGAAATGCGGGTTTCGCCCGTTAGCGGGTTCAACGCCGACACCATCACAGGTGTCCTCTTCATGTTTTCCTTGTCGGCGGTGTTAATTTTTCCTCCGTGCAGAATCCACAGATCGTCGTTCAGAAACATGGCTCGCGCCTGTCGCGCGTGATTCATCCCCGGTGCGTATTCCCTGGACCAGCGATGTTCTCCTGTTGCCGCCGAGACAACGTGAATACCATTATCGGCGTCGTCGTCATTCAGTGTGGAGACTTCAAACACCAGTTGTCCATTGGACAGGACCGTGCGGACGGCCCGATCCAGCCACGGGTAGTCGTTGCGCTGCCACTTCACTGTGCCGGTAGCAGCGTCCAGGGCCACCGCCACGGCCTTTTCGCCGCGCCGCGCACGTCCCTGAATAAACGTCACGATGGCGCCGTCGGCGATGATATTCTGCGGACCAGGGGCCGCAACATTCCAGACTTCGCGACCGGTTTCCGTATCGAATGCACGAAGTGAATCGTCGTCTGCCGCGATCACTCGGATGCCGTCATGAAGCACGGAATTTGGCTTCACCATGTCACCCAGCTCCACAACGACTTCGCCGGTCGATGCATCTAATGCTACCGGTCGGTTCTGCAACACGGCAAACAGCAGGCCCTCCGACGCGATCGGTCGCACGCCATCACGAGACAGTCTGGGAAGTTCGAAGTCCGTAGGGTTGTTTTCTGCCTTTCTTAGATCCCGATGCCACAGTCGCAGGCCGTTAAAGCTATCACGAGCCAGGATGCCGCCGTAGAAGTTTCGACCACCCGCTGTCACCATGCCTTCCACCTCGGAAGTTGCCGCGGCAATCCACCGCACGCGATCCGGTGGCCCGACCAGTGTGTCTCCCGAAACTGCGTTACCATCTGATCCATGCCGGGGATGAGACCAGCTGTCCATCGCTTCCGGCCACGGCTTGCGGGCGATCAGGATTGACTCGGATTCGGTCACAAAATCAAAGCCGCCCGCTTCCAGTTGTGATTTCGACAGAACTTTCGTATCTGCGACCACGATCGATCCCCCCGGCGTGAGCACGCGCAACAGTTCGGTAACCGGCACGGTGTAATCACGAATCTCAATCAGGTTGACCATGTTCTCCGCGTACGGCAGACGGTCAGGGTCGACAGGTTGTTCCGCCCACGTCAGACCATAGTGACCGTCTTTGCGCAATCGCGTACGAGCCGACTGAATCGTGTCGGCATTCAGATCCAGCACGTGAATCAGGTGTCGGCCCGTCAGGCTGAGTGCAGCGGCCGCCTGGGTGTCATCTGCGCCCAGTTGAACGATCAGGCCGCCGTGCAGCCCCGCTGCCGTCGCAGGATCAGTTTGCTGGGCATCTGCGAGGCCGGCCGAAACGATCAAAACGGCGGCGACGCTCGCTGTCATTAGAAGTGATCTGAGATTGTGCATGGTGGAAGACCTGAGGGGGAAGGTGTGTCCTGGTGGGCATACAGAAGCGGGTGCATTCAACAACTTGTACCAACAGTGACGGTCAGGTGAAAGTAATCCACTGGAAGATGCTGTCGTTTAACTGCGTTGACGACCGGGCCGCGCGTCCGCAAAGCAAAACACACGCGGGGCGTTGCCCACGCGGATAAACGAATTGTTTGTCAGGTAGCAGCGATGGCGGACGACACCCAACAACCACAAACAAACTGCGTTCGACCAATCAACGGGATCAGGGCACGCGATCTGAGCCTACCCTCCGGCGCGAGGCAAACGGCCAGCGCCAAAGCAGGCCGCGTAAAACGCGGCGTCGACGAATCGTGTCCGATTTCATGTAACCATTGAACTCATCGCGCCACACCTCGCGCGGCCTTCGGTGAATGTGGAGGTCGCCTTAAGTGTGTCATGTCAACTCTGCAGATGTCCGATCAGAAAGTGCCCCATTCGCTGCGGGCTTACGACCCCGATTGTCTTGCCTTCCGTTGTGGTGACTGGCACGTGGCGATAACCACTCACAGCCATGATCGCAAGCACCTTCGCCGCTGAATCAACATCCAGAACGGACACCGGGCTGGTGCTCATCACTTCGCGGACCGGCCGATCGATCACGTCGTCGTACTCCAGAGCCACCTTGTCCAGAACATCCCGGTCGCCGAACACGCCGACCAGTCGCTCGCCCTCTTCCACAAGAACGCAGGCAATCTGGCGACCAACCATAAGCTTCATTGTGTCTCGGACGGAGGTGTCCGCCGAAACACAGCAATGGGGCTGAGTCTGCAGCGTGGAAACCAATTCCTCATGCAGCGCCTGTTCAACGGGATCCTCGAACACCGGTGGCACATAGTTCTCCAGGGGATCCTCGAAACTGCCGTTTTCAGATTTGTAAGGAGAAGTCATATTCAAGCGCCTTCCTTCTTATGAGACGTTGTCACTCCCGTTGGATCCTGTGTGAAGACCTCGCGGGGAAAATACTCAGCAATGAATTCCATCAGTGTCTTCTGGCCGGTAATGCCGATGACACGCCGATCGTCGTCCAGCACAGCAATGAAGCGAATGTTGTGTTCCTCCATCGCCTCCAGGACCATCTTGACCGGGTCCGTTGGCCGCACCCACGGCAGACGTGCCACCATTTGGCTCTCCAGACCTTCGTTCAGAATCTGTACCGACTCGTTCAGAGCATGTCGAAGCATCCCTTCCGTGAAGATGCCGACAGCCTTCTTCTCGTTGTCAACAACAATAGCGCAACCGAGTCCGGCGAAACGCATCGCGTCGACGGCGTCGCGAACGGTAGCCGTTCGAGGTATCGTCACAGGTGGCCGAATGTTCATTTGGCTTACAGTGGCCGTGTCCAGATCTTCTTTGAGTCCCATGTGTTTTCTCCCCGTGATTCAGCGGATGCAGAAACTCACATACCGCACTCCTGACTTTCTTTGCATAAATCGTGCCAGCGACACACAGGGGCACGCTCATTGTTCGCTGAGATACGGCAATGAGTTCTGGCACACCTGGGCCCGGACAATTTCGGTCTCTCAGTCGTGCTCAACGCGTGCTCTGACCTGTGCCTTGTGCGCGGACACCGCTCACCTGTGCTCATCAGCACGCAACAAACCGGGCAATGGTGAAGATGTTGAGCATATTCACGTGGCGACAGCGTATGTCGCCCCCGAGCCCCCTTTGATGTCCGGACATGGCCCGACAATTGCTGGTCTCATCGGGGGCGACGACACCGAATGGGACATCCCATGCTCGGATGTTCCGGATCAATTTACGATTTTTTCTGGACAGGAACGAGGGCAATGACAACCGATGTATTCAGAAGACGCGGTACAGCACTGGAGGATGAGTTCTTTCGTCGTGTGGATGAGAAGCTGGCACAGGCGCTGCGGGAAAAGTGGCAGCATGAACGCGACGTCGAATCACTGAAGCAGGAATCCCGAATTGAAGATGTGACCGTCATCGAAGAAATGCGGAGCGTTGGTATTCATCCGGGCATGATCCGCGCTATCACACTCGTCCCTGCGATTCACGTGGCATGGGCAAATGGATTTATCGAGAAACAGGAACGTGATGCTGTGCAGCATGCCGCGCATTCGATCGGAATATCTGAAGAATCGACGACGGGGCATTTGCTGGCGTCGTGGCTGGATCATCAACCCACGCCTGATCTGTTGCAGGCGTGGGCGGACTATGTCGCAGAACTGCACAAGGTGCTGGACCTCGTTTCCTACCGACATCTGCACAACAATGCTGTCGACACTGCAAGAAATATTGCAGAGGCTGCCGGAGGTGTCCTGGGCGTGTATTCGGTGTCTGTTGCGGAGGAGGGGGCCATCAGGCAGATTGACCAGGCGTTCCTGACGTAGCCTGTTTTCCTGTCGCTTGTCTTGCAGCAGACTGCGAGGGATCGTCCCGATCCGGCTTAAGCGTTTTCAGAGTCCATTCTGGTGAAGATTGATTACAGTCGCCGAATCTACGGTGCCCCGTGACAGCAGACGTTTTGTACCGACCGGTGAGTCGCGTTCGAGTGCGGCCATTCCGTATTGAGAAAGGTTTTGTTGTATGCCAGGCAGAATGGACTGTTGGGGTGAAAGCCACGCCGGGCTAGTGCGGGAAAAGAACGAAGATCAATTTCTGATCGCAGACCTGAAAAAGTCCGTCGTTATTCACCATACCAGTTTGTCATATAACGACGAGACGGAACTGCTCGGTGGCTCCCAGGCCAAGCTGATGCTGGTGGCGGATGGGGTTGGTGGGAATGCAGCCGGGGAACGTGCCAGCAGCCTGGCATTGAAAGGCGTGATGCAGTATCTGCTGAACGCCATGCACTGGATATTCCGTCCCGAAGATGACCGGGAAACAACATTCATGGAAGACCTGAAGTCAGCACTCGCATTCACTCAGGAAAAGATTCAGCACGCCGCAGAGGCCGTTCCGTCACAGCAGGGAATGGGCACTACGATTACGATGGCTTACCTTGTCTGGCCACACGTTTATCTGGTACATGCCGGTGACAGTCGCGCCTATCTGCACCGCAACGGCGAACTTGTTCGACTGACTCACGACCAGACCTATGCGCAGGCGCTGGCGGATGCGGGCGTGTTCGAACCCGAGCAGATTGAAAAGTCGCCCCTCAACCACGTGCTGTCCAGTTTGCTGGGATGCGACGCCAGCCAACTGGACGCACAGGTCTATAACAGCGCGCTGGCAATGAACGACACCCTGCTGCTATGCACAGACGGGCTGACTCGGCATCTCAGCGAAGCACAGATCGCTGAGATTCTGACCGCCCGTCAATGCGCTCAAACGTCGTGTCGGCAGCTGATTGATACAACGAACGAAGCAGGTGGACGAGACAACACGACTGTCGTTGTGGCTCGATTTACCGACGACGTGCCGAACAACGAAGCACGTGAAGCAGCGTACGAGACACAAAATGCAAGACACCAGGTCAACAACGGCATACCGGTCGTACCCTGAACGCAGACCATAATGTCAATATGCGCCGGCAGCGTTATGTTGCCCGAGAACAGAAACATATCTTCAATTAGAACAGGATTACAGTAGTCTACAATATGTGAAACTGGTGCTCGCTCGTGGTGGCAGCCATGGTAAGATCAAAACACGTCAACCACGGCCATGAATCAACGAAATTCATCGTCGTGATTCGTTGATTCGGTCTTCGACAAGGAATGACAATGTGCTTTGCCCGTCCGTCGGAGACCGATTTTCGTTGCGCGATCTGAACCCGTTGCGACCCTGGCGATCTCGACACTTTATGTAGCACTTTATGTAGCACTTCGGTGCTGTTCGGGGGCGTTCTTCAGGCTCTATCGTTCTTCTTCTGACCACCATGACGAAACCAACTTCCATGACCGAAAAGAAATCGACCGTCAAGGCGACAAAAAAAAAGAAAACAAAACGCAAGAAGGTTTCCGGAACGGAGAAGAACCCGGAGCGATCGATGAACAGCGTTCCCAGAAAGGTGGCTCAGGGAGATACGGCGCCATCAAAAACGCCGGTGGGCATCGAACGTTTCACCGTTGCTGCTTCCATTGAGTCTGCCCAGGAAGCGAAGGTAAATGCAGTCAAGGACATCATCAGTGAAGTGCCGCCTCACGATGTGAACACTCTGGCCAGGGTCCTCAGAGCTGTCATGGAGGGTACGTCCGCAGATGATGCGGCCGTGCTTCGGCACGCGTTGCTTGGACAGACTCAACCGCCGATTAATGGAACCGGACCGGTCCCGGACGATGTTTTGGCAGACCACTGGCGTAGTGGCGGGTATCCATACAAAAACCTGATGTCACGCAAAGCCTACGAAAAACAGAAGTACAAACTTCAGGTGGAATTATTGAAACTGCAAGCCTGGGTGAAGAAGACAGGGGAGCGAGTTGTCCTTTTGTTTGAGGGGCGTGACGCGGCCGGAAAAGGAGGCACAATCAAACGATTCATGGAACACCTGAATCCTCGTGGTGCCCGCGTTGTGGCTCTGGAAAAACCGACCGATGCCGAACAGGGCCAATGGTATTTTCAAAGGTACGTCGAACACCTGCCAACGCGCGGTGAAATCCTGTTGTTTGACCGGTCATGGTATAATCGAGCGGGCGTCGAACAGGTCATGGGATTTTGTGAACCGGAAGAGTACAACGAATTCATGCGACAGGTCCCGGAGTTCGAAAGGAACCTTGTACGAAGTGGGATTCATCTGAGCAAATTCTGGTTTTCGGTAAGCCGTAAGGAACAGCGCCGGCGTTTCAAGGAACGAGAACGGCACCCGCTCAAACAATGGAAACTGTCCCCGGTCGACCTTGCCTCCCTCAACAAATGGGACGATTACACCAGGGCCAAAGAGGCCATGTTTCACTATACAGACAGCGTTGACGCTCCCTGGACGGTTGTTAAATCGGACTGCAAGAAAAGAGCTCGTCTGAACACCATGCGCTACGTGTTGCACAGTCTGCCTTACGACAGCAAGAATCTTGATACGATCGGCCACATCGATCCTCTCCTGGTCGGTCGGGCACACGTGCAATACGCCCACAAAGATTGAAAGGGCGCGGCATCGATGAATCATGCTCGACATCGGGCGGCCCGCGACGTCAAAGTGCGGCACCTCGTGCTGCCTACAGGCACTGACAGGCGGTCAGTAAGCTCACCCCTGGCAGACTCGAACCGTCCGATCAAAGGAAGCTGAGGCCAGGTGCTTCCCATTGGGGGACCAGGCAAGACCGTAGATCGTGTTCCGATACATCGCTCCGCACCATCCGGTTCGGTGTCAGTCCACAGAGTAGAGACAACAAGATGAAAATCACAGAAGTCGTTTGCCAGATTCTCCGCGTTCCGGCCGTCGAAGCAAAAACGGCCAGTAGCCAGGACGCGTGCATCATCCGAGTGCGGACAGACTGCGGTCTGGAGGGAATCGGTGAAGCGGACGCTTCACCCGAAGTGATTCGCTCGATTGTCGATGCGCCATTCAGTCACAATATTGCCTGTGGCCTGCGCGAACTTTTGGTTGGCGAGAATCCACTCGAAACCGAACGACTGTGGCAGAAAATGTATCGCCGCACAATGTACTTCGGACGAACTTCTGTGACTATCGCCGCGATGGCAGCAGTTGATCTGGCCTTGTGGGACATCAAGGGCAAACACTTCAGGGAACCGATTCACCGGCTGCTGGGAGGAAAACAGCACGAATCCATCAAAGCCTACGCATCAATTCTGTTTGGTCGTGACGGCGTCGAAACCAGGGACATCGGACGCAAGTGGACGGACGCCGGTTACCAGGCAGTCAAGTTCGGCTGGGAGCCGATGGGCGAAAGTGAAGCTGTGGATATCGATCTGGTTCGTGGTGCTCGTGAGGGAGTCGGTAACGCCGCGCTGCTGATTGACGCGGGGTGTGTCTGGGATACACGAACTGCTCTGACACGGGCCCACGCATTTTCGGACTTCGGAATTGAATGGCTGGAAGAACCATTACGCGAAGACAACGTCGATGGTTACGCATGGCTGCGAGATCGTTCGCCCGTACCGATTGCCTCCGGCGAAGGCGAATGTGGACGAGAAGCCTTCCGTCCGCTGATTGACCGCCACGCACTTGATGTGTACCAGGTGGATCTTTCACGCAATGGGTTTACGGAAGCGGCCTACCTGCGAGCTCGAATCGAAGAAATCGGGGCTCGCCCGTGCAACCATTTCTACACGTCACCGATCACGGCGGCAGCCAGTCTGCATTGGTTGAGTACCTGTCGAGACGCATTCCTGTTCGAGGATTGCGTCGAGGATTCTCCTATCCGCAACGAACTGTGCCACGAACGCATTCAGGCAGACAACGGCTTCATCACCGTCCCCGATCGGCCTGGTCTGGGAGTGACGCTCAACGAAGACGTGGTTTCGAAGTTTCTGATTTCTGAATCAGTATAGACGTGTTTTCAATACCAGCATGCAGCGCCAGCAAGTGAATTACAGCCCTGGCTTTCTCGCGAGTTCGAGTCACCTGCCTGCGTTTCGTGCTGGTATGCGGCAGTTTCGAAACCAATTTCGGGATGCCTTGGGCCGTGCCGGCGGCCAGAGGTTTGTCGCTGCGGCTACTTGTCAGTCACTGGCGTGTTATGCCACTGATCGATGATCGTCTGCCAAAGTTCTTTTCCGCCGACGGCGTTGGTCATGATTACCAGCCCGTCACCGCTGTCCGGAAAGAACTCGCTGTAGCACCGGAATCCCGTACCGTTGGATCCACTGTGATATACCTGTCGACGTCCGTCTGCCAATCGCAGTCCCCAGCCCAGCCCCCAGTCCGCGTTCTGATCTTCGCGATGTGAACCGACCGCCAGCATCTCTGCTCGCATCTTTGCCGAAAGGGAATGCGATTGACCACGATCCTCTTTCATGATTTCGACAAGAAATTTCGCGTAGTCGGCGGCAGATGTGTACAGAGAATAGGCTGCATTGGCGTCCGCGTAGTACTTTCGCTGTGACTTCACGTCGCCGTCTCGGTCGTGGCCGCAGGATGATCGCAATGTGAATCGATCATCCCATACGTATCGTGTGTTCCGGAGCTCAAGCGGCCTGACCAGGCATGCCAGTGACAGTGAATCAAGATCCGTTTTCAAATGCTCTTCGACTGCTCGCTGCAGCAGCAGAAAACCCTCGCCGGAGTAACGGAATTTCGTGCCCGGATCGAATCCTAAAGATAATGGCGAGCCTGATCGCCAACCTCCAGCACGCCAGTTGGGCAGGCCGGATGTATGAGTTAATGTCATGCGGGCCGTGATTTCCCGATGTCGTGAGTCGTCATTGATGTTGTCTGCTGCGCGGTAGTCAACAAGCGGTTTGTCGAGGTCGATCTTCTTTTCTTCAACGAGCTTCAGCAGCAGGTAGGAAAAAAATGGCTTGCTCATCGAACAGGCTTCCATGATCGTGTCCGGTTCGACCGGTTGATCGGACCCCGCGCAACGAACCCCATACCCGCGCGACCAGACCAGCTGACGATCAGCAACAAGTGCACACGACACGCCGGGAACGTTGTGCTCGATCATCAGGTCGTCCAGTTGCTGCTCCAGCCTGTCCACCTTCTTCCGCAATGCGGCCGTCAGTGCCGGCTGTCCGAAGGTTTGCACGGCGGATCGCAGCGGCTTGTCAACCTGCGGAGCCCCATCTCCGTTGTCGTCGTGCGCAGAAATTCCATACCGTTGGCAGACATCAATAACCTGATCCGGGTCGATCGCTTCTACCTTGCGCCCGGCGTGTCCTTCCGTGGTCACGGCCTGCAGCAGGCTGTTGATGACCGCTTCTTCGGTGGCGTCCCGGACGGCCTGAAACAGTGGGGACAGCTGATCATCACGCAGCACGTCGGCGGATTCTGTGGGAGATTCGGCCTGATATGCCGAGCGCACGTTGTCTGCTGTGGAGAACGCCAGCACGTAATCGCCGCTGCCGTGGGAGATCGGTGATCCGGCGGCTGCCAGCCCCAACGGAGCTCGTCGTGCCAGACGTTTTAGCCGCCGCGAATCCAGCGGTGCGTCCGTGGCGACAATGACAATACAGGAACCATGTTCCTGCTGGCGCACCTGGTCCTTCAGATAATAACGTCCGAGCTCGCGACCGACCGGAACACCGGAGATTGTCAGAGCGCCACCAAAATTGGTTTGGACCAGGACGCCGACAGTGTAGCCACCCAGTTTCGCGGGAAGTTTGCGGGAGGAACTGCCAATCCCTCCCTTCCAGCCCATGCATCGAACTCCCGTACCGGCTCCGATGCAGCCCTCTACCACCGGACCGCCGTGAGCATTCTGCAGGGCCGCGACAACGTCTGCTCCCGAGATACGCCGCTGACGAATGTCATTCAGAAACCCATCGTTGCATTCACCGACCACCGGATTGACCGACCTGACGTTTTCGCAGCCAGGCTGTTCCAGCACCCACCCCGCCAGTGCGTCAGCGGCCGCAAACGTGCTTAGCGTATTTGTCAGCACGATTGGTGTCTCAAGGACGCCCAGTTCCTCGATCTGCGTGCTGCCCACGAATTTTCCAAAACCATTCGCCACATGGATGGCCGCGGGAACCTTGTGCAGAAAGATGTTTTTGGCATGCGGTTTCACGACCGTCACACCGGTCCGGATAGATTCGCCTTCAACAATCGTGCGGTGTCCAACCTGGATACCGTCAATATCTGTTAACGAGTTGGTTGGACCGGTTGGAAGAATTCCGATCGATATCCCCATGTCTCTCAGCCGAGGACGCTGTTCTGCGGTTTCGCCCGCCGTCGCAGCCACATCGGTGTTGAGGCAGCACAAACCATGAAAAGCCAGAGCCAGACAGAGCGAGCAACGTGACATTCGCTGTCCTTCGATACTTTGCTGTTTGATATTCCGGAACGGTTTGTCGGGGGACCAGGACTCAGCCACCGACTTCACTGATTGTAAATCACGTCGCATCAGGCGGACAATGCACGGGGTGGCGTCAATGCCTCGTCGAATCAAAAAATGTATCTATGCTGCGCCCATGACGAATGATCAGGACTAGCAGTTTACTTATTATCGTAGACGATACTGGCTCGTGGGAGTAACGAAACTGCTATCGAAAAGCGTTCTACGCGGCCATAAGTCAGCGTGAAACGCTGTAGTGGTGATGCAATTGGTGTTGTTTTCACCGCCTGACCGGTGCTGGATCTTTTTGGCCGGACCAACACCAGGACCGCAGCTTCACGCAGAGCAACAACGCTCAGTCATCCGCGGCATAATCGAACCGCGTCATGATTTTGTGTTCGGCGTCGAGAATTCGCTGCCGGACTTCAGCCGAACATCGCGTTGAAAACAATTTGTAGTTTCCAGCGTTGGCGATCGCTGTTTCGCGAAGACGTTGCTCGTTGAATGGTTCATCGGCACGTTGAAGTGCAACGACCAGGTGGTCGACCAGGTTTTCTGAACGACCAACGAATTGAATGTCGGTCGCGTCGCAGCCCACGAAGTTTTCAAACAGCCGTGTGCAGTGTCCCTCTTCAGTATCGGCCACGTTGGTCATGAAACGTTCGAACACATTGTCCATACACATGATGTCGAGCCGGTTCTTCAGGTCCCAGCCGAGCGTTCGCTTGAACAGCCAATAGCTTCTCCACCACGACCAGGGATGCCGAATGAATGCAAACGTAAACATGCCCTGGCCGGGCGCGTCCTGCAGTCCGCCATGTCCATAAGCAGTCTTGGCAACATTCGGGCACGCAGTATTGAGGGCGTTTCGCACCCACGTACCACCTGTTTTAGGTATGTGCAGGAAACGGCAACGGTGGAGAATGACACACATGATGGACGGCTCAAGCCAAGGAGGGAGGTGGATTCAATCGAAATTGGCGGATCGGCAGAATAACACGACGATCCGGGATTGCGGTCTTCAAATACAAGCTGGGGTTCGTTTGTTTATCAGCCCGTTGAGTAATCTGTCGCACTCAATCGCCGCAGGGCTTCACGCTGCAGGGCCTTGCGATCCATCCCAAGTCGCCTGAATGTTTGACTGCCAAGGTGTACGGCATAGGCGTCCATCGCCATCCGCAACTGCCATCCAGTCGCCGTGACGCGGTGGCACCAGTCGTCATCTGCGCCAAGTCCACTACGGAATTCATGAGTGCTCTGATCCAATCCTCCGCATTCAGCAATCGCATTACGGTGCATGAGCGTGCAGAAGAATGCCAGCAGATTGTCGTCTCGTCCACGTCGTCGACCGTGAAGCATGCGTGCTCCAATCAGTGCGTCGTTGTAGTCAAATATAAGGTCCTGTCTGATCGACGCTTCCTCGCGCATCCAGCGGTGTCTGAGTGAATGTCGTGAGTCATTGCCTGTGAGCGGCCCGACCGCTGCGATTCGCGGTGCCGCGATCATCTCCGCAAACATGCGATCAACGCACTGCGGACCGACAAAACAATCATTATTCTGACAAAGCACATGGCGGCCGCCGGAAACAGCGATTCCCTGGTTGACGGCTTCAGTGAATCCCGGATTCGTGGAATTGTGGAAGATCCGCAGAGGAATCTGCAGGATATCCGCGGTGTCCTGCACCTGTTGAATAGTACCGCGTCGACTGCCATTGTCGACGTAAATGAAGTTCAGCGGCAGCCCCGTATAACGTGCCAGATGCCACAGGCATTCCGACGTCAGGTCAGCGCCGTTGGTGGCAGGAATGACGACCGAGATCGGATCATTGCACTCGATCAATTCCGCATAGGAACGCCGCACGTTTGCGACTTCGACTGCCCCGCGATGCACTTGTGTTTCGACCTTTGCCGACTTTCCTTCAGGCCGAACGAAAGCTTCAAACAGCACTTTGTTCACATTGACGAACTGATGACCCCGGCAGGCAAGATGCAGCCAGAGTTGCCAGTCGTCCAAATGACTCCAGTTCGGCATCTGGTCAAGCGGCAATGCAGATCGGCGCACAAGTGAGCACATAGAGATGAAGTTATTCCACCACAGTCTTCTCGCGTCGAAACTGCCACCACCGATCACCTGTCGCCTGCCGGTACTCACAAAGGTGCGCTGCATTTTACAATACGAAACGGTAGTGTCCGGGCCCGTCGCATCGAGCAGACACTTCAAATAGTCTGGTGAGTAAACTGCGTCAGCATCCGCCATGACTACCCATTCCGACGCAGTTGCGCGGATGCCAGTGACTCGAGCAGCATGCGCGCCCTTGTTGTGCTCATGCCGCAATACGCGGATTTCAGGGTCGTGCTCCCGCGTTGCGTCGATAGAGCCGTCCGTGCTGCCATCGTCGACAACAACGATTTCGCAATCGACGGATTGGTGCTTCAGGCTCTCAATACACGGTTTCAGGTAATCGCGACAATTATAGTTGGGAATAACCACGACGATGGACTGATCACCGATAACCCTCACCCGTCGCGATCTCGGCATTTCGGTCGAAGTTAGCTGTGACACGTTGTCGGGCAGCGCAGCAACGTAGCCGCCGTAATTTCGATCGAAATTTACGGCTGCAGATTCTGTTCGAGGAATATGACCCAGGCTGGAAATGCCGAATCCGGTATGCGCAGCCAGACTGGGAACGTGAAAGTATGTCTGTCGGCCCAGGACGTGCAATGCCTGGGAAACGACAATGTCTGTATCACGGTCGCCACGGTGGCGCGTTGCGATTCGTGAGGACAGAACAGCACGAAGCGACTCTCGCGAAAAGCACCATGTCAAAGCGCCCCAATGATTCTCGCGTCTGACCGACAACCATCCGGTGCTGTCCATTTCCTGGTCGCGGAGATTGTACTTCGGAGCATACAACGACGCGAATCCCCAGTCCCGGATTGGAAGCCGATCGATCGCATGCTGTAGTCCCATCGCCGCGCAGTTGGCCAGTTCGATATCGTCCTCGCACAGCATAATGAATGGACTGTCCCCGTCGTTCAGCATGGCGTGAGCCGCCCGCAGCCAATTATGCCAACAACCGAGACCGTGGTCGCTGACGTGCGTGACGACGCCTGCAAGATCATTCGAAGGAGACCCGGCGTCCGCGAATAATTGGATTGGCTGGTGGAATCCTGCTGTGCGGAGTTCAGCGATTGAGCGTTCAACCATGCCGATCGGCCGCGGGGCTGTCACCATTGCAACGGAGACCATTGCTAAATCGAGAACTACAGCGATCGGACCACCGGGAGGCTGAGCCTGATGAGTGCATGCCGGACTACGTTCCACCGGTTTGTGGCCTGGGTGGTCGACGTGAGGACAATGATCACGGCAGATGTCGCCAGTGATGATGCCTCCCAGCACTTCCACGTCCGGAGAGTCGCAGACCCACTGGTTCGAAGAAGTTCTGCAGCCACGATGCCGACATTCAGGAAGGTTCCGCATGAGTCTACAAGGCTGACGGAGGTGACGCAGGCTGCGCCAGAATGCGTGGATAACGACCTGGATGGGCAGGTTCGAGGACGAGTACGCCACGTGGAGTCCATTCGCTCAGGACCCAGATGCCGGACGGATCATTTGCGTTGGTGACCGTGCCGATTAGTCGGCCAAATTCCTCGCGGACTGTGAATCGCCACATCCCACGCTGGCACGGCGGCCGAAAAGAATCCCACACGATCGGGTCATGCTGATTGCCCGAGGCAATTTCCAACATAACCCCCTCGGCGAGTTCTGAGCTTTGCGCATTGTCATAGTAAGGCCTCGCACCCGAATCTTCTGTCGGGGGCACAAAACTGATCTGGTAGATTCTGGATCGAATTCGTTATTCGTCTCTCAGAGACCGCAGCCTGATCTTGCTTTGCGTGTCGAGTGGCAATCCACTGGTGAACTGTTCGGCAGCAAGGCTGTTCGTCCTGCATCCGGAAGTACGACCACTTGGCATCGTCGGCGCACATCCGGACGTCATGCCGCTTGTTGCCGGAGCATTGCCGCCAGACAATTCCGTCCGTTTGTGTCGCACACCCTCGCCCTCGACTTCGAGGTGTACGTGTATGGCACCCTCGGCAGAAGTCAGCGACTCAGCCCCCAGGTGCAAATGAACATGTAAATCTCGCATGGTCAGTTTCTTGCTTCATTTTGTTCTTCGGATCGTAGCCATCTGCCCATCCGGCAGCACTTTCGCACGCACGCGATTCTGCCTGACTGTCAACTGACTGGTGTCATGATCTGCAGTTGTGAAACGGACCTGCCGCCAGCAGGACGGCACTTGAACCAATACGTCAAGTGGTATTCTGTCCCGGTCGCATGCCGGCCTGTTGGTGGTAATCGCCAGACGTAATTCGTTTTCGTGAGTTTGCTCGCATTGCACGATCGATGAAACGCGACCGTGAATGTATCTCGCAACATCGCTGAGCGTCCCAAACCACAGGCGATTGCGAGCCCGTACCAGCATGTCCAGAAAGTGATTCCAGACGTCACGGCCAATGTCGTCATAACCTTCGCCCTGCTCAACTTTGTGAATTGTGAAGATCATCCAGCCTCGTTCAATCGTCGATTGATCCAGTTTTCTTTGGACACCATCCGGACGTTGTCCTGGCGAAAGAGAATAGCTGTGCAGAACATCCATTTCCGGGGGAGTCGACCGATTCGGACCGACTGCCGTACTGCTGGAGGATCTCCCGACAAGATACCGCCGCCGTACTTGCTCTCTAAGGCGTCCATGCTTAGGCCCATGCAGTCCCGTAGGGATATGAGAAACCAGTCACTGCAAGGACCGGATGCAAGCTTTGAATAAATCTGTCGCAACTATTCAGTTGGTTAACGATCGCAGCATCAGAGAGGCCTGATAAACCTGGCGGATGCGTATCCGTGTGATTGCCGATTTCATGACAGCTTCTGGCGAGTGATCGCCATTTCTTCCGGGAGTCGCGGTCGAGCGGGGTTAAGGACGGATGCTCGCGAATGACAAAGAATGTACCAGGTATCTGATGTCGATCGAGATCCGGGCGCACAACGTCAACATGACTTGGCAGCCGATCGTCGAAGGTCACGGAGACAGCAGCAAGGGCCCAGTCGGGCCAGGTCGCAATTGAAACGCGGCCGACAAGGTCTGCCTCCTGGGATAGTGCACGCGCCTGCTCCCACAGCCCGTTCGGGCGACTGGTATCTGCTGGAAAGTTCGAAGAGTACCGATCGAGTGAACGCCAGGCATCGCGCAGCCGGCCATCACGCAGGAATTGTTCGGCGGCAGCCAACACGCTCTCACGTTCGAACATGATACCCACCCTAGTCGATGACAGCACTTCGAACGACTCGAAATCCCAACGCGCTGCTTCGGTGGTTGGGGCGATGACGACTGCGCGAGTCCGATTGAACCCGGATGGCTGACTCACCGCGGCTCCCTCCACGCAGGCACCGCAGATCTGCCGCTGTCGGCCCATTAACGGACGCTGCGCCGGGCATCAGCGTCTTGGCAGAATCGTTGACCCATTCCCAGACATTGCCGTGCATGTCGAAGATTCCCCAGCCGTTGCACAATTTGCTGCCGCAGCGTCGAGTGAACTCTTCTTTGCGATAGACAGCATAGTCTTCAAGAAATTTGCTGTCTTGCCCGCAGGAGAACCGCGTTCGCGTTCCGGCGCGGCACGCATACTCCCACTCTGCGTCGTCCGGTAAACGATAGCCGTTTGCGCCAGCTGTCAGCTTCCACTTGCCGGTCAAACGATGAGTTGGTGTGTAGCAGCGTTCGAGGCCTTCGCGGAAACTCAGCCAGTTGCAGAACATAACAGCGTCGTTCCAGCTGACCTGCTGAACGGGATGCGTTCCAGTTGGGCTGAGCGTCTCTTTTTCCCCCCCCCCACTCATTCGGTTTTTCGCCGCTGTAGCCGGGATCAGAGATGAAGCTGTGAAATAACCGTACCGACACTTCCCGATCGCAGATGCAAAAAACCGAATCCAGTTTCACTGCGTGCTTGCTACCTGCTTCGTCCTCCACTTCGATGTCGCCGGCCGGCAATGTAATCATGGTTAAGCCCATCGGCGTGGATTGCCAGCTGAACGGCTCGTTCTGTGAAGAGCCTGGCGTTGTGTTCGTCGGCAGATCGATTCCCCAGTTTCGCAGCGCAAGGCCGGCGGAACTATGAATCGTTGCGTTGGGTTGTTCGACGTACCACGTCAGCAGCAACTGCTCCCATTGTTCAGGCTCGCTTTCCACCAGATCGTCTCGGGAGATCCGGCTGATCGCTGAACAGACTCCAGAAATGATCGGCGCATCAGAAGACGTCGCCAGGATCTTTGCCAGCCCATCCATGTTGGCGTGCCAGCGCGTGAATTCATCGATGAAGATTGTGCGCTGCTCCGGATCAGCCTGGTCAATTCGCAGCATCTCCCCCGCGCCACCAGTGTCCTCCAGAGCAAGAAGAATAATTGAAAGACGGGCTTTCAAACGCCAGTCGAGGGATTTGTCCGTCGCGGTCAGCGACGCAGACAGGGCTGCGACCGACCCCGGTAAGTCGCTTGACAGTGCGCTGGTTATGTTGGCGCACTCAGCCGCCGGAGCATTTTGGATTTCGGGAACCAGCAGTGAAGAGTCCGCAGCTCCAAAAGCCGACAACGCGTACCCCAGAGTCAGTCGGCGACGTCCGGACGATTCGGGTACGCGGCGCCGCAATTCATCGACGACGATTGACCTGGGGAACTCCCGCAGATCGTTGATCGCATACGGCACAACGGAACCGCGACTGTTCTGCAATACGTCCGTCGCAGCTTCCACCATTAACACCGCATTGCGTTCCCGCTCCGTCTGAACCACATGGTTTATGCCTGTCGCTATCAGAGTCAGTACTACGAACATACACACAACTCGGAAACCATGATGGCGTCCTGATCGAGACATCATCTCGCGCTGCGGTGTGCTCCAGTTGCAGGAATCAGTTCGCGCTCGAATGTTGCAGAATTCAACAAGCGACGGCAAATAGCGATTCTCCGGTTTAGCGCCCCAGATTAGTGCGCGATCCTGCAACTGAAGCTCGGCGCGGCCGCGTTTAGTCTCTTTCTGCTTGCGAGTCAGCCAGTCTCGCATCGACGGAACGAGATAGTCATGTGTCAACTGATAGTATTGCTGAGTCGCCAAATCACGCGACGAGGACTCATCGTCATCCTGTCGTCCGTCCGGATCGGTCGGAGTCAACAGTCGTATCTCACTGTCCAGGATCTGCAACAGGTCATCGAAGTCGCGCGGCCGTCGACGGTAACCCGAAACTTCAAGCAATTCATCGTAGGATTTCATGGCACCTTTGATGTTTGTGCCCGAATCGGGCAACAGAGCATTCAGCACTTTGCGCGCGGCGATTTCGTGATAGCGGTGTTCCGGCGGAGCGGTGGATGTACTGAAGTTTTCCTCAAGGAAAGCCGCTCCCACGCCTTTGGTACCACCGGCCTGCTTCAGAGTATCAACGGCCCATGTCCTGCCTTTCATCATCTCTGCAAAGAGGGCCAGCCGAACGCACACGACCTTGCCGTCTTCAGCCAGGCCCTTCGCCGACTGCTGGAGAAATTTCTTTTGCTCGTCTGTGACTCGTGAGTAACTGTTGCTCAGCGTTCCGAAGGCCCGACCAAATGCTGCAAGGACCCGCTCTGCATGACGGATCGGAAACAGATCGACAGCCGCCGAATTCTGCCCCTCCAGCAGCCGGCACTCAAGTTCCCGCATGAAACGCGTCGCGGCCATCCAGAAGTCATCTCGAACCATCACCAGACACTGAACACGTCCACCGTCGCATTGCCGCAACGCCTGGACAAGCTCGGTGTTCTCCTCGTTGTTATTATGCAGCCATTGTTCAAACTGGTCGATTATGATGAGCACCTTCCTGCCCGCAGGAACGCCCAATCCTCGACGCAGTGATGTCAGCGAATCCTTCAGGTTCTGATTGTCGGGCAGCGAGGGACAGCGTTTTCGCAAGCCACGCAGCAAACGCGTTTCCGTCTCATCCGGTGTGGCCTCGACATACACCGCAATAACATCATCGGACAAACGTGGCAGAAGCCCTGCTTTAATCAACGAGGATTTGCCGCAGCCTGATCGTCCGTAAAGCAATCCAACTGAGAAAGTGTTGTCAGGATCCATTTCCTCGACACGGGTCTTCCAGAACCTCAGTCCGTCGGGCAATCCATCGCGATCTCGTGGCCCAGGCAGCAATTCAAGGAAAAAGTCGGCGTCTTGCCAGTCAAACGAACGCAGTCCTTTCGGGACGATCCGTGTCGCGACGCTCTCAGAAGCAGACCCGGATTCAGTTGCTATTGATGACACAACACTGGACGCAATCAGGCCGTTAGGTGAAGTGACGACTGATACATTGGACGTCGGAAAAGAAAAACCGGCACCTGTCGCCTGATGCCCGTTCGTAACAGAATAGCTCGTGTTGGCCGCCTGCTCAACGATGAAACACCTGAGGTCCTCCGCCATATCGTGCGCAGACGTGTACGGATCGGAAGCTCGTTTTGAAAGAGCTCGGTTACAGATCCGTTCCAGTTCCCTCGGCAGTTTTTCGTCGTACTGCCTGAGTGGACGTGGTTCGTATTCGATGATCTGATCCAGGATCTCTATCTGGGTATCACCTCGGAATGGTCGGCGGCCGACCAATAACTGATACAGCACAATGCCAAGGCTGAAGATATCCGAGCGTCCATCCACTCGGTGACCTTCACCACGTGCCTGCTCCGGCGACATGTAAGAGGCCGTACCTGCCTGCGTTGGCCCCTTGCCGACATCCTCTTCACGCAGTGCGAGACCGAAATCTGCAACATAGGGCTTGCCGTCGATCCCAATCAGAATGTTGCCAGGTTTGACATCGCGATGCACGAGGCCCTGTTTGTGCGCGTAGTGCAGCGCATCAGCAACGGTGGCAATCAGCTCGGCACACTCGCGGTGGGTGTATTGATCTGCCTTGAGCCTCTGTGAGAGATTCGTCCCCTCAATGTACTTGGACACGATATAACACGGAAAGTCATCAGTGGAACCAACATCATGGACTTGAACGATATTTGCGTGATCAAGATTTGCTACCGTGCGCGCTTCGGTGAGATAGGCCTCAGCGTCGTTTTCATCGAAAACCAAATCGGAACGCGGCACTTTCACTGCAACATAGCGATCCAGTTCTGCATCGTGAGCCAGGTACACGGTTCCGAATCCGCCGCGACCCAGCAATCGCTCGATTCTGTAACGGCCAATTTGAGTTGGGACTGATGGCGGCCTGTCTTTGTCGTCATGCGGAGTCTTTTGATCCGTCTCCGTCACATCGAATTGTTTGTGATTCTTCACGCAAACGGCCCATTTGGTCACGTCGCCGATCATCGGGTTCGCTCAATTCGGCGAAGCCCTGACCTGTCGGCCATTCTAACGGAACAACTCGTGGAAACCACCGAAACTCACGTGGTGGACGTACGTTCGCCAGCCCTCTCGCGTTTTTGTGTCGCACAGTATTCAGACGTTTTATGACCACCTCAGACTGCCTCTGTGATTCGCAAAATGCTGAATGCATCGTTGCCGAAGAGCAAAGACATGATGAGCACAAGCGTGCGAATCTTAGCTGAATGCCGACGCACAAAACCGCCAACGCACATTCCCTGCCTCGGCAACGTGAGATAATGTCAGCCTCATTGGTGCATCGTGATTGTTCCGAATTTACCTGGCCAGCAGACTCGGCAACCACAGGCTGAACGTCGGGACAAACGTGATCAGCAGCAACGTGATCAGCAGAGGAATCAGAAACGGAACAGTGCCACGAATCACCTGCTGAACTGAAGCGCCCGTCACGGAACTCAGCACATACAACACCAGTCCCACCGGTGGAGTCAACAGGCCCAGCACCAGGTTCAGGATCATGACGATGCCCAGCTGCAGGGGATCGATACCGAATTCGATTGCAGCTGGGAGCAACACAGGAACTGTGATCAACAGCCCCGCCACTGGTTCCAGAAGCATTCCGGTCACCAGCAGGGCAATGTTGATCAGCAGCAGAAACACATAGGGATTGTCTGTCAGCCGCAGCATGGCTTCCGTGACCGCCTGGGGCCCCTGTTCTCTGGCAATCACCCAGCCAAACAGCCCGGCCGCCGCCACGATCAACATGATGGTTCCGGTTGTCGAAGCTGTCTTCACCAGCACGCCGTGAAATCCTTTGAACGAAAGTGACCGGTAACAGACACTCAGAAACAGTACCCACATCACGGCCGCCGCAGCGGCTTCTGTGGGAGTAAACACGCCCCCCAGAATGCCGCCCAGAATAATCACGGGCGTCAGCAGCACGGGCGCCGCGGCTGCAGCCGCCGTCTTCAGCGGAATCTGCGGAGCGGCCGCTTCGTCACGCAATGGATTTCGTCGAGCATCCACGAACACAAACATGCACAGAATCGACGTCAGCACCAGAGCGGGCAGAACGCCGGCAAAAAACAACGATCCCACGGAGACTCCCGCCGCCACGGCATACACGATCGCGGGAATGCTGGGCGGCATAATCGGACCGATCAAAGAAGATGCGCCCGTCAGGCCCAGAGCGAACCCTTCGTCGTAGCCGCGTTTCTTCATCGCCGGAACCAGCACGGAACCCAGACCGGCCGCGTCGGCAATCGCCGCTCCGCTCATCCATGAAAACAGCAGGCTGCTGATGACGTTGACGTAACCCAGGCTGCCGGGAATCTTTCCAAACAGACACAGCAGGAAACGAAACAATCGATCTGCCAGTCCACCAGCATTGCTCAGGTAACCGGTCATCACAAACAGCGGCACCGCCAGCAGCGGGAATGAGTTGATGGCTGCCATACAGCGCTGCAGCGCAACTCCCAACGTAATATCCGGAGACCACGCCACATAGACAAGACACGGCAGCAGCATACTGATGGCCACCGGCACCCGGATGAACAGCAGCACCAGCATGGCACAGATTAACGCTGCCAGAATCATTCGCTCTGCTCCAGTTCCAGATGAAACGCCTCTTCTTCGACGATGTTCTCACGCGCTGTCGGTTGTCCGGTGGCCAGCACCTGCAGCAGGTTGACGATGGAGTGGATGGTCATCATCAGCAGCCCGACACCCACCGCGCCATACCACCAGCTCATGGAAATTCCCAACGAAGGTGATCCGACGTTTCCCACATACCACACAAAACGACTGCCACCAATCAGCAACAGCAGGCATGCCCCTGCCACGATGCCGTGACTCAGACATTCCAGCCACAGTTGTCCGCGAACGCTAAGCCGGTGAGACAGCACGTCCACCGTAATGTGCCGGCCTTCTGCCATCACAAACGATGCTGCGATGAACGTCATCCAGATCAGGGCCAGTCGAGCCACCTCTTCGCTCCAGGAGAACGGAGCTCCGAAGAAATAACGAGCAAACACCTGAGCCCCCATCGTGCTGACAATGATGAACAGAAACAGGGCCGCCAGAGTCTGTTCTCCAAGGCTCATCCAGCGGGCCCAACGTGCAAATGGTGGTGACGGCGCCGAAGAAGCGTCAGGTTGGGATTCAGGCTGAGATGTGTTTATGTTGCTCATGGTTGAGGGTCTCCAGAAGACGCTAATCCCAATGGGGCGATCGAATCCGGCTGCCGCCGGCGTCGATTGTCCCCTCTCGCCTTTTTAGGGGAGTGGGTCATGGCTGTTGGCTTTCCACGGGTTCCGCCGTGATGCGGTTGTACAGTTCGCTGAACGCGTAACCGCTTGAAAAGAACTCTCGCGCCCGACCTCGAAAAGCGTCGACATCCACATCGTCAACAATCTGCATCGCTCCCTCTTTACGCCATTCCTCAATAAGCCTCGCTTCGTCTTCGATGGTTCCGCGGTAAACCTCTTTGCCCAGTTCCTGCACCGTCTTCAGCAAAGCGGCCTGCTGGTCGGCGTCCATTCGTTGCCATACGCGTTCATTCATTAGAATCTGTACCGAAGATTGAATGTGGCCGGACAGATTCAGACAGTCCTGCACTTCATGAAATCCCATCGCTTTGATCACGGGCACAGGGTTCTCCTGGCCGTCTGCGATTCCCTGCTGTAGTGCCAGATAGACTTCACCGAAGGAAATCGGCATTGGGCTGGCCCCCAGTGCTGCACCGGACGCCTGCCACACGCTCGCTCCAGGCATCCGCAGGCGAAAACCGTCCAGGTCGTCCGGGTGACGAATTGGAATGTTGGACGTGATGTGTCGAGACCCATACGCCCACGTGTCCAGGACACGCACGTCGTACTGCTTGCGCAGCTCGTCCCAGTGCGGTGCCATTTCTTCGCCGTTCGCCGTCTCAAGCATGTGATCAAGATCGCGGGATGCGAACGCCGCGTCCAGGACTCCCAACGGAGGATGCCACATGGCCAGGAACGAGGGACCGGAAATCGCAAGGTCCAGTTCACCCGCCACCAGTTGTTCCAGAAGTTCAGCTTCGCTGCCCAGTTGAGCGGCCGGATAAACGATCACATCCAGATCGCTGGCGGCCTGCTGCAGTCGTTCGGCCAGGTGAGCGGTCCCGTAAGCATGCGTGGGCGCACTGACTTCATAGACATGAGCCATCCTGAGTCGCAGTGGTCTGTCCACCGCATCCTCCGATCGGCAACCGCACAGCGAGACCAGCAGCATCGTCAATACCCAACGATCCCACAGCAGAGTCGGCGGGTATATTCGATTCATCCACAGGATTCCGGCGTTGTTTGGACTACAGCGTTTCACGACGACTTGTGGCCGCGAGAAGCGCTCTTCAATCGCAGTTTGGTTGCTCCCACGAGCCAGTGTCGTCCACGACAATAAGTCAACTACTCTGACGAGAGGCACGCAGCTTACTGAGTGTTTGTGCCGTGGGCAAACAATACCGGAGTTTGGATTACGACCCCGCTGTTTTCACTGTTTGCATCAACCGCGCAGAAACCGGAAGGATTGTACTTTTGCCGTGCCGCACCGAACGCAGCGCCGTTGGGGAACGGTCAGCAACAACGCGTCTGACCATGGTCATTTACACATTGCCGGAGCCGCGTCGCTGCAATCTGCAGCACATTCGGTCACGGCTCAGCCTCGACCTTCGCAAAATCGTGGACCCACACGGGTTGCTCGTGGTCCCATCCCATTCCCTCGTGTACGCGTTCGATCATGGCATAATGCCCTTTGGCGAAGCGTTGAAGTGGTTTTCGATGGCTGGCGCATCCGGCTGTACCAACTTGTGTCGGCCACCCTGCAAATCCACGATGTTTAATCAGCAGCCTTCAAGCGATAAAGTGAGGTCACCTCTCCTGAACGCGCTTCATAGAGTGGATCTGATTGATCACCAGACCTGGAATGTCTGGGCGAAGTATCCGACTTTTCAATCACGCTGAATCCGGCCTGTGTCATCCAATCCTGCAAGTCATTGCTGCTACGCAGGCCAATGTTCTCTGCCAGGTTGGACATGACCAGCCAGGCTTCACCATTCCTGTTTAAGTGTGCTTTTGCGCCAGTCAGGAAGCCTTTTAACATTTGGCTTTGGGGGTCGTATACGGCGCGCTCAATAGGCGTATTGACTTTCGCCGGTACCCAGGGTGGATTGCATACGATCAGGTCTGCTTTTCCTTCGGGAAAGAGGTTGGTCTCAATCAGCCTGATCTTCTTTTGCATATTCAGACGTTGTATATTCTCTGCTGCACATTGCAATGCGCGTGCACTTGTGTCCGTGCCAATCACTTGCGGAACGCCGCGCGCTACCAGCATGGCTGCAATGACACCTGTGCCTGTACCGATATCCCATGCGACTTGCGGGCTATTAAGCCGGACTTGACCAATAATATCCAGGTACTCACCGCGCACTGGCGAATAAACACCGTAATGCGCATGAATCTTTGCCTCCAGTGCTTCGATATACACGCCTTTTTTGCGCCACTCGTTGGCGCCGATCATGCCTAATGTTTCACGTAGAGACAGCACCAGATTCGCGGGCGCTGTTCTGCCTAAAGCACCTTCTACTGCTTCCTGTAGATCGGGCGCCCGGTTCAGATGGCATTTGCCGTGTTGCAGCTCAATGAGAATTTTGTTGGTGATATTGGCAAGGCCAATCTGCCGACCACGATGTCGATGAAAAGCCTCCAACATCGTGGCCGCAGGCTTGGCCGGTTTACGGTCTGCTCGGCGAGTGACGGCCTGTAGTAATTGTTTGGCGTTTTGAAAATCTCCGTTGTAAAGCAGTGCCGTACCCGCGCACGCTCGCCAGTAGGCGGCATCTGCCGTCATCGTGTCATCTGCAATGACAACGCTTTTGGGCGGTGGATAACCTGCCTCAGATTGCCAAACAGCGGTCCTGGTTTTGGATTCGTCCTGCCAGGTTAGGTTTTGTGAGGATTTCAATCTGGTCTTTCGTGTCGGTGTGGGGGCGAGTGTATCATGAAAATAACCACCACCTCGATTAATCGCGCGGCTTCGAGCAGTTCACTGCTGCTCGTGAAACGTTCCGACCCATTGGCATGTGACGGCCGCGGCTCAACTGCGATTAATAGTCTGTGCCCATTTACGGTCGACGCCATGTCGAGAAAACTGCGTTTCATCGACGTTAACGCAGACGGCCTGCAATTGGAAACGCGGACCGAATTGCATTATCGTGGTAATCCGATACATCCAAAACACTCAAACGAAATCCATTGATGCAGAAACTTATCCTCAACTTCGCAGTCGTTTCTGTCATCCTTGGCACAGGAAGTATCGCAAGCGCGAAAGAGCCTCTCACCGCCGGCGAGCAGTCTACGGTCATGAAAGACCTTGATCCGTACCTGATCAACGCCTTCTACGGCACCGATGCGAAAGGCCAGACCGGCAGATTTGGTGCGGAGGGAGGAATGGCGGATCTGTTAACGGAATCTGAGTTCGTCGCGCTGGTCAAAAAACACGACCTCAAGCTCTTTAACGGGCCGATGCTGGGGGATATCAAGCCGACTTCCGCGAAGTTCTGGGTGCGAACTGCGGGGCCGACGACAGTTCAAATCAGCATCGGCGAGCAGAGGTCGGAGGAGGTCCGGACAGCGGCGCAGGACGACTTCACGGCAGTCATGACGGTCAGCGGGCTGAAACCATTCACCGATTACGCCTATTCGGTCAACGTCGCTGGAAAGAAGATTCGACGCGATACATTTCAGTTCCGGACCGCGCCGGCTAAAGGGCAAAAGGTCGAATTCCACGTAACGTTTGGCTCAGGTTCACGATACGTACCGCCCAACGAATACGCCTGGAGCAACATGGCCAAAACGCGTCCGCTGGCGTATCTGGGACTTGGCGACAACGTTTACATCGATGTCGTCAACAAGCGCGGAGCCCAGCGGATGTTCTACTACCGCCGCTGCCTCAGCCCGGCCTACCGCGAACTGATCGGCAGCGTTGGGATGTATGCGGTTTGGGACGATCACGACATGGCGATGAACGATTCCGCGGGAGGCGCGGGGATGCAAGCGGCGTGGAAGATGCCAAACTGGACGGTGTTCCGGCAAAACTGGAATAACCCTGGGTATGGCAGTGGAAAAGAAACGCCCGGCACATGGCATTCGTTCTCGCTGGGAGATGTGGACTTCTTCATGACAGACGGCCGCTTTTATCGCGAGAAGAAGGATCAAACCATGCTTGGCCCGGAGCAGAAAAGGTGGCTGTTTGAGGGGCTCACGGCAGCCAAAGGCAGGTTCAAGGTCATTGCTTCAGGAACGATGTGGGCCGATGGCGCGGACAAGGGAGGCAAAGACTCGTGGGCCGGGCCGTGGGCTCGTGGCGAACGCGATGAGATTTTTGATCTGATCAATGACAGAAAAATCAACGGTGTTATGCTGATTTCAGGTGACCGTCATCGGTCGGACATCTGGAAAATCGATCGACCGCGTGGTTATCCTTTGTACGAGTTCGTTTCTGCCAAGGTAACGAACCAGCATACGCATCAGACGTTCCCCAACGCAGTGTGGTCCTACAACAAGGGCAACTTCTGGGGGCAGCTAAGCTTCGACCTGCGCCCGGAAGATCCTGTCATGACGTTTAAATGTGTCGATATCAGCGGTGACGTCGTGAAGGAATTTCCGTTGCGTTTGAGTCACTTGAGTCACCAGTGATGCAGGACAGTTTACCTGTTGTCGCGAACGGCACTCAGTTCCTGAAGTGAGCGGCAACGGTCTGTCAAAGGCAAAAGTCAGGGTGGAAGCACTCCCCGGAAAAGGGAGTCAGGTACCAAAAATGCAGAGCACCCTTCGGGCCGTTCCGGTTTTTGCTACCTGACCCCGTTCTTCTCGCCAACCCTAAAACCTGGCTGTGACAAATCGCTAGTGCCCGCCGCCAGGTGGTCGGCCCTGCAGGACGTGGGCCTGGGCCATGGCGTCTTCTGCTTCCTGGATCTTGCCGCAGCGCTGGTAGATCACGGACAACTGAGTGAACGAAAACGGGTCTTTCGGCTCAATTTCGGTCACCTTCACGGCATGTACGATGGCTTCATCCAGGCGACCGAGTTTCTGCAGGTAGACACCCAAAGCCATATTTGAATGCAGATGGTTCGGATCAATCTCAAGTATCTTCCTGAGCGTCGCGACGGCTCCTTCCAGATCTCCGGCGTCCTTCTGCTGACTGGCTGCGTCGTACATTTTGTCTGGGTTTTGATCGTCACCGGACATGGAGAGCTTTCGAAAATCATCCTGGGCAGAAAAGGTTCGTGGAACGCTGACAGCGTTTGTGCGACAGGTATATTAGAGATTTTTTTTGATACTTCCATGCGACCGACGTATTGCGCGCAGATAACTTCAGACGAATTGATCGGTAGCCGAGTGGATCTCATATTCCGGAGACGGAAACCGTATTTCCGGCTCCCCCGCAGTTCTCACGAGGTCCATGCCTGTTTCGAGCAAATTCGGAAATCCGTCACCACGTCATTGCTGGCACTGTGTCTGAGCCCCGGCTATGTTGGGCTGCATGTCAGACGTCACACAGATTCTGCATCAGATCGAATTCGGAGAAAAACAGGCCTCCCGTGATTTGCTGCCGATCGTCTACGACGAGCTGCGAAAACTGGCAGCTGCCCGGATGGCCGGCGAACGCTCTGATCACACGTTGCAGGCCACAGCCCTGGTCCATGAGGTGTATCTGCGGTTGGTGGACGTTGAACGAGCTCAGCACTGGGACAGTCGGGACATTTTTTTTCCGCCGCTGCCGAGGCGATGCGACGGATTCTGATTGAATCGGCTCGGGCCAGGAACAGCCAGAAACGCGGCGGGGATCGGCAACGCATTGCGTCCGAAGATTTTGTTGGGAGCATAACACGTGATCCCGATACGCTATTGGATGTTGATGCAGAGTTGGGTCGGCTGAGTCAGGAAGACGCCGGCGCTGCGGAGTTGGTCAAATTACGATTGTACGCCGGATTATCGGTCACTGAAGCTGGACAGCTGTTGCGAATGTCTCGCTCGACCGCGTATGAGAACTGGGATTTCGCCCGCTCGTGGTTTGCACTGCATCTGCCCCCGGTTTCAACCTGATTCGCTGCCAGGCCGTTGTGTCCTGTGGCAGCCCTCCACCATGTGAACTACGATCGAAATTCACGAATATGCAGATTCTTCTCCCAACGTTCGCTGACTCACCTACCCATTGAGTCACAACAGACGCCTCAGTTCACAGCATGAAATCGGATGTTTCTTCTATGGATTCGATCAAAGGAATCTTCGTCGCGGCGCGGCGACTGACCGATCCCGATGATCGCCGGGCCTATCTTGACGAAGCGTGTGGAGAACATGTTAACCTTAGAAAGAAAGTCGACGGCCTGCTTGCTGCGGTGGACCAGGAACACGCAAATCCGCTCGATGACGCCGTCGAACAGCTCGGACACGCACAAGCGGCGGCAGGCATACCGAAGAAGGAGCAATCGACAGCTGGCGAATCACTCGAGATTTCTTCTCATCCTATGATTGGCCCGTACAAGTTGCTTGAGCAGCTTGGCGAAGGCGGCATGGGAACCGTCTACATGGCTCAGCAGCAGAGCCCGGTGAAACGCAAAGTTGCCCTGAAACTGGTCAAACCCGGCATGGACAGCAAGGAGGTGATTGCCAGATTCGAGGCCGAGCGGCAGGCGCTTGCCATGATGGATCACTCCAACATTGCTCGCATCTTCGACGGAGGCCTGACCGAACAGGGACGACCATACTTCGTTATGGAGTTGGTACGCGGTTTGCCCATCGACAAGTACTGCGACGAAGCAACGTTGTCGCTGCGAGATCGTTTGAAGCTGTTCATCGATGTCTGTCGAGCCGTCCAGCACGCTCACCAGAAAGGGATCATTCATCGTGATCTGAAACCATCGAATATTCTGGTCACGCTGCATGACGGCGTCCCGGTGGTGAAAGTGATCGACTTCGGCATTGCCAAGGCGCTGGACAACGAATTGACCGAACGAACGCTGTTCACGCAGTATTCGCAACTGATCGGCACGCCGTTGTATATGAGCCCCGAGCAGCAACGCCGTGAAGGAAATTAGACAACTAATTCATTGCTGGAAATTGCTTTGAGTTTTTTCTTTTCATCGATGTTCAGTTTTCGAATTTTCGGTTCGCCGAGCGGTTTCTTATCGGGGT
>JAAERP010000026.1 GCA_024230215.1 Fuerstiella sp. | reverse complement strand
GACTAGTTCCACGCGGGTTTCAGTAGGCTGCAAAGCATGGAAACAGTCCGTATCAATGCTGTTCGTTGTGCCGCCGTTTTCGCAGTAGTGCTCCTAGGCTTAGCTGGCTCTGCCGGTAACTCCGCAGCTGACTCCGCGCAATGTCGACTCGAACCGGGCGGAAACTGCGTTGGCGCGAACCTGACGGGCACCAGGCTCACCAATGTCGATCTGCGTGGCATCGATCTTCGTGATGCTGTTCTTTATCGGTGCAGTTTCGAAAGCGTCGATCTACGTGGGGCGAACCTCGCAGGTGCAGACATCATCGAGTGCCCCATGATCAATGTCCAGTTAGACCAGGTGAATCTTGTTGGCGGTAGCATCATCCGCTCCAACTTCACTGAAGTTTCCGCTCAAAGTAGCGACATGTCTCGGGCTGCTATCAGCCAGACAGTTGTCGTCGACAGTTCGATGCGGCGCACCAAAATAGCTGATGCGGAGATCACGCAATCGACTTTCCGCGGCGTCGATCTGCGTGCGGTAAATCTGAAGAAAACCAGTACTCGGCAAGTGAACCTGCGGCGCGTGAAGCTGAAGTCGGCGAATCTTTCTGGAGCGCAGTTAGTTCAGTCGACTATGGCGAAAGGCACATCGTTACGAAAGGTGACCTTTCGCAATGGATTGCTGCTGGAAAGTGATCTCAAGAAGGTGGATATGCGAAGTGCCGATCTTCGAAGCACGTTTGTTTGGCGTTCCAGTCTGACGGGGTCGAATATCGCGAATATTCGCACCGCCGGAACTACCTGCACAGCCGTGAGGTTACCTGACGGAAGCCGGATATCCGGAGACGTCTTTGCCGGTCCCTGCAATG
>JAAERP010000025.1 GCA_024230215.1 Fuerstiella sp. | reverse complement strand
GGAAATCGCAGTGACTGATAGATCTCTGCACGCTGGACCGAAGGTAGAGAACAACCGTACTGACAGCCTGATGCCGTCCACCTGTCCTGTGAAAAATCCCCTATGTGGCTTCGGATTGCTGAAACAAAACAGGGTGGTTGATGTCAAATCTCGTCTTGGGGCACCACTGCAAATGGCAGTTCGTCTACTTCACGTTCGCTGAGACGCCTGGTCCAAGCCCCCTTCACTGGATCATTCCAACGGAAGCCTGCATCTCGAGCGAGCTGGCGATCGTCGTACGAGACCTGAGCTCGCATTAAGGAACGGGGTTCGAGTCCATGTTCAATCAGTTGTTCCAGTTGATCGCAACGTCTGAACACTTCGGCCAGATAGATGCAATCGCTGAGTGCACGATGGGCAGCCCATACCGGAATCTCGTATGCCAATGCCAAATCGCGTACGGAAGGACGTGACCTGAGTTGCTTCTCTTTCGGCCAACGCATGTCTTCCATGCTGCAGAGCCAGGGCAGATCTGTTGCAGGAAGATGGCCTCTGCCAAACCATTGCCGGTCGAAGGCCGCGTTGTGTGCCACCAGAAGATCTGCAGCGTTCAGTAGTTCCTGGAAGTAGTCGAGTCCTGGTTTCCAGGGTTGTGGCAGGCGTGTGACTGCGGCGGGGATGCGGTTGATGGTCTCAGCCGCATTGGATTCAACGGGCAACAGGCAAGACATCTGGGCCAGGATCTGCCGGCTTGGG
>JAAERP010000024.1 GCA_024230215.1 Fuerstiella sp. | reverse complement strand
CTTCGTCGTCACCATCCTCGGTATCGTCTCCGCCTTCAGCTTCGTCGTCACCGTCCTGGGTGTCGTCTCCGTCTTCAGCTTCGTCGTCACCTTCCTCGGTATCGTCTCCGCCTTCAGCTTCGTCGTCACCATCCTCGGTATCGTCTCCGTCTTCAGCTTCGTCGTCACCGTCCTCGGCATCGTCTCCGTCTTCAGCTTCGTCGTCACCTTCCTCGGTGTCGTCTCCGCCTTCAGCGTCGTCGTCACCGTCCTGGGTATCGTCTCCGTCTTCAGCTTCGTCGTCACCGTCCTGGGTCTCGTCTCCGTCAACTCCTGGGCCTGCCACAGCACCGCTGGAATTTGTCAGCGTTCCCGGGGCAACTATGAGTCCGTCGCCCCCTTCGTTGGTCATGTCATACAGCGGTGGAGTCGTCGCTGCATCAGCGGACGTGCTGCCAACGACCCCGCCACTGACAAAGCTGACATTGGCGGCATCGACAGGAATTATCGCTCCGCCGAATGACGTACCGAATCTATCCTGCAACTGCTGATTCGTCAGGCCGACAAAGTCGTTTGATACGGGCGCAATCAAGCCTTCGGCTTCCAACGATTCCAACGGAACGTGATTGGCGCCCTGTTCATTGAAGTACAGGCCCTGTTCGTCGAGTGTGACGCGGTCAGACAGCAGGAACCAGTAAGGCTGATAGCCATCTGCTTCGAGGTCCGCATTCATCACGATGTTCTGTCGCTGGCCATCGTGGCCGGCGACAGCCGTTCCAGCCAGGCTGCCGAACGTAATGTTATTCATGTCGAGAACTCGGTCCGACTGACGCGGCTCGGCAATATACAGATCCGTTGTGTTGCTCAGTTGAACGTTACTGACCGTCCAGTGATCCTGTCGTGGAGCCAGCAGGCCCATGTTGAAGCCTTCGATCGTCACGTTATCGATGATTCCCGGGCCACGGCTGACTTCGTTGTACATGTCGATGCCAACACCGGTATCGGCGGTCCCTCCGTTCTGAATGTACGGGGCACCAGTGCCGATCAACGTGGCGTTCTTGAGCGACAGACGTTCGTTGTAGTTCAGCAGAACTCCATCTCGCGAACCCCACACGGTCAGGCCGTCGATCACCGGATTCAGCGTGTCGATGTACGCCTGGTCGGGTTTCGCATGAAAGGGGCTGCCGTTTTCGCCGAGATACACCGATGAATGAACGTAACGTGATCGGAATCCGACCGTCGAGCCGTAGGATTCGTTGTTGGTGATCTCGGCCAGTGGGGCCCACCATGTCGGAATGGTATCTCGGCCGGTTATCAGATGACCGTTGGCGACATCGGATGTCTTCACATTTGTGCGACCACGACCACGATCCGCTTCAACCAGCCCGTCGCTCCAGATGATCATTCCGTGACCGGAGGCTCCCGCGGAAACATTGTTCTTCAGACTGACCATGTGGCCCGACAGCCAGTAGCCGTCGCCGTCTACGCCGAAGTCCTGTACGTCCGCTCGCAGGTCCGGATCGATCGCTCCGTCTGCGTCCAGGGAGAACGTTGGACTGACCGTGCGAATGGCGATATTGCCAATCATTGATCCGATTTCATCTCCGGCTTCGGTGTAGAACGCGGCACCCTGCACACCGTACGCCACATTGTTGGTCATATCGACGTTGGCGGAATGATTGACGAATCCCCAGCCGGGACTACCAACGACGACGCTGCCATCAACAACCGCCGACGTGCTGGACGGGACTGTTCCGCCGCGATGGAAATGCACGGCGTAGCGACCTCGGACATTGGTACCCGGTCCCTTCACTGCCGTGAAGTCCACTGGAGCACTGGTGAGGTTGCCAATACCGTCTTCGAATTCGAAGGTGAAGTCGTCCAGAGGCTTCGTCTTGTCGGTTCGCCCGAGTTCGTGGAACTTCGCGTTTCTTACGTTTACGTCCAGCGTGTGCATGAACATCACATGCCCGCGGTGAGCGATTGCACTGTTCTCTGAGGTGAACTCGACATTTCGAGTTGTATTGGCCACGTAGACATTCAGGTCAGATCGTGGAGGAACATGGTCCTTACTTAAAGCCTCGTCTAACGTGACGGTCGTTCCGTTGACGGCGGTGATCGTACGAACTTCGTCACTTGTGGAACCCTGCGTACCCGTGACAACGACTTCGTCACCGACCTTCCAGCCATTCGGTGCGGCACTCAGATTCAGTGTCGAATCTCCGGCTACCGGGTGAGTTTCAAGGGTCGCTCGGTGAGTCGCCGCGGCTCCGTGAATCTCCGTTTTCCCCATCAGGACAGCGCCTCGGCTGACTTGTGCAGGATCCCAGGTTCTGTCGATCGCACCGTCATCTGAAAATACAACGCGAGCGGTAACATTGGCAGCAACGGGATTCGCAGTCGTTCCGATTTCCAGCACACCGGTCTTCGTTGTGACAAGCGTGTCAACTCGCAGCTCCGTATTCGCGTTAGTTCTAAAGTTCAACGTTCCGTCAACACGAATCGTCTTGAACTCCTCCGGCATTACTGAATCCACGGTCAATGTCCGGCCGTGCGGCACGATAATTCGAGCGCCCCTCGTCGGTAGTGTACCGTTCTGCCAGACTGCCGGATCGGACCAGTCTCCGGTCGCGACGACCGTGTTCGTTGCCTGATCCGAGTCGACGAGACTCATTACAGCCATATGAGCTGCTGACATCTGATCACCGGGCTGTGCCCCAACCGCACGCGGAGTAACTGTGTCCGCCGCACCGTTTTCACCGACCTGAGCGTGATTCATGGCGCCAGCGTCAACCGTCATGGCCGTTCCTGACAAAAGCACCCGGCTCTCGCAGAGTTCGCCCGCAGCAAGACTACTGCGTCGACCTTTCTTTCTGCGACTGTGCGAAGAGCCGGGCGTTGTCAGTTTTTGCCGCATTTGTTCCAGCCAGTCGAATGTCATGACTCTGTCTCCAGATAAGGGAAACCGTCGAAAATGTGCTCGAATGGGCAGCGTGAATGTTCGCGGCTTCGGTTGAAAGAAAGGTGATACGACAGGCCTTTGTGCGTCCGACTGTCGATCTAACACGGCAACCGGAGATTTTCTGAAAAATACTTCGCCAGGTGCCGATGCGGGGTGGTCTTCCCATATATCACGGGTCGTAACGCCACGTGATATATGAGGTCCCCTGGGCAACATCAGGCGTCCACAAAAAAATTGCAGTACCGCGACGTAAGATTGCGACAGATCGCGTTACACATGCTGGTGCGATACAATTCGCAGAGTGTCAGGAACTGAAATACTTGCGAAAAACCTGCCCAGGCCATGCAACCGTTCGTCACAACACGACTCAGCCTTTTGCTCAGAATTCGCGACACTCGTGATGCTGAGTCGTGGCGGGAGTTTGTGCGGATCTATGCCCCGTTGATTTTCCGTTACGCCAGGCGGATGGGCCTTCAGGATGCAGATGCGGCTGATGTAACTCAGGACGTGCTAAAAGTGGTTTCTGAGTCGATCGAGCGTTTTAACTACGATCCGTCGGTCGGACGTTTTCGAGGCTGGTTGAAGACAGTGGCCTTCTACACCTACAGTCAAATGAAGAAACGCAACCGCCGACAACCTGCGTGTACCGGCGATTCAACCGTATTATCGGTGGCTGAGGATGGTGCGTCCGCAGCAGACTCCAGGTTCTGGAACGATGAATACACGCGGCGCATGTTCGAACTGGCATCGGAACGAGTGCAGCCAACTGTGCAGCCATCTACGTGGGAAGCATTCATGGCAACGGCGGTCCATGAAGAAAACCCCAGAACCGTAGCGGACCGACTCGGCATGAATGTCGGCAGTGTGTACGTGGCGAAGAATCGAGTCTTCACCCGCATCCGAGAAGCGTTGAGTGAACTCGATGAACACTAAGAAACGTCGTTCGCCGCCCTGCCCGTCGCCAAATGTACTGAGGCAACTTGTCGCTGGCGAGCTCTCATCCGACATCGAAGGCAGAGCAATTCGTCATGTCGCCGACTGCGCTGCGTGCCAAACGACTCTGGATGAATTCGTTCCGCAGAGATTCGTGGCGATCGCGAAGAACGCGTTGTCTGCAACTGATTCAGTGCCAGACCTGTTGTCCGACATCATCCAGCAGGCGGAGGACGACATTGCCGAAACGGCCGTTCCGCATGTGACGCCGGTTGGAGGCGATACTCGTGGACGGCGGGGCGTCCCACTGCACTCATACGCCGACGTCCAGCCCTGGCTGACGATGACTGATGATGGCAGCATCGGGCAATTGGGACCGTATCGACTCACTGAAATGCTCGGTCGCGGAGGGATGGGGATCGTGTTTCGGACCGAAGATCCCAATCTGAATCGGCCCGTCGCTGTTAAAGTTCTGTCACCGTCGTTGCTCGGCGACCAAACAGCTCACGAGCGGTTTCTGCGTGAAGCGAAAGCTGTCGCTGCGATCAGCCACCCCGCCATCGTTGGCATTTATGAAGTCGCACACGATGCCGACCTTCCATATATCGCGATGGAGTTTGTCCAGGGCCAGTCGCTGGACAAAATGCTGGCGAACGGCCGAATATTCACAGCCAACGAAGTCCTCAGAACGGGATGCAACATTGCGACCGGTCTGGCAGCCGCGCATGCCGCAGGGCTGATTCACCGCGACATCAAACCAGCCAACATTCTGATCGAATCCGGAACTGGTCGGGCACGACTTAAGGATTTCGGTCTCGCCCGGAATGTTGCAGAAAGCAACCTTACGGCATCAGGCGTATTGCTGGGAACTCCTTCGTACATGGCGCCGGAAACGATTGCCGAACAGCCACAGGACGAACGCACAGATTTGTTCAGCCTGGGGGCGGTGATGTACCATATGCTGACCGGACGCCCGCCGTTCTCAGCGAATACCGTAGTTGGCACAATTCAGGCGATATCAATTGGACGTTTCGAGCCCATCCGAAACCTGGTGCCCGATGTGTCTCGTGCTACTGCAACCGTCATCGAAAAACTGTTAAGTCACGAACCAGCCGATCGATACCAAACCTCAACTGCAGTCGCGCGAGCACTCAGGAACGCGAAACGCATGCCTGATGAAGTCCACGGGGCCAACAACCGCCGCGGACTCACCGTCAGCTCCGTCAGGACTATCGCGGCCATATCGACGGTAGTGACGCTGATCGTTCTTGCCGCGATTTTGAAGTCGGTCTTTTTTACCAGGACACGACCAGTTCCGGAAAACAGCGTGCAGACCGTCCAGGTCGCTGAATTGGGAACAGCGTCAGTTAAAGCGACCGACTCCTCCTCTCAAGGGCAATCTTTCTCCGCATCTCACCAGACACCGGAAATTGCTGTCACCGAGGACAGGCGGAAAGGCGTCGTTACTGATCAGCCCGCCGAAGTACGCCCCCGTCCACGTATCTCAGGCAATATCGCCAATGAAGAGGCAATGCCGGACACCGGGGCAGCCACAGTAACGACAGGATCTCGAAGCGCAGATACTCTGGCACGGATTCGTTGTTTTGATGCTGGCGGGCAACTGCTGTCAAAGCCGTCTTCGCTGCATGAAGCCGCCCGGATGGTTCCGGACAAAGGTGTCATTCAACTGGCCGGTAACACTTCGTTCCTGCTCTCAGAACCAATTGACTTCGAAGACAAAGAAGTCACGATCGCAGGCCGCGCCGGCCAGGTCGCGAACATCACTGCCGACTTTGACGAAGAAGTGCCCATTCTTGATTCCGGTCGTTCACTCACGCTGCGTCATCTTACCGTACAGGATAACCGAACCAGCCAGGATCCGCGGGAAGACATCCGCATTACCGTGATGGCAGAGGGTACGCTCACATGTACGAATTGCACGTTCGAACAACCCGACGGAGCAGTCATCTGGCTGGAGGAAATTGATGCGGCAAGTTTTATGGACTGCATGTTCTACAGCTCAACGGGCTCAGCAATTCAATTGGCGGCAGACGACGGCGAAGGACGATTGCTCCTCAATGATTGCCTGATCGTCGGCGATATCGGAATCATCGCAGAATTCAGCCTGCCGGAAATTATCGAAATCCACGGGTGTCAAACTCTCAACCGCCATTTCTTATGGCTTGAAAGCGATGACGAGGAGGTCATTTCGTCTCGGATATCCGTTGCCGAGTCAAAACTGCTCGCGACCGATTCTGTGTTTCAAATTGCCTCGGTCTCAGAATCTCCGTTTGACCAATCGGAGGTCCGGTTTACCTGGCATGGCTCAGAGAATATCTATACGCAGCCACTACTTACGGTACTGGCATTCGAAGACAGCGACGAAGACAACGACGAAGACGGCGACGAAGAAAAGACAACCGTCATCGGATTCACAGAATGGGGTGATCTGCCATTCACGACAGAAGTTGAATCGACGATTGTCACAGTCGCGGCCGCGACCGGATCCACCGGAAGTCAAGTTGATGCGTTCATCAATTCCGGCCGTTTGTTTCGTGAGCAGATTGCGCAGATATTCGAAGCACTCTGCAGTGCCTCAGCCGCCGAATAATCCGCAACCCAGGCCTGGGACGAGGCGAACGGAAGGAAACGATGGTCAATCATTACCGGATACCTGGCCGCTTAATCCTCGTTCCCCCGGCGAGAATGACAAAGTGGATCGGGCGGAGGGTTTCCTTGCCGTGTTTCTTGACACCGCTCAACCGTTCCGAGAACGCCACACGTTTTGGACGCAGTCGCTGCCTCACAACCCAGCAACGTCAGTCGCACGTTGCCCAGTTCCGTCGCCCTTCAAAGACTTTTCCCAGATGCGAACAACAGCTTGATGTTGCTCGCGGCTTCACTGAGGCACGGATAGAATGCTCACTCCGGCGACCCTTTGGTCGCAAACCAGTCTACATGTTTTCGCGAACTGTCTTGTCTCGCGGGAGTAGTAATATCACTCTTGAAACGCTGTAGTGACCGAGAGTTCGCCGAACGCATCGTTAGCTGAGTAAGGATCGAGAGCACGACTCCCCCGCTTTCATCCAGCGACTGGTTCAATCCGAGGATCTTCCCAGGAAATAGCTCATGAAGTCAAAACGCCCCAGCCGCCGAACGGCCTTCGTGCTTGTCATCCTGCTTTCGACTCTGAACTCGGGGCTGTCGGCCACGGCGAAGTCGCCCAACGTGCTCTTCATTCCCGTCGATGATCTCAACCACTGGGTCGGCTACACTGGCCGTAATCCGCAGTGCAAGACTCCCAATATCGATCGTCTGGCCGCGATGGGCGTGTCGTTTACCAACGCCCACTGCGCGGCACCTGCCTGCGGCCCTTCCCGTGCCGCTCTCTGGTCCGGCATCCGTCCACATTCTTCGGGCTGCTACGTTAACGGTGACCCCTGGAAGCGACACATCAAAGAAGGGCTGAATCTCAATGCTCACTTCAGGAAGAATGGCTACTACACCGCCGCGATGGGCAAGACTTACCACTCCAGCGCCAGCGGCATGAAAAGTGTCTACGCTTCCGAATGGGACGAATACCCGCCCACGACGAGAGAGAACAGTGCTGGTCGCGCTCCCACGAAATTCGAAGGCTACCACGAACCGCTTCCACTTGACCTTCATGACAAAGACCTCCCCGACTGGCACACCGTCGACTTTTGCATCGACCGCATGAATCAGGAACGTGACAAGCCGTTCTTCATCGCCTGCGGCCTCATCAAGCCTCATCTTCCCTGGGCCGTACCTCGCAAATACTACGAAATGTATCCCCGTGAAAACGTCCGGCTACCACCCCACCGCAACGACGACCTTGACGATCTTCCAAAAGCCGGCGTGCGGATGGCGGGCCCTGAGAAAGACCATGCGAAGTTTCTCAAGTCCGGTCGCTGGAAGGACGCCGTCCAGTCCTATCTCGCGACGATCGCCTACGTCGACATGAACGTTGGTCGCCTGCTGGACGCCTATGAAGCAAGCCCCCAACGCGACAACACCATCATCGTCTTCTGGGGAGACCATGGCTGGCATCTGGGCGAGAAACAACACTGGCGCAAATTTGCACTCTGGGAGGAAGCCACCCGCACCCCGTTCATCTGGGTCGCGCCCGGTGTCACAAAACCCGGCACGATCTGTGATCGGCCTGTCGACTTCATGAGCATTTACCCCACACTCTGCGAACTCGCCACGCTCAAGCCTCCCGAACACCTCGAAGGCAAGAGCATCGTCCCGCTTCTGGAGAACCCAAAGTCCAGCTGGGACGGCGTTGCGCTCACGACCCATGGCTATCTGAATCACGCCATCCGCGACGGACGCTACCGTTATATTCGTTACGCCGACGGCACTGAAGAACTCTACGATCACAAGAACGATTCTTATGAGTTCACCAACCTCGCTGGCAGTACGGACATGGTTGCCGTCAAAGAAGAACTGGCCGCCCACCTTCCCAAAATCAACAAGAAGCCGACGAAGACGACGCCCACGAAAAAGAACAGGAAGGAGTGACTCGCCCCAATCCATGACACACATCCGAGATGTAGGCGCCTGTTGGCAACATTTAGCCTGCTCTGTTTCTTCCGCCTTCAGCTGCATCGTGCCACGCCAGATGCTCATCCTGTCCAATCGCCGGTTGTACTTGACTTGTCTCTGCCAGGAATTCGGCGTGAAAGATTCCGGTGCACGGAGCCTGACAGGGGTGGTTTCCGCAGACGCTCACGAGCGTGGTGAGCTGTCCGACAATCGGGCTGCCCGGACAACTGTTTCCGTTGAGTAAACAGAGCGATGCGGGCACTGTCGCGCCAATTGCAATTCTGTATTTGAGTGGCCGCAGCGATCGGAAAAAAACAATACTGCCGTTTCTCCGGCGAAGTACACGCTGACGAATCCGCCTCTGCTCCATCCCCGGAAACACCGATGACAATAACGGAAATACCCTGGTTACGCCTGTGTCTTACACACTTCGCGCTGCCGGACGGTCACTGTCAGCGGCAAGCGGCCCAACCTGCACAGTGGCTCTCGGCATTGATTGTTGTCCTCATCTCGGGTGTTGCCTGCGCTGATAAGACGGACGGTCTATACGACCCGGAGCGGCTGCTGGACATCAGAATTGAACTGCCACAACGTGATTGGGTTGAACTTTGTGGTCAGACGCGCAACCTGGTTGAATCATTGGTGTCGCCTCCCGTCGATTCGCCCTTCGAATACTTCAAGGGCTGCGTCACGATAAATGGCACACGAATTGATTCCGTCGCTGTCCGTAAAAAGGGATTCCTTGGGTCGCTGGACACTAAACGACCGTCGCTCAAACTGAATCTGGACAAATATGTGGACGGTGTCGAATACTGTGATGTCGACAATCTGACTCTGAATAACTGCAAACAGGACCAGGCACTGTTGAGTCAGTGGCTGACCTACCGGACTTATCGCAGAGTCGGACTGCCTGCTCCTCGGTTGAACCTGGCGAAAGTAACGGTCAACGGCAAATATCTGGGCATCTATGCGAACGTCGAACCGGTCAAATCGGCGTTTCTGCGGCGGAACTTCGGCGATTCAGATGGAACGCTGTACGAAGGGACGCTGGCCGATTTCACGGTTGGCGGGATCAGCCGCTTCGAACGCAAGAACAGCGACGACGCTCCGGATGATCGTGTTGAGCTTCGAAAGACTGCCGAAGTTCTAAGCGCCGAACCGCTGGATCTGCACGTGCTTCAGCAGCAGATTGACCTGGAAGAGTTCATGAAGTTCTGGGCGGTGGAGAGTCTGGTCGGCTTCTGGGACGGCTACAATAACAACCAAAACAACTTCTTTGTGTACGCCAATCCGACCGACGGGCGACTGCATTTCATTCCGTGGGGTGCAGACGTGTCGTTCTCAAAAGGCGTGCTCAGCTTCCTTTTTAAACGTGGTGCGACTCAGTCCGTTCATGCCCGAGCTCGCTTGCCGCACCTGCTGTACAAGACAGCAGAAACGCGCCGTCAATACTTCGCCACTCTGAATCAGCTGCTTGACACAGTGTGGAACGAAGAGGAATTGCTGGCAGAAACGGATCAGGTCGAGAAACTGGTCGTGGATCATCTGGGCGAATCGCAGGCAGACAGCTTTCACGACGCACTCAAGGCCGTACGACGTTTTATTAAGACGCGCCGTCAGGAAATCGCGAACGAACTGTCCAAAGGGGAACCTGACGCACCCAACGCCGGCATTCCCGGGTCGGCTACGGTTGTGGGGGCGGTGACCGCGAAGTTCGACGGCCAGTGGAGCCAGCAACTGTCTGACGATCCCATCGAAGTTCCGATCGAGTCCCTGACGATCCAAGTGAATGACGCTGAATCGCTGCAACTTGACAACCTCAGTCTTGCGATCGGACAAAAACAACAGGTCTCCTCCCCGGGTATCGATCCTGGTTCTCCGCGGCTGCTGTTCAAGGGGCAGTTGACGACGGACAGGACGCCCGTAAAACTTGAATTGACCGTTACAAAGAAGTCGTTCCGCACCAACAATCGGTTCCCGGTGAGAATTCAGGGGACGCTGATTGAAGGCAGGGAAGGGTTTTCTTTGTTTAATCCGCCCATTTCTCGCGCCGCCTGCGGCACTGTGGAATTTGATGCCGCGTCAACCGTGCCTGGTGAATCCGTCCGCGGTTCGCTGACGTTGAAACTCTACGACGTTTCGTGGGGGAAGTAGGCCAGGGAACGTGCGCACAGCCATCGTGAGTGCGTCTCTGCTGGTGACGAGCATGAACGAAGAAGTGTTTGTCAAAGATGCAGAGGCGACAGAACATTACTGTGGTTTGAGGTTGCTGGTCTCTTGAGAGAACAACATGAGAACGACATTATTTACCGTGGCCTGCGGGTTGGTGCCGGCGCTAATCGCCTCACCGAAATCAGGTTTGGCAGCACCGAGTGAGGTCCTCCGGCCGAACATCGTGATCATTCTGACCGATGATATGGGCTATGGCGATGTCGACACTCTCAACCGGGACAGCAGAATCCCCACTCCCAATCTGGACCGGCTGGCAAAAGAGAGCCTGATGTTCACCGATGCCCACTCGTCGGGATCGTACTGCGTCCCTTCCCGTTATGGACTGTTGACTGGCCGTTATATGTGGCGCACTCGGCTGGGATCAGGCGGCAATCTGGCCAACTTCGCCGGCACACTGATCGAGCCGGGCCGAAAAACCATTGCCGATCTGCTACGGGGGGCGGGATATTTCACCGGCTTGGTCGGCAAGTGGCATCAGGGAATCGATTGGAAGCTTCACGATGAAAGCGCGCGGAAAGTGATTCGCGTAGATCCCAACTACCAGGATTTTCGAAACATCGACTTCGCTTCACCCGTCCTGAAAGGGCCCCGGGACTTTGGGTTTGACTATTCCTTCGCCACCGCCGGATCGGCGGAGATGAACCCCTCCACCTTCATCCAGAACAATCGGGTCACGCTCGTCCCCACTTTGTCCTCCCAGGAAGCAAAGGAAATATATGGCGAATGGTATGGCCGGGACGACAACATCATTTCCGAAGACCACACCATGGACCGCCTCGTGCCGACCCTGTCGAAAGAAGCGTGCGAATTTGTCGAGATGGCAGCCCGCAACCGAACGGGCCAGCCGTTCTTCCTTTACTACGCAATGACGACGCCGCACAACCCAATCGTTCCGAACCGGGAATTCGTCGGGACCAGTCGCGCCGGGGCGTACGGGGATTTCGTCGTCGAACTCGACCACCATGTCGGCAGGATTCTAAGAAAGATCTCCGAACTCGGAATCGAAAGGAACACGATCGTCATCTTCACCAGCGACAACGGGCCGGTCGATCGTACAAAGGGGTATCGGGCCAGGTGGGTCAGGGGCGATACTGCCATTTACGGGCACGACTCCAACGGACCCTTCCGCGGCTGGAAGGCGGGACTTCTGGAGGGCGGTCACCGCGTGCCCTTCTTTGTCCGCTGGCCGGAGAAAATCAAACCGAGCGGGAGTTGTCCAACAACGATTCTCTTCAATGATGTTATCCCCACCCTGGCGGAAATGTTGAACATCAGTCTGGACAGTCATACTGCCGAAGATGGCGAAAGTTTCTTCAGGGCGCTAACGGGAGAAGTGAGCCCCGGATCGTTTCACGAGGCGATCGTGCACAATCACAGCAATGGTACCTTTGCCATCCGCAAGGGGGCATTCAAGCTGACGGTCCACGGGCCGAAGACCATCATGCAGGTTGTGGATGACGCCGTCCCGGTGTCCTTCGTGCTTCATGACCTGAGCAGCGACATTGAAGAAACCACCGACGTATCCCACGACCATCCGGAGATTGTGAAGCAGATGCATGCTTTGCTCAGGAAATATGTGAGCGATGGCACAAGCAATAGCAGGCGATGAGCCCCAGTACCGCGCCGTTGGTCGTCGCGCAAGCGTTTTCCGACTGCACACAATTCTCGACGACATTCGACGGGCTTATGCCTTACCAACATTGCCCAGGGTTGAGCCGTACAGCATCGAAAAAAAATCATCTCGGAATGAACAAACATGAAGACACGTGTAGAGCAGATCAGAATGGCCTTATGCCTGGGCGCGGTGCTTGCGTTCTTTTCGGAAACGACCGCAATTCGTGCTCAGCGGCCGAACATCATCTTCATTTTCGCGGATGACTGGGGCTACGGGGATATGAGCAAGCACGGCAGCACGTTCTGCAAAACTCCGAATCCGGACCGCATGGCGGAAGAGGTCGCTTTTCGCAGGCAGCATCCGGGTCCCCTTAATCGTGCGCTGGCCGGGCGTTGTGCCGGCGGGAAGAACCGATGAGACCTCCGTGCTCACGGCAGTCGATCTGCTGCCGACATTCATGGAATTCGCGGGCGTGGACCTGCCGGACAACTTCGAGCCGGACGGTCAAAGCGCGGTGTCCGCTTTCAAGGGGGAAGGATTCAAGAGAACCAAACCGGTTTTCTGGGAATGGCGGGGTGGCATTTCCAGGGATTACACCTGGCCGACCCTGGGAATCCGCGACGGACGCTGGAAACTGCTCGTCAACAAAGAACAGCAGAAAACAGAACTGTATGATTTGGAAAACGACTGGGCGGAAATGGAGGATGTGTTGTCCGGGTATCCCGAAGTCGTTCAAGACCTCTCCGGAAAACTCAACACCTGGAAAGACTCCTTGCCCACCGCACCACGCAAAGCCTGTCTGTCAGGGGCCCGAAAAAAGAAATAGACAGATGAAACTGGAAAGCGAATGTAGGTCAGAACTGGTCCTGACGCTGAGGGGCGCCGCAGGACCAGTCCTGGACTACCTCACTGTTGGCGACGCGTTCAAGAATACCGGGACAGAATGGTAATGCACAACATACGCGTCATTGTTGCATTGATTGCTTGGTTTAGTAACGGATGTTTGTCCCCTGCCGCCGAAGTGTCTGTGCGTGCGGATTTCTATGTGGCTGCGGACGGGGATGATCGGTGGTCGGGGACGCTGCCGGCCGCCAACACTCAGTCTACAGATGGTCCATTCGCCACGTTGGCTCGCGCGAGAGACGCTGTTCGAGAGTTGAAGCGAAAGTCGCTGAATCGTGACGTGGTCGTTCTCATTCGCAAAGGACAGTACCGGCTGCAGGAGACGGTTGTGTTTGGGCTGGAGGATTCCGGAGCAGGTGACTGGAGTGTTACCTATGCAGCCTATCCCGACGAGAAGCCTGTCTTCAGCTCGGACCGACAGATCACTGGCTGGAAAGAAGTGAACGGCCACCTAAGAGGTGTGCAGAAAGAGGCATCCGGAAAACTGTGGGTGGCCGACGTTTCAGATCGTTTTTTCACATTGTACGACACCGAGGGCCCGCTGCCGCGCGCGAGGTCGGCCGGGTTCATTCCGCTGTCCGGTGGAAAGAACAATATCCTCCGTTTTCCTTGCGGCAGGTTGAAGAACTGGCCAAACCTGGAAGACGTGGAGGTCGTCATCCGTCCCCATCATGCCTGGATTGTGAATATCCTGCCGCTGGCGTCGGTCGATGAGGAGACTCAGATCGCTCGCACGGCCACCGATGGAACGTATGCGTTGAATCCACTTCACTTCCTGAAGAGTACCGAGTCGTGTTGGGTCGAGAATGTTCTTGAGGAACTGGATGAACCAGGTGAGTGGGTGCTGAACACGAAGGAAGGCAAGCTCTACCTGTGGCCGCGCCGTGGAGATGCTCCCCAGGGAGTCGCAGCTCCCGCATTGCGGGAGCTTGTCCGCGTCGAGGGCGTGATCGACAAAGACGGGCCAAAGGACGAGCCGGTCCGAAATCTCTGCTTCCGGGGACTGACCTTCATGCATGGAGAGCGTTGTCGGTTGAACAATGACGACGCGGGATTGCAACATGACTGGGAGATGCACGACCGTGACAACGCCTTGTTTCGTCTGCGCGGCGCCGAGAACTGCACCATTGAACAATGTCGCTTTGCCCACAGTGGTGGTGGCGCGATTCGCGTCGACCTGCACGGACAGGAAAACAGGATCTCCGGTAATTTGATCGAGCATATTGGCGGAACCGGGATCCTCCTCTGTGGCTACGGTCCCGGAACCAAAGATGTAAACAGGAATAACCTCGTCTACAACAACCACATCCACCATACGGGAGAGATCTATTTGCACTCGCCCGGTGTCATGATCTGGCAGAGCGGCGAAAACCGCGTGGCCAACAACCTGGTCCACCATACGCCCTACACCGGGATGAGCATTTCCGGATGCATGACGCATTTCTTTGCCAGGTCTGATGGCCGGGAGCTCGTTCGAACGATCCGGTGGCATGAGATCGACGGCGAAAAGGGCTTGAGGAAACTTGAGCAGGTTCGTCCCTACCTGCACACGCACGACAACCTCATCGAATACAACGAGATCCACCATGCGATGGAAAAACTTGGCGACGGGAATGGTATCTACATTCGCGGTGCCGGCGCGGGGAACGTGATCCGTCGCAACTACGTGCACCACCTTGTCGCTCCAATGAAAATGCAGGCGGCAATCCGCACGGACGGAGGACAACAAGACACCGTTGTCGCCGAGAACCTAATCTACAAGTGCGTTGCACAGGGCATTATTCTGAAACTGAACAATCGTTGTGAAAACAACATTGTCGCAGACGTGATCGCGCCGCCCCGCGGTTACTGCCTCTCTCTGCGCGAAGGCCCCATGACGGGTTCAACCATTCAACGGAACATCTTTTATTCATCCGGTGAGAAATGCGTTTTCATTGATGAACTGACGGCCGGGAAAGGGAGCAGGACGGAGGATCGACGGGGAAGAGAACTGGCACGATCGAAGGATGCTGAGACCGACGACAACATCTACTATTGCGCGGGTGATCCTCAGTTGGGCCGAAAGATGTTAGATAAACAGCAGCGTGATGGAGTGGATGCTCACAGCCAGGCTGTCGATCCACTGTTTGTCGATCCGGCTAACGGTGACTTCCGACTGAAACCGGAATCGCCAGCCTTGAAGCTCGGATTTATCTCAATCGATCCTTCAAGGATTGGCCTGCGAAGGAAGAAGTGACCACAGTTGCAGATTTCGCGAAATAGCGGCTCGGCGACACGAAGCGCCCACGCCTGTACCTGGCATAGAGCAATTGTGTGGCCTGTCACCATGACGTCCGGCCGGCAACCTCTTTGGTACAGGAGAACTAAGGTGGCGGGGACAATCACATCATGTGCCGTGTCCACCAATATCAGTTCTACCCACTGCCTGAACTCACCGTTCTGACGCTTCAGAGTGGACTCTGCATGGACTTCAATGCTGATAGCTGGCTAACTTATACGCGACTTCCGACCGGTGACGTGACAGTGCGGGGATGAACGACGGTACGGTCGTGGTGTGGTCGATTGTTTCCTGGTTCTTTATCATTGATGATCCCGACTATGAGTGACCGAGTAGATACAGCTGACATGATGTCGTTGCCCGATAGGTCGGCATTGATCGTCGGTGTCACCGGGATTCAGGGGCAGACGCTTGCCTCGCAACTTATCCAGCACGGCTGGAACGTCGGGACAACATTGATCTGCCTGGCGTGTCGGCCGACCTGACATCGGGCGATGCGGTGCACGCTGCGCTCGATGGCGTTCGTCCCACACACATCTTCTTCAACTGCTGGTCTCGACAGGAAACCGAGGCAGAGAACT
>JAAERP010000023.1 GCA_024230215.1 Fuerstiella sp. | reverse complement strand
TTGGATAGCAGGTGTCCGGCCTTCCAATACGGCATCCAACGCATCTACGAGAAAAGCTCGTCGTGGAGCTTGCAGGGCGTAACCGAATCCATACTGGTCGTCCACGGCTCCACGGTAGATGAGAGTCCTGGCCCGGTCGAGTACAAACACCTCAGTTGTAGTGTTTGCCTTCAGGGCGATGGGCAGTTCCCTGTTGGCATCTTGGACATAAGGTCCCCGGAAACCATGCGTCTGAACCGCGTCGGTCAAGTCTTGCCGTTGCTCAGACTGATTGGGATTAACGAAGATGAATTCAACATCCTGGCTGCGATACTGCCGTTCAATGCTGGCCAGCGTAGGGGCGTACTTCAGGCAGAGAGGACATCCTGTCCCGGTCATGGCGAATACGATTGCCGTTTTGTCAGCAAAGTCAGAAAGTGAATGCGTTCGTCCGGTAATATCTGTGAATGACAATTGCTCAATCTGTTTTCCGATGCCGTATTCACCAGGTTTGACCAGCTGGGGACCACGCCTGACAGGTGACTCCACCGGTTTTGTTCCGGAGTCCGCTTCCTCGGGTTCGGTGGTCTCAGCCGACGCGACGCTGATTCCGTCACTCGCAATTTGGTTGCGCTTTTTTTGGGCAGCCATGTTGAGTAACGCGTACTTTTCTTTTGTCGA
>JAAERP010000022.1 GCA_024230215.1 Fuerstiella sp. | reverse complement strand
CCGATGAGTTCGTTATGCCCACTGTGATAGCTGGCGAAACACAAGCCCCCGCGCAGGTCCACGATGGAGATGCCGTGCTGTTCATGAATTTCCGCGCCGACCGGGCGCGGCAAGTGACCCAGGCATTCCCTGACTCCGCTTTCAGCGCCTTCACGCGAATCGCTACGCCCCAGCTTACCGACTTTGTTATGACGACGGCCTACGCCGATGACATCGACGCCAACTGTGCCTATGGACCACAGAAACTGGATAATGTGTTAGGTGACTATCTCGCACAGAACGGTATGACGCAGCTCCGCATTGCCGAGACAGAAAAATACGCGCACGTAACGTTCTTTTTCAGTGGCGGGCGCGAAAAGGAATTCGCAGGGGAAGACCGTAGATTAATTCCCTCGCCAGACGTCGCCACCTATGACCTTCAGCCTGAAATGAGTGCAGTGGAACTGACCGACGAACTGGTTCGTGCTATCGGCTCCGGACACTACGACCTGATCGTTTGTAACTATGCCAATGGCGATATG
>JAAERP010000021.1 GCA_024230215.1 Fuerstiella sp. | reverse complement strand
CCTGACCCATAAAATGATGATGGAGCAGATGTACGTGGTGGATCAGGCGGGACGCCGGCACGGAGGTGCCGATGCAGTTCGCTACCTCACCCGACGCCTTCCCACACTGTGGCTGGCAGCTCCCTTGCTGCATCTACCGGGGACAGCACGACTGTGGCGTTGGCTTTACCAACAAGTCGCAAAACGACGCTACAAACTTGCAGGGAAATCCTGCGATGATGACTCATGCAGCGTCCACTTTGATTGACCTTCCTTACCGATGGGACTGTCAGCTGTTGCAAAACCGACTATCGCGGGTATTGCTGAATCGGGTCCTGTATAAGGTCACTCGCAGGCCGCAACCTACCGAGGATGATCTTAAGTCGTGAGAGAGATGCCAGGATCACTCACGAATTGTGAGTAAGGTGGATTGCAGCAGATACATTGGAACAGTTAGCGTCGACCTCAGGTACTGATCCCGAACGGTGTTCCGGAAGCTAGGCGAACCAGTTGACGGCATTTTGAAACATTACCATGCCATCACCAAACTCCGGCTGTTCGCTGCGGCGTGTCCAACAGGGATGCTGAGTGGCATCAATGTGTCGTTCGGGATGTGGCATGAGCCCGAATACCCGCCCACTGGCATCACAAACACCAGCGACGTTTGCATCAGCTCCGTTGGGATTGTGTGGAAACGGAAGGACATCCTCCTGAACAGCACCCTGTTCTCCCTCGGCATATCGAATCGCCAGTCT